>JAHEDI010000002.1:0-2826 GCA_024641305.1 bacterium | reverse complement strand
ACAGGATGGTCGCAGACAAAGCAGTACCGCACGATCCCAGCATACGCACCAACGAGCGGCAAGTAACATGGGGGCCTCGTGACCATCGATGATCTTTCCGAGCCGGGCGAAGAGTGCGGCGTGTTCGGGGTGTACGCCCCGGGCCAACAAGCATCCCAGCTCACCTACTTTGGCCTATTCGCTCTCCAGCATCGCGGCCAGGAAAGCGCCGGAATGGCCGTCTCGAACGGTGAGACCACCATGATCTCCAAGGACATGGGTCTGGTTACCCAGGTATTCGACGAACAGACACTGGCCGCCCTCGACGGCCACCTAGCCATCGGACACACCCGATATTCAACGACCGGATCAACCGTCTGGAACAACGCCCAGCCCACCTACCGGCAGGTCGGCGAATCGGCGGTCGCCCTGGCACACAATGGGAACCTAACCAACACGCTTCAGTTGGCTGAGGACCTTCAACTGGCCAACGTGACCGATTCCGAACTCATGCTCGAAGCCATCTCCCGGGAGGTCGACTCCACCCGCTCGGACGGCAACGGATTGGCCCATGCCGTACTGAAGTCTGCCCCAATGTTCGAAGGTGCGTTTTCTCTGACGATCATGGACCAGGGCAATCTGGTCGCCCTGAGAGATTCCCATGGATTCCGCCCGCTATGCCTCGGCAGCTTGGGTGACAACGGTTGGGTGGTGGCGTCCGAGACCGCCGCTCTTGACATTCTCGGCGCCGAGTTCATCAGAGAGATCGAACCGGGCGAAATGATCGTCATAAACGCCTCGGGCCTCAAAAGCTACCGACCGTTCACAACTACTCCCGACCCAAAGCTATGTGTGTTCGAATTCGTCTATTTCGCTCGACCGGACAGCCATTTGCTCGGAAGAAACATCCATGCATCGCGTCAAGAAATGGGACGACTACTCGCCACGGAATCGCCCGTCGAAGCCGACGTCGTCGTCCCGGTCCCCGAATCAGGAATTCCGGCCGCCCAGGGCTTCGCGGAAGTGAGCCGGATCCATTACGCCGACGGGCTCATCAAAAACCGGTACGTCGGTCGCACGTTCATCGAACCGTCTCAGATGCTGCGCGATCGTGGCATCCGGATGAAACTCAACCCGATTCCCGCCACCTTGAACGGTCAACGTGTAGTCCTCGTCGACGACTCGATCGTGCGGGGAAGCACCACCCGACAACTCGTCACCATGGTCCGTGAGGCGGGCGCAGCGGAGATTCACCTCCGTATCTCGTCGCCGCCCTATCGCTGGCCATGTTTCTACGGCATGGACACCTCAGATCGATCGCGGCTGCTGGCGGCGGAACGCAGTGTCGATGAGATTCGCGAGTTCCTTGAAGTCGACTCATTGGCGTATCTGAGCATCGACGGCCTCATGGCTGCCGCGGGGGGCGGGAGCTTCTGCAATGCCTGCCTGACCGGTGAGTACCCGACCGACGTGTCGGCTGAGGCCGGCAAATTCGTTCTCGAGATCTCCTGATGGACTCCTACAAATCCGCCGGGGTCGACGTAGAGGCGGCCGACAAGTATGTAGGAACCATCGCCGAAGCCGTAACCTCCAGTTGGGGCGTGAACGTGGTCGGAGGGTTCGGAGGGTTCGCGGCGGGAATCACCCTGCCACCTGGCTTCAGGAACCCGGTGCTTATGATGTCAACCGACGGGGTCGGAACCAAGCTCGAAATCGCCAGACTGATGAACGATTATTCCTCGGTGGGCGCAGACCTGGTTGCGATGTGTGTCGATGATCTCGCCGCAGTCGGGGCAAGAGCCATCGCTTTTACCGACTACATCGCCGTTGGCAGACTCGATCCTTCTCGTGAGCGAACCATCGTCGAGTCCGTCGCTCAAGCCTGCGCCTCCATCAACTGCGCACTCCTAGGGGGCGAAACTGCCGAACACCCCGGGATCGTTGAAACTCACCACGTCGACCTGGCGGGAGCGGCGTTGGGGATCGTGGAGGCCGGCATGGAAATCACCGGTGACGACATCCGGCCTGGCGATCACATCATCGGGATCGCCAGTCCCAACGTTCGATCGAACGGGTTTTCGCTGATTCGAAAGGTCGTTGACGATCTCGGCGAGACGTTTCCTGGCACCAACCGACCCATCGGCAACGTACTGCTAGAGCCATCGGTTATCTATACGCCTGCCGTGCTGGCGCTGGCCGAGGCCGAATTGGCGACCGGTTTTGCACATGTGACCGGCGGCGGGTTGCCAGGCAATGCCGGCCGACCTTTGCCCGCCGGACTCGGCGCTCTGATCGATACGACCACGTGGCGGCCTCCGGAGGTATTCGGCTGGCTGGCCGAGAGAGGTGGCATTTCGAACGAGAACATGTTTCGCACGTTCAACATGGGCGTGGGCTTTGTGGTGATCACTCGTCCCGACCGCGCCACCACCGTTTACGACGCTCTGTCAGAGTACGGCCACTCCGCGTATGGAATCGGTACCATCGCCGAAACCTCCGAACGTGTGCAACTTTTTTGAGAAACTTGCCTCTATGAATGGAAACTGGGAAATCTTGGCGCTAGAAAAGAGCGGTCGGCTTGTCCCTGGCGGGGTCTTTTGACCTCAAAGCCGACACTGGGAGGTCACCGTTAGGTGGCCTCCCCTCATTAAGCGTCGGAAGGCTTGCGGACGGCCGCCTCGACCACGGTAAGCGCCCCCAGAAGCATGGCCGCCACCGCCAGCCAGTCCCCCCACCGGGCAAACAATGTGGGGCCTGCTGTACGAATCCGCACCGTACCCGTGAGAATTGTCTTCTCGAAAAGTCCGGTTGGCTCGCCGAGAACGCCACCCTGCGTGATGAGCACAG
>JAHEDI010000091.1 GCA_024641305.1 bacterium | reverse complement strand
AAGTAGTCGGCTTTGAACTCCCTGAGGCTTAGTTCGATGACGTCGTGAATGACTGGCACATCTTCGGCCACCAGGATCAGAGGTTGTTGGCTGGCCAAGTTACGATCAGAGTCTCCAGATGGCTCACGGTTGCTCTCTGTCACACAGCGCCTCGGTTTGTTGCGAAAAAGGGCATCTGGTGGCCGAAACTAACCCAGACCCAAGACTTGATTAACCGCGGAGCGTAGATCATTCGGGCGAAATGGTTTTTCAAGGTATGCGCTGGCGCCGAGTCTTTTTACATCTTGTTCAAGTCCTGACTGTCCGTGGGCGGTCATGACCACCACGGGGATTCCCGACGTTCGATCGTCGGACTGAAGGCGTCGGAGGACTTCCCAACCATCGAGGATGGGGAGAGCTAGGTCAAGGATGATGAGATCCGGTAAGGCCGCTTCGATCTCCTCCATTGCCGTCAGGCCATCACGGACAGAGATGAAGGAGGCTTTGAGGTCGTAGAGGGATCGCTCGATGACCTCATGGATCATCAGGACATCTTCAACAATAAGGACGCTGAACTGCCTGCCCGGAACGGACGCCGAGTTCGAGTCGTTTGTGGGGAGTTCGTCAGACATCGCTCGGCTCGTTTCCATCACGGTTGTCCACGTTCAGGATTTAAGGCGTGGTCGCGGCCGCCATAGTACTCACGTCGTTCATCGGGCGGTTTGCAATGCTCGGGTGCGCCGATCGACGTCGCCCAATCCGTGTCACCACGATATTCCGTCGGAGTCGAAATGGTTTTCATCACCAGTCCGCCCCGAGAGCCACGATTCGTGGCTTGCCGTTTTGATATTCGAAGTACACCAGCCATGGCACATTACCGGTCTTGCCCGGCACCGCCAGATAATGGAAGTTCCACAGCGGCACCGGTATGAGCGCAGACGTCGAATGAGGTGTCTTTGGGGTGACATGGGGCGTGTCTTGGTAGGCTGTCAGGAACGAGGGGGCCACTTTGGCGCCATCAAATTGTCCAGCGTTCGGGCCGCCAAGGGTAGGAAAGTCAGAATTGTCGAACGTGTCTGCTGACACGGATACGAGAGCCCGATCGACCGAAATAGTCAAGCCACGTGGTCCGAGTAGGCGGTCGATGTGGCCGTTTCCTTGTAGTGCGTCAGCCAAGCGCCGGACCATTTCTGTCGGACGATTATCCTCCATGAATGTCGCCAGGTCCACTTCTTCGGTGAGATAGTCGGCTTCGACCCAGCCGGTCCCTTCGCGGCCCTCGATTTCGATCCAACTGGTTCCGTCGACGACCTTTTGACTTCCCACGGACTGGATTGCGCGTGCGGTTGGGTCGAGCTTTGCGATGACTTGGCTTCCATAGCTTGGGGATTCGTATATCTTTAATGAGCCTTCGCGGTCGATCATGACGACTGATCGATACCGTCGGCGACGAGAAGCGAGGAACGGCATTCCGGGGGAGCGCCCGAAAAAGACGAGGGCCGCTGCCGCCATAGCCAGGAAGATGAGCGGCATTTGCAGGGCCAGGACCGATTGGAAGAACGAGTCGGCCAACAGGCTCACACCCTTGAACAGGGTCAAGGTTGGGCTATCGACCTCGAACAATGCCGGTGCGGCCTGGAAAGCCAACCGATTTACGCCGAGCCCCTCGGCCACCGAGTTCGCAACCACCAGGGCTGATGGAAGTATCTCAATTGTCAGGGTTGAAACGGATGATCCTCCGTGGCCGTCCGATACCTTGTATACAACGGTGTCAGGCCCCACGAACCCATTGTCCGGGGTGTATTTGATTTGCCCGGTGGGTGAGATTTCAACCATGCCGTGCTCCGCTTGGCTCACCGACGCTGTCTGCAGCTGATCCCCGTCCACGTCGCTGTCATTGCTGAGAACGTCGATTGTCAGGGCTTGGTATGACGAGGCCGTGGCTGCGTCCGGTCGCGCCACGGGCGCATCGTTGACCGGCAGAACGGTAACGACGATTCTCCCGACGGCGGTATTTCCGGCCGGATCGGACACCGTGTATCCAAGTTCAACCGTCCCGAAAAAGTTGGCGGCGGGCGAGTATGAGAAGAACTCGGAGTCGATGGACCGGACTACTCCGGCAGGCGGAGCAACGACGCCGACCAAAGTGAGTTTGGCTCCTTCGGGGTCTCGGTCGTTGGCGATGGGGTTGATCGTGATCGAATTGTCCTCTAGAACCGTGAGATTGTCTTCTACCGGCAGCGGGGCCAAATTTTCTTCGATGACCTCGATGGTCACCTCGGCACTGGATCGACCGCCTCGGCCATCGTCAAGCGAGTACGTGAATCTATCGTCGGATGCATCTGCTCCGGTATGTGTGTAGGTGAACGAACCATCGGCGTTGAGTGTGAGGATGCCATTGACTGGTGGAGTCACTACAACGACTGTCATCGGGTCGCCGTCGGCGTCGGTGTCGTTGTTCAGGACCCCGGGAGCTGAAACTCTCAAGGTGGTTCCCTCAGATAACGAGTACCTGTCGTTCCGGGCGATTGGAATGCTGTTTGGTGGAGCGGGGGTTTCGACGACATTGACCGTTCTCGTCACCTGGAGCGCTGCGTTGCCCTGCGAATCCGTGACGTCGTAGGTA
>JAHEDI010000036.1 GCA_024641305.1 bacterium | reverse complement strand
AAGAATTTTTCGGCTCCTGCACGAACCACGGCGAATGCGAAACGGCCTGCCCGAAGGAAATCTCAATTGATTTCATTGCCCTCATGAACAAGGACTACATGAAGGCCAAGTTCAAGAATCGACGCCTGGTCTCGCAGACCGGCTGATCGCTCAGGGCTCCTGCGCTCCTGGACTGCTGGCAGATATTGCCTATGTAACACTTGGCCTGTTGCGGCAACTGGATTCATAGAAACCGCTTGAGGAAATTGGCGGATTGCCGATTATTTGAGTGTTGGTTAAGCCACAAGCTGCTACTACTCTGCGTAGCGCTGGGCCGGATGTATGGAACCGATGGTGGTACCGACTCCGGCTAACGTCAGAACAGGGATGGACGGAAATAGGGGGGGCGCTGTACAGGCGCTGGATGGATGAGAACACTTTTGAAGAAACTCCGTAACCGTGGCAAAGACGAACGCGGCGCCGCCCTCGTCGAATTCGCCATCGTCATGCCCCTCCTTCTGGTCCTCATTTTTGGAATGGTCGAAGCAGGCTGGGCCTTCAACAGTCAACTAGACGCCACTCACGCGGCAAGAGAGGCTGGGCGGCTCGCTGCGGTCAACGCCACCCCTGTAAATGGCGGGGGTAATCAGAGCATCAAGATCATTTTCGAAACGTGCGATCGCATCGACGCCTCTGCTGATGTTTCTATGAGGCTCACACGTACCGGAAGCCAAATCGGCGGAGAGCTGCTTGCTGAAGTACGACACCAATACCAGCCTCTAGTTGGGTTTTTGCCTTTCTTCAACGGGTTGACTCTCCACTCCGAGATTTCAATGCGGCTTGAGCAAACGGCGACCTGGCCCAACACCGGATTCGTTGCTTGCCCATGATTTATCGGCTGCGTGACAATGAAAGAGGAGCAACGGCAGTTCTCGTGGCGGTCGTTATGGTTTTGCTCCTTGGTTTTGCGGCGCTTGTGGTCGACTGGGGTTTAGGCACAACCGAACGGAGAGCCGCCCAGAACGCTGCAGATGCTGCTGCGCTGGGCGGAGCGGTGGAGTTCACCACGACGTCTGCAACAGATGCCGTGGCGGCTGCCGTTACAGAGGTCTACGCAAAGATCGCGGCAAACGACATCGTGATTTCGGCTGGAGACTGGGCAGCCTGCACTGATCCAGATGCACTAGCCCGGCGGACGCTCACCGACCTTGGCGTCGCCGGGGGTTCCGACTGCATCAGCTTCTCGGAGGCCTATACCGAAATACGCGTACGGATTCCGACAATCGACGTACCCGCGGTCTTCGGCGTGTTCGTTGGCTCGAATGGTCTTGAAGTTTCAGCGTTCGCTCAAGCTCAAGTCCGACCATCTTTCGGCGGTGCCTTCGCCTTCCCTTCGGGCGCGTTCTCAGCGGCGGGCGGAACCGAAATCTGTCTTAAGACCGGTACCGGCTCCACGAATGTCGAGAGTTGCGACAATCCTTCGACGGGCGACTTCGGCACGTTCAATGCATACTTCTACAGCGGGCCGAATGAGTGCACTTCAGGAGGCCAACCTGGGCCGAGGTCACGAATCATCGCGTTGGGCATGGATCATCAACTCGGATTGCACCCGAGCGGGGCAGGCGGCGGTCTTGTCAACGGCGCGTCTTGTCCGCAATTTGGGGGACCTGCGAAGCCCAATATGGTCGACTCGTCGGGTGGCTACTCGAATACCGACATTACAGATGGGATCGTGAAGGGCGGAACATGGGGTGGTGCCTTCAAAGGACGCCTAAACGGCGGCACCGTCGCGACTGGGACGTACGGCTCTGCGACCATCTTTGGAAAGGGCATAGACAATCGAGCTCTCTGGACCTACATCGACACGAGCGTCGCATCACCTAACTGCGTCGCAGCCGCTGGACATCCGGCGCAACCGGCAACCCCAGCTCTCTACGCAACCGCATGGGCAGATATGCTGACCTGCCTAAAGACGACCAACAGTGTCATCTTTTTGCCCTCCATTGCAGACTCGCCACGGCTATCTGTTGTTCCGAAGTATTGGGAGCTTGCCAAGCTGGCCAATAACAGCTGCTGCTATCACGTTGAACTCTTGGTACCCATGTGGATCGAGGGAATCTACATGAAAGATAGCGTTAACTGCACCGGCAACCTCCGAGTGGCGGGCGGAGTGTGTGTTCACGAGCCAGGCATGGTGGGAACCACGACGGTAGTACCACAGGGCCAGCAAAAGCTTGACTCGCTGGGCGCCGTCATCATCGGGTGCACGCAACTCGTTGAACCAGTCTGCACCAAACTGACTGGCGGAGGCGGAACACCAACCTTTGGCGTCGTCGAACTCACAAAGTAGCCCTCGCGGAGCCCGGTTAACCGCTGCTAACCTTCCTGCGGTTCAAGAGCCCAATAAGGAGTAGCGGTTATGGCCGTACAGTTTTTGAGTGAAGAGTGGGCCACGGCCTATAGCGAAGCCCTTGCATCGCATGACGGGTTTCAGGGTGCCATTGCGAGTGCCAACCTGGGTCTTCAGTTCAATGTGAGTGACGCGCCGTCCGGACCGGTTGGTTACTACATCTCGATTTCGAACGGGTCGGCCAATGTTGCCCTCGGAGAACTCGCCGACGCAGATGCCACCATCTCTTCTGACTACGACACCGCCGCTGGCATTTCCAAAGGTGACATGAACACCCAGACCGCCTTTATGACCGGCAAGATCAAGGTCACCGGCAACCTGGCGGTCCTCATGATGAACCAAAACATCATCAGCCAGTGGGGATCTGCTGGCGAATCCCTCGACGTCGCCTACTAACCACACGAGCGCTGCAACCCTGGGTTTAACCCAGGGTTCCTACTATCGGATTCCGCGTGCTGTGGCCCTGAGAATCGGGTAGATCAGGCGGATCGACGCTTGGTCACTGCCCGAACCTGCGAAATCACTCGGTCAGGTTGGGTTTTGAGATCGTCCCAGGTGAACCGCAACGTGATCCATCCATACGTTGCGGCAACGCGATCTCGGTTCCGATCCGACTGGAAACGCTCCACCGATGCATGCCATCGGCGGCTGTCCCACTCAATGGCGACCTTCGAGCCAAGATACGCGGCGTCGAAGCGCACGGCAGGTACAAACCCCGGATCGTATTGAACTGCATCCGGAACGCATCCTCCCGACCGAAGCACTTTCAGCCCGAGCCGTTCGAGCGGGGTTGCATCATCGTCACCACTAGCGCTTCGTTCGGTGACAATCGCTCTGACGAGCGAGGTACCGGGCTTCCCTTTCCCGCCGATCTCGCCGAGTAAGTCGGCTAGCTGTCCGAGCTTCAAACGCCGGCTAGTCAGCAGACCATCTACAAGTGCGCAATACGCGTCCTCGTCCATACAGGACGCAAGGTCAAAGACGGTGCGCCGAACAGTAGTAACTGGCAGGTTCGTCTTGACTGTCCAATGCCGTCGGCTGAGGTCGGCTGTTCTGCGGACCTCGACACCCGGGAACTCGTGCGTGGTCGATGCGGGAACCGTCACGACCGGACGCCCGCCGGCGGGAACCACGAGTGCGTGGATTCTGGCCGCCGACCTGTGCGACACGACCGCCGCCCTGAGACTCAGGACAGCGCCACGCAAAAGCGCATCGTCGTCGGGCGGAGTAAAGGTCCGATAAACACCAGACTTGACCCCGGTTAGAAACCCGGCTGCCACTCGTCGGCTAATCATCGGGTCCGATAACCCCAGCTCAACAAGTTGTGATCGCGTGATGTGTCCGCCGTGCGCAGCGGCGAGTTCGGCAATGGTGCGTTCGTAGCTCATCCGGCCACTATGAAGCCGACCTCTGACAGATTCCGCCCAGCTGGCAACCCTGGGTTCCTACTATCGGATTCCGCGCACTGCGGCCCGGAGAACAACCCAGGGTTCGCACAGGAAACCCTGGGTTCGAGCGTTCACACGGTTAGTCGAAGTTGATCGAGTGCAGTTCGTCGACCTTGGCTTTGACGGCTCCGGCCGCATCTACCAGCAGGGCCCTCTCGTCAGCTGTCAGGTCCAGCTCGACTACCTCTTCGATACCCTTCGCTCCCAGGCGGGCTGGCACACCGAGATACACGCCCTCGATGCCGTACTCACCCGACGTCATCGCGCACACTGGCATGACCTCTTTCGAGTCCGTGATGATCGCCTTGACCATCGCGGCGGCAGCCGACGACGGGGCGAAATAGGCCGACCCGGTCTTGAGGAGACCGACGATCTCAGCACCACCAGCTCGGGTGCGGTCCACTAATTCGTCAATGTCTGCCTGAGACAGCACCTCGGTCAGGGGCTTGCCTGAAACGCTGCATTGGGACGGGACCGGGACCATCGTGTCTCCGTGGCTACCGAGCGTCATTGCCTTGACCTCGGAAATATCCACGCCGAGCTTCTCAGAAATGAAGTGTACGAACCGGGAGCTGTCCAGGATTCCGGCTTGCCCGATCACCTTGTGTGACGGCAGTCCCGAAACCTCGAACGCCAGCGTCGTCATGTGATCAAGTGGATTGGTTACCACGACCAAAATCGCGTCGGGCGAGTATTCGAGAATCGACTCGGTCACGCCCTTGACGATTTTGGCATTGACCTCCAGCAAGTCCATCCGGCTCATGCCTGGTTTGCGAGCCAGACCGGCGGTGATCACCACGACCTCGCTGCCCGCCGTGTCGGCATAATCATTCGTGCCGAGCACTTTGGTCGAATAATTCTCGACGGGTCGGGACTGATTCATGTCGAGAGCCAGACCCTGTGGCAGACCCTCTACGATGTCCGTCATGACTACTTCGTCAACAATGCCTGATTCAGCCAACCGCATGGCGGTGAGCGAACCATATTTTCCGGCGCCGACAACTGATACTTTCCGCATGATTAGGTCTCCTGAGACAAGATACGTCATAACCCTAGCGCTGCCATGTGGCGCTGATAGCCCCGCCGTATGAGAACTCTGCTGGCCGCCGTCGGCATCGCCATTGCGACCACGAGCTGCGTCAGTTCACCCACTTCGCAGACCCGTCAATCACTCCCCGCGGTCGACCTTACCGACCCGATCGTGGCGGCATCGCTCGGATCGCCTGAGTTCACCGATATCGCCTGGGAGCGCAGGGCCGGGCGTTGGACGATCGTCGGCGACGGGCCACTCCCCCAGCCGGCCGACGTTGAGATCATCCAGGCCGCCTCATCAGATATCCCGGCCGCCATCTCGACCGAACCACGACAGCTGATCCGGACCGCCTCGGCAGGGGTTCCTGCCTCCCACCCGGCGAGCGCGGCCGTTGCAGTAGCCAGGGGCCCCGACGTATACCTGCTCGACGGTGCCTTTACCGGTACGCGGTCGGCGACCCGCTGGTCGGTAGGTCGGGTGCTCGTCCACGAGCTGGTTCACGTCGCCCAGTGGTACGGGTTGGCACCCGACTATGTAGCGGCAGCCCGATCAGGAGACATCGCCGCGCTCGACCTTGACGATGGCTCGGCGCTGGTCGCCGACTGGGCCGAAGCAACGGGGTGGAACGATTCCAACGACGATCCGCTCGCCGCTACTTGGACACTGACCGGCCACGCACCGAACGCCTACGCGGCGACCAGTCCATCGGAGGACATGTCCGAGAGCGTCTCTTTGGCGGCAGCCGGTTTGGGAGACTTCCTCGACGCGAATCGGGTTGCGTGGATCGAAACTTGGATGGGCACCACCCTCGGCGAACTCACCCGCGGTAAGCCGTGGGTTCCTGCCCACGCAACCGAGGTCAGCTCGGCGACTGCCCTCTATGACGAAGCAAGCATCTCCGAACTTGCCAGTGAGACATCCACACACGTCGACCCGATCTACTTTGAGCTTGCCCCCGACTCTCCCTCGCTCGAAGCCCTGGCCAAGCGTATTGCCGACCATCTGCATGCCAACGGCCTGGCCGGCCAGATCCAACCTGATGGTCAGGGGTACGCCGGAGCGTACCAAGTACCCGACGGTTCGGTCATCTGGGTCGAGCTCATCGAGGGCCGCGATCTCGGTGCCGAAGGGCCGCTGCTCATCTATGTGTGGCTGTGGTAGGCAAACGCCGCGACGGTCTAAACCGCGACGAAGCGAGTCCCCTGCTCGACATGTTCGTCGGCCACATTGTCGCCGGACATCTCAAGTCGGTCGATTCGGGGACGACCTATCTCCGCTTGTTCCAACATGACCGTGCCACCTGACCACGTGATCGTGGCAGTCCGGACGGTTCGGTCGACCACCCCACCCAACACGTCCCCATAAAAGGTGACCCCAGCGTCGAGGTCGGGGGTGACAATGACGACCTGTTCCAGGGTGGACACCGCCGATCCACGGGCCAGGTCGGTGGCCGACCACCATGGCTCACCCCACGCAGTGTGCTCACCGGCCATGGCCCGGACCAGCAACTGCGTCATCGAACCTTCGTCATGTCCTGGCTGGGCAATCTGAATGACTGGGCCATGGCTTTGCCTGGGATGGATGAAGAACTCCTGCCACAACGAATTGGAAAAGTTCACCCCAACCGGATCGAAACCCAGCGCCTCAAACCTCTTGAGCTCAGCCTGTACATCGGCCGTCTTGAACGTGAAATGATGCGGGCCGGCGCCGTTGGCACTCAAGAACCTGGCCAGGAAATCATTGCGCTCAACTTCCCAGGGTTCGAGAAGCTCGATGGTCATGCCATCTTCGCCACGGCCGAGCCGGATCTGCATGGCCCGGAATCCCGACCCAGGCGGTGAACCGCCGCCGATCACGACGCCACCGTGCCGACCCGCCAGGAATCGTTGGAGCGGCACGACCCGATCGGCAGCAAGCGCTACATGATCAAACTTCAGCAATCCGGTCTACAACCGCTCGATGATCGCGTCACCGAAGGCTGACGTGCTGACCTCGGTGGGATTGTCCATCAGCCGGGCAAAGTCGTAGGTGACGATCTTTTCCGAAATGGTCTTCTCGATCGCCGCGACCATCAGGGCGCCAGCCTCTTTCCAGCCAATGTAGTTGAACATCATCTCGCCGGAAAGAATCACCGAACCCGGGTTCACCTTGTTCAGGCCGGCGTATTTCGGCGCCGTCCCATGGGTAGCCTCGAACACGGCTACGCCAGTCTCATAGTTGATGTTTCCGCCCGGGGCGATGCCGATTCCACCGACCTGAGCGGCCAATGCATCGGAAATGAAGTCACCGTTGAGGTTCATCGTGGCAATGACGTCATAGTTAGCCGGGCGGGTGAGAACCTGCTGGAACATGGCGTCGGCGATTACGTCCTGAATGAGAATCTTGTCGCCGGGATCGCCGCCAGAGTCTTCCCACGACACGAGTTCGCTCGGAAACTCTTCCTTAGCGAGTTCGTAACCCCAGGTACGGAAGGCACCCTCGGTGAACTTCATGATGTTGCCCTTGTGCACGAGCGTTACGGACTTACGATCGTTGGCAATCGCGTAGTTGATGGCGGCCCGGATGAGGCGCTTTGATCCCGTGATCGAAATTGGCTTGATCCCGATGGCCGAGTCCGGTCGGATATCCCAGCCGAACTCGTCGCGCATGAACTCAAGAAGTTTGGTGGCATCGTCACTATTCGCCTCAAGCTCTTTTCCGGCATACACGTCTTCGGTGTTTTCGCGGAAAATGACCATGTCGACCGCACCAGGATCCTTGACGGGCGACGGCACACCATCGAACCAACGGACCGGGCGAAGGCAGACATAGAGGTCCATGATCTGGCGCAACGCCACGTTGAGGCTACGAATCCCCCCACCAACCGGAGTCGTCAACGGGCCTTTGATTCCAACCAAATAGGTATTGAAAGCTGCCACTGTCTCGTCAGGGAGCCATTCCCCGGTGGCGTTGAATGCCTTCTCGCCAGCCAGCACCTCTTTCCATGCAATCTTTCGCTCGCCACCGTAGGCCTTCTCGACGGCGGCGTCGAAGACGCGCACGGCGGCCGCCCAGATGTCTGGCCCGATCCCATCACCCTCGATGAAAGGAATGATCGGGTCGTTGGGTACGACGAGTCCGTCGGGACCCATAGTGATAGGCGTGGCCATGGTTTTGCCTCCGTGAAGCAGAGAGTTTGTTCAGGTCAAGAGGCTAGCAACAAGCTCCGGCCGACTGGAACTGACGTGCTAGCCGGTCGGCGGGCGTCAGCCGCCGGCCGCTCGCCATTCGGCTGCGGTCACGGTGTTGTGCATCAGCATGGCGACCGTCATCGGACCGACCCCGCCGGGAACCGGCGTGATGGCGCTGACGATATCTTGAACCGCATCGAAGTCAACATCGCCGACAAGACCATCATCGGTGCGGTTGATCCCCACATCGATCACCACTGCGCCGGGAGATACGTGACCGGCGCCAATAAGCTTGGGCACCCCAACCGCCGCCACGATGATGTCAGCTCCCCGACACACGGCTGCCAGATCATTGGTTCGCGAATGAGCGATCGTGACGGTGGCATCGGCCCCCTTCTGGATCATCAGTAGGGCCTGAGGGCGACCCACCAGGAATGAGCGACCCACAATCACCACGTTCTTGCCCGAGATCTCAATCCCGTAATGTTCCAGGATTCGCAACACTCCGGTCGGTGTGCACGGAGTGAGACCATCGCGTCCCAGTACGAGCAGACCGAGGTTAAAGGGATGGAGCCCATCGGCATCCTTTGACGGATCGATCAGTTCGGTAATCCGATCGGAATCCAAACCGTGCGGAAGGGGCAGCTGGACGAGGATGCCGTCAACTGCCGGATCGGCATTCAGTTGCTCGATCAGTGCTTCTATGTCTCTCTGAGGGGTGTTTGCCGGCAGCTCATGGTGGAACGAGTTGATCCCCGTCGCCTCGGCCGTCCGGCGCTTGCTGCGGACGTAGACGTGCGAAGCGGGGTCGTCCCCTACGAGCACCGTGGCCAGGCCGACGGAGACTCCTCGCTGGTTGAGAGCTGCCACCCGGGTGGCAACGTCGGCTTTGACGGTTTCGGCGACGGCTTTGCCGTCCAGAATCATGGCGCTCATGGTCTCCTAAAACTGCTGCAGGCACAGTAGCGGATGGACGCCTTGCCCTTTAGGGAACGTACTGCTCCATGATCTCTGTGATCTTGCCGTCTTTGATGGTCAGCCAGACTCCTGGCTGGTAGTCGAGACTTCCCCAACCTGCCGACCATTCTCCGTAGGTAACCGTCGCTAGGTCCGGTCCCCCAGGATCAACCAACTGCTCCACCACGGCGGCAGCATCGACGGTGACCGTTCGGAGGGCCGACGACTGGTTCCGAACGTAGTAGTCATTGGGAGGTGGCGATTCCTCTCCGTCTTCGGCGGCGGCATCGGCCGCCGGCACTCCGCTGAACCAGCACGCCAGGTCGAACTCGAGGTCGGAGCTCGCAGCCGTGACAACATATCCAAACCACTCCCCGTCAGGCAGGACGGCGGTGCCGGGCGTGCATCCCGAACCAGAAGCCAGGTCGTTCGTGTTCAGGTCAACACTTACGGATCCGGTCCGCGTCTGATCCTGGCAATCTCGCTGGAGCCAGTTGTAGAAGGCGTTGCAGCTTCCAAAGATCGTGTACCGGGCCCGTTCGACCTCACTGAACTGAAACACCGTGTCGTTGAGCGACGATAAGAACGCCTCGCTTCCACAACTCGTCGATGCATTGGCAAGCTCGTTCCGGTAATCGAAGAAGTCCACCGTAAGCAGGCCATTGGTCAAGGTGGCCGACAGAACCGCATCGGCGGTTGCCTCTGAAAAGAAAGAACCAGCGCCGGCCGCCGCTTCTGAGGTCGTTGGACCGACCACCAACTGCTCCAGTGCCCCGAAGATCGGATCAACGTCCGCCGGGATCGTTCGCTCAAAAGGAGCGACCAGGCCACAGTCAGTCCCATCACCGGTTGAGTAGTAGACGAGGACACCAACCCCGGGCGTTGACGTCGTCGTTGAGGTGGTCGTGGTGGTACTCGCCCCCGTCGTCGTCGTACGGTCGGGGACAGAGGTCGTGGTGGATGCCAAGCTCGTAGTCGGAGCGACGGAGGTCGTCGTGGTTGCATCGCCTCCGCAGGAAGTCAGCAACACCCCTCCGACAATCAAACCGACCAAAACGGTTCTTGCAGTCATGTAAGTCTCCTGTTCCTATCCGAATTCTACGGCCAGAAACTGGGCTTTCACCATCGCTGGAAGTCCCAAATGTCGGACAAACCGACCAACGAAAACGCCACTGAGAACGGCATGAGGGTGGCCACTTTCCTGAAACGAGCGCGGCCTGGCCTGGCCAGTCCGGCCGGCCCCTAGTGGAGAAAGTGGCGTTCTCCCGTGAAGAGCATGGCGAGGCCGAGTTCATCGGCCCGAGCAATAACATCCGCGTCGCGCATCGCCCCGCCTGGCTGGACCACCACGGTCGCTCCCGAGGCGGCGGCCGCTTCGATTCCGTCGGGGAACGGATAGAACGCATCCGAGGCGCACGCTCCACCGACCGCTCGGCCGGCCGCCTTGGCGGCAGCGATTTCACCCGCCTCGACCCGGTTCTGTTGGCCGGCTCCGATCCCCCAGGCGGTCCCGTCCTTGGCAAGGACGATGGCGTTCGAGTTGACGTGCCCACAGACTCGCCAGGCGAACGCCGCGTCAGCTCGTTCAGCAGCGGTCGGGGTCCGCTTCGTCACAACCTGCCAGGTATGAGGCCCGGAGGCGAAATGGTGCGCAACCTGGCCGAGCCATCCACCAGAAATCTGACGAAGCTCAAAGGAGTCCATCCCTGGCGCGGGCGCTTCGAGGATTCGCGTGTTTTTCCGTTTGGCGATCAGCCCTCCAACTACTCCCGGTCCATAGCCAGGCGCGATCACCACGTCAGCCTGAGCCGCTTCGACGATCCGATCCAGCGTGGCGACATCCACCGGCGCAGACAACGCCACGATCCCGCCAAAGGCCGACCGAGGGTCGCACTCGTAGGCACGTTGGTACGTGTCGGCCAGGTCGGCGCCGACCGCCGCCCCGCACGGGTTGGCATGTTTGATGATCGCCGCGGCCGGCAAACCAAACTCACCGGCCAGATCGTTGGCCAACACCCAGGCCGCGCCGGCGTCGAACAGGTTGAGGTAACTCAGGGTGATCCCGGCGTGTTGGACCACACCATCCCACCATGACGAGGTTTCGTCCTGATGGTAAAGGGCTCCTGCCTGGTGCGGGTTTTCGCCGTATCGAAGCACCGTCCGGCGTCGCAGCGGAGTAACGACATGCTCGGGAAGCTGCTCGTCGCGAGCGAACCAGTTCACGATGCCTGCGTCGTAGGAGGCGGTATGGAAAAAGGCTTCCCTGGCGAGACGGGTCCGGAGCTCATCTGACAAACCCTCTGCGCCGACCGCCGCCGCGACTTCGCCGTATTGACCGGGCGACGTGACGATCCCTACCCAGGCGTGGTTCTTGGCCGCCGCTCGCACCATCGTCGGCCCACCGATATCGATCTGTTCAATTGCCTCAGCCACCGTGACGCCGGGAACCGCCACGGTTTGGCGAAACGGATAAAGGTTGCACACGACCAAATCGAAAGGCTCGATCTGTCGTGCTGCAAGATCGGCAAGGTGAATCTCGTCGGCGCGGTTGGCAAGGATCCCTCCGTGGATGTTGGGATGCAGCGTCTTGACTCGACCGCCCAGCATTTCAGCAGCACCGGTGACAGACTCAACTGACGTGACCGGAAGACCGGCCTGAGTAAGAAATCGGGCGGTTCCACCCGACGAGACGATCTCAACGCCATTTGCTACCAAGGCAGAACAGAACTCCACGAGTCCCTCTTTGTCATAGACCGAGACGAGCGCGCGTCGTACCTCAACGTTCATTCCAGATCACCGTTCTTCCTTCGACGCGAAGGTGACCCGACGCCGCCGCCCGGACACATTTCGGATATAGACGATGTTCGATCGTTTGAATCCGGCTGTGCAGCAACCCAGCCGTATCGGCGGCCATGACCGGCACCGGTTCCTGGGCAATGATCGGCCCATGATCGACATGCTCATCGACGAAATGAACCGTGACACCAGTGGTTTTCACACCATATGCCAGGGCATCCTCGACGGCGTGAGCACCGGGAAAAGCCGGCAGAAGCGCCGGATGAATGTTCAAAATCGCATTGGGGAATCGTTGGATGGCTTCTTCGGAAAGTATCCGCATGAATCCGGCCAGGACCACCAACTCGACGCCGTAGCGGTCCAGGGTTTCGCAAATCGCGGCCGTAAACGCCGCTCGATCCGGGTAGTCGGACCAGTTGACTACTTCCGATGGGATTCCACAGGCCTCCGCCCGCAGCAGACCACCAACACCGTGCCGATCTGATACCACGACGGCAAGCTCAGCTGAAAACGAGGGGTCATCAGCCTGAGCATCCACAATGGCTTGCAGATTCGATCCCGATCCCGATATCAAAACTGCCGTCCGCACGCCGGGAAGTGTAGTTCGGCCAGACAACCTCAAACCCGGCCCCGTTGGCCAGGACGGTGATAGATTCGGAAGAGCCTAAGGAAGGGGTTCAGATGCCCAACAGTGCGCTCTCCGTGTCGGGGCTCAGCTATTCGTTTGGGCAGGTGCGGGCCGTCGACAACCTCTCGCTTGAGGTGGCGGCGGGTGAGATCGTGGGGCTGCTTGGGCCGAACGGGGCCGGCAAGTCGACCACGATCAGAATGCTCACGGGACAGTTGCGACCCGATTCCGGATCGATCACAATCCTCGGGCATCCCATGCCGGAAGCTCGCGAGGCCATTCAGGCCCGGATGGGGGTCTGTTTCGAAGAGAAGAATGTTTACGACGCCATGTCGGCAGTCGAAAATCTACGTTTCTTCGCAAGCCTGTTCGGGATCAAACGGTTCGATCCGATACCACTCCTCACCCGGGTCGATCTGGCCGGGCGGGCCGATGACCGGGTATCCACCTACTCGAAAGGTATGCGCCAGCGGCTCATGCTGGCCAGAAGTCTGATCAACGAACCGGACATCTTGTTCCTGGACGAGCCGACCGACGGTCTCGACCCCGTCTCGTCACGAACCATTAGGGACCTCATCAAGGATCAAGCCGCCCGCGGAGCGGCGGTCATATTGACCACCCACGACATGTTCGAAGCCGATGAGCTCTCCAATCGAGTGGCCTTCATCAACGAAGGGTCGATTCTGGCCGTCGACACACCCGAAGAACTCAAGCTGGCGCATGGCCAGCGCGCGGTCAAGGTTCGCAGCCGCGACGACGGCGTCATCACCGAAATCGTGGTGCCGCTCGACGACCCTGACGCAACCGAACAATTACGCCAGGCCATGTCGGCCGGACACATCCTCACGATTCATACCGAGGAAGCGACCCTGGAGGATATCTTCGTCGAGTACGCCGGGAGGGGCTTGACCGCGTGAATTGGCCCGCTATTCGTGCGATTGTCGCCAAGGACCTCTGGGCCTTCACCCGGGATCGGTTCTATCTCTTCATGACCGTCCTCGGTCTCGTCTTCTACGTGGCGATTTTTTGGGTACTGCCCAACACCGTCAACGAATCCATTGAGATGGGAATCGCTCAGACGGGCATGGATGCCTACTTCAACGAACTCACCGGCGGCGCCGGACTCACCATCACGCCTTTCGATTCAGGTGCCGCACTCGAGGCGGCGATCCGGGCTGGCGACGGTCCCGCCGTCGGATTGGCCTTTCCCCCCGACTTCATCACCAAAGTGGCGACCGGCAACGAGACTGAGGTAACGCTCTTTGTTACCTCAGAGGTTCCATCCGAAGTTCGCGGAGCGCTGAGTTCGATGGTTCGAGAATTGGCCTATGCGGCAGCAGGCAACCCTCCGCTCGTCATCCTCCCAACCGAACAAGAGATATTGCTCGGAACCGACCGGGCAGGGAATCAGGTTTCGCTGCAGGAGACCATGCGACCGATGTTCGTCTTCTTGATGCTCATGGTGGAGATGATGGCACTCGCCACCCTGGTCGCCTCGGAAATCCAACAACGCACGGTGACTGCCATCCTGGCGACCCCAACCACCGTGGCGGACTTCCTCACGGCAAAGTCAATCTTGGGGACACTTCTGGCTTTCAGCCAGGCAGTGTTGCTCATGGCAGCCATCGGTTCGTTCGGCACAAATACCTTGGTGCTTCTCGTGTCACTACTCCTCGGGGCGATTCTCGTGACCGGATTCGGATTGTGGGCCGGATCAGCGGGCCGCGACTTCATTTCGATCATCTTCTGGAGCGTTCTGTTCCTCATCCCGTTGATCATTCCCGCAATTGCCGCGCTCTTTCCCGGCACGGCCGCCGGGTGGATTCAAGTCCTGCCCAGTTGGGGGTTGGTCGAGGCGATCGTCGGCGCCACCGCGTATGGCGAGAGCTTCCGACAGCTGGCCGGGCCTCTCCTGATACTGGCCGGCTGGTGTGTCGTTGCGTTTGCTGCGGGACTTATCGTGCTGAAACGAAGGGTGATTCGCTTATGATCCGCAAGATCTTGCTCAAAGATCTCTCCCTCGGGCCCCGTTCGCCGATGATCCTGTGGGCACTGGTTTTGCCAGTCGTCTTGACCTTCGCTTTCCGCATGGTGTTTGGCGGGCTGTTCAACACCGAACCACGGCTCGGGATCGTCGACCTTGGCGACTCCGACGTTACGGAGGCGGCTGCTCAGCTGGAGGGCATCGAGGTCACCTTCCTCGACGACGCAGGGGAACTACGCCGGCAGGTCGAAGAAGGCAATCTCGACGCTGGATTGGTTCTTGAGGTCGGATTCGACGACTTGGTCCGTAGCGGCGCCCAGCCACAGCTCCAGTTCTGGGTGGGCGGCGATAGCCTTGCCTCGAATCGAATCATCCTCGGGGTCACCGCCCTGGACCTCGTTCGAACCATGTCGGCCGTGGATTCGCCCGTCGACGTTTCCGTGGTACCAATCGGGGATCAGGGCCTTGAACTATCGGTGAGGATGCTCCCGATGCTGGTCATTATGGCCGTGGCCATCGCCGGCGTCATGGTCCCCGCCGCAAGCCTCATCGAGGAAAAGACCCGTCGAACGTTAAGCGCGATGCTGGTAACTCCGGCCCAGCTCAAAGATGTTCTCGTGGCCAAAGGCTTGCTGGGAACCATCCTGGCCATTCTCACCGGCGTCATGACACTGCTCCTCAACAGTGCGTTCGGAAGCGCCCCAGTGGCCATCCTGTTGGCGATCACTGTCGGGGCGATCATGATGGCCGAGATCGGTCTGATGCTCGGGTCGTGGGCGCCCGACACTGCCACCATGTTCGCGGCGTGGAAGGGCGGAGCGATCTTGCTGCTATTTCCGGTCCTATTCACCATTTGGCCGACCCTCCCCCAATGGATCGCCAAACTCGGCCCGACGTATTACTTTCTCCAGCCAATTTTCGATTTGTCCATCAACGGAGCAACCCTGGCAGATGTCGCTCCGCAGCTGGCCATCGCTGCCGTGATCTGTGTCGCACTTCTACCAATCGTGATGCGTTTCGGGAGATCGCTGGAAGGGCGTTTGGTCGGCGAGGCAAAGCACCAAAGGCCTGCGTTGACGAACGCCTAGATCAACGGGTCCGGCGAGGCCAGGTTGCGTAACGACTGAGCTGCCTTGCTGAGTTCTTCGGCCAGATAAGCCCTCACCGCCTGGTCGGCTCCGATTCGCTCCAAAGCGACGTCCATGCAACGCGACCATTCATCGGCGGCGTGATCGTCGATGGGAAACCGGGCATGACGCATACGGAGACGAGGATGGCCGTGCCGCTCCCAGTACAGTCCTGGCCCACCCATCCACCCACTGAGGAACTCAAACAGCTTCTGGCGGGACACGGACAAGTCGAGCGGCAACATCGCCCGAAGGACCGGTGAGCTCTCATCGACGATGTCGTAAAAGGCATCCGCAAGTTCCCGGACTCGCTCTTCGCCGCCGAGCTCCTCATACGGAGTGGCGGCCCCACCCCACGGGTGCGAATGCTCGGAAGCTGGTCGAATGTCCACAGGTCGAGCCTACTGGCGCTGACGGGTTGTTTACCCGAGTGCCTCGAGCATGGCGGTTCCCATGTCGGTTGGGGTCGGGGCGACGACAATGCCAGCCTTTTTCAGTGCGGCAATTTTGTCGGCGGCCGTTCCTTTACCACCCGAGATGATGGCGCCGGCATGGCCCATCCGCTTGCCAGCTGGGGCGGTGGTGCCTGCAATGAACCCGGCGACCGGCTTGGTCATGTACTGCTGGATCCATTCGGCGGCTTCTTCTTCGGCCGTTCCACCGATCTCGCCAATCATGATGACGCCTTCGGTATCGGGGTCTTGATTGAAGAGGTCGAGACAGTCGACGAAGTTGGTCCCGTTCACGGGATCGCCACCGATGCCGATGGCGGTCGTCTGGCCGAGTCCGTTATTGGTCAGCTGGAACACCGCTTCATACGTGAGGGTTCCCGAGCGACTCACGACGCCGATCTTGCCTGGCTTGTGGATATAGCCCGGCATGATGCCGATCTTGCACTGCTGAGGTGTAATGACCCCCGGGCAGTTCGGTCCAACGAGTCGAACGTTCTTGTCCTCCAGGTATCGCTTGGCAATCACCATGTCACCTACGGGAATGCCTTCGGTAATGCAGACGATGAGTTCGATACCCGCCGCGGCCGCCTCCATGATGGCGTCGGCTGCGAATGGTGGCGGGACATAGATCACCGACGCATTGGCGCCCGTCGCTTCGGCTGCCTCAACAACACTCCGGAAGATGGGCAGATCCGCCGAATAGATGTCGGCGCGACCCTGGACTCCGCTGTGATCGGTTTCGCCTTCGAAGTGCTCGATCGTTCCCGCCTTGGACGGGTGGACGGCGCCAACCATGTTCGTCCCGTAGGCGAGGGCAGTGTCGGTGTGGAACCGGCCGGTCTGGCCCATCCCCTGAACCAGGACCCGGGTGTTCGTATCAACCAGCACGCTCATTTGGTTAGCTCCACGATCTTCTGAGCGCCATCTTTCATGTCACTGGCGCTGACCACGTTCAGTCCTGATTCGTCGATGATCTGTTTGCCCAAGTCGACGTTGGTGCCCTCTAGCCGCACCACCAGCGGGACTTGTAAGCCCACTTCTTTGACGGCTTCAACGACTCCGACGGCGATGGTGTCGCATTTCATGATGCCGCCGAAGATGTTCACGAAGATCCCCTTAACTCGCGGATCTTTGGTGATGATCTTGAAGGCGGCGGTGACCTTGTCTGCCGTTGCACCCCCACCGACGTCCAGGAAGTTGGCGGGTTCCCCGCCGACGTACTTGATAATGTCCATGGTCGACATGGCCAGCCCGGCCCCGTTGACCATACAGCCGATCGAGCCGTCAAGCTTGATAAACGAAAGGTCATACTCGGCCGCTTCGAGTTCGGCAGGATCCTCCTCGGACTCGTCGCGCATCTGAGCGATATGAGGATGACGGAACATCGCATTGGCGTCGAAGCTCATCTTCCCGTCCAACGCCATTACCCCACCTGCTTTGGTTACGACGAGCGGATTGATCTCGATAAGGTCGGTGTCCAGTTCGACCGCGGCCGCAGTGAGGGCTTTCATGAAACTAATAGCGTTCTTGAACGCGTCGCCTTCCAGACCGAGTCCGTAGGCAAGGTCGGCCGCCTGAAAGTTGGCCAGGCCAATCGCCGGATCGATCGTCGCCCTGAGAATCTTCTCTGGTGTGTGTTCGGCGACTTCCTCGATTTCGGTTCCGCCCTCGGTGGACACCATGACCACGTTTCGACTCACGGCTCGATCAAGGACGACCGACAGATACAGTTCGGTTTCGATGTCGACGCCCTGCTCGATATACACCCGGTTGACTTGCTTGCCTTCGGGACCGGTTTGAATGGTCACGAGTGTTGAACCGAGCATCTTCCCGGCGAGGTCCCTGACAGCTGCCTCGGCAGCCTCGACACCTCCGTCGATACCGGCCAATACGACGGTTACTCCACCAAGGTCGGGATGTTCGATAAAACGCCCCTTGCCCCGTCCGCCGGCGTGGATCTGCGACTTGACCACCACCACGGGATTGCCCGATTCCTCGATGAGCGGGCGGACTGCGGCGACGGCCTCATCCACGGTTGTGGCCAGCAGGCCCGATGGAACGGAAATTCCCCTGGCCTTCATGAGCTGCTTGGCTTGATACTCATGGATCTTCAACGACGGTCCCTTTCGTACGGCGTGGCCATAGTAGTCACCCCGCAACAGCCCTCCCCCATCGGATAATCGACGAACGATTCGGCGTTAGGAACGAGGCGCGGCCGGCGCAACGACCACCACCGTGTGGCCAAAATCGCGACGGCTCCTGAGCATCGGGGCGTTCCAGGTCACCGAGACCCGGGTTTCGACCCCGGAGTTATCGCGTCCGACCGCCGGGACACTGAGCGGCCCGGCGGTCTTCGAAAACAGCACAACCTGGTCGAGAATGTCCATACCATTGGGACCGCCAACCATCCGCACCATGGAGCGTAAAACGGCCTGATCGTCGGTCGGATCGGTCTGTGAACATTTTCTGGCGTAATCATTGGCGTGGATCAAGCGGAGCGAACCAACCACCAGTGCAGCCAACTCCAATCGTGGCGCACTCGAGCCGCCTGACGTCCTTTCTTCCAGCACACCAATCGCACCGGAGAGGTCGACTTCCCAAGTGGGAATCGGAGAGGCATCAAAGAGAGACTGATATCGGGCCTCACTGCGAGCCAGCCCCTGCCAGGCCTGAGCGAGGTCGGTGATATCGACAGCCACACCATGGATCCGGGACCCATCCTTGGTCTTGCGTAATGTCAGCAGCACCCAGCCGCGGGTTCGGTCGGCGCGAACAATCTCCACCTCAATGTTTCGAAGCGTTCTGGCCGGGACGAGGCGAGACAGGACACTGTGACCCTGGGTTTCGCTCGCAAACAGACTTTGCAATGGCGTACCGATCAACGATCGACTCGAATCGGCCACGACTAGTTCGGCAAAATACGGCGAGGCGCGGGTTATGAGCCCGGTCGCGTCGGCCGAGACGGTGGCCGTGAGCTCGATCTGAGAGTGTGCGCCCGGCGCCACCGGGGTCAAAGGTGGTTCTGCGACTGCGCACAGGTACTCGATGTTCGCCTCGCCGACCGGAATGACCACATCGGCCCCGCCAGCTCGCGCAGCCTTTTCACCTCGGGGGTCGTCCGTCACGGCGACGATCCAGGCGGTCGGCTGGGCGCGACGGACGCTGACCAAACCATCAAGGCCAGATTCCCAGATCACGACAATCCTGTACTCGGTGCGAGTACTCACGTCGTCTGGGTGAAGTGGCCCAATCAGAGAGAACCGCTCGGCGAGCGGTCCTCTTAGGCCTTCAACCCGGGAAGGGGTATCGGCAACGAGCAGAAGCTGTTTGATGTCACCTCTCCCGTGAGTTCAATATTCCAGGTCCTCCAGGCGCTTGCCGACTAGGTCGGCCCCACTCCCCACACACCAAGCCAGGGGGACGGGCAGATAGATGGTGAGGAACCGCGCCCGGAAGACCCGAAAACGTGATTTAGCGGTGGAAGTCACCCGTGGCGAGAGCCGGCAAGGCAACAGCCAGATTGGCAATGACAGCAATGGCGAGAATGTAGAGACGGCGACGCATGGGAACCCTCCGGGGAACGATATGACTGCTTACCGGGCCAACATCGCTGATCGCCGTGCGTGGGCCGTGTTCACAAATCCCCTATCTGGTAAAAACTAGGGGATCACCTGGAAAGCGGGTGTCAGGAACCGCGAGTGGCGATGGCGTGACGGTCGGCCCGCAAAGCTGAGAGATCCCGCTTGATCGTGGCCCGGCTGAATCCCGTAGCCTGAGCAAGGTGCCGGATGGCGGGTACCGCTCCTGCCGCCTCGATCTCAGCCATGATCCGCTGCAACTGCACCCGCCGCCGTTCGACATGGGAAGCCACGGTGTTGTCGGCCGGTTGTGAGAGGGTAATGACGACGTCCACCAATTCATCAGGGCGCAGCTGGCGGCCACCGGGGGCTCCGACCTTCGGAACGGCGATCGTGACACGTTGGACCGCCCGACTGCCGCTCTCGCGGGCGATCTTCGCGAACAGTTCGCCGACCCGGGCGCGCTCCGCCAGCTCGGTGTCCAAACCTTCCAGGTCCGACTCCATGAGAGTCCTGGCTCGCTCAATCGCCTGATCGGCCAACGAGGCGTTGTCCTGGGCCAACAGAAACACCCCCCAGGCAACCCGGGTTCCGGTTTGCACCGTTTCATCGAGCGAGTCGACAAGCTTTTGGAGCGAGCTGATTGCCTGGTCAATCTGACCGGTTTCTTTGAGCCACCACGCTCGCAGTAATCGCTCCCTTGGTGAGTCAGCCCAGCTTGGATCGAGATCCTCGAGAAGTTCGAAGACAGGTCTCGCAGCGTCAAAGTCATCGAACTCGAGGAGGCAATAGAGATAGGCAATCGCCACGATCTTCGAGCGGTAGCCATCGGGTGTTTGGATAACTGCCGACAGGGCTTGTTCAAACGTGGCGCGGGCCGCGTCGGGAGCCTGGGTGGCTTCATACGCTGCGAGAACCGCGTCGACCGATGCGACCCTGGCCGTTTCGCCGACGGACGCGAAGTACTCCCTGGCCGCGCGGCCAGCACTAACAGCTGTAGGGGCGTCGCCAAACACCAGCCACGCCAACGACGCCCGATTTGATTGTGCAGAGGCCACCCCACGTTGCTGCCCGATCGACCGAAACGCCTCTTCGGCCTCCTCGTAGGCAACCAGGGCCGCCGCCGGACGGTTGCGCTGATACAAGATGGTCGCAAGATTGACTGTGCATTCGGCGTCGGCGATCCGATAACCGATTTCTCGGGCGATCGTTTGGCCTTCCCGAAGGGCATCTTCGGCGTCGGCTAGCCGACGTTGCTCGCCGATTACGGTCCCGAGAATTCCGATCGTCCTGGCTTCCCCACCCCGGTCCCCGTCTGCTCGAAACCGGACCAGTGCGGTACGAAGTTCCGACTCGGACTGGGTGTGCATGGCAGCTTCGACATAGGCCGTTCCGAGCAGAAGATGTGTTGAACCGCTGGCGGACTCACCCTGTTCGGCTAACACTCGACGCAGCGTCGCAACGGCCGCTTCGGGACGGCCCGACCAGATCTGAATCTGGGCGGCGACCCGGCCAAAGTCCTCGATCCGGGACGGGGCAAGATCCCATCCAGCTATGGCCGCCTCCTCGGCTTCTCCAAAACGGTCCGTATGAGCAAGCAGCCAGGCCCTCCGGAGGTGGGTCTCCGCTTGCTCATCCCCGGTACTAGCCAGTACCGCCATTCTCCCGATGAGATCGGTTTGGGTTGCCCGGTCACCAAGGACATTGGCCACCTGCTCCATGGAGCCGAGCAACCCGAAGAGTCCCATTTCCGTCGGGTCTCCGTGCTCCCCCGCATCGAGGGCCCGGCGGTAGTGGGTTTGAGCCGTGTCGAACGCTGAGAGGTCTTCGGCATCCTTGGCCGCCCTGATGCTCCACCCAAGGGCTTCGGGCCAGTCAGTGGCTTCATAGAAATGGTGGGCGATCTCGGCCGGGGCGGCCTGCAGGTCGATCAAGACTTCAGCAGATCGGATGTGAAGTTCAAGCAAACGATCAGGGTGGATCCCGTTGTAGGCGACCCGGCGAATGAGCTCGTGGCTAAACAGCAGCCCGTCGGGTTGGTCCGAAAGCACCTGGCGCCGGACCACCCTGGTGATCGCTTCCAGGACGGCCGGATACTCCAGATCGGTGAGTTCCGTGAGCTGGGTCGTCGACATGGGCCTGGCAAAGACGGCGGCAGCATCGATGACCTGGCGGGCGGTGTCATCAAGCTTGTCGAGGCGGTGTTCGACAATTTGGGCCACGCTCGACGCCACCGGCAGGTGGGCGGGCAGCTCGAACGGATGGGACAGATCGTCTTCGCGCAAGCTCTTAAGCGTCTCGACGACGAACAATGGATTACCCCCGGTGTGCTCGACGAGCCATTGAGCCAGCGCATCGGCGTGGTCACCAAAGCCGCCGATTGCCTCGATGAGACGGGTGACCGCCTCGACGTCAAGATCGGATAGGACCAACCGTCTTGTAAAAGCCGAGCGATCAATATCCTGCAGCAACCCCCATCGATCCCACCCGCTTTCGGCCTCTTCGCGCCGGTAGCTGAGGAGAACGACGAGCGATACCCCCGCAAGGCCGGACGACAAACGTTTCATGACGGCGAGCGAATCCAGGTCGGCCCAGTGCACGTCTTCGAGGACGAGCATTGTCGGATAAATGGTCGCCAGACTTTTGAGGACCTGGACGAGCGACTCCTGGACTTTCCACCGGCTATCTTCTCCGGCCAGCCCGATCGACGGTGTCCTGCTCATCCCCAGTCGGGGTATCACCCGGCTGGCCTCCTCAAGCCACATTGGCTCACATACCGATCGGAGCTGTTCAATACGCAACGGGGTCAGAGCCGCCTCGAGCGCACCGCGGATGCCTTCGAATGCTTCGCCGCCGACCCGGTCTTGATAGCTGCCTCGCAGAATCTCATAGTTGCGCCACTTGGCGTCCTCACCGGCCTGTTCAAGCAGCGACGATTTCCCAACACCCGGTGGCCCTTCGACGAGGGCGATCGCCCCTTCCGCTCCGAGGGCGCGCTCCAGGGCTCCGATGAGCACGTCCCGTTCAGCCCTTCGAGCCACGAACACGGGAGCCTGGGACCGATCGGCGGTTGGTGGTGATGGCAACGACGCTTCGACATGTGAGGCGATGTCGGCGGCCAGTCGAGACGTGGCCGGAGCCGGTTCGGCACCCAACTCGAACTTCAGAGTTCTGCGCAAGTCCCGATACTGTCGCAAGGCCTCCTCGGGCCTGCGCAACAACGCCGAGAGCCTCATCACGTCACGGTGAGCACCCTCATCAAGCCGATCGAGCGCCACGATACGTTTGGCGATGAGCAACGCCCGATCGAACTGGCCGTCAGCCTCCCGCAACGAGAGCAGCTGGGCCAGGGCCGCCGCCTGCGCGTTGTGAAGGGTTTGCTGTTCCTCAAACACCCAGTCTTCGTAATGGCCGGGCATGAACTCGCCGCCGTACAGATCAATGGCCTGCTGCAAGCGGTCACCGACCCCATCGTTTGACCGGCGGGCTTCGGTAGCGAGTCGCCGAAACTCGGTAGCGTCGACCCAAACGTCGACTTCCGTTGAGATGCCAACCGATTCGCGGGCCTGATCCAGCACGTGTACTCCGGATTCCTCGAAGCTTTTCCCGATTCGGTAGAGGACGGAGCGCAACCGCTCTCGCGCCACCGACTCGGATTGCTCCGGCCAGTACATCCCGGCCAGCTTGGAGCGAAGTTGCTGGCGATCGGGAGTGAGAAGCAGGAAGGCGAGGAGCGACCGGGCGGTTCGGGACCCACTCAGCTGGACAACTTCACCGTCGACTTCCACCCGGAATCCACCCAACAAGTGGGCATGCAAGGACGAACTCATGCTCCACCCTCTCTCGGGGCCGGGATCCAGTTTGAGTGCGAGATGTGTACCTCCCACTTGGCACGCGCTCGTTCCCAAATCATACCAACCGAATAACTAGGTGACCGAGCAGATTGGTGGCTAGTCACCCGCCTGCCCGATATCGGGAGCTGGGGCCCTGAGAAGCGGAACAACTGCAGTGAAGAGCCAACCCACATCCATACAACGAGTGTGCATCCAACTCGCACTATCGAACTTGGATACACACTCGTTTACTGAATGAAGCCAACCCGACGCATGGAGTCACGCCGGCGTCAATGGACCTGGCCTCAGTTGTTACCAGGCAGGAACGTGTATCCCGCTGCCGTGTCACCGTAGGAAGCCGCTTGGAGCGTGAACCTCTGCTGGTACCCGGCCATGTCGCCATACCCCTTGGTCTGGCCCTTCCCCTCCCACACAAACGCCGTGAACTTCCCTACCCAGGTGCCATCAAAGCCCCCGTCCCCGATGGTCGAGTGGCTGGTGCCCCAGAGTTGACCATTGCCGGTCGAAGTGTCGAGGTTGTAGTTCACGACAATGACGGCGTCGCCTCCGAAGTAGATGCTGTCGCTAGTCGAGGTGTAGGTGCTCACCGAACCACGGACGTGCATGATGCGGCCGTGGTCACTAAACCAAACTCGTCCCGGGTCGGTCTGTTCGACAAACGTGTCTTGGCCCGAAAACGGAATCCGATCGGTTTTGGCTGCGGCCGGCATAGCCAAAGCCAGCAGCACGAACAGAATACCGACGATACTGGTCGTCTTCCTCATTGTTCCTCCTCCAGATGAACGACCCAACTCCCAACGGTCTGTTCCACCGTTCAGTTTCTACCTGCACGATCGGAAGGATCAGGGACCTAGGGCCCGAATGTCAATTGTGGCGAAGCCACCCGCTACCACCACCGGGAACCCGGGGGTTGAACCCCGGGTGATAGGCGACGATTACCCGTCGGCGAGATCCCGGACCGACCAAATCAACCAGCGTCCATCGGGATCAGGTCGCAGTTCGATCTCCCATTTGGCCAGAAAACTTTCGCCTCCCCGGGCCACGAAGGTGATAGACGCCAGCAAGGTGGCCGATCGGCCATCGATACTCAAGGACTCCTCTTCGACCTCCGCTGCGAATGGCACCCCGACCGATCCGGCTTCCTCCTCGAACACTGACCATTGGGGACCCAGAGGATCGAAGAAACCTTCTACCTCGGCGCGATCACCGGATCCGGCAAAGCGACCCCATGCAGCAAGTGCCTCTCGGACTCCCACCCGGGCCGCCTCGCCGACTGATACGGCAGACAAAACTGTGGTGGTAGATCCGGGCGCACTCGATGACACAGTCGTTGTAGACGGAGCGCTGGTCGCGTTGCCGAGCGCTTCACCCGATGGCGGGTCCTGTCCCCCGGCCCAGGCCACCACCCCGAGCGAGACCGCCAGGCCAGTCACCACGGAAACCGCAACCACCATCCGCCAGGTGGCCACCTCCCCGGTCATGACAGATCGGCAGTCGCCCGACCAACCACATCGACGGTGACACTCGGGTCCTGGCCGGCGGTGAGAATGTTCAAGAGCGAAAACAGGACTTCTCGCCGGATCTCCACCACAATCTGATCATTCTGAACGGTCAAGCCAACCACTACGACGTCCTCCTGAGAGAGAATCGACAACGCAAGATCCTGAGCCAACGATTCGTCCAGTCGCACCTCGCCGGTTGCGCGATACCAATCAACATCGATACCGTTGGCTCCGGCCACTGCTGCCGAGTCGGCAATGACGGCCAGTTCGGATCGTTCGCCCATCACCCGCCAGAGATCCACACTTATGCCGCCCAACCCAAGCAACGCCAACGCCAGCCCAAGTACCCAAAGAGTGATCTGCCCGGTTTCTGCTCGTAGGTTCATTCGAAACTCCGGTACCGATCGACCAGTTCCGTATGGGCGACGGTCCAGGAGAACCCACCGAAAGATCGACCGCTTCCTGGCAATGCCACGACCGGTATGGCGACCGTTACTTCGACGCGAACCTCCATACCTCTGACCAGCGCGTCACATCTCGCTGCAGCCTTCTGGCCAGCCGTCATCGAGGTGGTCACGCACAAGGCGGCGGAAACATCAGCGGCCGGAATGCTGTGATTGACGGCAATCTGATCGATGATGATCCGGATTTGTTCATCGTCGGGGTCGATCGTGGGATCGGTCACGATGATTCTGGCGGCCTCGGCTGCGGCCAACCGAGCCATGTTGGCCCTGGCCGCCCACGGGGCAAGCATCAGAACCACAAAGGCCGTCGGGATGAGCAGCAACCCGATTGCGAGCGGCAGTTCAACGGCCGCTACCCCTCGTTCATCGCGGATCACGGTGCCACCTCCTTCACGGCACGTGCCGATGCGACAAATGTGTAGTCGGGCACCCACAACGCAATCGAGGGAAACAAAGCAGTCGCGTTGGCAACGACAGTCGGTCCGGTCGGATCAATGAAGCATGTGGCGACAACCCTATCGCCGTAGGACCCGCCCAGCAGTGCGTCGAGTGTCTCTTCAATACCCCTCTGACACATGCCCGGCGCAGCTCCAGCGTACGATTCAGCTCGCACACCCTGGTCGAGCGCGGCTCGGACGGCACCGGCCGCATACTGGTACAGAACCAGATTGGCGAGCGCGACGAAAAAGATCATGGCGATTCCGACCGCCAGGATCACCGCAGGAGTCGACATCCCACGTTCGTCCCGCACGGGCTTATAGCTGGCCGAACAGCAGCGATCGGATTCGTTCGATGACGTCGACGCCGAGCGCCTGTAATCCGGCCCAAATCGCGATAAGAGCGACGATCGCCAACGCGGCGTTGCCGAGCAGTTCGGCCGTGTTCAGACCCCGCTCGTCAGTCCGAATCGGACCGATCTTCCTTTCCCAACAGACCCGTAGCTTTTCCATATCCTTTCCTTTCCTCAGAACGTTCCAAAAATGATTGACGGCAACGGGGCGGCTACGAACACCAACAGCACTGGCGCCAAAATGGCAATGGTCGGGATGAGCATGGCCGCTCGCTGTTTGGTTGCCCGTTGCTTCATCGACTCTCGTCTGCCCTCTCGAACATCCTCAGCAAGAGCCAACAACGCATCACCAAGGTCCGACCCCCGCTCCTCAGCCGCCGCCAGGAGTGAATACGTACGCGCGCAATACGGCTCCGGCGTTAGCCGGGCCGCCCGTTCGAATGCCTCGCTGGCGCCCATCCCGTTTCGGTGAAGCCTCGCCGCCTCGGCAAGCTCGGCGACCACATCCCCCGCTCCTCGATCAACCAACTCTTGAACGGCCTGCGTAACGCCACCTCCCACCCGGATGTGCATGGCGAGTAACTGATTGATCGTGTAGATCTCGATCCGCATACGTTCTCGTCGATCATCGACTGCTCCATCAACTGCCCCTCGATATCGCCCGATCCCGGCAACCAACCCGACCAACGGCAAGGTCAAGACACCCAGCGTGCCAAGTCCAACCACTTTGCCGATGAGTCCGGCAATCACTGCACCAATCGCACCGGCCGCCAGCTGCCGAACCCGGAACTGCATGAGTCGCTCAACGTCGCTGACGCCTTCGTACAGGGCTGCCTGCCGTAGCTTGAGGATCATGGCCTCCTCTCCCCCGGAGTCGAGGATCTGACCGAACCGATTGGCCAACGATCCCAGAATCGGAGCGAATAGCCTGGCGATCGGGTTCGCACCCATCCCTCGGAAATCCGCTCCCTCTGCCACGACGTCGGGAGCTCGTCCGAGACTGGTCCGGCTGATCGTCGTATACGGCCGCACTCTCGGCGCAAGCCTTCGCGTCGGACGGACCGCAAGAGAAGCAATTCCCGCGACTGCTAGCCCACTGAGCAAGGCCGCGAGGAGCGAGCGACCAACCAGATCGACAATCATCGGGCTTCCTCAAAAATTCGCGCCGACCCACCGAGGACCCGTTCTTCCTGCGGTTCTTTGGACAACAGGCTCACCAGCAAGATCCCAAAACCGCTCAGCCCGGCGCCGACCATCACGACGAAGAACCCGGCCGCCGAAGCATAAAACTGCCGGTAGGCGGGCGTCATGGCCGTCAACGCAACGAGCACAAACCATGGGAGCACGAACACCACACGTGAGTTGATCTTCTGTTCAATCGCCGCCGTGCGAATGTCTTCGAGCGTCCACAGGTCCCGGGTGGTCGCTTCGGCCAGATCCGTAAGGATCTCGGTCACGATGTTCCCTCCCCGTTCGTGAGCCAGGATCAGCACCTCGATAACCCGGTCAGAAGTCGGGTCGCCGAGTTCCTCTTTCACAGTTTCAAGAGCGGGAACCACCCCAATGGTCCTGGCAAGGAGGTCGTACCGGTCGAAGGCTCGGCGCAACGGATCCGGACCCTTCAAGGCGAGAGTCTCCATAGCTCTCGGCAGCGACATTCCAGAGGATATCGAGGCGGTTATGTCTCGCAGGCCATCCGGCCAAGCCTCCAAAACCTCCGACAATCGACTGCTCCGCTGTCGCGCAAAATACGCTCGCGGAAGCATCCCGACCCCGATTGCGGGGATCGCCGCGATGATCGGTATGCCCGTCAGCAGCAGAAAGAGCAAGAAGGCCAGTAGCCCGACAGCTACCGAAGCTGCCCAGAATTGATGCGGCGTCAAATCAACCCCCGCCTGCGTCAACCAGAGCTGTCGATCCGTCAGAGAAGGTTGACGTTTTCGAAGTAGTTTTGGCCGGGGCGCGGTGCCAGTTAGCAAGCCGACTCCGAACAAGAAGACCACCCCAGTCATCAAGGACGCGAGGAGCCTCATAGGGGTGAAACCCTGCCCTCCAGAATGGCTCGCAAGGTCATGTCTTCCGGTAGTGACTGCTCGATGATTCCGACGGCTTGAGGTGGCGGTAACAATCCGGTCCATTCGAGCGGCTTGCCGAGTCGCTCCCGGTCGAACAGTTTTTCGGTTGAAAAGTCGGTGTTCATGGTGGGTACGACCGCCAGTATCTCCATGACCTGACGCCGGAGGCCGGACCCGTCGTTGGCAGGCAGCGCGTCTCTGCCCAGATGGATGACGTAGTCAATCGAGGCGGCGAACACCTTCCTGACGATCGGTTCGCTGACATTCTCGCCGGCCATAAGCGCCGCATTCACAATGGCGTTGAGTGCGTCGCGCGCCGAGTTGGCGTGGACCGTGCAGGCAAACCCACATCCGGCGTTGACTGCCCTCGTCAACTCGAATGCCTCAGCCCCACGCACCTCGCCAACCACAATCCGGTCAGGCCTCATTGCCAGAACCACCTTGACCAAATCTCGCAGGCTGATTTCGCCTGATCCGTCAAGAGCGGCGGGTCGCGACTCGTAATACGAGCCGTGCGTGATGGGGACGTGGAGCTCTCGAACTTCCTCGCAACAACGCAGACAGTGGGTTGATGGGGCGGCTGTCATCAAGGCGGCCAGCATCGAGGTTTTGCCGGCCCCGGGCGGGCCCGAGATGAGGACGCTCATGTTGGTCTGCATCGCCGCCCACAAGAATCCCGCCGCGGGCGGGGTTAGTGATCCGAGCTCGACCATCGACGACAGAGTCTCCTTCCGAAGGGCATAGCGCCGGACAGTCGCTGACATCTGATCCGCGACTGGGCTGATCACCGCAGTGAGTCGAGCCGTGCCATCAAGAATCCGAGCTTGGACAATCGGATTCGCCGTGTCGAGATGACGGTCGGTTTCGGCAAGAAGCCGGGTGACGACCTGGCGGTTTTCCTGCTCGGTAGTGGGAACGCTCAGAGCCTGAAGCGTCCCCGTCCCGTCGATGAAACTGACTCGTGACCCTTCAATGAAGATCTCTTCGATGTCGGGACGATTGAACAAGTCGGTAAGTGGCCCGAACTCAAGAATGGATCTGAGAACCCTGTTGACCATCTCAGTCGGATCCCGCAATGCCCGAAGAGTCCCTAAATGGGCTCTCCGCTGGTAGTCCTCAACCACCTCGACGGCCAACGCCCGGGTCTCATCCTTCGCCTTGCCTGGGTCGAGCTTGCGCTCCTCAATGAGTCGCACTGCCGCTTGCCGAATCTCGTCGTAGGCATTCACGAGGCGGCCCTGGCGGCCGAGCGAGGCGCCAGCGAGGCGGCAACTTCCTCAATCCCCTTCACGAAAGCACCAGATTTGATCACTTCGCCGTCCCAGGCGGCTTCAGGCACCCGTCGATCATCCGGAATGACGGTTAGGGAGAACGGGGTATACGTGCGGGTGACCTCATGGACGAGTTCTCCCAGTTTGAATGCGGACTTTGGCGCTTTGTTGAAGACGAGGTGAATCGGACGATGTGGCGTCAACGCCCGCACCTGAGCAACCCATTCGAGGGTCCGAGCTACGCCAATCGGAGATGGGGCAGATACCAACACGAGCTGGTCGGCTGCGGCGATCATGGCCCTGGCAAGACCGTAGCGGGGAGCGCCGCCTTGATACGCGAGATCCTCAATTCGGCTCGAGATATTTGCAACCACGAAGGAACGCCGTCTGGCTTCCTCTGTTGCGAGACCGACCACGTCGCCCGCTCTGAGCTCGATCCAGTCAAGAGTATTCGAGAGTCCGGTCGCCACATCGGTCGGACAGCGGCGAAGACTGTGAAATGTTTTCTGAAGCCGATCAGGCTGGTGGAGCAGGGCATCGACCGAGGTCCGCAGGTTTGGATGAAGCGGCAGGCCCAACCTCTGTGCAATAGAAGGCATGACGTCGTCGGCGTCAATCAGCAGCGTCCGATTTTTGATGTCAGTGAGAACACTGGCCAGGCCGACCGATACCTCCGTGGCTCCAACCCCACCCGAACTCGCCGCGACTATCAGTAGTTGCCCGCCGCCTGTGTCGATGCCGGCCAAGCTTGAGTCACCAGCTTCCAGGACTCTGGGGGCTCGCTGCATCGTGCCGAAAGCCGACACGGTTCGGATGAATTCTTCGGTTGTTGCACCTGCATCAATGGTGTCGTCGACACCCAACCCCTCGAGAAAGGCTCGACCGGCCGGATTGCTAGCGGCGTCCCACACCCCCACGACGCTTCGGCCTTGCGACTGGACCTGCTGGACGAGCCTGCGACTGAGAAAGGAAGTGACATCGTCGATGACAAGGACGTCATAGTCCTCGGCTATGGCATCTTCCGGCCGTAAAACCCTGGCTCGAACGCGGGCTCCGCCATGATCCACGGTGAACCGGTGCAGTCTCTCTGACCAGTCCCGGGCAGAAACGACGATCCCAAGCTCCGTCTCCACCGCTATCCCTCCCCCGCTGAAGAAGTCTTTACTTCGGTGCTGGCATCCCCCGTTTCTGGAAGGGTCGGATCGAAGAACTCCACATCAGCCATCTGCGAACCGGTGGAGCGAACCAGATGTAATTCACCGATACCAATGGCCGAGGCAACCCGCAGGGCCGTCTCGTCATCGACGCTGATGGTCACTGCGTATTTGGCGGCACTGGCAAAGCCCTCTTGGGGAGCCGGCACGGCCAGAACCTCAATGGCAAGCGCCACGTACGAAGCCCGACCGTCATCGACCAGGATGATGTCAACGATGTCATTAGTCGTCAGTGACCCATTGACAGCCTTGGCGGCATCAACGGGCACGCTCATCGCTCGCTGCTCAAGAGGCGCTGCGGCCGGGCTGAAATCGGCGGCGGAGACGACATTCCCTACGGCAATGGGACGGACCGCCACTTGCCCTTCCAGACTCGCAACGGCATCGACCATGACGAACGTATCGAGCAATTCTTGACTGGCGCGAATTTCGCCATGGGTGAAGTCGTCGAGTACAACGGTCTGGCCCGGGAGGAGCGGTCGATTTGTCACGACCACCTGAAAAACCTCATCGCGTTGCTGGAGGAGCGTGAAGTTGAGCAGTGCCGCCAGCAAACCGGCGAGGACCATAATGACGTGTCCCGTACTTAGCCTGCTCATCATCCCGCGCTTGGTCGTGGCGATCGGAATCGTATGGGCGTCTCCCAGCGCGGACATCTCTACTCCCCTTCGATGCGATATATTACGCTCACAGGACGGCCACCGCTAGTGAGATTTGGGGAAGCCGAGATGCCAGACAGACCCAACGTAGATTTAGATGAGTTGGCCGCCGAGCTCCGCCTATCCGTTGGCCGAGAAATCCGCTGGGAAGCTGAAGATATCGAGGCAGACGCGCTCAAATTGACCCTTCGACGCAGAACGCTCAGCGATGCAGTTGTCGAGCTTTTACACCGCGGCGACCTCGTATCATTCATCACTCCCCCACTGACCGTGACAGGATTGCTCAGCCACTGTCGAGGAGACCTTGCGGTGATGAACGCCGGGACTGCCATCGTCTCGGCCAATCTGGCGGGCCCGGTCGTGGTTCGGCGGGAGCAGTCGGCGCGATCGGGTGGGTCAAGCAGCACCGGCGGATCAGGAAGCTTCAAGGCCCGGCTGTCAGAACTGGAACTGACGGGCGAATCCATCGGACTCATCGTTCCATCGACAGCCGACGTAATCCTCGGCCATATCAATGTGGTCGGCGTCGACCACATTGTCATGACCGGTCCCGGCGACATCGACTGGTACATCCCCCTCCCAACCATTGCCCTCGTCGTGCAAGCCCTTTAGCGAATTACTCGGCGAGCAGGTCCTCGTCACTCAGTTCCTCAACATCAACCGGATGTTGTTTGACGAAGTTGAATATTTCATCCCGGAAGAACTTGAAGGCCCGGCCGCCGGGCAGTCGGTAGGCAGGAATCCGCCCTTCGCGCGCATATTTGCGGACCATCTGGACGTTCATCGACAGCAGTTCGGCTACCTGGGCTGCGTCGAGAATCGGGGGATACTCGGAATCCATGC
>JAHEDI010000035.1 GCA_024641305.1 bacterium | reverse complement strand
GGCCTTTCTCGCCAAGGGCGACTGGGGCTACATGAACCGCGACTATTACCAGCGCCTCATCGAGGCCGGCCGATCGTGGTATCACGACCACCACGGGTGGACACCCTCCGCCTCCAATAGTCGGGTAGTTCTCGACGTCATGCAAGGGGTTGCTGCGGCGATCCAGGCATTTACGTTTCCTGGCGAGGGTGTGATCATCACGACGCCTGTTTACCACCCGTTCGGGTGGGCGATCGAGTCGAGTAATCGCCTGATTGTGGAGGCGCCACTTACGAGCAGTCACGATGGATTCCGGATTACCAGGGCCGCCCTGGAGGAAGCCGTCGACCGGGGCGGTCGATTGTTGTTGCTCTGTAATCCCCACAACCCAACCGGAAGAGTGTTTTCGGCTCAAGAGTTGGCAATCGTCGCCGAGGTGGCCACGGCGGCCGACTTGATTGTTGTGAGCGATGAGATTCATGCCGATCTGGTTTGGGAGCCGCATCGCCATATCCCGGTGGCAGCGCTCGGACCGGCGATTTCGGAACGGACCGTGTTGATCACCTCACCATCCAAAGCCTTTAATCTGGCCGGGGTTGGTTGCGCCATGGCGTGTTTTGGAACTGCTGAACTGGCGGATAAGTTTGATGCATTGCCTACGTCGCTTCTCGGTCATCCAACCGCCACGGGGCTGCGTGCCAGCTCGGCCGCCTGGGAGTCTGGCGGTCCCTGGCTTGATGAGCTCCGCACCGTGCTTGCCAAAAACCGCGAGACCATGACAGCCTGGGTACAAGATGATCGTCGAGTCGGGTTCCGACCACCCGAAGCAACCTACCTTGCCTGGCTCGACTTCCGACCCCACAACTGGTCGGTCGAACCGCACGAGCGGCTCCTTGCCAAAGCCCGGGTGGCGCTCAGTGAGGGAACTCAGTTCGGAACGGGCGGCGCTGGCCACGCCCGCCTCAATTTCGGGACCTATCCGTCGGTCCTCGAAAACATCCTCGGGCGCGTGGCGGAAGCGCTGAAGCCCACCAAACTGGTTCTGTGAAGCCTACGGGCCCGGGAAGGCCAGCTTGAACCGGTGGGCCAACCCGACGTTCCCGCTTGTGACCAAGTTGCCAACAGGTACCCGGCCGAGGATGAAGCCCAGGAGGTCACGATCTGGACCTTCGATCACGCACTCGGTGGTGGCACCGGCGGTCTTGATCGTCCACGCTTCGTGCGATGTCGTCGCCCGCAAATGCCAGATTCCCCGAACGCTGTGGTCGGCGTCCTCACGGCTGCGGTGGTGTTGTACGAGCCAGGAAATCCGGAGCGGCAGAGCCGCGGCGATGAACAATTCCGAAACGTCGAAGCCCGGGCCATCGAAACCAAAGTCGGAGGTGTGTACCTCAACTTCCATCCAGCGCAGCATGAGCAGGCGGGTCAGCCGGACGTCGTGGGTTCCATTGAGAATGAAGGGAGTCTCCCAGTCGAATTCGCTTAACCCGGACCACATGCGGTCGAGTTCTTCAATGGCGACCGTCAGCTCTTTTCGCAGGAGGTCGGTTGGCATGTGGTTACCACGTTTGATCGACTCGGCTCGTTCCTCCGGACCACGCAAGTACGTGGATGTTGCCCCGTCGGCGAGTGCTTCGTCGGTCATCCGTACCAACGCCCGACCAACGTATGCCAGGTGAGTGATGAGATTGGCGCGTGACCAGTTGGGGAGTAGCGAAGGAGCCTGCACCGACTCGTGAGTTAAGCCCTCGAGTTGGTCGAGAAGGTGCTGACTGGCGCGCTGAAGGGCGAGCACTGCAACACGTGCATCCTCGGCGGGCAGATCGGGCGTCCGATTCACAGGTCCTTCTTGGTTCTCCGTTACTCACTATTCGACTCCAGCAATAGAAACTTGAGGGAAAGTGCCATACCGGTTGCAGATATCGACAGGAAATGCGCGAGGATGCAGGTATGAAGATCTCACGTATCATTTTGGGAGCTGCCGCCGCAGCCGGGGCAGCTCATCTGGCGGTCACGTCCATGGCCCGCACCCTTGAGAAAAAGCCCGACCCTTACCAGCCTGAGGAATTGTCCCACCCGGTACCAGGTGAGGTCGGGTGGCTAGAGCGGGGCGACGGAACCCGACTGCGCACCTTCGAAGCGGGTAGCGGTCCCACCGTTGTTCTGGCACACGGTTACGCCCTTTCTTCGATGAGCTGGAACGTGGTTGCCGAACGACTCGTAGCGACTGGACACCGGGTCATCACGTTCGACCAGCGGGGCCACGGCCAATCGACCATCGGGACCGATGGTATTGGTTCATCCCCGATGGCAGCCGATTATCGGGCCTTGATCGACCACTTCGAAGTTTCCGATGGGGTGCTGGTCGGCCACTCGATGGGTTCGTTCCTCACACTTCAATACCTGATCGATCATGCGCACCACGCCCGGGGGCACCTGCGCGGCGCAGTCCTGGTGTCGCCAACGTATGGTGCCCTGGGGCGTGATCCTCTGGGTAAAGCACGGACCAGGGTCATGAAGTATCCCCTCGCAGCCACGGTGCTTTCCAATCGCATTTACGGACGGGTGGCGCTTACCGATGCGTTCGGAACGGCTTCCCCGTCCCTGGTCGAGGCGCTCCAGGCGGAACTGGGCAGCGCCGATTATGTACAGATATTTCCAGCGGTCGACATGATGGTTGACGAAGACCTCTCGCCCCGAATTGCGGAGATCGAGTTACCGGTTTCGGTCATCACCGGGAGTGAGGATCGAACGACCCCGCCCGTCCAAGCGCGCCTCATCGCTGCCAATCTCCTCCACGGTGAGCTGGTTTGGCTCGATGGGTGTGGCCACATGCTCAATTGGGAAGCGGTTGACGAAATCGTCCGTCGCGTCGAGGAGCGAATTCTCGTTCGATAGGGAACATCGGCGCCTGAGCTGGTGTTTGAACGAGCAGCCAACCGCCCGGTAGCGGGAAAGGACCTCTGAGATGTTTGGTAAAAAGAAAGCGATGATCGACCCGCAGGCAGCCTTGCCGGGACGTACTGAAACCATGGATGTTCCGCTGGCGCATTTTGTCAACGGGCATCCTCTTGAGTCCCCTTTTCCGGATGGGATTAGAACTGTGGTTGTGGCGATGGGCTGCTTTTGGGGTGCCGAACGCATTTTCTGGAAGCTCGACGGCGTCTATTCGACGGCGGTTGGATACGCTGGCGGATATACGCCCAATCCGACCTATCGCGAGGTGTGTACCGGCCAGACCGGACATACTGAGGTCGTGCTAGTCGCCTACGACCCCGATCAAATCAGCTTCGAGTCGATCTTGAAAGCGTTCTGGGAAGGTCACGATCCGACCCAGGGGATGCGGCAGGGCAACGACGTTGGAACGCAATATCGGTCGGCCGTATACGTTGCGGACGCCGGGGAGTTGGCGATGGTTGAAGCCTCGCGTGACGCCTATCAAGCCGAGCTGACGGCGGCGGGGTACGGGACAATCACGACGGATATCGAGATTGCCGGACCGTTCTTCTACGCCGAGGACTACCACCAGCAGTACCTTGCCAAGAATGTGAACGGATACTGCGGCATCGGGGGCACCGGTGTTTCGTGTCCGACCGGGCTGGCGGCCAGTTAGGCGGCGGCTAGCCGTTGTTGATCAAGTCGACCGTGTAGTCGATCAGGAATTGTTGATCGAAGTCGTCTGACAACTCGACCGGCACGTCGGGTGTGAGGCCCGTAATGCCGTAGTTGTTGCCATCGGGGGTTACCCATCGGGCAATCGTTACCTTGAGTGCTCCGCCATTGCTGAGAAGAAACTGGCGCTGAACGGTGTTCTTGCCGAAGCTGTTCTCCCCGATGATGGTGGCCCGGCCGGTGTCTTGAAGGGCACCGGCGACGACCTCGGAAGCAGAAGCGCTGCCACGGTTGATGAGCACATAGACCTTGACCGCTTCATCCGTTGCAACCCCGCCCGGAAGAGCCGAAAACTCGATGGTTTCGCCGGGTGCTTCGGTGGACAAGATCAGGCCGTCTCCTATGAACTCGGAAGCGATCTCCACCGAGGCATCGAGCAAGCCACCCGGGTTGTACTGAAGGTCGAAGATGATGTTCTCGGCCCCGGCATCGAGAAGTTTGACGAGCCCATCGTGGATCAGCTCGGGACTGGTTGCCGTGAACTGGGCCAGGCTCAGGTAGCCGGTAGTGTCGCTCAGCATGTCTGCTTCGACAATCGGTACAACGATTGGTGCCCGCTCGATGGTGACGTCCTGGACTTCGCCATCCCGCTCGACCCCGAGAAGAACCTCGGATCCGGCGGGTCCGCGGACCTGAAGAACCACAGCATCAACCGATTGACCCTCTACTGATTCGCCGTTTACCTCGACGATGTAGTCGCCTGGCAGGATCCCGGCCGCTTCGGCCGGACTACCTTCGAGCGGGGTAACGATTTCTAGCTTGCAGGTCGGGCTCAGGTCATTGCAGATGATGTCGGTGTCATCGATGGGCTCAAGGTTGGTTCCCCGAACCAGTGCTCCGATGCCCTCGATCTGACCGGAATTAGAGCTGCGAAAAGCCTCAAATGCCTCAGGGGGAAGGTAGGTGGAGTTCGGATCGTCGAGGGCGAAATCCATGAGGCCTCGCACAGCTGCCTCGACCAGGGCGTCGCCCGGAATGTCGTTGTTGGCTTCCTCGGCAAATACGGTACAGAAATCAGCGAAGTCCTCGGTAGGCGTCGCACACTGAACCTCTTGGGGAGCGGTTCCGATGGCTTCGCCGCCATACTCCTGCATTCCTTCGATGGCCCCGGCGGCGAGGTCAGCCGGATCCAGTGGGTCCACAAAGCTGGTGGTCAAGATGTCATACGCTTCGCAGAATAGCTTGAACTGGTCGGTTTCGTGGTCGCAGTCGGTAAGAACAAGATTGTCGGGGGCGTCCGTTTCGGTCGTGGCAGGCGCCGACGTGGTAGGGGCGACGGACGGCGAGGTGGTGGTCACGGCCGTGGTTGTGACACTGGTTTGCGCCGTTTCGCTGCCAACACAGGCCGTGGCGGCAATGGCCAGGAGTACGAACAGGGAGGTCAAACGATTCATAAAGACTATTCAACCTGAAGCTGGGGACTATCTGGTGTTATCGGCTAGCCGCTGAAGGTGTCGCAGAGGCTTAGGTCGCCCGAATTGTAGCCCGTCAGGAACCAGTCGACCCGTTGCTGCGATGATCCGTGGGTCCATGACTCGGGATCGATGCGACCTGTCGAAGCCTGTTGGATTCGATCGTCGCCTACCGCCTCGGCCGCTGCGATGCCCTCCTCGAGATCGCCGATCTCGAGTTCGACGGCACCAACGTCGTTGGTCAGTTGATTGGCGTCATGGGCCCAGATACCGGCAAAACAGTCCGCCTGAAGTTCCAACTTGACTGAGAGCTGGTTGGCGTTGGCAGGGTCATTCTGCTGGGCAGTGCGCACGTCGTCGTTGATGCCCTCGAGTGTCTGGATGTGGTGGCCGACCTCGTGGGCGATCACGTAGGCCTGAGCGAAGTCTCCTGGCGCCCCGAATTCGTTGCCAAGGGTCTGGAAGAAACCGAGGTCCAGGTACATGGTCTCGTCCAGCGGGCAGTAGTGCGGTCCGACCCGGGCATCGGCGCCACCGCAACCTGAATTCGTGGAACCGTCGAAAATGACCAGTTTGGTTGGTTGGTAGGTCGCTCCGGCCGCCGCATACCGGCGCGCCCAGATGTCCTGGGTGTTGTCGGTGATGGCGCACATGAACTGTACGAGCTCGGAGTTCTCGAGGGCGCAGTTGGATGGTGCCGCCGTTTGGGACTGGTCGGGGGCGGCGGTTGGGGCCACGGTCGCACCGTCGGTTCCGGACCCACCGCCCATACAGACGCTGAGGACCAAGATAAGAATGAGGATCGGTAAACCCATCTTGCCGATCGGGAGGCTGCCTCCGCCGCTCGACCCGCCAGATGGAAAGCCAATCGAACCGCTGCCTCTGGCGGCTTGCCGGCCGCGTCGGTTCTCGACGTACCGGCCGGATGTGGGTTTCCACTTGACCATGACGCCTCAGATGGCCGGTCGATCGATGAATAGAACCTGTATCGGCGATTCGATATCGGGATGCAATGAGCGGTGAACCGTACACGAATGGGCGGCTCGCTCGAACAGTTTCGCGATCTTAGGATCGTTGGTCGTGGCCACTTCGATATCTACGGCCAGCCGGACGATTCGCTTCGGGTCGACGCCGAGCTCCTTGTGAACGGTGATGGATATGGCATCCAAGGGGATGTCGTGTCGGACAGCCAGGGGCTCTAGCGAAGAACTGATGCATGATCCGAGGCCGGCCCCGATCAGATCGGTTGACGAAAACGTGGTTCCACCACCCCCGAATTCCGGAGAAACGTCTGTATGGAGGATCGTTCCGGTTTTACCGTCGGTGATTTGGGTGCGTCCGCCACCGATTGGCCGACTGGTTGTTGAGCTCATAGTGAGACTTTACCTGCTGAGGGGTTTTCTCAGTCCATGGTTCGTTTGATCGTCTCATAGATCCGATCGACCGACGGGATGGTCAGGTCCTCAAGGTTCTCCGCCGACGGCAACGGAATGTGCGGCGTCGAGATTCGAATGACAGGCCCATCAAGATTCCAAAAGGCTTCCTCACCGACCAGTGAGGCGATTTCAGCACCCCAGCCACATAAGCGGGGGTTCTCTTCGACGGTGTAAAGACGTCCGGTCTTCTCAACTGAGCCGAGGATCGTCTGGGTGTCGAGCGGAACCAGCGATCGTAGATCGATGACTTCGGCCGAGATGCCTTCGGCGGCCAAACGTTCGGCGGCCTCCATCGCCCTTGGCACCATGAGTGCCAAAGCGGCGATGGTGCAGTCCCTACCTTCGCGCAGAACCTTGGCGGTTCCGAGCGTGTCGATGATCTCGCCGTCGGGAACTTCGGCTTTGGTGGCCAACAGTGACTTGTGTTCAAAGAAGACCACCGGATCAGGATCACGGATCGCCGCGGCCAGCAGCCCGACCACGTCGCCGGGATTCGACGGGGCTACGACCTTGAGGCCGGGGATCATCATGCACCAGTTCTCGACGCTTTGACTGTGCTGGGCCCCGAAGCGAGAACCACCCCCGTTATGGGTGCGGACGACGACCGGTACGGTCATTTGCCCTCCGGTCATGTACCGGCTCTTCGCCATCTCATTGGCGAGGATGTCGAAGCACACAGCGATGAAATCGGAGAACATGATTTCGGCGATGACCGGAATCCCTGTCATCGCCGCACCCATGGCAGCGCCAAGAATGGCCTGTTCGGAGATGGGGGTATCACGAATTCGACTGGGCCCGAATTCGTCGAGTAGGCCAACCGTTGTCTTAAAGACCCCGCCTGCTCCGGCGATGTCTTCACCGAGCATCACCAGCATCGGGTCACGCCGCATCTCCTGGGCGATCCCTCGGGCCACTGCCTCCCGATAGCTCAGTTCCGCCATGCTGATCCTCCGTTTGCCCAAAGGTCGGTCATTGCCAACTCGGGCGCCGGAGCGCCTCCTGCCTTGGCGAATTCGGTGGCTTCGTCCACCCGCCCGGCCACTGACTGCTGGATCGTGGCCAGGTCGCCTTCGGGGACCCCGAGTCGTAGGAGTCGTTGGTGGTAGATGGGAATCGGGTCATGGTCGAGCCATGCCTCGACTTCGTCGGCCGGCCGGTACTTTCCGGGGTCGGCCCGGCTGTGACCGCCGTGCCGATAGGTCACGGCCTCGACCAGGGAAGGGCCCGCTCCCCGGCGGGCTTTCGATAGCGCGTCCTGCGCAGCGAGATAGACCGCGTCGGCATCGTTGCCATCCACCACGATTTGCTCCAGCCCGTATGCCGAAGCCCGGTCGGCGGCCGGGTGATCGACGGCCGTGATCAGGTCGCTCGGGGTGTACTCCATGTACAGGTTGTTCTCGCAAACGAATACGATCGGCAAATTCCAGATCACCGCGAAGTTGAGCGCTTCATGGAATGCCCCGATGTTGGTGGCGCCGTCCCCGAAGAAGGCGACCGTGACCTGGTCGGTTCCCCGAATCTGGGCCGACCACGCCGTTCCGTTGGCGATGCACAAGTGCGCACCAATGATGGCGTAGCTGCCCATCATGTTGTGCTCCACCGAGGTCAGGTGCATCGACCCGCCCTTGCCCTGCAAGATGCCGTTCTCGCGGCCGAGTAGCTCAGCCATTACTGGCCCGAGCGGTGCGCCTTTCGAGAGGGTGTGGGCGTGGCCCCGATAGGTGGCGAATACGTAGTCGTCCGGTTGCATGGCTTGACCGAATCCAGCCGAAATGGCTTCCATACCGAGCGAAAGATGGCTCGTGCCCTTGACCAGGTTCTGCATGAACAAGTCATAGGCCCGCTTCTCGAATTGGCGGAGAACGTGCTGACGTTCGTACAACTCCAGGCGGACGTCGGTCGGGATGTCAGCCTCGTCCATGGCTGGATCGGTGGGCATGGGTGGGCGCGCCGGACGCGTCGCGTAATCGAGCAGCGTCGGGTCGTCGGCGGCTGAATCGTTGTAGGGCTTAGTACTCATTGGCAACCATGAGCTCTTCGCATGGGAACAGCGTAATGATGCGCGGACCGTCGGCCGTTACGACGATTTCTTCTTCGATCCGGGCGGCCGATCGTCCATCCTTGGCCGGAGCGTAGGTTTCCAGCGCGAAGACCATGCCTTCTTTGATTTCGACCGGGTCGTCGAGCGAGTTCAGCCGACTGACGATGGGGCGCTCATGCAATCCGACCCCGACACCGTGTCCGAACTGAAGCCCAAAGGCGTCCATTTCGTCCTCGAAACCGAACTCGGTGGCTTCTGGCCAGACCCTGGCAATGTCGGCGGTGGTTTTACCGACCTGGACCTGATCGATCGCCGCGTCCATCCATTCGCGCGACTGCTTGAAGGCGTCTCGATGGCCCTGACTGGCGCGACCGACCGCGAACGTCCGGTAGTAACACGTCCGGTACCCGTTGTAGACGTGGATGATGTCGAAGTACGCCTGGTCGCCCGGACGGATGAGCCGATCCGAGAAAACATGCGGATGCGGGCTGCATCGTTCACCGGCAATCGAGTTGATGGCTTCGACGAACTCTGATCCCATCTCGAATAGGCGGCCGTGAGCGAGGGCGACGACGTCGGATTCTCGGACCCCGGGCTTGAGGAATTCGAAGATGTCCTGGTAGACGCCGTCGACCATCGCACATGCTTGGGTGAGCAGCATGATCTCGTCCTGGTTCTTGATCTCCCTGGCCATCATCATGGCCTGCTGGCCGTCGGTAACGTTGAGCCCTTCCGCCTGCAACGCCATGAAAACGCCGGTTTCGGCCATGTCGACACCCAGAGGCTCGCCTTCTACTCCGGCTTCCCGAAGGGCGGCGGCAATCTCCTCGGCGGCCCGTTCGTGGAGACCACTGTTAGGACCGATAGCTCCCTGAAGGCCGGTGTTTCCAGCTAGGGAGTTCGTATTGTCGTAGAGGGATGGCAGCTGAAGTCGGTGAGCCTTGGCCGCCGATCCAAAGTCCCAGATCTTCGGCTGGCCTTCGCGGGTGACCAGAGCCCACCGCTCACCCTTGTTGAACGCCCAATAGCCGATGGTCGTGCTGGTGGTGTAGCGGATATTCGACGTCTCGAACAGCAATAGCGCGCCGAGGTTGTGAGCGTCGAGTTGCTCTCGGACGCGGGCCAATCGATAGGAACGAAGCCGTTCCCAGTTGACGCGTTCTTCCCAGTCGACCGACATGGTTCCGGGGGCGGGGGTTGTTGCGACCGGGAAGTCTCTCATGAGTGTTTCTCCAGGTAGGATGCAATCGTTTGCATAAGGTTAGCGAATCTGGAGAGGGTATGAGTCGGCCGGGTGGTAGTAAGTGAAGTATGACGTAGCGGTAATTGGGGCTGGGATCGTGGGCCTGGCGTCGGCGAGCGCCGTCACCAAACGTTTTCCAGGTGCCTCGGTTGTCGTGATTGATAAGGAACCGACCATCGGGTTTCATCAGACCGGTCACAACAGCGGGGTCTTGCACTCGGGGCTGTACTACAAGCCAGGATCACTCAAAGCTGATCTGTGTGTGCGGGGCCAGCGAGCGATGGTCGAGTTCTGCGAGACCGAGGGCCTGCCATTCAAGCGCTCTGGCAAGCTGGTCGTCGCCACCGACCCGAGCCAAATCCCGGCCATGGAAGAATTGTTGGCTCGTGGGACCGCCAACGGCCTCCGGGGACTGCGCCGGATCAATGCCGATGAGATCAAGGAGTATGAACCCCACTGCGGTGGTGTTGCTGCCCTTCACGTGCCGGAGTCCGGCGTCGCCGATTATCAAGCAGTAGCAGTACGTCTGGCTGAAAAATTATCGGGGGACATCAAGCTTGGTCAACCCGTCGAGAGGATCCGATCCGGTACGGGCGGGGTTGAGATTGATACTCCCGGAGGCACGATCGAGGCACGGGCGATGATCGCCTGCGCCGGGTTGCATGCCGATCGAGTGGCCGCCATGTCAGGACTGGAGACCCCCGGCCGGGTGGTGCCCTTCCGGGGTGAGTACTACCAATTGACGGAGGCCGCCTCGTCGCTCATCAATGGCCTCATCTATCCGGTGCCCGACCCCCGGTTCCCCTGGTTGGGGGTCCACTTCACCCGACGGGTCGACGGCCGGGTCGAAGTCGGTCCCAACGCCGTCCTGGCGATGGGACGTGAGCACTACCGGGGAGTTCGCCCCGAATTTGGTGAATTGGCTCGGACGTTTGCCTATGGCGGATTTATGAAGCTCGCCGCCAAGTATTGGAAGACCGGGGCGATGGAGGTGTGGCGCTCAGCTCGCAGTTCGACTTATGCAAAGACGGCCACCAAACTTGTCCCGGAGATCCGCGGTGAACACCTCGAACCGGGAGGGGCTGGCGTGCGAGCGCAGATCGTCATGCCAGATGGCAGCCTCCAAGACGACTTCTCGATGATCAAAACGGAAAACGCCATCCATGTGCTCAACGCTCCCAGCCCGGCTGCCACCAGCTCTCTCGCCATTGGCGACCATATCGCCAACCTGATGCAAGGACTGCTCTAAGAGTTGGCCTTGCATTGGCGAGGGGAGGCCGAGCTAGCTGAAGAGCCTCTCGGCGTTGCCGTTGAGAATCATCGCTTCCTGCTCGGCAGTCAGCCCGGCTGATTTGATGAAAGTCACCGGGTCGTCGTCGCCCATCTCGAACGGGTAGTCGGTTCCGAGCAGGATGTGGTCGGCGCCCATGACCTCCACCAGGTACCGCAACGCTCCGGCGTCGTGGACAACGGTGTCGAGATACATCTGCTTGAGGTACTCACGGGGCGGCTTGGAAATGTTCTTGGCGGTCAGGCCGGGTTTCATCTCATAGCCTTTGTCGAGGCGGCCGATCTGGTACGGCATGAAGCCGCCGCCGTGAACCACGCAGAACTTGAGGTCGGGGAATCGTTCGAAGACGCCCGAGAAGATGAGGCCGGCCATGGCAATCGTGGACTCGGCAGGTCGGGCAACCATGTTCTCCATGAAGTATTTGCTCATGTCGACTCCGGTGAGCGGAGTCATCGGGTGCAGCAGCACGAAAGCCCCCTTTTCCTCGGCCGCCGCCCAGAACGGGTCGAGATCTAAGCGGTCTATGTAGGCCCCGTCAACGGTGGTGGCCAGCTCTACGCCTGCCATACCCAACTCATCCATGGCGTAGTTGAGCGCATCAACGGACGCGTCGGTGTTCTGGAGCGGCATCGTTCCGATGGTTCGGAACCGTTCCGGTGCCCTGGCGGCTTCTCCGGCCAGAGCCTCGTTGTGGATGCGGGAGTAGGCGACCGCCTGATCGGTGGGCAGCTCATAGGCGGTGAGGTCGATCCATCCCGCCAGCACCTGCACGTCAACCCCCTGCCGATCCATGGCGGCCAGTCGGGCATCGAAGTCGGTCAGGTCGGGGCGGAGTGGCTGGGAGACCGCTCGTCCCGCCATCTCGACGGATGTGCCGCGCTCCGCCTGAACCAGCTTGATGCCGGTTGACGGGTCGGCCGTCTCCAGCCAGGAACGAAACTCGGAAGGAATGCAGTGGGCGTGTACGTCAATGATCATGGATACGACTGTACCCGTCCTAACAAAGGGTCCGCAATCGATTGCAGGATCATCCTGGTCCGTGTAACTTCGAGAGTATGCCGTCAGTTATCAAAGCTTCTGCGCTTCCCACCCACGATTCCACTCGAGATGGTCGAAAACGAATTGATCTGGTTACCAAGGAGATGTTCGGTTTCACCGATTTGCGGGCCGACTACATCCTGTATCAACCAGGGGATACCGCCGCCGCCCACTATCACGTGGGGGCTCGACACGTTTGGTTCATCGCTGAGGGTCGGGGAATTCTCCATTTGGACGACGAGCAACACGAGCTTGCCACGGGCGATGTCTGTACGGCCGGCGATGGTGAGGTTCACTGGTTTGAGGCGGTCGGGGATGAACCGTTCGGGTTCTACGAACTATGGGTGCCGGCTCCGGTCGAAACCGTCTGGGTAGTCCCGGATGACATATGAACATGGGAGCCCACTACGTGAGTTCACGTAGAATCGAAGACGAACGCCTCATTACCGGGAACGGAACCTACGTGTCCGATCTCCTGCCTGCCGACGCTCTGTTCTGCGCGTTTGTCCGCAGTCCGAGCGCGCATGGGGTGATCAAGGAAATCGACCTCGATGAGGTCCGCTCGGCGCCCGGGGTGGTGGCCGTGTTCGTCGCCGAGGATCTCGACCTTGACGACATTCCCGGAGTCACCGGCCGCGGTCCCGCTGCCGAACCCATGACGCGCCCACCACTGGCCAGGACCAGGGTTCGATATGTTGGCGACCCGGTGGCGGTGGTGGTTGCGGAGTCTGCTCGCCAGGCCGCCGACGCAGCCGACCTGGCCTGGGTTGAGATCGATGAACTCCCCGTCGAGCTCGTGCCAGGCGAGAACCGGGCGATCCTGTTTGAAGGAACTGATTCCAACCTCGTCGAGGAAGTGTTCATCGAAGGTGGACTTCCTACTCCTCCCGCAGAGATTTCGGTGACCGTCGAAGTGAATCACCAGCGGTTGGCGCCGGTATCGATGGAGACCCAGGCGATCCTGGCGGCCCCAGAAGACGGGGGCGTGCATGTGTGGTGCAGCCACCAGGCACCCCACAAACTCAAAGGTCAGATCTCTACGTTCATGGGAATCGAGCGAGTGCGAGTCACGGTGCCCGACGTGGGCGGTGCCTTTGGCATGAAGGGCTCGATGTTCCCCGAGTATCTCGTGGTGGTGGCGGCTGCCATGCGCTTGGGTCGACCGGTGGCGTGGATTCAGCGGAGACCGGATCAGTTCACCGGTGGGACCCACGGCCGTGCTCAGCGTCATATCGTCACCCTGGAGGGGACTGCCGACGGGCGCCTCACCAGGGCAATGTTCGAATTATGGGCCGAGACCGGGGCATACCCACACGATGGCTCGGCGGTTCCGACGTTCGGGCGTCTGGTCGCCACCGGCATGTACGACATCCCGCGAGTTGAGATCCATGCTCGAACCGTTGTCACGAACATGGCGCCAACCGCCCCGTACCGGGGTGCCGGCCGGCCGGAGGCGGCTCTCACCATCGAGCGTGGCATCGAGGCATTTGCGAAGGCGGCTGGGCTCGATCCGATCGACGTGCGGATCCGCAATGTCGTTCGGGAGTTTCCGTTTACGACTGCGGCCGGCGCCATCTACGACTCGGGCGACTATGTGGCCGCCATCGAATTGGCCAGGTCGATGTTTGACATGGACGCAATACGCGATGAGCAGCAGGAACGCCTGGCAACCGGCGACGCCCTACTCGGCATAGGTTTTGGAGCCTTCGTCGAACGAGCCGGCGGAGCGGTTGAATCATGGGAGTATGCAGCCGTCGAGGTTGATCCGATCTCCGAAGAGGTCGTGATTCGTACCGGTTCTACCGATGGTGGGGGGCAAGGACACAAGACCGTCTGGTCGCAGGTGGCTCGTGACGTCTTCGGTATCGAGGAGATCCGGGTCGTTGCCGGTGACACCGACGAGGTGCCGTCCGGGATGGGAACCTTTGCGTCTCGGTCAGCCCAGATCGGTGCCAGTGGGGTACATCGAATGGCACTGAAAGTGTTGGAGCTGGCCAGAGAGCGCGCCGCCAAACGACTGGAAGCTTCTCCGCATGATGTGCGTTATGACCAGGGCGTCTTCTCGGTGGCAGGCTCGCCTGGTAGCGAAGTGTCACTCTGGGACCTGGCCAGGGATGAGCCTTTGGAAAGCGATGAGAAGTTCCAGCCCGGATCCCAGACCTTTCCGTATGGGGTACATGCGGCGGTGGTTGAAGTGCTTCCCGAAACTGGCGAGGTGCGGGTGCTCGACATTGTCGCCGTCGACGATTGTGGACGGGTACTCAATCCGATGATCGTCCAGGGCCAACTGCACGGGTCGATGGCTCAAGGACTCGGTCAGGCGCTCTGGGAAGAGGTGCTGTATGACGAAGAAGGTCAACCCCTCACGACGTCGTTGCTCGCCTACCTCATACCGGACTCGACATCGCTGCCTGCCATTCGGTCCGATCGCCTGGAACACCCCGCTCCCTCCAATCCGCTTGGCGTGAAGGGCTCCGGCGAGGCAGGCTGCATCGGCCTTCCCCCGGCCATCCTCAACGCGGCGCTCGACGCACTTGCCCCGCTGGGTGTTACCGACCTCCAACTTCCTCTCCGGCCTCAAAAAGTGTGGCAGGCGATCCAGGATGCCAAAGCCAGTGTCTGATCAAATCGTACGGGGGGCGGCGGTCCAGGCCGCTCCGGTGTTCTTGGATAAACGGGCCACCTTGGAAAAAGCGGTTGCTCTCATCGAAGAGGCTGGGGCCGGCGGCGCCCAGATCGTCGGGTTCCCGGAGGGGTTTATCCCCGCTCATCCGATCTGGTTTCATTTTCACTCGGGGACCGACCGGCCCGCCACCAAACTCTCAACCGAACTGTTCAAGAACTCGCTTGAAGTACCCGGACCGGAGATCCAGGTGCTTGCGGAGGCGGCTGCCCGTGCGGGTACGTATGTTGTCATGGGAGTTTGTGAGAAGCGGCCCGGGACGTTCGGGAGCATGTACAACACCCAGGTGTTCATCAGCCCGACGACCGGGTATGTCGGAAAACATCAGAAGCTGGTTCCGACTGTCGGCGAGCGATTGGTGCACGCCCCGGGTGGGCCTGAAACGTTCGGGGTGTTCGACAGCCCGTTTGGTCCGGTCTCCGGTCTCATGTGTGGCGAGAACTCGAACCCGCTGGCCATTTTTGCTCTTACGTCTGATGCCACCCGTATTCATGTGATGGCCTGGCCGAATCATTTCCCCAAGCCGGCGCTGCCCATGCCGGACATTTCATTAACTGCGGCGCGGGCTTTCGCCCAGATGTCGAAGGCGTGGGTCATCAGCGCATCGGCCGTCGTGGATGATCGTATTCGGGAGATGGTTCCGCTGCGCGATGAGGATAGAGAGTTTTTGATGCGAGACGATATTGGTGGTGGTTCGTGCATTGTTGCCCCAAATACGGCTGTGGTGGCCGGCCCGGCAATCGGTAACGAAGAGTTGATCCTCTACGCGGACATGGACCTGGATGCGGGAATCACGATGAAACTCCGCCACGACCTGGCCGGCCATTACAACCGGCCCGATGTGTTTCGTCTCCTGGTCAATCGGGCACCGGCCCCGTTGCTCCTTGAAGCAACCAGTGAACAACTGGAGCGGGCATCCATCGAGTACGGAGAACTACTTGCGTTGGACACACCGCAAGAAGAAGAGGAGTAGCCATGGTCAAGTTCGCCATCAAGACCCCGCCGCAACACACCACCTGGTCAGACATGTTGGAGATCTGGCTGGCAGCCGATCAGATGGAGGTGTTCCATTCGGCGTGGAACTTCGATCATTTCTATCCAATACATGGGGATCCGAATGGACCGTGCCTTGAGGGGTGGACGACTCTCATTGCGTTGACCCAGGCGACGAAGCGGCTGCGGGTTGGTTGCATGGTCCACGGCATGCACTACCGCCACCCGGCAGTGACAGCCAACATGGCTGCCACCCTTGACATCATTTCGGGAGGGCGCCTCAATCTTGGCTTGGGAGCCGGATGGTTTGAAACCGAGTCTGCCGCCTACGGCCTTGAATTGGGCACGATCAAAGAACGAATGGACCGGTTCGACGAAGGGGTGGCTGTCATCAAGTCACTGCTGGCCAACGAATCGACCACCTTTGATGGCGCCTTCTATCAGTTGATAGATGCTCGCTGTGAACCCAAAGGACCACAGTCACCCGATGTCCCGATCATGATTGGCGGTGGTGGCGAGCAGCGGACCCTCCGGACCGTGGCTCGGCACGCCACGATGTGGGACGCGCTCGGTATCGAAGTCGACGCCTGGAAGGCCAAGCGGGAGATTCTCCACGCCCATTGCGCCGAGGTGGGTCGGGACCCGTCCGAAATAGAGACGTCGGTCCACGTGATGTTTGCGCCGGACGCCGATCCTAATGAACTGGCGGACAAGGCCATGATGCGCGCCGAAGCAGGAGTCGATCACGTTGTGTTCAGTATGCGGGCGCCACTGTCTGTGAAGCACATAGAACCGCTGGCCGTTGCCCTGTCGGCGGTCACGTAGCGGGCTCTCGCCGCCCTCAGTTGGCGGTGGTTTCAAGAGCATCGTAAGCGACGCTGTTGAGAAGATCTGCCACTACTGATACGCACGCCGATATCTGGTCACGTGTGACGATCAGAGGGGGCAGAAACGCAAGAACGTTTCCAAAATGGCCCCCGGGGTACAGAAGGAGGCCGCGTTGGATGGCCAGGTGGCTTACAGCCCGGGCAACCGGTAGAGGGATTCGACCGTTGCGGTCGGACACGAGTTCGACGGCCACCATGAGCCCCTGGCCTCTAATAGTGCCGACGTTCCGGTGATCACCAATCACGGCTCGCAGCTGAGTCTGGAAGTAGTCGCCGAGATCCCGAGCCTGCTTTGAAATATCGAACGATTCGTACACTTCAAGTGCGGCGAGCGCTGAGGCGCAGGACACGAGGTTGCCGGCATAGGTGCTCGATTCGGTTCCGACTGGATTCGATTCGCTGATCGAGGCACTGACGAGGCAGCCCGCCAACGGGAGTCCGGCGGACAGGGACTTGCCGACCACGATGATGTCAGGATCGACGTTGTCGTCGCGTTGGTAGGCGAACAGGGAACCCGTTCGGTGAAATCCGCTCATGACTTCGTCAGCAATCAGCAGGACGCCATGACGCGTGCAAATGTCCCGCAATCCCGCCATGAATCCAGCCGGCACCGGGATCATGCCACCGTTGCCTTGGACAGATTCGACGATCACGGCACCCACCGGCATCCACCCCGAAGCCGGATCACCCAGCTGCTGATCGAGGAGCGCCAACGTCGTATCTGAAATTTGTTGCGGGTCGGTCCCGAACGGCGATCGATATGGGTCCGGAAACGGCAGATGGATTGCCCCGGCCAGGAGGGTGCCCAATCCGGTACGTTGCGACTGACGTCCCATGAGGGTGAGCGCTCCCATGGTCCGGCCGTGAAACCCCCCGGAAAACGCCACGATCCCTTGGCGTCCGGTGGCGCGACGAGTCATCTTCAATGCGACTTCGACTGCCTCAGAACCCGACGCGGCGAGGATGACTCGATAGTCGCCGTCGACGAGGCCCGCCATCTTCTCCACCAGATCGGTGCGGGTAGTCGACCCGATCGACATGGCCTGCTGGCCGCGCCCGACCTGGGTGCGCACCGCATCGACGAGAGCCGGATGAGAGTGCCCGAGGCTGAGCGAGCCGAAGCCCGCCACCATATCCAAGAATCGGTTGCCATCCGGGTCGGTAATGACTGCCCCTTCGGCATGATCGAGGACGACGGGATCGTCGCCCAAGCCGTACGTCAGTCCAGCCCCCGCCTCGACGGCGCTGAGGCGTTTGAGGATCTGGCGGGTCCGGGGTCCGGGATGTGGACTTGTTATGGCTGGTGCGTCCATCATGAACGTACGCCTCCCTGGTTGGTATCTGTCGTTGTTACGTTACGCTCGCCAGAGACCACGTGGAGCTTGGTGGAGTTGCTCGACGCCGGTTTTCGTGATGAGGACCAGTTGTCCGGTCTGCACTCCGGCTAACTCGTCGGGGGTGATGACGTTGGGTTGGACCACCACGGTCATCCCGGCTTCGAATACCACCTCGGTGAGGGGACCGTTCATGCGACTGGCAGACCCAACGATGGGTTGGAAGTAGCCGCCTCCAAACCCATGCACAAGGTCGTCATAGATGGTGAACCCGGCTTCCTCGATCACGGAGGCGGCCGCCACGACCTGGGCGGCGGTCGCCCCGTCGACGAGTACCTTGGTCACGGCGTCGAAAGCCGCGTCGGCTACCTCATGCAGTTTGCGGTAGAGGTCGGATGGGTCTGCCCCGATGGTCATCGAACGGAGAACCTGACCTGGATACCCCCACCAGGAAGCGCTGATCTCGGTGGTGAGGATGTCCCCGGCGCCGACCGGACGGGTCGTGGGATATTGGGCAGGGACACATCGGTCTGGATCCGACATGCTCGTGACGCCGAAGTAGTGGATGTGGTTGGTGCCCCCCTCTGCCAAGTAGGCGGCCTCGACGATGGCCCCCAGGTCCTGTTCGGTCATGCCGGGGAGGACATGTTCGCGCAGGGAGGTAATAGCCCGGTCGGACAACCGTGCGCCCAATCGAAGCCAATCGATCTCTTCGGCTGATTTGATCATTCGCAACCGGGTGTACGCGCCATCGAGGTCAACCAGCGTGTCTACTGCCGCTTTGAGGACGGCATGCATCTTGTACCCGATCGGTCCAATCAGCCCGACCCGGCTGATTCCGTGCAGGTCCTCGCTCACCGTTTGCGTCGTGGACGGACCGCCCCACCGGACCTCAGCGCCGCCGGCTAGCTGTCGGGCGGTGGGTACATGGTTGTAGAACTGGATGTAAAGATGGTCGGTTCGTCCTGGTCGGACGATGAGAGCTGCTTCGCGGGTGACTGGCCACTCGCATATCCACTGGATGGCAGACCCGGCCCGGTTGGACCCGTAGACCAGGATGGCATCCAGTTCGTATTCGTGGATGAGACTTTCGATGGCGAGTCGCCTCCGTGCCATCTCTTCGGTTGAGAATCGTGGGTAGTTCTGCACTGGCGCCGCCCTCTTGGTCAATTACAATCGATTGCAGTCAATCTACTGGAGGCTCGATGGCCGATTACGATTTTGTTGTGGCCGGGGCCGGTCACAACAGTCTCATTACTGCTGCATACCTTGCCAAAGCCGGATATTCGTGCGTGGTTCTCGACGCTCGTGAGATTCCGGGCGGTGGGGCATCAACCGAAGAGATACTTGGCCCGGGCTATTGGGTCGATACTTGCTCAACCGGGCACACGCTCATTCAGGTGAACCCGTTGATCCGCAACGATGAACTCGGTCTGGTGAGCAAGTACGGGTTGAGCTACGTCGATCCGGACCCCGTGGCTCAGGTGGTCTTCCCCGACGGCGAACCGTTCACGATGTGGCTTGACCTTGACCGCACCTGCCAGGAAATCGCCCGGTTTTCCGAGAAAGACGCCGAGGCCTACCGGCGACTGGTCACCGAGTACGACGAGGTCAAAACCCTGATAGGCCAGGTCCGCTTTCGACCGGTTGGGTTTGGCAAATCGGCCGAGGAGTTGCTCGCCGCCCACCCCCGCGGCGAGGTTTGGCAACGTCGTTCGATGCTAACGGCCCGCGACATCATCTTGCGTGAGTTCGAGTCGCCCCACATGCGGGCGTTCATGGGATGGATCTCGCTCCAAACCGCCGTCCCGCTCGACGCACCTGGCTCGGGGATTCTGGCGTATTCGATTGTGAGCGCCCGCCAAGCGCGTAGTTGGTCGTTACCGGTGGGGGGGTCAGGCAAGCTCATCGATGCCCTGGTCGGATACCTTGAAGACGCCGGGGCCACCATTCTCTGTAATCGTATGGTGTCCGAGCTGATCCTGGAAGGCGACCGCTGTGTTGGGGTGCGCACGAGCGAGGGTGAAGAATTCCGGGCCACCAAGGGGGTCGTCTCAACGATCCACGTCAAGAAGCTCCTGGAGATGGCCCCAGCTGAAGCCTGGGGGGAGGGTTTCACCTACGGGGTTGAGACGTTCCATCCTGGTACGCCCTTTTTTGCCGGCTACTTCGCCACCACCGCCCCCCCGGTATTTCCGACTCCTGATGGCGGGCGCTCGGCAGTCTCGGCCGGCCTGGCCCCTTGGATCGAAGACGCCGTCCAGCATGGTCGCGACGTCTATGACGGCAAGTTCGTCAAGAACCCCGGATGGTTGTTGGCCGCCACTCCTACCTTGGTTGATCGTGGTCGGGCTCCGGAAGGCTCTCACACCGTCAAGCTCGTCACCTTCAATACCTACGACGCCGATGGACGTGGCCCCGAGCATTGGGACGAGATCAAGGAAGCAGAAATGGACAAGCTGCTCGACCACTTCCGCAAGTTCGTGCCGACCTTCACTGATGACATCATTACAGCTCGCCTCGTGAAGTCTCCACTCGACTTCGAGCGGATGAACCCGCACATGGTTGGGGGCACGCCACACGGTGGCGACCGCGGTTTGATCTTCTCAGGTACCCAGCGTCCGGCGCCCGGATGGGCACAACACCGTATGCCGATAGCCGGTCTCTATCAGACTGGCGGCACCACTCACCCCGGTGGTTCGATCACCGGCGCTCCGGGACGCAACGCCGCCATGGTGATTCTTCACGACCTGGGAACCGCCATCGAGGAAGTCCTCTAGGCCAAAAAGAATGGGAGCCCCACGGGGCTCCCATTCTTTAGCTTGGGGAATTGCCTTTTAGTAGTTGGCGACGTTCTCTTTGCCGGCCGAGAAGTCGGCTGTTGGGTTGAGCTCGAGGCCAAGGGCCGCTTGCGCAACATGCAGTCCGGACACATCCGTGTAGTCCCGCCACGGAACTCCGTCGCGAACATTACCGAACGGGGTCAGGAAGTCCATCCAGGTGTCCATTTCGGCTGGATCAAACCCGAGATCCTGGGTCATGATCGTCGCGTCCAGGTCGAACACGGAATAGGCCGTATCCGGGAAGTCGATCTCCCAGTCGTCGTTCAAGATCTGGCGCACTTCTTCGAAGTTGGCCTTCGTCTTGCAGAACTGCTGTGCCTTGATATACGCATAGGCCCAGGCCGCCGGGAAGTTCGGATCTTCGTCGATCTTGCTCTGGAGCATTCCGAATCCACCCTGAGGCGAATTCAGAAAGTCCTGGAAGAGAGCGCTTCCGCCGACTTCCTCGGCCAACGGGATATGGCGCGGGAAAGCGATGGTGGCGTCGAGCGTTCCTGCCAGCATCAACGTGACCCAGTCGTTTGACCCGCCAGTTGTGTTGATGAACTGCACGTCGGTCTGCCAGTCAAGGCCGAGTTGCTCGAGCATGTACTTGCAGAGCGCTTCGTTGACCTGACCTTCGCGACCGCCGCCGACCTTCTTGCCCTTAAGGTTGTCGGCTGTGATGCCGGCATTGGCGATCAGCACCAACGGCTGCGCGCCGAGGTTGATGTTGATCATCTTGAGGCCCTGTGGGTCGCCGCTGGTGGTTGCCTTATCTTCGAAGTCATACAGAACGTCCGAGTCGAACAGCGAGATGTGGTACGAGCCACCAATCGTTGGAGCGATCGGGTCGTCGGCATCGTTGATGTCGAGCGGTTCGGTGATTCCGACCTCTTCGAAGAAGCCCTTGGTCTGGCCGATATAGAGAGGAGCCCGCAAGACCCGGTTCGGGTTGTTGTACCCGACGGTCACCTTGCTGATCGTGGTCGTCGGAATGCTCATTCCGGCCGTGGTCGTTGGACTCGCTCCGGCGGCGGTAGTCGGCGTAGCTCCGGCCGCGGTCGTTGCGGTTGTGCCTGGTGCGGCGGCCGCAGTGGTGGTAGTTGAATCACTTGCTCCGCAAGCCGCCAGCGCTATTCCGCCCAGTGCGACTCCCGAGTAACTAAGGAACTTCCGACGGGAAAGATCCCCGAGCATTCTTTGTTGGGCTGTTTCCTTCTTATCTGTCACATTTCCTCCTAGTACATCAGGTCTTGGAAACCTGTCTCCATGGTGCGATTTTTGCTTCCATCGACCTCGTTCCTTGTACAAGGATGAGGGCGAAAACTGCCAAGCTCATCAACGACGCATACGTTAATGCGGAATTGAAGGCGCTTGCTGATCTGAAGATGAGCCACCCTAGACCGCCGAGCGTGCTTGCGCCGGTCAGGAACTCAACGATGACTACCCCGATAAGGCCGCGACTCAGGCTGAGCTGGATCCCCGACACCACGAACGGGAGGGTGTACGGGAGGACGACCTTTTTGTAGATCTGAGCTCGACCCGCTCCGAAAACTCGAGCCGCGTTGATCAGGGACTGTTCGGTGGTCTTGACGCCTGCCCAGGTGTTGATGATGACCGGGAATATGGCGGTCAGGATGATGAGGGCATATTTGATGGATTCCCCGATACCCATGATCATGACGAGCGGTGCATAGATGGCAAGCCGTGGAAGTGAAGACAGTGTCCAGACATATGGGCTGAGGATGGCGTCCACCCACTTGAATCCGCCCATGGCCAGGCCGATGGGTATGCCGATTCCGATGGCGATGAACATCGAGATGGCGTAGCGTTGCAGCGATTCCCAGGCGTTTTTGGCGATAACGAAGTCCCGCAGCAATTCAAAACTGGTTCCGTCGTCGGCCTGGCCTCCCAGCCAACCGATCTTGAGCGCCCTGAGGGTGTCGGTGAACGTCGGGAAGATGAGATGTGGGCCGATGACTTCGAAATGTGCCAAGAGCTGCCAGATGATGAAGAAGACCGTCAAGTTGATGACAGTGACGATGGCAAACCGGTAGCGAGTCCAGATACGCGCCCAGGTCCACTCGGCGTCCTTGATGCGCGGCTGGGCGGTTAGGGCCGCCCCGTCGGTGCTCTTCTTGCTAGTTGGTTCTTGTGAATTGACTTTTTGGGTCATGATCAGATCCCTGGGTCCATTGTGGTTGCCGGGCTGGTTGACAGGCGATCAAGTCTGGGATCGCCGGTGGTTTCGCTGTCATCATGGTGGGCATCCTGGGCACCAAGTGCCTCATCTTTGACCAAATTCCATAGGTGCTCTCTCAATTCGCCGTACCGGGGGTGGCTGGTGATCTCGCCCTCAGCCAGGCGGGGTCGCTCCATGTCCACTTCGACGATTTCGCGAACCTTGCCTGGCCGGTTTGAGATGACCGCGATGCGATCACCGAGTGCGATGGCCTCATCGATGCTGTGAGTGATGAATACGACCGTTTGTCCGGCGTTCATGACGAGCGCCTCTAACTGAGCCTGAAGGACCTCGCGGGTCATGGCGTCGACCGCACCGAACGGTTCGTCGGCGAGTAGCACCTTCGGTTGGGTGACCATGGCTCGGGCCAAACCGACTCGTTGGCGCATTCCACCAGAGAGTTCGTATGGGAAGGACTTCTCGAATCCGACGAGTCCGACATCTTCGATGATGTCCTGAACCTTCTCGGCAACCTCGGCTTTTGAGAAGTTGTGCGGTCGAAGCTCGAAGGGAAGCTGAATGTTGTGTTCCACTGTGCGCCACGGCATGATCGCATAGTCCTGGAATACCATCGACCGATCTTCACCTGGTCCATCGATCGGTTTGCCGTCGAACGTCACCGTCCCTGCCCACGGCTTGACCAGCCCGGCTATGACGTTGATGAAGGTGGTCTTGCCGCACCCGGAGGGACCGACGAGCACGAGGAACTCGCCTTCGTGAACCGTAAGTGACACTCCTTCGAGTGCGGTGAGGAGTTTTCGCTCTCGCTCAAGCTCGTAACCGGCTGTCATTGAGTCGGCCACGATTAGGGGGCGGCGAGCCTGTCCTGTCGCTGTCACGCCACTTATCCTCCTGCCGCTATGGCCGTTAGGGGGTTTTCCGCAATCGATTGCAGCCCACCCTACAACGTTTCCAACTGCACCACGAGCAAAATCGGATCTTTTTCAGATCCCGAACAGTCGCCTGGCATTGCCGAGCAGAATCTTGGAGCGGACTTCCGGCTTTATCGGAAGCTCGTCGAACTCGCGCATCCACCGGTCAATGCCCACGACCGGCCAATCGGTGCCGAAGAGAACCTGATCCTGAATTAACGAGTTGGCGTAGTGAACGACTTCGGCCGGAAAGTACTTCGGGGCGAAGCCACTCAGGTCTATCCAGACATTCGACTTGTGCCAGGCAACTGCCAACGTTTCCTGGTGATATGGCCAACCCGGGTGGGCATGGATGATTTGGAGCTCCGGGAAGTCAGCGGCCATGTCATCGAGGTAGGGGATGGGTCGGACGTTCTCGAGGCGATACCCCATGCCTCCGGGTCGACCGGCGCCCGATCCGGCGAACCCCATATGAAACATGACCACGAGTCCGAGTTCCTGGCAAACCTCCCAGATCGGATATACCTGTGGATCGTTCATGAAGAACTTCTGGCGCGACGGGTTCAGCTCCCCAATCCCTTTGATCGCGAACTCTGAATGGCAGCGGCGAATTTCTGCGACTGCCTTGGCGGGTTGGTGCGGGTCAATGCCGGCGAACGGGATGAAGACGTCTGGGTGGTTGGAGACTGCCTGACCGATGAGGTCGTTGGGTGCTCCTTTGACGCCAGACGTCGATTCATCGTCGGAGTTACAGAGCACCGCCATCATCTTTCGGTCCCGATACATGTCGGCCTGTTCTGCGAAGGAAACGGGTTGGCGCTCCTTACCGAAGTGTTCGCCCATCTGCCGCCGGCGGGCGCCCATGGCGGCCAGAAACTCCTCAGTCTGCGGGTGGGTATGGACGTCGATCGCTACGACGTCGGTCATCAGCATGATGAATCTGTTTCGGTCAAATCACACCCGCTTCTCGAAGTCGGTCGATGGCGGCGTTGTCATATCCGATTTCGGAGAGCAGCTCGTCGGTGTGCTCGCCATGGTCGGGGGCAGACGGTTCGACCCGGAGTGGGGTTCCGTCCATCTCGATGGTGGGACCCACTTGCCGGAGCGGTCGTTGATCCTTCATGTCTATCTCATGGATCATCCGCAGATGACTGACCTGGGGGTCGTTGAACATGGTTTCGATTTCATTGATCGGACCGTGCGGTACATCGGCCGCCGCCAGCAGATCAAACCAGTCCGCCCGGCTTTTCGTGAGCGCCACATCCTTGAGAAGCGCATCGAGTTCGGCATAGTTGTTATGCCGATCGTCACGAGACAAGAAGCGGGGGTCATTCTGCAAATCCGGCCTTCCAATCACATTGGTCAAGGCGACCCAGAACTTGTTGGGAACGGACAGGTGGACGACGAACGAAAGCTCGTCCATCGACACGAGTCCGTACGCCTGGGCTCGACGTTGCCGGGTGTTGTTGAGCGTGATCTCGCCTTGATCGAGAAAGCTTGATCCTGGCTCGGCGAGGAAGCCGATAGTAGAGCGCAGCATTGAGGCATCGATGTACTGGCCCTGACCGGTTCTCTCCCTGGAGAAGAGAGCAGCCAGGATGCCTTGCGTGGCATGAGTGCCGGCCAGCAGATCGGAGAAGGCCGGCCCGACCGGTTGAGGATGTTGGGGATCGAGGATCTGGCTGAACAGTCCCCCCATCGCCGAGATGACCGTGTCGTAGGCGGCTCGATCGACCATCGGACCCTTCGATCCGAAGCCGGATATGGAGCAATAGATAAGTCGGGGGTTGCGGGCCCGAAGAACGTCCCACCCGATTCCGAGGCGATCCAAGACCCCGGGGCGGAAGTTCTCAAGAACCACGTCTGTCGTGTCGGCCAGCTTCAGAAATACTTCGGTTGCCTCGGGGTGTTTAAGGTCGAGGGTGATGCCCCGCTTGGTGCGGTTATAGATGGCGAACTGGGGGCTGTGTGAGCGGTCACCGGCTTGCCAATACCGCATCGGGTCGCCGCGATCGGGTTCTTCGACCTTGATCACGTCGGCGCCCATCTCGCCGAGGGTCTTGCCTGCGTATGGGGCAGCGATGTAGCGCGAGAGTTCGAGGACCCGGATGCCGGCCAACGCACCGCCGTTCACGGTTGTTCCTCCAGACCGGTGGGAACCGTGTCACGGATCACGATGCCATTGAGACGTATCTGTTCATAGATTGGCACGGCTTTGGCGACCAGATTGGTGACCGGGCATCGGGCATTCGCCTCGTCGGCCATCGCCAGCACCGCCGCCGTTGCCGATGGACTCGTGACGCTGGCTTCGATGATGATCCACTGTGGGTTGGGAGGAACCTCGCCGACCTTGTGTTCCCCGCGCATGTCCATGTATGTGTGGACGTCGATCTCCAACTCCTCGATCTCCACGTCGGCCAAGGCGGCTCCCTTGGCGAACCACACTTGCTGGCAGAAGGCGATCGAGGAAAGGAAGTAGCGCAGCGGACTCGGAGCCTGGCCGGTGCCGGCCCGTCCATCGGATTCGTCGCAATCGAAGGAGAACGCTTTGTCGTACTGGATGAAATCGGAACGTGCGTGAACGTTGTGGACGAGCATCGTCTTGACCAATGGCCGCACGTGTCCGGCGCTCGGATCGTCTTCGAGGAGGCGAGCGGTATCCGCTACGTTTTTTCTGAGCTTGGCGTTGTCGACCCGGATGCGACCCTCCTCGGTTGATTTCGATCCTACGTTGGCTTCATCCGAAATGCTCGGTTCCCCGGTGTTTGCCGGCGAGCGGATCTTCGGGCATCTGGCTGGTTAGTCTCATGCCCAAGGAGGCCATCATGCCAAACATCAGCTACCCACCGCCAGATTCGCTCCCTCTCGAAGACCGCGACCTACTGGAGCATGCCCGATGGAACGGGACGCCTCGCCCGGAAAGTCAGTCGATCCGGTCGCACGTTCCGGCGGTGCTCCACGCGTTCACGAACGCCTGGCGGGAAACGTTCATTGAGGGAGTGCTCGATCATTCGGTCAAGGAACTGTGCCGGGTGTACGTATCGCAATCGATTGACTGCGACTACTGAGGGGTCCAACGGTCCGTCCAGGGTGGACGGCAAGGACTAACCGAATCCGATTATGACGAATTGCTCCGGTTTGAGGATTCGGATCGATTCGATGATCGCCAGAAGGCGGCCCTTCGTTACACGAGTGCCATCCTCTGGGACTCCAGCATCGCCGATGATGAACTGTGGGCGCAGCTCCACGCTCATTTCACCGAGCCCGAACTTGTCGAGTTGGGCTTCTTCATCGCCTTGACGAGCGGTCAGCAGCGATGGATCAAAACATTGGGGATTGGACATCGTGAAGTGTTGGGTGACACTCAGGTAGGTTTGGCGGCCGCAGACAGCGAATAAGGAGCAGGAAATGGGTATCGACCCTGAAGCGGTGCGAATCACCGAGATGACTTCCGACCATGGAGAGGTCGAGCTGACGTTTATCGAAACGTGGGATGGTCTCTACGCCCCGGTTGGATTACGGACGCCCGACGGACCGGGTCCGTTTCCTCTGATCCTGTTGGCGTCGGGAAATGGCGGCGAAGGCATGGCCTGGATCCGTGATGCGATGCGGAATCGCGGTTGGACCATGGATCGTCTTGTCGAGGCCGGGTACGCCTGCGCGTGGATTCGCTATCGCACCGAAGTCGAACTCGGATACAACAACGGTGGCCCGTTGGTCAGGGACGCCCGGCAGGGTCGCGAAATGTTCAACCGGTCACCCCTCGAGTATGAGGACGAGATCGCGATCATCGAGTATTTCAACGCAGATCCGAGGTTTTCTGGCGTCGGGTTGATTGGCATGAGTCATGGCGGTGAGATGGTCATGAAGATTTGCTCGGAGTTTCACGGGGCGCTCGTCGGCGTGGCCAGCGAACCCGCCTCACATGAATACCTCGCTTTGAATCCGGACCACACGGCCCCGATGAATGAAGAAACGCACATGCGCAACATCGAAGACATGCAAATGGCCGAAGTCGAGAAGGTGCGAAGCCGGATCGACATGGATGTCGCTCGCGCCAGGGTGGCAGGCATTCAAACCCCGATCCTCGTGATGGGACGAGAAACCGACCACCTGCAGGGCATCTTCAGGACTACCTACGACATGCTGGCCGAAGCAGGCAAAGACTGTGAATGGGTGTCCTGGGACCACGATCTGCACGGCTATGTCTATCCGATGCGCGGTGCCGACGGTGAATACGAGGTCAATGACGTTCAGCGCCAGGCCGTCGCAGGGGTAATCGCCTACCTTGATCGATACATGAAGTGACCGATCGGGTCCCCAAAGGGGTAAAGGTCCTGATCGGTGCCATCTTCCTGTCACGAGTTGGACAAGCCGCGCTTGTGGCGATCGTCGGCCTCCAGATCTATCAGATCACTGGACGGGAACTCGACCTTGGTCTTCTTGGTCTGGTGCAGTTCATCCCGGTCTTCTTCTTGTCGCCGGTGGCCGGGTTCCTGTCCGATCGTTTTGATCGACGCAAGGTGTATGCGTTCGGACTGATCGCGCAGATGCTGGTGTCGCTCGGGTTGGTCTTCTATTCGCTATCCGAGCCGACGAGCGTGGCCCCGGCCTTTGTCTTGATGGGCCTTTTTGGAGCCGGTCGAGCGCTCGTGGCTCCGTCTGGCTGGGCGCTGCCCTTCGACCTGTCGCCGCCGAGCGTTGTAAGCAGGGTCGTCGCCATCCGGTCCGGGTCGTTCCAGGTCGCAACAATCGTTGGTCCCGTCGCCGCCGCGGTTTTGTACGAGCAGAACTCGGCCCTCCCGTATGTCGCGGCGGCCATCTTTTATGTGGCGTCAATGGGCGCCCTGTTCTTTGTGCCGAAGCCGAGAACGATGAAGATGAGCCAGGCAACGACGCCGCGAGAGGCCATTCGGGATGCTTTTGAAGGATTGCGGTTCATCCGACGCACTCCAACGGTGCTTGGGATCATGACTCTCGATTTGTTCGCGGTGCTGCTCGGAGGAGCGGTCGCCTTGCTGCCGGCCATCGCTGACGAACGTCTCGGAGTGGGCGTTGTCGAGTTCGGGTGGCTACGGGCATCGATCGCCATCGGAGCGCTTGGCATGGCTACCATCCTGGCGGTCCGTCCCATGAGAAGACATGCCGGCCCGAAGATGCTGGTTGCCGTCTTCATCTTTGGGCTTGCCACGATCGTGCTCGGCCTGACCACCAACTTTGTGGTGGCCCTGGTGGCTCTCGCCGTACTCGGGGCGGCCGATGTCGTATCAGTGGTGGTCCGTTCCTCAGTGACTCCGCTCGCCACGCCTGAGCATATGCGGGGCCGGGTCCTGGCGACCGAGAGTGTTTTCATTGGCGGGTCCAACGAGTTGGGTGCCGTCGAGTCCGGATTGGTGGGGCAATGGCTAGGTGCGTCGCTGGCGGTGACTACCGGAGGGATCGGGACGCTCCTGATCGTTCTTCTCTGGTGGAGGCTGTTCCCGGCACTGCGCGGGATTGATCGTGTTCAGGACGTCATACCCGAAGTCCTGGGTGGGCCTCAGCCACCGTCCTAGCGGTTGAGTGAACGGAGGCACCGATATCGGCACGCGCGTCCTGCTCGTGTGTAGTCTCGCAAACCATGGCAGATCCGAGAATCGAAGCAGCAATTTCACATTGGGCGCCCCGTTACGTTGAGAATGGTGTGCCGGTCGGCGACTTTCTGGAAGTAACCGGTTCGATCGACTCGTGGGACGAGTGGTGCTCGGCATGGTCGGCGCGTGGTGCGATTCACGAGACCGAAGGGGACCGGGCGCTGTCACAGGGGCGGACTCGCAGCGCCGCAGTCCACTTCAATACCGCGGCGGTTTGCTACCACTTCGGGAAGTTTTTGTTCACTCATGACCTCGTTCAGATGAAGGCCGCCCATCAGGCCGCCATTCGGGCCCATCGCAAAGCACATTCGCTGTTTGCCGAACCGGTCGAACGACTCGAGATTCCGTTTGGTGACGGCCCGCCGCTCGTCGGTAACCTTCGTAAGCCAATTGGCATCGAGAATCCACCGGTCGTGCTCATGATGCCGGGTCTGGATTCGGCCAAGGAAGAACTCTCGACCAATGAACAGTTCTATCTTGATCGGGGCATGGCTACGTTCACGATGGATGGGCCAGGACAGGGCGAGTCGGAGTTCGACTACCCGATCACCCCGACGTACGAGGTGGCCGCAGCTGCCGCTATCGATGTGCTGGAGGCGAGGGTTGACCTCGATACCGACCGTCTCGGGGCGTGGGGGGTCAGCATGGGCGGCTTCTATGTGGTCCGGGCCGCCTGTTTCGAGAAGCGTATCAAGGCTCTGGTTTCCCTGTCGGGGCCGTTCAGGGTGGTGGACTCATGGGACATCCTCCCGCCGATGTCGCTGGAGACCTGGCGGGTTCGAACTCATTCCGAAACCCTTGACGAGGCATATCCGAAGGCCGAACTGTTGGATCTCACCGAGGTCATCCATCAGGTCACCTGCCCGGCTTACATCATGGGCGGCGATCAGGACCGGATTGTCCCACCGGCTGCGGCTCGCGAGATGGCGGACGGTATTACCGGTCCGGTCACCCTGAATATCATCAAGGGGGGCAACCACGTGGCGTCGAACAAGGCGTATATGTATCGTCTCGATGCCGCCGACTGGATGGCCAGGCAACTTGGGGCGAAAGGCTGATCGATGTCTGAGCTGGTCGCAGTCCTCGGGGTTCCTCACAATCCGCTCCTCAAGCGAGCCATGCAGGCGGGGATAGATGAAGACCTGCGCGCCACCCATGAGAACTTTCAGGACTTTCGAGGACGTCTTGAGGACGCCCGGCCTGACGTGTTGGTCATGGTCGGCTCAGACCACTTCCGGAAGTTCTTCTATGACAACTCACCGGCGTTCATGATCGGCAAGGCGTCCCGGTTTCAGGGAACTCACCCCAACGAGATCAGGACGTTCGGGCTCGATCCGATGGAGGTGCCAGGGGACGTCGAGATGGCCACATCACTATTGGGTACCAAATATCTCAATAGCGACTCCATCGATTTTGGTTTTTCGAATGAATGGCTGATCGACCATGGATGGACGGTCCCGCTGTGGTTCCTGCGGCCCCAGTACGACATCCCCATTGTTCCGATTCACTCAAATACCAACATGCCACCGTTGCCAGGGCCGCGCCGGTTTGCCGCTCTCGGGCAATACCTTCGAGAGACCATTGTCACCGACGGAGCCGACAAACGGGTTGCCATCATTGCCACCGGGCACCTGGCGACCGATATCGGCGGTCCCCGCCAGTTCCTCGGTGGGGATTCACCTGATCCGGGGTTCGACGCCGATGCGGTGGCGTGGATGGCGAGTGGGGATATCGATGTGGCCATCGAAGGGTGTCAGTTCGATCGACTCGCGTCGGCCGGCAACGTCACATTGCAGTTTCTTAACTTGCTTGTTGGACTTGCGGCCGCCAATCGAGTCCCGGACTTCGCAGAGGGCACCGCCTCAAGATTTGCGCCCGGCCCGTTTTTCTACTGGGACATGAAGGACAAACGATGAGCCGGTTCGACATCAATAAGTTCATGATGTTTGTGGATGGGACGACTGAAGCGCTTAACGAATTCTGTAACGATCGGGAAGGCTTCGTGGCCAGGTGGGTTGGAGTCGCGGAAGGATCGGTGCGACCGCTCCCCGACGGCGGGTCTCTGTCAGCCGAAGAGCAAGCCGCCTTGGTCGGTCTCGACGTCGGGGCCTTGTACGAGATGGGAGCACACCCGTACATCCTTTTGCATTTCGCCAGGGCTGTCGAGGTGGATTTCAACGGAATCGCCTTCCCCGAGTTTGATCGCGCATACAAAGAGGCCGTCACACCGCACGGCTACCCCAACTTTGCTACGTAGCCATGGACGGCCGGGAGAGCGCCCTCATCGTTGCGGTGCCCGCCGCCGAGAGAGTGGTCGGACTCCTGCGTGACAACCTGGATAGTTCGGCGCCGCTCGGGGTTCCTGCTCATATCACCGTGCTCTACCCATTTATGCCACCGGACCTGTTGAATGACGACGTGCTCGACGATTTGGCGACCATGTTCGCGCCGGTTCCAGCCTTTAAGTTGAGTCTGGCATCGGTTGGTTGGTTCACCACTGAAGTGGTGTATCTGGTGCCGCAACCCCAGGCGGTCTTCAAGAGTCTCACCGCCATGGTCTGCCGGCGCTGGCCGGAATGGCCCCCGTACGGCGGATTGCATCCGGATCCGACTCCACACCTTACGGTCGGCGACAGCGAAGACCATTCGTCGATGGTCGAAGCTGCTTCGACCGTCGAGGCACTGCTCCCGGTCGAAACGACCGTCTCTGAGATCGATCTGATCGCTGGAGATGCCACCCCCGGCTCCTGGGCCCGGATCGCCAGTTTCACCCTCGGCGATGGGTAGCCGGTCTCCCAAGCCAAAATTGGGATCGAAGACACATGGTGTTCTAACCATTGGTGTGGTTCTTGGAAAGTGCGTTCAGGGGAAGTGTCTTCGGGCTGATCGCCCGGGGGTTTTAGGGTGGTTGGGGTTGGTTTGTGTAGGTGTGGCCGAGGCGGCTGGTCCATTGGTGGTGGCCGTTGGGGAGTTTGGTGTAGGTCCATCCG
>JAHEDI010000062.1 GCA_024641305.1 bacterium | reverse complement strand
ACGAGGTGACGGTCGAAGAGGTTGAGGATGCCTATTGGATGTCCTACCAGTTGGGGGTCAAGGCCATGGCCTTGTACAGGGACGGTTCAAAGGCATCACAGCCTCTTTCGTCATCGTCTGACGATGGCGCCGACGACGATGTCTCCGACGACATCATCGATGCCCTCGAAAAGGAAGCCGGGATTGCCTGGGGCAAAATCCCGGCAGGCATGTCACCAACGGCTGCGTACGCGGCCGGCATGCGTCCGCCTCGCTTCTTGTTGCCATCCCGTCGAGCGGGCTTCAACCAGGAAGCCCGAATCGGTGGCCACAAGGTATTCATGCGAACTGGCGAGTACGACGACGGCACGCTCGGTGAGATCTTCATCGACCTCGCCAAAGAAGGTGCCACGCTCAAGGGCATCCTTTCGTGCTTCGCCATTGCGGTAAGCAAGGGCTTACAGTACGGCGTGCCACTCGAGGAGTTCGTCAACACGTTCACGTTCCAGACGTTCGAACCACGCGGCATGGTCGAAGGCCACCCGAACATCAAAATGTCGAATTCGATCGTCGACTACGTGTTCCGGGCTCTCGGTGTCGAATACTTGCAGCGTGACGACCTTGCTCAGATCCCACCGGATCGTGAATTGGGCGACCTGCCGGAGCCACCAACCGGTATGGCTGTGGACGCCGGCGTCCAGTTGGACCTGACCGACGCTGCCGCCGAACGCGATGTGGATGCTGTGCAATCAGCCGCTGCCTTTGCCGACTCGGATGTGTCGATGTCGGCTCCCCAGCCAGTCCCGGTGGGTAGCAACGGTGCATCGAACGGTGGAGCTGCCATGGCCGTGGCTGAGGCTCACGCTCCTGCCACCAAGGCCAACGTGGCAGATGCGGCCCTGTCGGAGAACATGGGCGACGCCCCCGTGTGCTCCAACTGCGGCCACATGACCGTCCGCAACGGCTCATGCTACGTCTGCCTCACGTGTGGTGATACAACCGGTTGTAGCTAGCAAGTAGTGAAACCAAGGTAGGAGTAGGGCCGTTCGCGAGATCGGCCCTACTTCTGTCTCGGGACACGCAGTGCCTTGGCACCGATCGGTTCAGCTGCTTCACAACCCCAAGCAAATACCCGAGACAGCGCCGAATCTGCTTTGCGTGGTCGCCCCTTACATTTGCAGCGACCTCTAGCCATGATCGCTTCGCTGTTACTCCTTGGCAGCGCGTGCACTAGTGATGCCGGACCGACGGCCACGGCCAGCCCCGCGTCGACGAGCGCTGTGAGCACCGAGGAACCGACGTCTAACACTTCGGCAACAGAGATCCCAGGGACCGCGGAACCGGCACCTACGACGACGGCCAACCCACAGCCCGGAGCTGGAGTTGTCGCATTTGCCGTGCCGGCTGGTTCACGATCGCATGACGTGGCACCCGACTCGGCTGGCTGAACCCTGAAACCGGTTGGACAGACGCTTGGCGTGGGACTGTCAATCCGAAGGTTGTAGCTTCGAGTCCTATCCGCGGAGCGGAATGGAACCCATGCATTGCTTGGTTCTGGACTTTTGACATGGTTCCTAGGTAGCGTCAGGTGTCGGTGGCGAGCAGCTGCTGGAGCATGAGTCGGAGTTGTCGCCGCTCGTGCGGGCCCAATTTGTCGGATATCTCGCGTTCCATCTCATCGATGACTGTAATTCCGGCGTCGACACATTGTCGGCCCAGCTGGGTCAGGTCTATGAGTTTGGCTCTGCGGTCTGTGGGGTCTGGGCGACGCCTGAGGTATCCCTGGTTTTCGAGTTCGTCGACTAGTTGACCCATGGCCTGGGGTGTGATGTTGGCTCCTCTTGCTAGCTCGGTCAACCGCATCCCCTCGTTGGTCATCTGGCCGAAAACTGCCGAGTGTGAGTTCGTGATTGGGAAGCCCGCGCTCGCGACCCGGTCGCTGACCTCTCGACTCATCATCACGTGACACAGCGAGACCAAAGCCACGGTGCTCAGATTCGACCCGTTGCTAGTTTCTGTCGACATCGCTCTCTTTAGTAAAGTAGACTGAATATCAGTTTAGGTTAGTTATGCGCTTAGTTGAGGATTGATGTCGACAATGAGTGCACCCGGCGAACTACCCAGGCGGGGATCGAACCCACGGAAGACGCACGACTCTCGGGGAGGAATCGGGACCCTGGTTTCGGTGGACGATGGCAGCGATCGCCGGGGCGGAGCCCGGTGTGGAGTGGTTGGGCACCTGTATCTCTGGTCCTGCATCGCAGTGGTATCCGAGGGATACGCCGTCCCCCTCCGCAGGAAGGGGTAAAAATGCGCAGCGAAAAACTTGCGTGGTCGGTTCGGTCATGGCGGATGCCGCTCTGGCTGGTTATTGGCATTGCGGCCATGTTCTTCAGCGCGATGCACATTGTGATCGACTTCGGCGTTGGCCTGTTCGACCTGCACGGGAGCTTGTCTCCGACCGAGACGTCGACGCTGATCGGTGTCGCGGCGATTCAAGTGTGGTGGGCGGTCTCGTTCATGGCCGGAGCGCAAGGCGACGGAGGCGGCGTGGCCAGTGCTGGGATCCTTGGTTTCATCTGGGCGGCCATGACCAATGGCTTTCCGATCGTGTATTGCCCACCAGTGTGCGAGGAAGCGGCACCACTGAGCGACGTCGCCCACGTAGGCAGCATCGTGTTCGGCCTCCTCCTGGCGCTAGTTGCGATCTGGAGCCTATGGAGAGCACGTGTGCGTCCCGGATGGGTCATGCCGGCGGTCGCAATAGCCTTGGCGCTAGTCACAGTCGTCTCGCTAGCCAATACCCCTATCACCTGACGTACATCGACGTGACGCGTGCGTCAGAACGGTGACAGTTCTTCTGGTCCCGCTGGTTGCTCCAGACACAGGTCGTGGGCGGCGAGCTGGTCAAATAGGCCGTCGAGGCTACGTGAAGTAACAGCACGTGGACGTGTTCACCGAGAGCGAAGGACACGAATCAGCCGTGTTTCACAACTTCAAGTCCGGCGACCACGCTCATTTCGCCATCGGCAGAACGACCGGCGACCACACTCATTTAGCCATCGGCTCAATAACCGGTGACAACGGTCAGATCGGTGATGTCATCGAGACTACGGTCATGGTGGACGACCGGGAATTCTTCGTACTCGACGGCGGCAAAAGACTGGTGGCGTGGGTCGACCCCACGATGCGCATCGAAGTGGTGTCCAGCGACCTGCCGCTAGAACAGCTCTCTGGCGTCGCCTCATGTTTGACGTACAACCCCGAGCTCGACGCGACGACGCCCTGATTTGTTGAACGACGGGACGCTACGACGACCTACGGATTCGTAAGTCCACCGAAGACATCCGTCTGGCGATACGGTTCGAAACCGACGCTTGTATATAGATGACTCGACACCGGGTTGCCGGGCTCGAATCCGATGGAGATACGCTCAGCGCCAGCACCTGCGAGGAGTTCGATCCCGACGGTAAGCAGATGACGCGCCAATCCCCTGCCCTGATGCTCGTCATAGGTACGCATCGGTTCCACCACGCCAGTTGCCGTCACCGGATTGAACCAGAACATGCCGTAGGCGGCGGTCTCGTCATCGTCGTCGATGACCAGCAAGTCCAGGGCGGGCCTGTATAGCGACGTTTGTTGCAGGCGCTCCTCGAAGCCGGGCAGTTCTGGCCGGGCCATGTGGTGGACTCGGTGCGTCATGTCGCGGCGCGTGACCAAACGATAGCCCTCGGGGAGCGGACTGATCTTGGGGCGAGCCGCCGAATCGAGCCAGCATTCGATCACGCCGGCGCCCTGCAAGACGAAGTCGTGCTTGGCGAACTCGTCACGCATGACTGCATCTTCACGGTCGATCTCGACTTCGACGGCGTCGATGCCACCACCAGCAACATGTGCGAGGCCCCGGCTAATCACGTGCGCGACCCAATCGGGGTCGGCATCGGGCAAGACGCTCACCACAACGGTCGGTTCGTCATAGACAAGTGACGACGCTCCGCCGAAATCCGTCACCGTGAACGCAGCGGCCGGAAGACCGCTGTCGTCGAACCAGAACAACTGACCGAACTCGTCGGTCGATCGGGGCCTACCCCACCAGAACTGGACTTCAGCAGCCTGGTAGAGACCGTCGGTTGGGTGGGCGTTGCGCACACGCTGCAACAGTGTCGTGATCGACTCCAAGTAGTCGAGACCAACTCGTAACTGTTCCTGCATACATTCCTCCGGCCATTTGCCAAGTTAACACCAACGGCCGATCGACCAATCACAGCCGCGCGACTCAGCGCGTTCGACCTCTACAGGCTCAACGGGTGTGTGTCGTGGGTGACGCCTCCGCCCTCTGCACCCCCGATGCCAACGGGATCTTGGTTCACGCGCCGAGCATGGTCCAGCGCCAGGCGTCGACCGTGAATTGGGTGTTGCTGGACCCATAGCAGCAGGTGGCTCCCCACATCATGACCTCGTCTCCGGTCCAGATCATGTCGGCATTCCAACCTTGGCCGGGCATGTCGAGTGACACCCAGCTGGCGTCGATAGTCGGCAGCCAGGCTGCCTCGCCCCACTGGGGAACGAGGATGCCTGACCCCACTTCGATCGGGCCGGATGGTCCTTCGGCGCCCGACAGCGGGATCGTGTCGATGGTTCTCAGCTCCTCGGTGAGCAGGTTGAGCGCCAAGGTCGGATGGATACTGTCGGTCCAGTACACGAGATAACCGTCGACGACCGCGGTCTGGTTCGGGTAGCCACAGTCGGCGTACTCGCCAGCAGCCAAATCCACCTTCGGCAAGGCGTCCCAAGCCGTACCATTCCACTTGGCGGCCAGGCGAGCCGAACAGTACGGCGCATCCAAGCCAACTGCGATCAAGGTAGCCCTCGCCGACCGGAGCGCCCCCTCCCACCGACCCGGGCCGCCGAAGCCCGGGTCAGGCAACTCTTCCCAAACACCGTCGCGCGGATCAAACAACGAAATCCCCTCAGCGGTCCAAACGGCGACTCTGGTACCGGTCCAATGAGCTTGGGATTCAGTTGACAGCGCAATCCCGTCGCCGATGGTTCGCCATTCGTCGGAGTCCGGGTCGTAGCTGTCCACCGACGCCCCGCTGACCACAAGCATCTCGTCGCCCGCCCACACGGCCACCGTCTGGCGCCAGGTGTCGTCTGGCATCGGCGGCAGCATTCGCCAGGTTGTCGTGTCTGGATCGAAGGCAGCCCCGTCAACCAGGTTGGGAGGACTGTCGGCTGTCGAGCCACCCCAGACGATCATCTCGTCGCCGGTCCACATCACCTGATGCCCGCCCCGGGGAGACAAAGGTCCGGGATCGATGTACCAGGCGTCCGGCCGGGGACGCTCCGACCGCGACTCAATCATCAAGAAATCGTCGTCGGTCGCTTTAACGCTGGTCAGCTGGACGGCGTGTTTCTCACTACAGACATCGGCCAGCGCCCGACAGCCACGCCGCACCGAAAACGTCGAATACTCGACCTCCATAACGGTGTCCGTTTCGATATCGGAGGCCCACCGCAACGGCGGCTCCAATTCGAGGACCGGCAGCCCCGATACGACCCGACCGGCGAGCGACTCGACGAGTCGGCGCAGCAGTGGTTCGTCCGGGGGCACCTCCCCGACCCGCACGGTCAAGTCGCCCACCGGCAAGAGATACTTGTCCCCTTCCCAACCGGCTTCGTTGGCGCCCGGTATCACGGTCACATCGAGGAAGGCTGAGGTGCCAATCAGTACGGCAGCAATGACCGCCGAGACGCCGACGATCATTTCACCTGACCGGCGCGGTTCGATGATCACGGTAAATGGGGTGCCGTCGAGCAGCGTTCCGACGATGAAGTCGTTGCTGTCCCTTTCGGGAATCGTCGGGTCTGCACCCGGCTCGGGGGGCGTCGTCGGAACCGTGCTTGGCGTCGTGGTCGTCGAGCCCGGCGTAGTTCGATGGTGGTAGGCACTGTCTCGGTGGTGCACGCAGCAGTTACCAGCAGCAATGTGGTCGTTAGCGCCAGGCGAGCAGCCCGTTTCATGAGCCTGAAGATACAGGATTGGCGCGTCATTTCGGGTCATCGTCCAGCTTGCGTGGACCGACGAAGAAACCTTGATCAAACCCCTTGACGAAGATCAAACCGACGGCCATAATCGAACATATGTTCGACAGTGCAGAAGGAACTGAAGAAGGCTACGACCCCGGTTCGACGAGTGATGTGTTCGACATTGCCGCTACCGCTCTCGCCTGGGCCGAAGATGAACAGGTCGCCGAGTTCGGCAACGATGAGCTCACGCTCAGCTACGAGCAACTCCGCAAAGTCGGAGACCTCTTCTACGCCCAGGCTCAGCGCCGCCTCGCCGTGGTGGACGAACGCCAGACCTACAAGGCTGACGGATACACCTCCACCACCGCCTACCTCAAGCACCGATTCCGTACCACCGGCGGACAAGCCAAACGGCAGGTGGCCGACGTGCGAGCGCTCCGGGAGATGCCGTACACTCGCAAACTTGCCGAGCTCGGGCGGCTGAGCAGCGACCAGGTAAGGACGCTCATCTCGGCCAAGCAAGCCGCTCCCGAGCAGTTCGCCGACGACGAACGGGAACTTTGCGACATTGCCGAAAAGCTCGAGTGGGTAGCCGACCTCCGCAACGCAACCGCCTACTGGCAACAGGCTGCTGCTGCCGAACCAACCTTCCCGACGCTGGAAGATCAGAGGAACGCCTCGTATCTATTCGTGTCGCGAACCTTCGAAAACATGGTCAAACTCGATGGGCTGTTCGACAGCGAACGAGGCGCGCAGCTCATTGAGGCCATCCGAGCAGCAACGCCGGCTCCCGTCGAAGGCGAACCGTCGACTCCATCGCAACGACGGGCCACCGCACTGTTCGACCTGCTCGTATCGGACGGCGAGCGACCAGCCACTCCAACGCTTCTCGTGCATGTCGACGCCGAGACCTTCGCCGGTCCTTTCGCCGATCAATACTCGAGACTTCGAGAAACCAACAACGAAGTACTCGCCAAGTACACGGTCGACCGACTGGCGTGCGACGCCAACTTTCGGCGCATCGTTTTCGGCCAGAAATCAGAACTCATCGACGTTGGTCGCAGCGTCCGGCTCGTAACCAAACCAATGCGAGGTGCGCTCGTCGCCCGGGATCGCCACTGTGCGTTCCCCGGGTGCGATCGTGCTCCGCAATGGTGCGACGCCCATCACATCATCCCCTGGTGGGAAGGTGGAGCGACGTCGACCAGCAACATGATCTTGCTGTGCCGCAACCACCACTCGCTCATTCACATCGGCAAATTCACATTACGGGGCACCGGCCACGAACCGAGGTTCTATCGAGCGAACGGCCAGCCCATCGGACGCATTGAACTGCTCGACACCGGCTAGGCCCGACTACTCGTCACCGAGCTCTCCGCCATACCTCGCATTAGGCGTCTAGCCACAGTTACGCACACCGCCAACCGACGGCAGCTCCGCCAGCCCGGTAGTTTCAAGGTGTCCAGACGGAGGTGAACCACGCTTCGAGCGTACGATCACGCCACTGATTACGACCGGATCAGCCAGTTCTTGATCGAGATCTATCGGCCGAGAGAAGTGCTCGCCAACTGGCTTCAGCCGCGCTGGGAGTACCTACACCACCACACCATGTCAGATGGCCTTCCGTTCGAGCGATGCGGCATCGCAGAGGAAGACGGCCAGATCGTTGGGTTTGTTCACTTCGAAAGCAACCCTGTCTATAACTACCTGCAACTTCGCTCCGGCCACGAGCAAGCCACCGACGGTTTGCTCGATTGGGCGGAAGCGCATCTCGGTGGCTGTACCGCTGCATTCGATAGGCGGGTGGTTGGTCTCTACGTGAGCGACTGGGACAACTACCTTGAACAACGAGTCGCCGAACGAGGTTTCGAACCACAACCGGACATCGTCGAAGCACATGCCCGGTATGTCATTGACAAGCCAATCGGTGAGCCGAGCCTGCCGGACGGTTTCCACCTGCAAAGCCTCAACGACGATAACGACCTGGAGAAAGTCAACCAGGTCTTGTGGCGCGGTTTTGGACATGTCGGGAACCCACCCGCATCAGAAGTCGAAGCCCGCAGGCGCGCCCAAGACGCACCTAACTTTCGCAAAGACCTCACCATTGTCGCCGTCGCCCCTGACGACGAATACGCGTCGTATGCGGGTATGTGGACGGTGCCCGACAACAACGTCGGCTACCTCGAACCTGTCGCAACCGACCCGAAGTATCGGCGAATGGGACTGGGCAGGGCGGTAGTCCAAGAGTCGCTGCGTCGGGTCGCACCCGCGTACATCCGAACGGTCTGGGTCGGATCCGGACTGGCGTTCTATCAGGACATGGGATTCAGTATCCAGAATCGATCTCGCCTCTGGATCAAGGGAGTCTGAGGGCTGCCAACCCTGCCGCCTTCGCAGGGTAGCCATGAGGCTGCCGGACCAGCGGTGGCGATACCGTCATCACACGCCCGCCAAGAACCACCCGTGTAACTCGGAACCAGACTCGCAGCTGACGTTCGCCGAATACTTACCCAACAAACGCGCTCACGTGCGGCGCCTGGGAGGGAAGCTACCGCACGTGAGCGGGCCGATACGGCCGTGTTTGCTGAGCGGGCCGCCGTTAGCCGGTTCTCCGGCTTAGGCGGCCCGGCTTTTTTCAGTCGGAGGCTTCCTCTCCGCCGGCGTCTTTCTGAACCGTCATCGTCTTGGGTGCCGAACCGGCCGCACTCACCGTCACCGTGACATCCAACGCCTCAGCCGAGGTTGCATACAGGCTGAAGTCGTTGACCGGGAAGTGATCAACAGATCCGGTGTTGTCGAAATGGATGATCCGCTGCCCACCGGCCGGAACCGTGAACGTATCGGGAAGTTGCGTGTAATAGCTCTCGGCAGTACCCGTGGTGGTCTCGGTGAAGGTATAGAAGACCTCGAACCCGCTGAGCTCGGCAGCGCCCGTATTCGAGACGAGGATTTCAAGATGATCGCTCGTGTCCTTACCGGCGGCGTCGACGTTATTTTCGACCAAAACCGAATCGATCTTCAATCCTTCGGCCGTCGCGGTGTTGTTGATCGGGTTGTCCGTAACCGGCAGGACGACCGAGGCAGACGAACCTGCGCCTGCACCCGCAGTTGCGGCAGTCGTGGCCGTCGACCCAGGGCTCGGCGCAGTCGCGGAGGCGCCGCAAGCGGCCAGCACGGTAGCTCCGACCAGCGCGATCGACATGAGCCGTCCGTACCGTCGGGTCGTCATGGGTTTTGTTTCGTGTGTGGTTTTCATTTTCATTCTCCTTGGGGGATGATTGGTTGGGTACGAAAACTGCGCAACATGGCGGCAATGAGGCCGATCGAATAGACAAAGACCCAGACGAT
>JAHEDI010000061.1 GCA_024641305.1 bacterium | reverse complement strand
ATGACCGACCCCGACCCGGGCCGTCGCGAGCGAGCAACCACCGCCATGCTCGCCATGAAAAAACTCGATATCGCCACCATCCAAGCGGCTGCGGATCGCCAGATCGGCTAGCCGACGTCCTAGATGAATTGACCTTTGTCGATTTGGTCCACGGAAAACAGCCGGTCACGTAAAAACACGAACTCGGTCAGACCGTCGTCTTCGACGAACGAAGCAATCTTGGTCAGTCTGGCCTGAAACTGTTTCATACGCTTGACCATGACAGCGTTGGGTTCGTCCTTGGCATATTCTTCGGCGAGTACCGACTCGATGGCCGCCTGGTATTGGTCACACCCGTCGAGGGCACCGTATAGACCGGCTTCGAGGGCATCGGTTGCCGTGCTCATAACGTCATAGGCGCTCATAGCCACTTCTCCCATCGCTTCCACCGGTAGGGCAGTTCGACGAACTCGGGCCCGGTGGCGTCTTCCAATAGATCGAGCAGCGCCCCGAATACGAGGCGGCCCTGTTCAGGATGATCGGGTTCTCCAAATGGATTTCCCATGGGGAAACGCACGTAGGCGGCTCTCGAGACCCGCACCCCAAAGGTGATCTCCGGCCGCAGCGACAGGCTGGCCGTTGGCATGCCGGCGCGTTCGATAGCTCCCTGAACCAGTCCCACGGACCGGTGGCACATCGGTCAGCCGGGTACCAGAAGGACGATATCAACGCCGGCGTCGGAAAACTGCCCGGCGACGGCCGGGCCGGATACGTCTTGGAGTTCGGACGGGTCGGGGTTGAAGCCCATCATTCCCATATGGAACGGAGCGGCTGCACCGACCCGACCGGCAGCCACAGCTTCGTTGAGACGATCAATCGGCAACACCACGTTCGGATCGATCTCCGCCGACGACGTGTCGTAGTGGGTATGGGTGAACCGTAATTTCGATTGATCAACGTCGTGAGGGATCTGGCGATAGCCGGCGTCGCCGGCCACGGTTTCAACGTGGAATGGTGGCTGATCATCGAGATGGGCACCGGCCGTCGTTACCAGGGCCACCGTCGATTCGCTCAGCGGCTTCTTGAGCGGCTGAAAAGCGATCTCATCGTTGATCCGGTTGTTCTTTCCGTGATGGTTCGCCTCCACGAAACCGATCCAGGCATCAAATTTCTCCTGAAGACCGGTCGTATCAACTGGGTTGGGCATATTTGCTCCCTATTGGCGACTTATGCAATCGATTTCATAACTACGCTAGAACCTACACCAATCAGGAGCCCATATGACCACAAACCTCGGTTTCACCCCTTCAGAGAACCCGTTTGTCGTCGAACACGGCGGTTTTTATCGGCGTTGGTTCTCGATGGTCGACGATGTCGATACGCTCATCGAAACAGTGGCCAAACTCGAAGGCACGACACAGGATCTTTGGGTCCCGGTGTGGAAAGAAGCCGGTGACCGGTACGAGTCCGACGGAGATCGACTCGAAGCGGCCGGTGACTACGCTGGAGCACGGAAGGCTTATCTCCAAGCCAAGACGTATTTCGCCATCGGAAGATTCCCTCGCGAACTAAACGAGGTCAAAGCCGCCATCTCGGCCGACTGCGCCCGCGCCTATCGCAAAGCCTGTGCCCATCTCGACCCACCGGTCGAAATCGTCGAGATCCCGTACGGGGACGAAGTCATTCGGTGCCATTTCCGAACCCCAAAAGCCGACCATCCCGTCCCCACCCTTCTCATCATGTGCGGAGCCGACGTCTTCAAGGAAGATCGCGGTTGGGCGTCCGACTACGCCCTCGAACATGGCATGGCGTCCCTCGTAATGGACGGACCGGGAGTCGGAGAAAACCCGGTTCCTTGGTCACCGAACTCTGTTTCCGCCTGGGTTGCAGCGATCGAATATCTGGAAAACAGGCCAGAGGTCGATGCCGACCGGATTGGCGCCTTCGGAATCAGCCGGGGCGGATACTCGGTCATGCAGTTGGCCGGGACCATCCCCGATCGGTTGAAGGCAGTCGTGGCCAGCGCCGGCCACCCGTTCGGTTACGTGATGAGCGACGAAGAACTCGACGCGTTTGTCGAGCACGCCAATGCCCGGGCGTCCTGGGTGTTCGGCGAACCTGGCGGACCTCCCTCGTTTTCGCCAACCACGGCTGAAAACGAGCGAGAGAAATTCAAGACCTGGGCTTTGTCCGAGCAAGGACTGCTCGACAAGATCACTCAACCCGTCCTCATGATCAACGGGAAACTCGATCATCTGGCTCCGATAGGCAATATCTATTTCATGCTGGAGCATGGACCGGCCACCGGGAAGGAAGCCAGGGTCTACGCCGACGCCGGCCACTGTGCGTTCAAGTATTTCGACGAGTGGGCACCAGCCAGCTTCGCCTGGCTCGCCGAGAAACTCAACAAGGCGTGAACTTCTCAAAAGCCGCCCGCGCATGATCGAATCCCTAATTGGACCGGCCTTTGGCCTGCTGACGGCTGTGTTCTTCGCGGCGGGATCGATCCTCGCCCGAATCGGCCAGCGCACCCGACCCGACGACGACGGGGTCTTCATGACCGTGCTCGTCAACGTGGCGGTTTTGTTCCTGGCGACCCTCTTCGTAAAGCCACCGGAATGGAACCGGCAGGGCATCGTGGCACTCATCATCGGCGGCGTCATCGGTACCGTGTTGGGTCGGACGTCACTTCTGCGTACCGTCCGGCTTCTCGGGCCAAGCCGGGCGAGCGGGTTCGTGGTTGGCACGCCAGTCGTTGCCGCCATCGGCGGTTGGATCGTGCTCGGTGAGTCGATCACGCTCATCGAAGGGATCGGCGGCACCATCACCCTTGTCGGGTTCTGGCTGTTGGCCAGGGCACGGTCCACCGGCAACCTCACCAACGAGAAACCCCCGGTCTGGTACTACCTGGTCGGGCTGGGAGCGCCGGTCTTTTTCGGTACCGCCTTCGTCTTCCGCAAATATGGCCTGAACCTGTATCCCGATTCCTATCGGGGGGCGTTCATCGGAGCAGCAAGCGCCTTCCCGATCATCGTCCTCATTGATGCCTTCCGTGGGCAACTGGGTGAGCGAATTCGATCCAACTTCCAAACCGCCAACTGGTGGTTCGTCGCCGGCGGCGTTGCCACGGCGGGAGCGCTACTAAGCCAGTTCACTGCCTTCTCCTACCTTCCTGCTTGGGTCGTCGGCATCTTCGCCGGCACGCAGGGTATCTTTGCGATGGTCTTGAGCAAGGCCTTCCTCAAGCATGACGACCACCTGGATCGCACCGCCATCATCAGCGTCGTCTTGTCTACGATCGGCGTCGTGATCATCAGTTGGAGCCAGGGAGTCGGAGGATGAACGAAACATCAGTCGAGTTCTTCTCCGAAGGCATCAGGATCTCCGGAATTCTCCGTACCCCCGACCGGGCGGGCAACCGGGGCGGAATCGTGCAAGGTCCCGGATGGCTGGGACTCAAAGACGCCCAGCTGTACCTCCCCTACCACGAGGCGCTCACGGCAGCCGGTTTCACCGTCCTCATCTTTGACTACCGGGGGTTCGGCGATTCGGGTCCTGGCACCCTCTCGCCGTCCGACCAGCTTGCAGATCTCTCCAGTGCAGTGACCTTCCTGTCAACCCTCGACGACATCGATCATGTCGGCGTATTCGGATCCGGTGGCACCGGCGGGGGCAACGCCGTCCTACTTGCCGCTACCGACCGAAGGGTCACCTGCGCCGTGAGCCAGGTTCCGGTCGCCGACGGGGCAGATTGGCTACGAAGGATGCGCGAGACCGATGACGAGTGGCAGACATTCTTGGCTCGACTCGACGCCGACCGGGTCCGCCGGGTTCTCGTCGGACGGGGTGCGAACGTTCATCCTCGTGAAGAAATCATGATTCCCTCCGCCGAACGGCGCTCGACGACGGTCAAAAAGGACGTTGACGGTCGGATCCCGACCGCCGTACCTCTGGCCGCCGCCGATGAGATTCTGGCGTATCAGCCGGCCGATGTCGCCAGCCGGGTCAGCGGGTTGATGGTGGTGGCAGTCGAAGACGACCTGGTGACCCCGACCGATCACGCCGAGGTGCTGTTCGAGGCCGCCGCCGCACCCAAGAAACTCATAATGCAGCACAACACGACGCACTATGCCGCCTATGGGCAGTATGGGGACATCGTTATTCCCCTGATCGTGGCATGGTTCGAACGCCACATTGGCGGGTCTCAGGGTTCAGACGTGGAAAGGGTCGAGGTCGGATTATGAAACGAGTGATCACCGGAGGCGACGTATTTGTCGATGGGCGGCGCCGGAGGCTCGACATCGTCGTCAACGGCGAGTCGATCGAAGCATTGGTAACACCTGGCTCCGGGCCAACGGACGCCGACGTGATCGATGCGACTGGTCTGGTCGCCATCCCGGGTGGCGTCGATGTTCACGTGCACACCCGCGAACCCGGCTACACCCACAAGGAAGACCTCATAACCGTCAGCCGGGCGGCGGCCGCCGGTGGCTACACGACCATCTTCGGCATGCCCAACCTGGATCCTCCGACGATGACCGCCGAGGATCTTGACTCCGTGTTGGAGATGTACAACGAGAAGTGCATCGTCGATTACAACCACAACCCTGCTGCCAAGCTCGTCGACCAGATCCCGGCGATGGCCGAGCGAGGGATCGCCGCCTACAAGATCTATATGGTCGTCGATACTGGTCGTACCTACCCCCACCCGGCAGCGATCGGGGTACACGATCATGGCGAGCTATTGCGAGCAATGGAAGCGGTCGCCAGGACGGGGCTGAGGCTCATGGTCCATCCGCACGATCAGGCGATCATGGACGTGGTCGAACAAGCATTCTGGGCCAAAGGGGACCGGAGTCCAGCGGCCTACGGTAAAACACTTGCGACCGGCGACGGCATCATCTGGGACACCGCCACGGCCACGCTCCTGCGCCTCGCCGAAGCAACCGGGTGCAAACTCCACATCGTGCACGCCCAGACCATCCGCCAGATCGAGATGTTCAAGCAGGCCAGGGCACGCGGGGTGGACGTGACCGCTGAAACCAACCACTGGGCGTTGTTTTTGGGTCGGATGAGCGACATCGAAGAGCAGGGATCATACGTCCTGTCCTACATGGTCCCCGACCATCACCGCGAGGCCGTATGGGAGGCGATGGCCGATGGGACCATCAACATGCTGTCTTCAGATCACGCTCCCCACACCCGCGAGGAGAAGGAGGTCGGCTGGACCGATGCCTGGGCTGCCCACACCGGTACGCCAGGGATCCAAGAGCAACTCCCCCTGATGATCAACGCCATGCACGAGGGACACATCACGCTGGATCGCCTCGTCGATCTGGTGTCGACGGCGCCGGCCCAGGTGTTTGGCCTCTTAAAGAAGGGCTCGTTGGCACCGGGATCCGACGCCGACATCGCCTTGCTCGATCTCGACAAGGTGTGGACGATCACCAACGAGGGCGTACAGTCAAAGATCGGCTGGACACCGTATGACGGACGAGAAGTCAAGGGTGCCGTTGCTCATACGATGGTGCGTGGTACCGATGTTTGGGCCAACGGCGCGGTGGTCGGAGAGCCGGGTCACGGACGGTTCGTCAGGTCGGAGGGACACCTATGAAATTTGGACTACTGCTACCGCACTTTGGCGAATATGCCGATAAAGATTCCATCCTCAATGGAGCGCGACTCGCCGAAGAGCTCGGGTTTGATTCAGTATGGGTGCGCGATCACCTGCTCTTTGAACCTCACGGCGAGTTCGAATCGGCTGCCACCGACTTCTACGAACCCCTCACGGTTCTGACCGCCGTCGGTGCCGTCACCGAACAGATCACTTTGGGAACCGCCACCCTTATCCCCTACCGGCATCCGCTGGTCACTGCCTTCACCCTGGCGTCGATGACCCACATGTTCGGGCCGCGCATCATCGCCGGATGGGGCGCCGGTACGTTTGATCACGAGTTCGATGCGGTCGGCATGGGGGGAATTTTTCGCCCTGAGCTCGTCGAGTCGAACGCCCGGATCTTCGAGAAGGTCTGGGCCGAAAACGATGTCACCTACTCCGATGAGCACTTTTCCTTCGAGAACGTCAATCTGTTCCCGAAGCCGACCGGAAAGATCCCCTTTTGGTACGGCGGGGCAACCCCGGCTTCGGCCCGCCGGGCGGCGGAGTATTGCGACGGGTGGATGCCGGGTCGCATCACCCTCAAGACCATCGAGAAACGAGTGGACCAGATGGCTGCCCTCGTCGCCGAGAACGGCCGACCGATGCCGACTGTCGGGGTGGTACCACCGACCACTATCGCCGCCACCGAGTCCGAAGCGTGGGCGGGAACCAGCGTCGAAGGTCTGCTGAAGTGGGCCAACGATCGTGGCAAATGGTGGGTTAAGCCTGCGTCGGGCGTGTTCGAGACGGCCGCCGACATAGAGGGCTCCTTGATCGTCGGAACGCCAGACCAGGTCACCGAACAGACCGCCAAATTCGCTGACGTCGGTGTCGACCATCTGGTGTTTGATCTGCGTCTCAGCTACGACCGCTGGCTACCAAGCATCGAACTCCTCGGGAACGAAGTCATTCCCCATCTGAGGTAGAACTGGCCGGGCGGCAATTTCAACCACTGGTCCCGGGAAATCGCTGAACAAAATGTCCGCTCCGGCTTGCCCGCTGGTATATCGATTCGATATACTCGGATATATCGGATCGATATATGATTGAAACAGCGATACTCGGACTACTCAATGAAGGCGACGCCCATGGCTATGGGCTCCATCGCCGTCTAATCGACATGGGCTTCTGGCGGGTCTCATTTGGCACCGTCTATCCAGCCTTGCGAAAACTCAAGTCAGCCGGCGCCATCGAAGTTGCCGACACCAAAGACGACCGGGGCCGCAAGCAATACCGTCTGACCGATCTGGGGCGCCAGATGTTGATCACCCAACTCGCCGACATGGACACGGTCGACAATACAAGCGGATTCCGAGTACGTCTCACCTTCCTTGACCTGCTTTCCGGGCAGGATCGGGTGGCCGTCCTGGCCAAGCGAGCAGAAATCTTGAAGGACCGTATCAAGGCTGCCAGAGCAAGCATCGCCGAAAGCACCCGATCTGCCTATGCGAGAGCTGAGATCGAACATCGAGCCGATTCCATGGAGCGCGATGTCGCCTGGGTCGAAAGTTTAATAGTGCAAGAAACGAAGGGAACATAATGACGGACAAAGTTCGTGTAGCGATTGTCGGCGTTGGGAACTGCGCCAATTCATTGATCCAGGGTATCGAGTACTACCGCGACGCGGTCCCGGGCGATGACGTGCCAGGTCTCATGCACGTGGATCTCGGTGGGTATCACATCTCCGATATCGAGTTCGTTGCGGCGTTCGACGTCGACAACAACAAGGTCGGAATCGATCTCTCCAAAGCCATGTGGGCCGGCGAGAACAACACGATTCAGTTCGCCCAGGTTTCTCAACTCGACGTAGAGGTGCAGCGGGGTCCTACTCTCGATGGCCTCGGCAAGTACTACCTGGCTACCGTTGAAGAGTCGGCCGCCAAGCCGGTCGATGTTGCAGCCGCCCTGAAAGCCGCCAAGGCCGACGTGCTTGTCTCGTACCTTCCGGTCGGCTCCGAAGACGCCAGCCGCTTCTATGCCCAGGCAGCCATCGACGCAGGCGTTGCCTATGTCAACTGCATCCCGGCCTTCATCGCATCAGATCCGGAGTGGGCTCAGAAATTCGTAGACGCCGGCGTTCCAATCGTTGGAGACGACATCAAGTCACAGGTTGGTGCAACTATCGTCCACCGGGTCCTGTCGCGGCTGTTCGAAGATCGTGGCGTCAAGGTCGAGCGGACCAGCCAGTTGAACGTTGGCGGCAACATGGACTTCAAAAACATGCTTGAGCGCGAACGTCTCGAATCGAAGAAGATCTCCAAGACCCAGGCCGTAACCTCCCAGATCGAGCACGGAATCGCCAAGGATGATGTCCATATCGGCCCGTCCGACCACGTTCCATGGTTGACCGATCGCAAGTGGGCCTACATTCGGATCGAGGGCAAGGCCTTCGGCGATGTGCCCTTGAATGTCGAACTCAAGCTCGAGGTGTGGGACTCGCCCAACTCGGCCGGAGTGGTAATCGACGCAGTACGTTGCGCCAAGATTGCACTCGATCGTGGCATCGGTGGTCCGCTATTGGCCGCCTCCTCGTACTTCATGAAGAGCCCGGCTGTCCAGTACACCGACGATGTGGCGCATGCCAATCTTGAGGCCTTCATCGCCGGCCATGATGTGACCGGAAACGATCTGGAGCAGTACCTGGCCTAACCAGGCTCAACAACCGAAGAGACAGAATGGGGCTGGATCAAATCGATCCAGCCCCGTCTCTTTGTCGACGTCAGTTAGAAGAGTCCGGCCGTGCCGCCGCCATCGAGCGAGATGGACGTTCCCTGAATGTGGCGGGACTCTGGCAGGCAAAGAAACACGGCCAGATTGGCGACATCCTCGGGGTTGGCAAACCGGCGAATCCCTTGCTTCTGGAGAAGCGACTGTTCGAACTCATCGGGGGTGACTCCGGCTGCCTCAGCCCGGCTGGCCATGAGGGTCCGATGGCGTTCCGTACGGGTCTGACCAGGGTGAATCGTGTTCACATTGACATCGTCGCGCAACCCTTGTCCGGCGAGCGCTTTTGAGAAATTGGCAAAGGCCGCATTCACGGCTCCACCGATCATGACGTCGGGAGTCGGCGTTCTGGCCAAGCCTCCAACGATGTTGATCACCGTGCCATTCGACTCGACGAGGTTGGGCCAGAACAGCCGAGAAAGACGGACGGCGGCATGGAACTTCAAGGCGAATCCGTCCAACCAGGCCTCATCATCGAGACCGAGAAACGGGCCGGCCTTCGTGGCCCCGGCGGAATTCACGAGGATGTCAACCCGGCCAAAAGCTTCCAGGGCGCCGGCATGAAGCTGCTCACAGCCTTCGACCGTCCGCAAGTCACCCGCCACGACGATGGCGCGGCGGCCGGAATCATCATGAATCTCCCTGGCGGCCCGCTCAAGATCGACCCCGGTTCGGGCCGCCAGAACGAGGTCGGCGCCTTCTTCGGCCAGTGCCCCGGCTATCGCCCTACCGATCCCCTTGCTTCCTCCGGTTACCACTGCTACTTGACCGCTCAACTTACCCATGGTGACTCCTTCTCGATGCAACGAGCCTAATCAAAGGAGACGCTCCTATGACAGGATGGGATCATGCACCGTTTGTCGCAGTTCGCAGCCGATGTCGCACCCGGCCTACTCATCGACCTGCGACCATTCTTCCTGGCCGGTACCTAGGGCCTGGCGCTGCTCGAACGCCTTCATCGATACGCATTGCCCGCCACGCTCGAAGAGAGACTCCGCGCCAGCATCGAAGAGGGATTAATCGACGACTCCCTAACCCCCAGTACCCGGTGCCTTGAGCTGTCAAGCCAACTCACCG
>JAHEDI010000090.1 GCA_024641305.1 bacterium | reverse complement strand
GGCACTTCGCACAAGAAGACGCAGCCGCACTTGATCGGTGATCGCGAGACGAGCCAGAGCGTAGGCGACGACGTAGGCGGCCATCGCGAGAAACCCCTGCCGTTGGAAGCGTTCACCGAGGAAGCTCTGGCCGTGATCGATCGACTGCCAGAAACTCACCGCCAACAGCCCGAAGTATCCGGCGACCAGCCAGTCGGGAACTGTGGGCCGATCGTCCGAGTCGAGACTTCCCCTAGTGACCAGCCTGCTGGCAATGGCCAGGCCAACCGCGCTGGTGACTGTCATGCCGAGCAGTTTGGGCAGGGCAAAGGTCTCTTCCGTACCGATCCAGAACAGCAACGGGAGAACCGTCGCCGTAGCGATAACCAGTGACGCGACGGCGATGTCCGGGTTAAGCCAGCGTGATGGCGACCGGTGACCGGTCGACGAGCCAGCTGGCATGTTGCCTCCTACCGGCGGTGCCGTCCCTTGGTCAAGCGTCGGTATGGGGTGTCCACAATGGTGGTTGCCGCCCCGTGGGCCGTCAGCAAGAGTATCGCGAGCGCCAGAACGATGGTCCCTACGACCCCGATCGGCCCGGCCAGACTCTCGACGAATCCTCCATAGATCGCTCCGTTTTTCATTGGAGGACTCACGGGCGGGCTCCCTTGCCCGCAGTGGGCCGGGCCAGGCGAATGATCAACAGGTGGACCGACCGGACGGCTCACGGGCGGCCCCACAGGGGGTCCGGCGGCCGGGCTCACAGGCGGCCCTACGGGTGTATCAAATGATGGTCGATCTGCGACACAGGACGGCGGGCCGACAGGTTGACTGATGGGCCGATGATCTTGTGATTTTCCTTTTTCAGCTGCCACGCCAGAATTCGGCAGCGCGGTTGCAACCATCGGGGTAATCACCAATCCCAAGATGGCGATAACTCCGATTAACAGATAACGAAAGCGTGATGTGCGCACGACCCCGTTCCTCCCATTGAGTACTCCAGTTACCTACCTTAGCAAGCAGCATGGGTCGCGCTCGCGCCTTGCTGTCGCAGTATTAAATATGTGCGTTGTGCCTTGGCTGTCGAGACCACCGGTCGGGCACCACCGGCTACAGGCGGTTAGGGGTCGAAGTCGAAAGTGATGTCGACGTCCGCTCGTACTACTCGACAATTGCGCCCACGCCGATCTCGCTGATGGGGTTCGTACGGTTACGGCCCTGGCTGGCAGGTGGCCGACGGAACCCGCCACGGACGGTTAGCAGTCAGCCAGGGCTCGAAGCGCTGAGCAAATCTGCTGACGGGGCATCGACAGTGAGCCGATTCGATCGGTAAGAAACCGAGCGCGTATCGGCTGAAGGTTGTCGAATGAGGCAACGCACTCGGCGCTCAGCCCCTCTTCGGTTCCCATGAGAATCTCCGTAGGTATCGAACGTATTCGCCGGGTCACCGGCGCGATGACGAAATGAGTGAGCACCGGCAATGCTTCAGTTCGAGTGACGATCAATACCGGCCGCCGCTTGTCTTCGGCTTCGGCCCACCAGATCTCGCCTTGTTGAGGGGTCACCAGGGTTCCTCGGCGATCATGGCGATCGTGGCACTGTCAGACCAAAGACCATCGTCGTCGTCCTGGGGTATTCGCCGGTACCCGTCGACGATTTCCTGAGCGACCTGAGCACGGCGGTCGTCGTCGACGAGGCGCCGAAGGCCCTGGCGAACCGCTTCGGATCGAGATTCAACCACCCCCCGCTCAACCAGGTCGTCTAATTGAGAGGCCAAATCATTAGGAATTCGGGTGACTATTTGTGTCATGCATTCAGTATTACATATCGCAATGCGAATGGGAAGTGGCCCCGGCACTCGCAAACTCACAGGCCCCACTCCCGCTTGCCGATTGCTTCGATCACCTGCTGTGGGGCGATGTGGTTGAGGTACCGGTCAGTCGTTGCAAGTGACGTGTGGCCAAGCTGGCGTTGGATGATGGGCATCTCGACCCGTTCCATGGCCAATTCGTAGGCATGGGTGTGACGCAGCCCGTGGGGATGAACCCGTTTCGAGATGCCCGCTTCCTTGGCAAGTCTCGGTAGCAAGCTGCGGAGGTAGCTCGAGGACATCAGCGTTCCCCGCATCGTGCAGAACAGTGGTTCGGCTTGGCCGAACCCCAGGTGGTTTCGTCGAGTATTCCAAGCTTTCAGGATTGGCGCGGCCCCAGCGTCGATGCCGACCACCCTCCGTTTGTCACCTTTGCCGTGCAGGACGGTGATCGACCCAACCACCAGGTCGACGTCCTTGGGCATCAGGGCGAGTGCTTCGCTGTGTCGCAGTCCCGACCGGTAGAGAACCGTGATCATGGCCCGGTTGCGCAGGCCCAACGAAGACGAGTCCGAGAGGGCGCCAATGAGCCGGCGGACCTCATCGCCGGTGAGTACTTCGGCGGGGAACCGTCGGCCTTTGTTGATCGACGAGTGCCCCTTGCCGTAGCCAGGTTGGGTGATTTCTGATCGCATCCACCCAACATATGACCTGGCTGTGACAGATCGTCGAGAAGCTAGAGGTAGTCGAGTAGCTCGACGATGCCCGACGCTGTGTACAGGATGCGGGGTTGGCCCCGTTTGCGGCGCGACAGCTTCCGGGCGATCACCACCCCGTCGGATTCCGGGCCGATTCGATCACAAATAAACTTTGAGCCGACAAAGTTATTCTAT
>JAHEDI010000089.1 GCA_024641305.1 bacterium | reverse complement strand
ATTCTGACCACCCCACCCAACTGATCGGAATGTTCCGACGCGAGGACGCCGTTCGGGCCTACCACCGGGCTGTCGATGCCGCTACCCATCGCCAGCTGACCCATGCACGATCGAGCGTTCCGACCTCTCCCACCGCGGTGTTTTTCGACTACGAGATTCCGCCCGGTTCGCGGGCCATTGGCCGACAAATCAGCGAAGTCACGTGGCCAGATGACTGTCTCGTCGTCGCCCTCCAACGCGGGCTTTACGTCATGGTCGCCTCGGGAATCACCGAACTAGCGGCTGGCGACCGCCTGACGTGTTTCGGCTCAGAAGATGCTCCAGCCCGGATCGCCCAACGCCTGAGCCCGCCGGAAAACATCAACGACGACTAGGTCCATTGTCCAGACAACTTACCTCTTTGATGGGAACGCCGGCAGTGTCATTAACAGACCAGCGACGCAGATCGCCGCAACCCCAAAATAGAAGAACATGATGTCCGGGTCGAAGGCGGCTGGGAGAGCCAAACCGGTCGGCAGGAGCCAGACCGCCATCCAGGCCCACTTTTCGCCGCGCCGGAACGGAACCAGGATGACCAGCAGCGCATAAGTGTCAAAGAACGCAAAACCGGTAAACAAAACCGGCTCGCCCAGGATAAATATCAAGCTGAAATGCACCAGCGCCATCAGCGCAGCGGAGACGATCAGGGCTCCCCAACCGGCTTTGAATCGGGTGCTGTCGCTAACGATGGAACTTGCCAACATGTCAATTCTCCATAAAGACTCTCTGGATTCGTGGGTAGGTCGCTAGCGGCTTTGATCTGTCTTGGCGCCGGCCCGATGGCTTCGAAGGAAGGAGGTTTCATGCGAAATTCCCCGACTGGCTACTTCAGAGCGCCGACGATGAGGCCCGGCGAAGCAGCCCGAACGACATGGTCACGACCCATAGCCAGAATACCCCGTACGGGAGGAGCCAGATCTCACTGGTCCAGGCGGCCCGGCTCAACACGAGACCGACGCCGCTGACGATTGCGGACCATCCGAGCCAGCGAGGGAACAGCCCTGTCGATGCGATCACCCAACCGCTACACACGGCGAAGCTGCCCAGCGCCACCCAACCGTTCGCGAACGAAAGGTTGCCCTGGTCGAAGGCATACCGGGCGAGCTGAGCTGGAACGTCGTCCACTCGGAAGGCCGCTGCCTCCGTGTTCGCCGCCAAAGCCAGCGCCACGAGCACGACGCCGGAAGCGGCCCCAATCGCCGATCGCCAGGGCGGATCACCTTCGGCATCGCGCAGCAGCATCGACAGGCCGATGATGAACCACAGGAAGGCGATCAATCCGACCGTCATCACAAAGGAGCCGAATTCGCCAAGGGGCGTATGAATCGAACGCAAGTAGGCCACGATTTCGGCGCCGGACCCGTCGAAGGCCGGCTCGAGTCCCGATTGGGTCAGGGCCGGCACGAAGATCAGCACCATTGTGGCCAGGCCACCGAATCCGGTAGCTCGAGCTAGCCGTCGCCCTGCCGGGTCTGTGATTGGTCGCCGAGCGATCGCTCCGGTTGTCATGCAGTTGCCCGGTGTATGAGGACTGAACCGAGTTGTGCCAAGAGCGCCATCGAACCGCAGGCGGCAGGCCTGGCGGCCTGGTCAGTGAAGGCCGACTGGCGGCCCTGTCTCTCAAGCTCGATTGCCATAACATTCTTTCTTTGTAGTACTACGCTAGAGTATTACTTTAGTAAAGAGACCGCAAGTAGGACTTTTGCCATGACCGAACCCGATAGCCAGTCCCGTCGTGGCAAAGCGCGGGCGACCAGGAGCAAGATCATTCGGGCCGCTCACGAAGAATTCACCGAGAAGGGATTTCATGGAGCGACCATCGCCTCAATCGCTTCCCGGGCCCGTGTCGCCGTCCAGACCGTCTATTTCGTGTTCCATACCAAGGCCGACCTTATGGGCGCCGTCATAGACGCCGCGGTGATCGGAGACGCAGCCGACATCCCGCAGGACACTGATTGGTGGAAGGCGATGGAGGCCACAAACGACGCAGTCGAGGGTTTGAGGACTTTCGTTGTGGGGGCGGCGCCTTTATTCGCTCGGGCTAGTGCTATCTCGGAGATTCTGCGGGCGGCCGCCCAAGACGATGATGAGGTGCGACAGACCTACCAGGCGAGTGAAGAACTGCGACGGACTGCCTTCGGGCAAGTCATAGACACGCTCTCCAGAAAGACACAACTCCGGGCAGGGCTCACCAACAAGACGGCCACCGACCTGCTCATGACCGTGTTCAGCGACGCCACCTATCAATTCCTAATTACCGCCTGCGGCTGGGATCACGACCAGCTAGTCGACTGGCTCTGCCAAACACTCCCCGAGCTGCTCCTTGAGGCGCCCAATGGCTGATCGGCAGCGTCACCAACCAATACCTTGACATTGTCTTGCTAAGGGCGGCCTGCTCGGCGCCCCGACAACCAACGCTCAAACCTCGAGGGCACTTGAACGCTCGTTGTGCCGAGCCGGGAACTGTTCGACCATCTGGCTTCGGGCCACCCCTCTACGCTCCAACGCAGCATTGGGTCGAGTTGCGATGCGAAGAGCCCTACCCCTGGGCACGCTCCCCGATCGCGGCCTTGGCGACGATCGTGGCGACCCGTCGGTCCCGGGTGTCATCCCTGGATGCACTGACCACCCACCACAACATCCCCTTGCGAGCGCTCGGTGGGAACCCGTCCCAGGCGGTCCGGGCCGCGGGGTTGGCGTCCAGGGCGCTCTTGAGTTCGTCGGGCTCAACAAGGTCTTCCACCGGATCGTAAATCGTCCACCAGCCGTTACCTTGGGCGACCTCAATC
>JAHEDI010000034.1:1345-34590 GCA_024641305.1 bacterium | reverse complement strand
AGACCCCCAAACGGGGGTCTCTTCATATTTCTCCGTGGAGCTGAGGGGATTTGAACCCCTGACCCCCTGCATGCCATGCAGGTGCTCTGCCAGGCTGAGCTACAGCCCCCAATGGGAGCCGCAATTATAGCTGGTCAGAAGTTCCCTGAGTCGCTGGCTCAAAGGGGATTCGGGGTGCGTCTCCCCACAGACGTTCAAGGTCGTAGAAAGCTCTCGTGGACGCCTGAAAGACGTGCACCACTATTTCGCCGTAATCAAGCAGGATCCATTCGGCCTCATCGGCTCCTTCGGAACGCAAGGACGCGCGCTGGTGCTTTTCTTTGAGCTGGGTATGAACTTCGTCGGCGATAGACCGGACCTGGCGGTTTGAGGTTCCGGTGGCAATCACGAACATATCGGTAATGAACAACAAGTTACTGACATCGATAATGATGGTGTCGAGGCCCTTCATGTCATCGATGGCTGCTGCGGCCGCCTTGGCCAGGTCAATGCTCGTGATAGATGATCCCTTTCTCACGGTGAGTCTTCACCAAGGATGATAGTGAGATCGACCACACCAGACGGTTGACGAACCTCGAGCACGACCTCCCCGTACCCGAGCAGCCCTTGGGCGGCGATGGCGTCGGCCCGTCGCTCACGGCCCTGGGCGATGATCTGGGTCGTCGGATAGTCCAGGGTGCCGGCGTTATCGGTCTTGAGCACCCGATACCCGGCCAGCACGAACGTCTTCGCAACTGGCTGTGTGACACCAACCCCACCGTTGCCATTGAGAATCTCGACAACCAGCCTTGGCTGCTGACCGATCCGTAGGTACGGGATGGTCTGTTCGACATAATCAGCTGCATCGGCGACATCGAGGGAATATCGCTCGTCGCCGGTCGACAGTGTGTTGACCCGCACCGCCGGCAGGGCGCTCACCACGAGGGCTTCGTCCTGGCTGGCGCCCGTGACAGCAGCAATCCCCGCGGTGGTACCGCCGGCCAGCACCCGATCGGCGATGACCTTTCTGCTGCCAATGGTCTTGAAAACGGCCGACCACACCTCTCCCTGGCGGAACAAGAAGTCGAGGTCGTTGTCGACTCCCTTTTCGGTCAGGAGGCGAACCACCATCTCGGCGGGCCTTGGCTGGAGACCTTCACCAGCCGCCACCTTCTGGTTCCCAGCGGCGTCTTCCGAGACGAATGGCCTGGAAATGGCTACTTCCAGAGGCTCGTCGAACAGGGCACCGAACTCTTCGGCTGTAAAGGTAAACGTATCGTCAATGCGCACCCCGAGAAGGTTGACGATGGTGAGCGACAGCAGATCTACACCACCAATCCCATACGCAGCCGAGAGCGTATTTTCGCCAAACCCGGGAGCGATGGCGAGGAGCGACTCGGGGAGCGATATCAGTCGACTCGGCTGATCGGCGCTGGCACCGATCAGCAAGATGGCTCGAGGTAATGCGTCGACTTCCACGACAACCAGAGCCGAGGCACCGACGTCGGGCGCAATCACGACCGGATCTGGACCCACTTCTTGTGGGCGTAGCCGCAGATACGAGATCGTTATCGAAGCTGTCACGAGCACCAGAGCAAGCAAGGTGGCCAGGACGATCTTGCGGCGAGCCTTTTTACGTGAGTCGTCCCTGGCAGATCGATTCAGCTCTCGGGCTGTCAGTTCACGCTTGGGCTGACCCGACAGTCGGTGCTGGGGTTCACTCATAGGCCGTAGAGTCCGTGGGCAAGCATGTATTCGTACACACGATCTCTGACCAGGAACCGAACAGACTGGCCCCCACGTGCCCGTTCCCTGATGCTGCTACCGGATATCTCCAGGATCGGCATATCGAGCCAGGTCACCGGTCCAGCGGCCGCCTCGACGCCGGCACGGTTCGTATGCAGTCGGGGAACCACGGCGATTTCAGCCCGTTCCCTGACCTCGTCATAACGGTGCCAGGTGGGCAGGTTGGCCGCCGCGTCAGCGCCGAGGACGAGAACGAGCCGATCGGTGTCGGGGAACGTGGCAAGGGTGTCAGCTGTGTAGGTCCAACCATCCCGGAGGACTTCCCGGTCATCAGGGACAAGAAAGTCGGCTCCTTCGGCGGCCAACTGGGTCATGGCCCATCGATGCTCCCCGGCCGAAACGCTTTCGGCGGGCTTTTGCCACGGCGACCCGGCAGGCATCATCAGGACTTCATCGACACCTAACTGCATGAAGGCAGTTTCGCCAGCGAGTAGGTGGGCGAGATGGGGAGGGTCGAACGTGCCCCCGACGATGGCTCTGTACACCGGCAACAGGATAAACCATTCCTGCGGGACCGAACCGTTAGCGAACCAGGCGCAACGCCCGGTCCGGCTGATAACCCTGACACCCCATCCAGTCGAGAGGATCGACATACCTTCCCGACAGTCGGACCGAAAAGTGAAGACCAGCGATTTCGTGGGACCACCCGCTCCGGCCGATCGAGCCGCCGGGCTCCACCCAGGCACCGGCATCCACCGAGCGGACTTCGAGAAACGAATAGCTGGTCTTCAGGCCGCCGCCATGGTCGATCGTGACGGTCTGGTTGTCCACCACCTGTCCTGCGAAGGTAACACGACCGGCGGCGGCCGCCGAGACGAGCGTCCCTTCTTCGGCTCCAATATCGATTCCCCAATGACCACTGTATTGGCCAGTTGGTTCAAAGCCATTCACCGTCGGGCCAGCTACCGGCCATTCCAGGCCGACACACCGGCCCCCGTCAACCGGCTGGGAACCGGAAAGGAGTACCAACGCTACTGAGAAGATCGACGCGACAAAACGGCTCATGGCACCTACCCACGCCGCTCAGCCACCAGCGTGACCGTACCCCAGGTTCAGCCTCAGCTCAAGGGGGTTGGCTCAGATGAGTTCGTCGAGCGTCCCGAAGTACTCCAACATGTCGATGAGACGCGACGAGTAGCCGATCTCGTTGTCGTACCACGCGATGACTTTGAAGAACTGATCGTTCAATTCCATCGTCGCTTTGGCGTCGAAGATCGAAGAATGGTGGTTTCCGATGAGGTCGGATGAGACGACCGGGTCCTCGGTGTACTCAAGCACGCCTGCCATCTCGCCGTCGGCGGCTTTCTTCATTGCAGCGTTGATTTCGGCGAGCGAGGTCTTCTTTTCCGTTCGGAAGGTGAGGTCCACCACCGACACATCGGGGGTCGGTACCCGGAAGGCCATGGCGTCGAGCTTGCCTTCCAACTCCGGGAGGGTCAGAACAACGGCTTTGGCCGCACCGGTCGAAGCCGGAATGATATTGGCGTAGGCATTCCGACCTCCACGCAGGTCCTTCTTCGAAGGCGAATCCTGAGAAGGCTGAGAGGCCGTGACCGAATGGATGGTGGTCATAAGTCCTTCAACAATTCCGAACTCATCATTGAGAACCTTGGCCAACGGCGCCAGGCAGTTGGTGGTGCACGAAGCGTTTGAAATGATGCGATCGACATCGGGGTCGATCTGGGTGTGATTCACCTTGTAGGCAAACGTACGAACTTTGTCCGGAGATTTCGTGGGAGCTGAAAGAATGACCCGCTTCGCTCCGGCAGCCAGGTGTTTGCTGGCGCCGTCGTAGTCGACGAACACACCGGTCGACTCGATCACATAATCGATGTTCAGGTCATCCCAGGGGAGATCTTCGGGGTTACGCTCAGCGAAGGCCTGGATAGTCTTGCCATCGACGACGAGGTCTCCATCGACCGCTTCGACCTGGGACCCGAAACGGCCGTGGACGGTGTCATATTCCAACAGGTAAGCGAGACCTTCGGCAGGCACGAGATCATTTACTGCGACGAATTCCAGATTCGGATTCGACCATCCGACTCTTAGGGCTAATCGGCCGATCCGACCGAAACCATTGATGGCAACACGAATAGTCACAAGAGACTCCAAGATGGGAACGTTCCAAAAGCAAATGGTAGCCCGGATGTGAGCTTTGCCAAAAGACCGTTACGGGCGGGGGCGGGCCAGCAGGTTCAGGACTTCCTGGCGGAAATCGTTCGGCTGGAAGGGCTTCGTCACAAAGGCGTCCGCCCCACCCTCGTCTGCCCGTCTACGAGACTCTTCCTCAGCGTGGGCAGTGAGAACCAGTACCGGAAGGGAGCGGGTTTCGGGGGCTGATCGGAGATGATCAAGCACTTGCCAGCCATCCATTTCGGGCAAACCGATATCGAGCACCAACAGGTCAGGAGATTCGCTGCGGGCCGCCGCCAAACCGCTCGGACCGTCTTCGCGCATGAACACTTCAAGATTGGCTGGTCGAAGACAGACCTCGATGAGGCGCCGAATCACTGCTGAATCTTCAACCACCAGGACTCGCTGTCCCATCTGTCTCCTCATCCGCAGCACGAGTGCTGCGGTCGTCGTGTTCGCCATGCCAGGTTAACGATGCATGACCAATTTAGCCCACTTTATGCAAAGGTACGCGCCGATGGCCTTGCTCGGCTATCGATTCGACAAAAGTCTCCAATTGTCGAAGGTTTCGTACCTCATACACGTCGTCGCAGAATACAGCGTACTTGCCCATCACTGAATCCCCGGTGTTCCAATACGAACGCGGTTCGGGGTTGAGCCAGTAGACGGCCCGGGCCACGTCATGGATGCCTTCGAGGACTTCGGCTTGCGGGCCTCGATAGTTGGATCGGGCATCACCAGTGATGATCACCGTCGACTTGGCGGACAGCGACTGCCCGTAGCCGGTCCAGAACTGTTCAAGGGAACGTCCATAATCGGAGTGGCCATCGAGCCACACCACCTGCGCCTCACTGGAGATACGCTGGAGGGCTTCGGCGAACTCGGTCTCGCGGGAAAAATAGGACGTCACCTCGTCGAGTGCGTCGATAAAAGCAAAGGCTCTGAGCTTCGAAAACTCATTCGACATGGCATATACGAACTGTAGGGCGAATCGAGCAAACGTTGCCATCGAACCAGAGATATCACAGAGCAGAAATACTTCCGGCTTGTACGGTTTTGGAGCTCGGAACTGAGGTTCGATTGGTACTCCCCCGGTGGCCAACGATTTGCGGACGGTCCGGCGAAAGTCGAGACGTCCATCTCGACGCAGTCGCCGCCGACGAGCCAAGCGGGCGGCGAGTTTTCGGGCCAGTGGTTGGATCACATGCTCGAGTTCCACCAGATCCGCCCGGGTGGCATGCATGAGTTCGGTATCTTCGATCAGCGGCTTACGCAGAGTCTTTGCGACGGCCTCGGCGCCTCGATCGGCCACGAGTCGGCGCCGAATTTCAGCCTTGATCTCTTCACGAAGCCGGTCGATCCGCTCCTCCAATTCTTCACGGAGAAGACGTTCGTCAAACTCATTGAGTGGCCCGCTGGCCGCCAACGCTTCTTCGACCAACTGTTCAAACAATCCGTCGACATCAAGCTGGCGAAGCGTTCGATACAGGTAATAGGTGCCACCAACCGGTCGCCCCGGCTCCATGCCCGCCAGCTGATCAACCGCCTGGCGGGCCAAGGACTGGAGCCAGGCGGTATCGTCGGCGGCCAACGCTCGTGCCAGCGCCTCAAGCAGTTCCTCGAGGTCGGCATCGCCGCCGGATCCTTGGCCGGATGCTTCCCCACTGGGCCCGGTCACGCCAGATTCGGCAGCTGAGTTTTCATCGGACCGGCTCAGGGCAAAGTAGACCTCGAACGCCGTGTCAAACGCTTCGTAATGACGAACATTCTTGACCAGGGTGGCGCCCAACGCCGCCTTGAATGCCGGTCGATCTCCCAGGTCTGTGTGCCGAAGGGCCTCCATCGCGTCAATGGTTTCGACCATCGATACCGGGAGGCCGGCAGTCCGCAACTCCTGAATGAACCCGCCGAGGACGTCGATCAACACCTAAGCAACCGGCAGTTCAATCGGTTCCGGACCGGTATAAGCATCGCCCACTTTCTCGATATCTGTCTGATATTTCAACAGCACGTTGAGCGTGTCTTTGACTGCGGCGACATCAACTTCGGTAACGCCCAGTTCGATGAGCGTGCGAGCCCAGTCAAGGGTCTCGGAGACCGATGGCGGCTTGCGAAGCTGATGACTGCGAATCGATCGAACCACCCTGGCCACCTGATCGGCGAGATGGTCGGTGATCCCCTCAACCCTCGCCAGGATGATCTGTTTCTCGCGACCGACGGACGGATAGCCAATGTGGAGAAACAGGCAGCGGCGCTTGAGGGCTTCTGACAACTCGCGCGTGTTGTTCGATGTCAGGATGACCAGCGGGGCCGAGGCAGCCCGAATCGTCCCGAGTTCAGGAATCGAGACCTGAAAGTCCGAGAGGACTTCCAGCAACAACGCTTCGGTTTCCACCTCAACGCGATCCACTTCGTCGATCAGGAGCACCACCGGTTCGGTGGAGGTGATTGCTTCGAGCAACGGCCGGGTCAACAGGAATTCTTCAGCGAAGATGTCATCTTCGATGGCACGCCATTCGGCGCCCTTCTCAGCCTGGATCCGAAGCAGTTGCTTCTTGTAGTTCCACTCATACAAGGCCTTGGCTTCATCCAGACCCTCGTAACACTGCAGACGAATGAGCCGGCGATCATGAATTTTGGCAAGGGCCTTGGCCAGTTCCGTCTTCCCAACCCCGGCGGGTCCCTCAACCAGGACCGGCTTGGCCAGACGTTCCGCAAGAAAGACAGTCTGTGAAATAGTCGGGTCCGAAAGGTAATCAACCGCCTCGAGCGCGTCAGAAACCTCGCCCGGCGTCGAAAAGGGGACCTGATGCATGCCAAAGATTCTACAACGGGACCTCAGATGCCGCGTCAGCGGCCAGGCGCGCCGGATCCATGATTGGACGGGCGAGGCCACCGGCACGGTCATCCGTCTAATCTGGCGCCCGCACAAACGGAAGCGGGATCATGAAAATCGTCATCGTCGGGGCCGGCGCCGTTGGTTCCTACCTCGCCCAGCGACTCTCCGCCGAGGGTCAGGACGTCGTCGTGATCGAAAGCGAGGAGGCGCGGGCCCAGCAAAGCCAGGCCACACTCGACGTTCTGGTCATCGAAGGAAACGGGGCGAGCCCGGCCATCCTTGAAGAAGCCGGAGCCGGTGCGGCTGACCTACTCATTGCAGTTTCGAATAATGATGGCGTCAACCTCCTGGCCTGTCACACCGCACACGGATTGGGAGCGGGTCGCACGGTGGCCAGAGTTGAGGATCCCGGCCTACGAGAAGGCCTGACCGGGCTCAACGTCGATGTGGTTATCGACCCTGCCGAATCAGCTGCCGAAGAACTTCTTCACCTCGTGCGACAGGGTGGTGTTTCGGAACTCATCGAATTCGGCGAGGGGAAGCTCATCCTGGTGGGCGGCACCGTACGGACCGGCAGTCCTCTGGCGGGGAGTACCCTCGCCGAAGTCCGGGCCGAAGTCACCGACTTCGACTGGGTGGGAGCCATTCTTGTTCGGCACCAGAAAACCATCATCGCCCATGGCGACACGGTCGTTCTGGCCGGAGACCACATGCTCATGATGGTCACGAGCGGTAACGTCGACAAGGCCACCGACCTGTGGGGCCTCAGCACCCGCCATGTCGCCCGGACCGTCATCCTTGGGTCCACCCATCTCGCCGAAGTCACTGCAGTTCGTCTCCTCAGCGAAGGTATGAACGTGGCCGTCGTCGATCCGGACCGCGCCCGGTGCCGGGTATTGGCGTCTCATCTCGATCGGGCAATGATTACCTGTGGTGAACTCACCGACCCTGCGGTGCTCAGTTCGCTCGGCTTGACCCGCTCTGACGCCGTGCTGGCGCTGTCCGGATGGGACGAGACCAACATTCTCTCCTGCCTCCTTGCCAGAGCCCTCGGGGCGGGGACCACCGTAACCCGGGTGAACAATCAGGCCCTGACCGGACTTCTCGGGGACGTCGACATCGACGCAGTCATCTCGTCGCGGCTGGCGGCCGCCAACGCCATCCTTCAGTTCGTCCGACGAGGCTTGATCCATTCGGTCGCCACGTTCAGCGACACAGATGCCGAAGCCATCGAACTTGAAGTGACGGCCACCGCCCCGGCTTCCGGACAACAGGTATCGCAGCTGCGGCTCCCACCAGGGGTGGTTATCGGGGGTGTCCTGCGAGACGGCTTGGCCATCGTGCCGCGCGGGGACACGTTCATCGAACCGAACGACCGGGTCATTCTCTTCTCACTCCCCTCGGCCATTGCGGCGATCGAAACGCTGTTCTCCGGATGACGGGTCAAACCGGGACCAACCGTCCGACCGGCCGTCGCTCAATGTTCCGTCAGCTCTCGTACGTCATCGGTGCAGTGGTCGCCGCGTCTGGGCTAGCGGTCATGCCGGCCGCCCTGACTTCGGCCATCTACCAGGAATGGGCCGACTTTCGAGCATTGGTCCTGGCCAGCGTCATAACCATGGCGGCCGGCGGAATCTTCTGGCGATACGTCGGACGACGCGGCAGCGAACTCACGAGCCGGGAAGGGTTCGCCATCGTCGGCGTTTCCTGGTTCGTGATCAGCGCATTCGGCGCCCTCCCCTACATTATTTCGGGGGCAATCCCCTCATACACGGATGCCTTTTTCGAGACGGCTTCCGGTTTTACGACCACCGGTTCTTCGATCCTCGCCGATCCGGGCGCCCTCGGACACGGCCTTCTCATGTGGAGATCACTCACCCAGTGGGTCGGTGGAATGGGCATTATCGTCCTGTCGATCGCCATCCTGCCCCTACTGGGAGTGGGCGGCGTTCAGCTGGCCAGAGCCGAGTCTCCAGGCCCGACACCCGATCGGCTCACCCCACGATTCAGCCAAACAGCCAAGAGACTCTGGCTCCTATACGCGGCGATCACCGTGACCCAGATCCTCTTGTTGACGTTCGGCGACATGAACCTGTTCCAGGCGATTGCCCACTCTTTCACGACCATGTCGACGGGTGGATTCGGCACCGAAGCCTCGTCCATGAACAACTTCACGCCATACAGTCAGTGGGTCGTCATCGTTTTCATGCTCATCGCCGGCTCGTCGTTTGCACTTTTGTATCGGGGCCTCCGGCGGCCAAAAGCATTTATCGAATCTGCCGAGTTCCGACTGTACGCGGTCATCGCCATCGCCGCGATAATCATCGTCGTCGGCGGTCTCATTGCGACAGGCAACGGATGGTCCGAGTCGACCATCCGTGATGGCGCCTTCACGTCGGTCTCCATCATCACGACTACCGGATTCGGCACTGCCGATTTCGCCTTGTGGGTGTCAGGCCTCCAGGTATTCATCGTGGGCCTCATGTTCCTGGGAGGCATGGCCGGATCTACCGCCGGCGGGGTAAAAACGTTCCGTATCGGCACGTTGGCGAACGCAGCCCATGCCGATCTGCGTCGCCTCATCCATCCTCGCGGGGTCTTTGTTACCCGGTTCGGTAAAAAGGCCGTTCCCGAGGACATCGTCGAATCGATCCAGTCGTTCTTCCTGTTCTACATGTTCCTTTTCATGACCGGCACGTTTCTCCTGGCGTTCATCGACTCCAATTCGGGCACCGAGCTGGATCTGGTCACGACCGCAACCGCCGTTGCTTCAGCTTTGGGGAATATCGGGCCAGGTCTGGCCGACGTCGGACCGACCTCGAACTTCGCCGGTATCCCGGGGGTCGGCAAGTGGTTGCTTTCGTTCCTTATGATCACCGGCCGACTGGAAGTCTTCCCGGTGCTGCTCCTGTTTACCCCGGACCTCTGGCGTAAGTAGCCAGGCGCAGTCCTAAACCAACAAAACCAGGTCGTCGCGGTGGATGAGTTCGCCACTGGCGGTCGCCAAGGTGTCGGCTCCATACCGGACGATACCTTTGGCGATAAGGTCGCCGTCGACGTTGAGTACCTCAACCGCCCTACCCGCCTCGAACGCTCCGTGAGTGGCCGTCACACCTACGCCAAGCAACGACCGGCCTGCCCGACGAATGGCCTCTTCGGCTCCACGATCGACCGTCACGCTTCCTTCGGAAGGAAGCCCAAACGCGATCCACAGTTTCCGGGCAGAAAGGCCAGAAGGATGCGGCGCCACCCAGGTACCAATGTCATTGCCCGCCAGAATCTCTTCCATGACGTCGGTCCGAGCCGCCGGCCCGATGACCGTCGGGATCCCTGACCAGGCCGCCATCCGAGCGGCAGCGACCTTGGTGGCGATGCCTCCCGATCCGAGTGGACCGGATGCTCCAGCCGACACGGCGTCGAGGATTTGATCGGTATGACGAACGGCACTGAGCAGTTCGGCGTCCTCGACCCGACGAGGATCGTCGGTGTAAATCCCAGCGGTGTCTGTGAGCAAAACCATAAGTTGGGCGGACACCAAATGGGAAACAATCGCGGCGAGTCGGTCGTTGTCGCCATACTTGAGCTCATCGACAACGATGATGTCATTTTCATTGATCACCGGCACGATGCCGAGTTCCAGCATCTTCAGTAAAGCTTGACGAGAGTGCAGGTATTGCTGACGGTTGGCCAAGACGTCCTTGGTCAACAGCACCTGACCTCCTATCAGTCCATGAACGGCTAGGGCGTCGGCATAGTGGCCCATGAGGCGCGACTGGCCCACGGCGGCCGCCACCTGATAATCAGCCAGACCTTTGGGGCGTTGCTCAAACCCGAGAATGGGCAGCCCGGTTGCGACGGCTCCTGACGTGACGAGGACCGTCGGAAAGCCGGCGGTCCAGCACCGGGCAACCATCCCCGCCACCCGTTCAATGGCCGCCGGATCGACGCCCCCACCCGGAAAGGTGAGACTCGAGGATCCAACCTTCAGAACGACCGGATCCCCCGGGGTCGGGGCAGTTCTCACTCTTCCTCTTCTCCGTCGTCCTCAATGAAAGAGAACGTGATGTCGCCGATCCGTACGTCGTCACCCGTACGGGCACCAGCTGCCAGTAGCGCGTCATCTACCCCGACTCGATGCAGCCGTTTAGCGGCAAAATCGGCGGCGGCCGGCCTCGTAAGGTCATCGAGGGCCACCGCCCTGGTGGCGGCCCGACCCTCGACGATCCAGACCCCTTCGTCGTCGCGCCGTACCTTGACCTGCTGTCCGATGGGCCGATGAAGGACGTAACCTTCGCGTTCGGGGGCTTCTCGTATGACCTGACCGACCTGAGCGGCCACAGCCAGCATGAGCTCATCCAGACCTTCACCTGTCACCGCAGAAATCGCGAACACGACCGGTTCTCCAAGCTGGGCGGCCAATGCCACCGTGTCGACCTCGTCAAGGTCGGCCTTGTTGACGGCCACGACGCGCGGCCGCGTGACAAGGTCCGGTCGGTGCTGGCCAAGCTCGTCGAGCAAGATGCGGTACTGATCTTGCAAGGTCTCCGTTTGAAGTGTGGAGGGATCGAGCATCACGACCAGCACGCGTGCCCGTTCCGTATGACGAAGAAACTCGTGACCAAGGCCCTTGCCCTCGGCGGCACCTTCGATCAAACCCGGTACATCAGCGAGAACGAACTCGTTGCCTCCGACCGAGACAACGCCCAGATTCGGCTGCAACGTCGTAAATGGGTAGTCGGCGATCTTCGGGCGGGCCGCCGAGACATGTGCGATGAGCGTGGACTTTCCGACATTCGGAAACCCGATCAGGGCGGCATCAGCGACCAGTTTGAGCTCAAGCGTGATCCAGGCTTCCTCGCCATACTCTCCCTGTTCAGCGAAACCGGGAGACCGGTTGGCCTTTGACGCAAGGGCCGTATTGCCCAACCCTCCCCGGCCACCCTGCAAAACCGTGACCTCTTGCCCGTGTTTCACCAGGTCGGCGAGCAACTCACCATCGGCGTCATAGATCATCGTGCCTGGCGGGACCACGAGGTAAAGGTTTTCCCCGGCCCGACCGTGCTTGACGTCACCCTGACCATGGGTACCGCTTTCGGCACTTCGATGCGGATTGTGGCGATATGCGAGGAGCGAGGCCTCATTTTCGTCGGCAACAATCAGCACGTCGCCCCCGGGCCCCCCTGCGCCGCCGGTTGGCTTCCCTTTGGGGCGGCCCTTTTGCCTCAAAAACGAGACAACCCCCGCGCCGCCGTTACCGGCACGGAGGTTGACGTTAACACGATCGACGAACACGTCGACCCTCAGTCAGCGAGAACGTTTACCAGACGTCGACCGTTACGTTCTCCATACTTGACATGTCCGGGAGCCATGGCGAAGAGGGTGTCATCGCTGCCCTTGCCGACATTGTTACCGGGATGGATACGTGTGCCTCGTTGACGAACGAGGATGGCACCGGCGGTCACGGTTTGACCGTCGAAGACCTTGGGGCCGAGACGCTTGGCTTTGGAGTCGCGACCGTTCTTGGTCGAGCCTCCAGCTTTGGTTTTTGACATTCTTTACTCCTCCTCGGAAGCGGCCGCTGGCGCATCTACGGCGATGCTCAGAACTTCGACCCTCGTATAGGTCTGACGGTGGCCCATGCGACGACGGTAACCCGTCTTGTTCTTATATTTGAACATGTCCAACTTGGGCCCTTTTTCTTCGCCAAGGACCCTGGCAGTGACCGTGGCCGCAGCCAGGACTGACTTATCGGTGATCGTCGAGCCGTTTCCATCCACAACCAAGAGGGGGGTGAACACGACCTCTTCACCGGCGTTTTTCAAGCGTTCGATATCGAGGACGTCGCCCTCACTCACTTTGGCTTGCTTCCCACCTGTGTGGATGATTGCGTACATGACTGGTTCCTTCTTACAAACTTAGGAGATCGCTACGCAAGGCAGCGACTCGTAACTCTAATCGTCTGAAACGATTTGCCAACCTGAGAATCATTCGGCGTCCGAAAGCGCCCGATCCTCATAGGGAATTCCGAGTGTCGCAGCCTCTTCCTGAAGCAGGACGCCCCGGCCATCACAATGCGGGCAGGGCTCGGAAAAGTTCTCTAAGAGGCCCTGCGCAACATTCTTCCTGGTCATTTCGACGAGCCCGAGATTGGAGACATCGAACACCTGGGTGCGAGTTTTGTCTTTGGCAAGTTCCTCTTTCAGCTTTCGGATGAGCATGCGCTGATTCTTTTCCGACTCCATATCGATGAAGTCGATGACGATGATCCCGCCAATATCGCGCAGTCGCAGCTGGCGACAAATCTCCTCAGCCGCTTCGAGGTTGTTCTGGAGCACCGTCTCTTCAAGGCTTGACTTACCGACGAACTTGCCGGTGTTCACATCGATGACGGTGAGCGCCTCCGTGCGATCGACGACCAGGTGGCCGCCAGACTTCAACCAGACCCGCCGGTCGAGCGCCTTGCGGAGTTGATCTTCAACGTGAAACCTTTCGAACAGCGGGAGCTCATCCTCGTAGAAATGAACCTTGTTCACGAGCTCGGGTGCCATTTCGCCCAGGTACCCGGTGACCCGGTCCATCGACGTCTGATCATCAATGAGCAAGCGCTTGAAGTCGGAGGTGAAGTGCTCTCGGATGACCCGGATGAGCAACTCAGGCTCCTGATAAATAAGCCGGGGCGCCGGGCCGTTATCGACCTCGGACTGGATTTTCTCCCAGACGCCAACCAACCGCTCGATGTCGGTCCGGATCTCCTCACGGGTGGCCGAAGCGGCCGCGGTCCGCACGATGACGCCATACCCGGCGGGTTTGAGTTCGTTGACGATCTCCCGAAGTCGACGCCGCTCCTCGTCCGGGAGTCGCCGGCTGATTCCCTGAGCATCGGAATCCGGCTGCAAGACGAGATAACGTCCCGGCAGCGAAATTTGACCTGTTAGCCGGGCGCCTTTGTGGCCCATGGCATCTTTGACAACCTGAACCAGTACCCGGTCGCCCTGGTTGAGCATTTGCTCGATGCGGGCATTTCGACCGTACTTGGCAACGTCGGGTTTCACGTCTCCGGAATACAGAACACCGTTCTTTTCTTCGCCGAAGTCCAGGAAGGCCGCTTCCATCCCGGGAAGCACGTTCTTGGCCACAGCCAAGTACACATTCTGAGCGAGCGACAGCGTGCTCTCCCTGGCCACGTAGTGCTCGACGAGGACCGGGCCTTCGAGCACCACGACCTGGGTCTGATGGGGCAGAACCCGAACGAGCATCTGCTTGCGGGCCGTTTCGGGAGGCAGGATTATTTCTTCGTCGCGTACCCGGTGAGGGGTCCTGGTACGACTTTGGGAACGGCTCCCTTGCGGGGAACGATTGCCACCCGCTTTGGAGCGCCCGCCCTGCTTTGATCTCTGCTTGGTCTGCTGACCTCGCTTGCCCGGCTGCGGCTCGGGGGTGACCTCGGTAACCCGTTTGACGGTGACCTTGCTCCGACCAACCTTGCGAGTGGACTGGGTTTCTAGGGCCTTCTCACCGACACCTTTGCGAACGACCTGGGCTGGGTTGCGGCGGAATAACGCCATACGACATGTCTCCTTGATGTGCCCTCACGGGGCGGAATAGTGACAGGCCGAGCCGGAAATAGATTTACCGCTTGTTGAAAAAAATCAGCAGGTGATGTATTCACCGCAGCAGGCCTTTCGGCTCGGAAAAAGCGACCAGAGGTAGAAAATGTGGTCAAAAAAATACTAGCAGCTGGGGCCCCAATCCCCTATTCATGACCCGAAAATCGCCTCCGACCGGAGGGTCGGCTCCTACATATCCAAGCGGGTCTGTTCCGGTTCCGCAGGGTCATAACAAAGTCGGCATCGAGCTTCGTATGAATCGGTTGCGCCCAGGACCACCAGTTCATCACTGTCGACGATCCTCTGGGTAAAGGCCGCCGGCGCGCCACACCGATGGCACACCGCCAGCATCTTCGTCACGTATTCGGATCGAGCTGCCAGACGGGGAATGGGATCGAACGGGCGCCCCAGGTAATCGAGGTCAAGGCCCGCCACAATGACCTGTTTACCGGCCACCGCCAGGGCCTCGCACACCGCCACGAGACCTTCGTCAAAAAACTGGCCTTCGTCAACGCCGATGACGATGGTCTCCTTGTTCACGGCCCGCAACAGCGCAGCCGATGAATCCACTGGTTCAGCATCGACCCGCAGGCTCGAGTGGGAGGTGACCTGACTCAGCGAATAGCGGGTGTCAAGACCCGGCTTGAACGTCTGAACCGGAATTCGGGCGAGCATGGAGCGGGTCACCCTCCGGATCAATTCTTCGCTTTTCCCAGAGAACATGGGACCGCATACGACCTCCACCCACCCTCGTTCGCCTCTCCGCTCCACCCGATCTCCTTATGACTTGCTTCGTGCCGGTTTCAGATCCCGATGCCGCCACACCGAGTGTGCCACACCGAGGGCCATGCACATAGCCAACATGGACGAACCTCCGGCGCTCATAAACGGTAGCGGGAGCCCGGTGACGGGCATCACTGCCAGGGTCATGCCGACATTGACAATGACATGAAATACGAACAGTCCGGCAACTCCCACGGCAATCAGAGAGCCAAATCGATCGGATGCTGCAGTGGCGATGCGGAGTAAACGCAGGATTATCAGGGCATAGGCAAAGAGAACGAGGGCTCCCCCGATGAAGCCCAGCTGCTCACCAACTGCGGTGAAGATGAAGTCGGTCTCCTGTTCAGGCACGAACGATCGTTCGGTGAGCGCTCCGTTGAAGAGTCCACGACCGAAGAGTTGACCTGATCCGATCGTCGTGAGGGAGTTGAGAACGTTATACCCGGACCCGAGCTTGTCGGCGGCTGGATCGAGAAAGCTCGTAAGCCTGGCCAGTTGATAATCCAACAACAACTGGTATTTGAAGATAATCCAGACGCCAAGCCCGGCGAGCGAAAAGAGGCCGGACAACTGCCAGATCGTCGCCCCGGCCGCGAAAAGGACAACGATCGTGACAAACCCGAAAGCGAGCGCCGTGCCAAGATCTGGCTGGAGGACGATGAGAGCTCCCGGAAGCGCCAGCATCAACAGGGCCGCCCCAATCCGGCGCCACGTCAAGTCTTCATCGTCGAACGTGCCGGCAAGCACGGCGGCGAGCAGCAGGATGACGGACAGTTTGGCAAACTCCGATGGCTGGAGGTTGAAACCGCCAGGAAGTGACAACCATCGGTTGGTGCCCGCGACCTTCTCCTGGGCGAACACGATCGCAAGCATGAATATTGTTATCGCATATACCACCGGAGAGAACAGGCGGAATTCCCGGTAATCCATCCAGGACAACAGAAGAAACAGGCCAAGGCCGATACCGGCAAAGACGACCTGGCGTTCCATCAAACGAGAGCCGTCAAGATCCCGACTGGCCGAATACACCATCAAGATGCCGAATGAGATAAGCAAGATCATCGACAGCAGAAGCAGGATGTCAATGGGGGTTGATTTGGCCCCCTCCTGTTCGGAAGTGGTTTTCGATTCCATGAACAAGGCCATTAGAACCCTGCTCCGATCGGGTCGACGGTCTCGCCGAAGAGGTACTGGAAGATTTGCCTGCCCACCGGGGCCGCTGACGTACCGCCACCACCACCGTCTTCAAGCACCACCGCGATCACCCATTCGGGGTCGGCAATGGGAGCCATACCAACAAACCATGCCGTATTCGGATGCCCGGCGCGTTGGGCCGTACCGGTCTTTCCACCAACGAGGAATCGGTTCTCCATCGAACGAAACGCGGTGTACGCCGTGCCCGACTCAGGGGCGATGGCCCGGGTCAAGTCCTCCCGGATGAGGTTCTCGAACTCCTCTGACCATTCGATCTGGTTACGGATACCGCTCTGGAGGTCTGTGATGGTCCCATCACTGCCAATGATTCGATCGACCACAGTGGGTTCCCAAACCGTACCGCCATTGACGAGCGCCGCATACCCGACTGCCATTTGAAGCGGCGTCGCCAGGGTTTCGCCCTGACCGATCGCCACATTCATGAGGTCGCCACCAACCCAAAGGCTGCCCTTCTTTCGAGTCTCCGAAATCAGGCCAGGCGATTCGACAAGCCACTGTTCGAAGAGTTGGCGGTCGGGGACCCGACCGGCCCGTTCGCCCCAGAGGTCGATCCCGGTGACGGAACCGAGGCCGACGCTACGGGCGTACCTCTGCAAGATGTTCTCTTTGTCCGTCCCCTGATACTTCCCCCAGATCGCCAGGGCCACTTCCCAGAAGTAGATGTTGCACGACTCACCGAGCGCCGTGTGCAAGTCCACGATCCCATGCCCAGGGTCGGTGAAACGTTTCTGGGAGCCGTCGTCAAGCCCGTTGGCGGTCAGTACGCCAGTGCACTCAAGCGATCCGTCTGGTGTCTGCTTGTTGGCCGAATCCGGGTAGATACCTTCCTCAACGGCCGTCGCGTACACGAAGGCCTTCATGGTCGAGCCGGGCGGATACAAACCCTGGATGGCGAGGTTGTTGAATGCCTGCGAATCCCGGAGGGTTTCATATTCTGTCTGGGTCAAGCCAATAACAAACTGTGCCGGGTCAAAGGTCGGAAACGAAGCCATGGCCTTGATCTCCCCGGTCTTTGCATCGAGAACGACAACCGCCCCACGTTGCGGGTCGGTGTCCTTCAGGGTCTTGGCCCGTTCAATGCCGGCGGCCAGCGAGTTTTCGACGGTCATCTGTAGACCCGCATCGAGGGTCATCTGGACGGTGCCCCCCTGTTTGGCCGGTACCGTTCTTCGTTCGCCATATGGGGTCCCGTCGGGACGCACCTGGTAGAACTCGGCGCCCGGGGCACCCTGTAGATATTTGTCGTAGCTTCCCTCAACGCCAAGCTTGCCGACGGTCCCGTTCGGATCCAGCTCACTATTGGCTGCCAGGTCCTCTTGAGAAACCCGTCCGATATGGCCGACCACATGAGCCATGAACGCTCCCTGGGGGTAAACCCGTTGGGGAACGTTGCGAATCGATACACCGGGAAAGCGACTCTTGTTGGTCATGATGAAATAGGCGACTTCGGGCGTCACGCCATCAACGGTGAACGTGGAGCCCGAACCGGCCAACGCGAACAACTCGGCGATCTCGGCCGGATCCCGCGCCAGGACTCCAGCCAGTTCCTGGATGACGCTTGGCTCGATATCCGAAGGAATTTGCGAGCGGGTTACCACCACCCCCGGTACTTGAACAGAGGTGGCCAGGACCTCTCCATTGGCGTCAACGATGTCACCCCGGGCCGCAGTGCTCTCTGACTCGGACCATTCGAGCGACTGGGACTTTTGGACGTGTTCAGGGCCTTCGGCAATCTGCACAACCCACAACCGGGTGACCAGGGCACCGAACATCAGCGCGAACACCGTTGCGAGGGCGGCGACCCGGATCTCCAACCTCATAGGAGCACTTTCTCCTTGACCATCACCCTTTTGATCAACGGACCGATGGCTATCGACAACACCCCGTTGAAGATGGGCAAGAGCACGAACGTCTGGATCACGCTGATACCTCTCAGGCTTCCCTGTCCGAACAGAGTACCCACCATGGTGAACAACACGACACCGGCAAACGAGAGGACGACCACCGCGATGGCGGCCGACACGTGAGAGCCCTCCGAACTGGTGGCCAGCCGGACGGCTCCGTACGCCAGGATGGTAAAAACCATGGCCCTGAGCCCAATGGGAGTCGTTCCGTTGAGGTCGTACAGCACGCCGCCGGTGAACCCGAGCAGCAGTGCGGGTTCCGGATCGAGCCATCTGGCTGAAACGAGAACGACAACCATGACGATATCGGCCACGACGCCAAGGTCGTCGAGGCGGCTGAATAGGGTCGTCTGGACGATTACCGACAACGCCACCAAAACGAGACCCCAGACAATCGATCTGGCGTTCATGGAGTGGCCCCGTCATCAGGCGGAAGCGTGGTGGTGGTCGTGGTGTTGTCCGTACCAGTCACTATGGGTGCACCACCATATTGCACCACGATCACAACGGTCAGGGTTCGACCGTCGGCCAGCGGGGCAACGTCGTCCGTCTCGATCCCTCCACCGTTCGTCCTGGCATCGTTCGTGAGTTGACCAACGACCAAACCGGCCGGAATTCCCGCCTCGGTCCCGCTCGTCCGCAACACCTCGCCTGAGCCAATGTCAAAAGGGGTATCGAAAATCGTCAGCCGCAGCTTGTCAGCTGTTCCCAAACCTTCGACCACCCCCAACTCACCGGCCTGTGTCAAGACCTGAATCCCGGAAAGAGGGTCAGTGATGAGCCGAATAATGGCCGAATTTGGAAGCGCTTCTGTGACCACCCCGATCAGTACCTGGTTCTCGTCCACCACCGGATTACCGACCACAACACCCTGCTCAAGACCTTGATTGATCGTCAGCCCCAGGTCCAGCGGACCGGTTCCCCCTCGCACCTCCGCAACGGTCTGCGGGAAGTCACCTGCCGGTAGGTTCATAAGCCGTTCGAGTAGTTCCACACGCTCTGTCAACGAGTCCGCTTCGGCCGCCGCCAGCCGAGCTTGATTGAGTTCCTCACGGAGCCGCCGGTTCTCTTCGCGGAGCGAACCGAGATTGGCCAGTCCGTCAACGAAGTCGACAATCGGGTCGACCACCGCCCGGGATGCATCCTGGAGAGGGGCCGTCAGCGATTGAGCGCCAGTTCGGAGGGTTGCCGTCAAACCAGAATTCTGACCGCGGACATCAAATGTCATGAGGAGGAAGGACGCGACCAGCAGAATGGTGAGCAGCATTGTTGGGTTGCTGCGGTGGCCTCTATCCATTTGCGGCAATCACCATCAGGCCCGACTGGAACTCGCCAATACTCCCTGCAGTACATCGAACTCTTCCAAACACTTACCTGATCCCAACACAACCGATTGCAGCGGCCGATCGGCCGTGACCATGGCCATCCCGGTCTCATAAGCGAGACGCTCATCGAGGCCCCGGAGCAATGCCCCTCCCCCGGTGAGGACGATGCCTCGCTCAATGATGTCAGATGCAAGTTCTGGAGGAGTCTTGTCGAGGGTGTACTTGACCGCATCGACAAACGCAGCAACAGGTTCTTCGATGGCCTCGCGGATCTCCGGGCTCGAAAGGACGACGGTTTTGGGCAGACCGGTCACGAGGTCCCGGCCGCGTACTTCCGCCGACGGTTCGTCAGCGTACGGATACGCAGATCCGATGGCCATTTTGAGCTGCTCGGCGGTCCGCTCACCAAGTAGCAGGTTGTATTCCTTCTTCACCCAATCAATGATGGCTTCGTCGAGCTCGTCACCCCCCACCCTGATGGAACGAGAAACGACGATTCCACCAAGGGATATCACAGCTACTTCGGTGGTTCCACCGCCGATATCAACCACCATCGATCCGGCCGGTTCGTGAATCGGCAAGCCCGACCCAATCGCAGCAGCCATCGGTTCTTCAATCGTGTATGCCCGGCGAGCACCGGCATGGTACGCCGCCTCTTCCACCGCCCGTCGTTCGACCGGGGTGATGCCCGAGGGGACACAAATAACAATTCGGGGGCGGGCCCATTTGCGGCGATGAACCTTCTGGATGAAGTACCGAAGCATCTTCTCGGTGATATCGAAATCGGCGATCACGCCATCACGAAGCGGGCGCACGGCCCGAATATGTGAGGGAGTACGTCCGATCATCCGTTTGGCTTCCATACCAACGGCAAGGGCGCGTTGCGTTTGGGTGTTGATCGCTACTACCGACGGTTCGTTCAAAACGATTCCTTGCCCGCGCACATAGACGAGGGTGTTGGCAGTACCGAGATCGATTGCCATGTCTTGGCCCGCAAAGGCGAAGAGGGAATCAGCCACAATGGCCCCTTAAACCGGTTGCCCGGAGCTTAGTCGGCATAGGGCTTCTAAGCAGTAAAGAACAGTGCCAGCTCACGGGCGGCCGACTCCGGGCTGTCGGATCCATGGACGATGTTCTCGGTAACCACCGTTGCGAGGTCTCCCCGGATAGAACCAGGGGCCGCGTCCATCGGATTGGTGGCACCCATCAGCGTACGACAAAGAGCGATGGCGTTTTCACCACTCCATTCCATCGCGACGACCGGGCCGCTCGTGATGAAAGCTATGAGTTCGCCAAAAAAAGGCCGTTCAACGTGCTCCGCATAGTGGTGTTCGGCCATCTCGGCAGGAATCGTCAACATACGCATCTTTTCAAGCGTAAGCCCTTTTTGCTCGAGGCGACTTACCACTTCGCCGACCAATCGACGAGCAACCCCGTCTGGCTTGACCATGATGAATGTGTTTTCTACTGCCATGAGCTATGTCCTGCTGTGATTGATGTTTACGAAGATCATACGGACCCCAGCCTGAATTGCCCAATGGAGGGTGAACACCGTCACCCTGAGTGAGAATTCAACCGAACCTGGACCGAATCTCGCCGGCCAGATAGAGCGAACCCAACACGAGGATCGCACCGTACTCCCCCGTATGTTGCCGGGCGAGATCGAGTGCTTCGGCTGTCGAAGACGTTACGTCCACCGGACAGTCGATAATTGCCCGAACCAGGTCGGCGAGAGCAACCGGATCCGCCGCCCGCTCATGATCGACCGCGGTGGTGATCACATGGCTGGCAAAGGACCCGAGCGGCACCACCATCGAGGCGACGTCTTTGTCTCCCATAGCCCCGAATATGACCACCCAGTCGCGCGACCCGAACGCGTCGAGTGCCGCCGCCGCCGCTTCCATACCCTCAGGGTTATGGGCCCCATCGATCACGATCAACGGTTCGACAGATACCGTTTCAAGACGACCGGGAACGGTCAGCCCCGCCAGGGCTTCCTCGACAGCGTCAACCACCAAGGCACGATCGAAGAAAGCCTCCACCGCGCCGATCGCGACCGTCAGGTTCGTCAATTGATGTTCGCCATGCAACGGAAGGAAGAGGTCGGGGTAGCTGGCAAAGGCGCCTTCGATCGTGACCAACCAACCACCTACTGCCGGCGCGAATTCGCCAATATTCAGATCGATCCCGAACGTGACGCGCCGAACGTCGTTGTCCGAACAGTGCGCCACGACGACCGCACGTGCCTCGGCAGGCAGTGGTCCTTCGATCAGGACCGCGCCGGGGCGGGTAATGCCCACCTTCTCCGAAGCTATCTCGCCAAAGGTCTCACCGAGAACGTCCGTGTGTTCTAGAGAGATACCGGTTATGACGGCCACATCGGCGTCGGCGACGTTCGTGGCGTCGAGTCGGCCGCCCATACCAACCTCAACCACGGCCACGTCTATCGCTTGGGCGGCAAAGAACGCGTACGCCAGGACGGTGGTTACCTCGAAATAGGTCAAACTGTCACCAGATCGTGCCTTGTACAGATCGGCAAAAACGGCAACATCGGCGACCGCTTGCACAAAATCCTCCGTCGTGGCGGGATCATTATCCATCCCGAAACGCTCCTCGATGCGTTCGAGATGCGGCGATGTGAACGTGCCAACCCGCAAACCGTGGGCGGTGAGCATCGAGCTGATCATCCGCGTCGTCGAGGTCTTACCGTTGCTACCCGTTACCAGCACCACCGGATAGTCCTGGTGCGGATTGCCCATCATGTCAAGGACTTCGGTCGTTCGACTCAGGCCGGGGCGGATCCCGTGCCCGATGTGGCTGTCGAGGTAGGCCACCGCCTCGTCATAGGTCTCGATCATTGGCCAAGTTCTTCAAGCTGCGTTGTGAGCTTCTCGATCATGGCCCGGGCATCGTCCGCCTTGGCTTGTTCTTTGGCGACGACATCGTCGGGTGCCTTGGCAAGAAAACCCTGGTTTGAAAGCTTCTTGGAAGCGCTCATCAACTCGGCCTCGGCGACACCCATGGTCTTGCGAATCCTGGCCACCTCGGCGCCGACATCGATGAGCCCAACGAGCGCAATGAAGCCTTGCACCGAACCTGCCAACAAGCGGGTGTGGCCGGCCCCCTGTGGCTCGGAAATCGGGTGCAACACAACGTTGACCAGGGACAAGAACTGGCTAGCCCACCATTCATCGACAACACCGTCGGGATCGAGGACGAGGAGGTCGATCGGTTGCTTGAGCGAAATCTGATGTCCTGATCGGAAGCGGCGAACCGCCGACACCAACTCCATGAGCACCTCCACATGGAGCGGAGTGGGAACCGACGGAACCATCGGCCAATCTGCCCCCGCCAATAGTCCATCGCCGACCAACTCGGACCACAACTCTTCCGTCAGATACGGAATGGCTGGATGGAACAACTTCAAAACATCCCGCACGGCCGCCCCGAGGGTGGCTTGGGTTTCTGCTCGGAGAGCCGCGTCTTTGAACAACGGTTTCGACATTTCCAGATACCAGTCGAAAACCTCAGACCAAGTGAACGAGTACAGCAAGCTGAGGGCGTCAGCGAGACGGTATTCATCACAGAGTTCGTCGTATCGGGCGACAACGTCGGCCAGGCGGGCCAGCACCCACCGGTTCACCGGGTGGGCGGGTGCGGGGTACCCGTCCGAAGGCACTTTTTGGTCAAGATTCATCAACGCAAAGGCGGTGGCATTCCACAATTTGTTGCCAAACTTGCGGGCGGCCCGCACCCATTCCTCATCAAAAGGAACATCCTGGCCGGGCGAGGCCGCTTGGAGCAGTGCCAGACGGAGCGCATCGGCACCATGTTCAGCGATGACGTCCATCGGGTCGATAGCGTTTCCGACGGATTTGGACATTTTGGCTCCGTCGGCAGTCCGCACCAGACCATGGATGATGATGTCCGGGAACGGCACCTCACCCATGAAGTGAATACCCATCTTGAGCATGCGAGCTACCCAGAAGTAGATGATGTCAAAACCCGTAATCATGACCGAGTTGGGGTAGAAACGCTCCAGGTCGTCGGTCTGCTCCGGCCACCCCAGGGTGCTGAATGGCCACAGGGCCGACGAAAACCACGTGTCAAGGACATCCTCGTCTTGAGTCAGCTTCAAGCTTCCACAGGCCTCACACGAGGTTGGGTCCTGCCGGGCGACGATCGTGTGGTCGCAGTCGTCGCAGTACCAGGCGGGGATTCGGTGACCCCACCAGATCTGGCGGGACACACACCAATCGCGCAGGTTCTCCATCCAATGGAAATAGCTGTTTTCCCATCGTTGCGGGATAAAACGACTCTCACCGTCGCGGACGGCATCGATGGCGGGACGGGCCAGAGGTCCGACCCGCACAAACCACTGCAATGACAGAATGGGCTCGATGATCGTATGGCACCGGTAGCAGTGACCGACCGGGTGGGTTCGATCCTCAACGAGAACCAGCGCTCCAAGCTCATCGAGAGCCCGTTTGACGGCCGCCCGCGCCGCGAAGCGGTCCAAACCAGCGAATGACCCTCCGGACTCGTTGACGACCGCGTGGCGGTCAAAGATGGTGATCGAGTCAAGACCGTGCCGCTGACCGATCTCGAAATCGGTCGGGTCGTGAGCAGGGGTGACTTTGACGGCGCCGGTTCCAAAGTCCATTTCGACTGCGTCATCGGCCACAACGGGAATCTCACGGCCGACCAGCGGCAGGGTCAAGGTCTTGCCGATCGCATCTCGATATCGATCGTCGTCCGGGTGCACGGCCACGCCGGTATCACCGAGCATCGTCTCGGCGCGGGTGGTCGCCACCGTGATCGACCCACTGCCATCGGTGAAGGGGTAGGCAATGTGGACCAATTCGCCGGATTCATCCTCGAATTCGACCTCGATCTCGGCGAGAGCCGTCCCACACCGGGGACACCAGTTGATGATCCGATTGCCCCGGTACATCAGATCTTCCTCGTAGAGTCGCACAAAGACCTCTCGAACGGCGACGGACAGGCCGTCATCCATCGTGAAGCGCTCCCGACTCCAGTCACACGAGTCGCCGAGTCGACGCATCTGCTTGGTAATCGTCCCACCGGACTGGCGTTTCCAGGTCCATACCTGCTCGATGAACGACTCCCGACCGAGGTCATGGCGGTTGAGACCCTCATCTGCCAGTTGCCGCTCGACAATATTCTGCGTGGCGATGCCCGCATGGTCTGTTCCGGGAATCCAGGCCGCCGCATAGCCCTGCATCCGCTTGCGGCGGAGGATCATGTCATGGATCGAATGGTTCAGGGCGTGCCCGAGGTGCAGCACCCCGGTCACGTTGGGAGGCGGGATCACCACCACAAACGGCTCACCGTCGGGCCGGAACTCAGGTTTGAAGATTCCGGCCTGTTCCCACACGTCATACCAGCGTGCTTCGGTGATACTTGGGTCGTATGTCGATTCCATCGCTAGCTCCATACAGGTGAACCCCGGAGGTTACTCCGGGGTTCACCTGTCTTCGTCGTTGTTCGGATGTTTGTGCGAACCGGTCGGCTCAGGTCAGCTGCCGCAGGCCCCGGACAACACGGCCGTCTCTTCGTCCTTTCGGAAGGCCAGCAATATGCCCGCCCCCGCCAGGATCAACGCCAGTGCCAGTACCGCCGTCTGCCCGTCATCAAAACCCGTGGCCGGCAAAGTTGTCTGAATTCCCAGCACCTTCGTGTCGCTGGCAACCGACGGCTTTTCGGGGGTCTTGACGACCGGTGTGTCCGGTGTCTCCACCACGGGAACGTCAGGAGTAACCACCGGCGTTTCAGGAGTTTTGACATCCGACAGGACTTCCGGTTCGCAAGCGTCGGTGGTGAAGGCGCCCTCTGCGTCTCCGACAATCTTGTACGGTTCGGCAACTACGACCGTCCAGGTGTGATTGCCCGGTCCAACGTTGACCGTCTGTCCATCGAAGGTCAGGTTGATGGTCCCATCGACCACAATGATCGCCCCACCATCGGGGCTGATCGAAGCCGTAAGCCCGGTTAGAGACTGCTCATCGGTCCATACACAGTCGGCAGGCAAAACACTTACAGTCACCTCGACGATTTCGGCTTCAGGTGCACAGCCCTCTACGACGAACTCTCCCGAGTCCGGGCCTTCGAGTTCATACGCAGCATCAATGGATTTGGCCGTCCAGGTGTACGTGCCTGGCGGAAGTTCCATCTCGGTCTTCTGGGACAGAACGATCGTCCCGGCCGGCCCGTCGATGGTCATCTCAACCTTGCCGCTCGTATTCACACCGTCATGGCGGAACGAGAACGTCACATTGGTCAGCGACTCTCCGTCACGGTAATCACATGAACCCTGCACGATCTTGACGACCACCGGGGCAAGTTCTGGCCCAGGAACGCACTCACCCACCACAAACTCGCCAGAATCAGGTCCTTCGATTTCATAGCCGTCGTTGATCGATTTGGCTGTCCAGGTGTATGTGCCTGACGGAAGTTCAATCTCGGTCTTCTGGGACAAAACGATCGTCCCGGCCGGCCCGTCGATGGTCATCTCAACCTTGCCGGTCGTATTCACGCCGTTATGGCGGAACGAGAAGGTCACATTGACCTCGGACTGTCCGTTCCGGTAGTCACACGAGCCCTGCACGATCTTGACAACCACCGGCGTCAAACTCGTCGATTCGATGACGTCACCTTGTCCGGTGGCTTGGACCGGGGGGGCCATGATCACGAACGATGCGAGGAGCACCGCCGCAGCAATCATCACAAACCCGACTCGTTGTCTCATGTCTTTCACATTCGTATTCATTTGTCCGCCTCCCAAGCGCCTTTTACCCTGGCTAACTCTTTACGGGGTCCCGGAGGGTTATTCCCGGGACCCCAACTTTTGTACTTAGAGGCCGAGCCGATCACTGAAGCCCGACGTCATGTAGATAATGTCTTCTTCTTTTCGGAATGCCATGAGCACTCCGGCTCCGGCCAGCACCAATGCGACCGCCAAAACCCCGGCCTGCCAGTCGGCAAAGCCTGTCTGGGGCAATGTAGTCTGAATACCGAGCACTTTGGTGTCATCGACGGTCGGTGCTGGTGGCGTCACCACCGGCGTTTCCGGGTTCGAGATCGGCGGCTCCGGCAAGACGAGAAGCTCGAATATGCCCGCATCAAGGGTCACGTTCGTCGCCCCAGCCACCAGGGAGAACAGTGCCGTCCTTCCAACCGTTCCGCCCGCCGCCAGTACCGAAGTCGACGCACCGGTCATCAGACCGGCCGCCCCAGCGTTCACGCCAACAACCTCTACGACATCACTGTCAGCTGCGTCATCGCTACCGGCATCGGCCGGTGAGAACACCCACGGCTCGGGAACGGAGAACTGCATGACGTAGTCCCCTTCGGGCACATTGGCAATGACGTACACCCCGGCCTCATTCGTCGTGGTGGAGAGCAGGACCGATCCTGAGGTTGCGTCAAGCAGGTCGACGCCCACGTTGGCAACCCCGGACTCATTGGCGTCCTGGATACCATTGCCGTCGACGTCGTTCCACACAAAGTCTCCAACTACCCCCAGAGGTACCTCGGCCTGGGTGTTTACGAACGTACAACCGACAGTTTGGGCCGGTGGGACAAAGAGCGAAACGCTATTGCCATCGACCGTCGGCTCACCTGAGCAAACGATCGAAGCCAGGTCCCAGCCATCGAGCAACAGCAAATCCTCGGTGATCGTATAGATCCCGCTCGGTAAGTCCAGCTCGATACTCTCACCTGACCCGAGGTCGAAACTGTCCTCGCCGACCGTAAAGTCAAACCGATCTTCGGTTGCCGTGTCGGTGGCCTTGGCCACAATGATCGTCCCAACGTTCGTGTTGGTGTACGTACACGTAACACTATCGCCCGAGGCGACCGTGTATGTGGCGGTGGCGGTGGTCAAGTCGCCGGTTCCGCCAGTCGTACAGCTGATGTCAACCAGCGCCCACCCGTCAGGTATCGACTCGGACACCGTATAGGTCCCGGGAAGAACCGAAGAGAAAGCCGATTGTCCGTTGGCCAGATCCGCTTCGATATCTCCGGTGAAGGCGAAGCTCCCGGCGGCAACCGGGCTCGTCACCTTCTCGACCGTGATCGTCGACGGACGGACCAGACCAGCATCGACGGTCAGGTTGTCTTCCCCGACCCCGAGCGTGACGGCCGGTGCGTTCCCGGATGGGTCGATGTCACTATCGGCGGCATCGTCACCAGCGTCCTGGGTGGTCGCCACCCAGGGATCCGGGATCGCAAACGCGACGACGTAGTCGCCCTCGCCAAGGCCTTCGAACAGGTAGTTACCCGAGGCATCGGTGGTTGCGGTGGCAATGATGCCGCCGTCAACCAGCAACGAGACCGCGATATCGGCGATTCCCGGTTCATCTGCGTCCTGGACACCGTTGGCATTGAGATCATGCCAAACGGTGTCACCGATGGAACCCGGCGGAGGGCAAGCTTCCGTTGTGAAGTCCGCACCAGAGGTTCCTTCGAGAACATATCCTTCAGCCGCCACCGCAGTCCACGAGTGGTCTCCAGGAGTGACCGTCAGTGTCTGTCCGTCGATCGTAAGGTCCATCGTGCCATCGATCACGATGGTCGCTGCCCCGGAGGGGTCGATGCTGGCGGTCACACCGGTCAGCGACTCGCCATCGATGTAGCTGCAGGTTCCCACGGTCACGTCGACGGTGACGATCTCGGGTGGAATCTCGCACGAAATGGCGGTGAAGTTGCCAGAAGCCGAACCGCTGATCTCGTATCCGGTTGCGGCAGTGGCCGTCCAGGTGTAATCGCCAGGACCGACTTCGATGGTCCCGGACGCCGTGTACGTTCCGATGACAACGTCACCGAGCATGATGGTCAGGGTGGCCCCGGGATCGACCGTGAAGGAGACGTCCGTGACCGACGATTCGTTGATCCAGGCACAGGTCCCCGGGCTCACCGATACCGATGCCGGGATGAGTGGAATCAACTCATTGACAAACGTACAGGTGACGGTCTCTCCCTCACCCAGATTGATATTGCTGACCGGACTCCCGTCGTCACAGACGGACGAATACAACGTCCAACCGTCGGCAGGGGTCTCAGACACGTAGTACGTGCCGGCGTCGAGGGATCCAGAGGAGGTGGTATGCCCGTCACCGAGTTGGAAGGCCCCCCAGGAAGACGTGAAGTTGAAGAGCGGGGTCGCTCCGTCGGGCAGCGTCTGCTTGACGACGATGATCTCGCCTGGCTGAGGTACGACAATCAACTCGCCGATCTTCTGGAACGGGATGGTTTGGTTACCTGATCCGCTCGTGATCTTCGAGTTCACCGGGTCAATTACCTGGGCGCCGGTCAGAGAGGCTTGTAGGTTGCCAGTTGGCCGGGATCCCGGATCGCACGCCAACGTGGTGTCAACCCGAACAACCACCTTTTCGCCCGCTTCCATATCGGTTACGTTGAAATCCAACTCGAGAGTGGCGCCTTTGGTGAAGAGTGGCTTCGAAAGTGAAGAACTCTGATTGGTGATGGCGCTGCCGCCGTCGTCGCTGATACCCGTGTCACCCACACCGTAATTCAGCGCGACTTTGGTCACCGCAGAATGTGCCGCTCCAGGTTGACCGGTTGTGTCAGCCAAAAAGCTCATGTGAAACTTCAGCGTCTGTACGGGGTGTGATGGCGTCGCCGTATTGGTGACACGCAGGAGGTAGGTGACCGTATCCCCGCACGTGAAGTTGCCACCCTGGAGCGATTCGACAATGTCGTCATTCACCCCGACTGTACGGTCGTTGAAGGCTCCACCGCCGGTGGCATGGTTATACGAGTTGGGAGCCGCAGCAACAAAGTCGAGACCGAAGTCTCCGCCGGCCGCTTGGACTCGGGGGGCAACAACAACAAACGATGCCAACAGCACCGCAATGGCAATCATAAGGAATCCGACTCGACGCCGGGTCTCTACAGCTTGCATCTTCAATTCCGCCTCTCATCTATGTAGATGTGGGCGGGCCGGTCTCACCACTAGCTCGCTTCGATTCTCGGTGACCGTACTAACGAATCGAAGGTCATCGCCTCCCAGTTCCCCTTTTCGGCTCCACAGAGCCGTATTCTTGTTGCTTCCCCCCCCTTCAGGGGATGCTGCTGGGGGAATAAATTCTCCCCGCGATGTCATTCAACCACTCTCGGTAGTTCCCGTCAATGGGTCGGTCGACTCAATTCAGGCAGCGTTAAGCCGCAACCGCCCTACGGGAAAGACAATTCGTAGCGTGGGAATGAGTGAAAAAAAACTACGCTGAGCGTTCGCGAGCCAAAATAACCTCGGGTTCGGCACCATCAACGATGACCGCCCGATCAACGATGACCCGTTCGACGTCGGTGCGCGACGGCAGGTCGTACATCGTGTCGAGCAGGACGCCCTCAAGAATGGCCCGCAAGCCTCGCGCTCCGGTTCCTCGGGTGAGTGCCTGGTCGGCAATGGCTTCGAGCGCATCGTCAGCGAACAACAATTCGACGCCGTCGAGTTCGAAGAACTTGGCAAATTGTTTTACCAGAGCGTTCTTGGGTTCGGTCAAGATTTGCATGAGCGCCGCCCGATCAAGATCTTCGACGGTTGCCAGAACCGGCAAACGGCCGATGAACTCGGGGATAAGACCGAACTTCATGAGATCCTGGGGTAGGGCCTGTCCGAGCAGCGCCGTGTCGGGTACCGACGACTTGTGTTTGAGGTCCGCTCCGAACCCAACGGATCGCTGACCCACCCGACTCGAAATGATCGTCTCCAATCCGGCAAATGCTCCACCGCAGATGAACAGAACGTTCGAGGTGTCAATCTGCAGAAATTCTTGATGCGGGTGCTTACGTCCACCCTGGGGTGGGACCGAAGCGACCGTTCCTTCAAGAATCTTGAGCAAGGCTTGCTGAACGCCTTCCCCGGAGACATCCCTGGTAATCGAAGGGTTTTCGGACTTGCGGGCTACCTTGTCGATCTCGTCGATGTAGATGATGCCGTGCTCGGCCCGCTTCACGTCGTAGTCGGCAGCCTGGATCAGTTTGAGAAGAATGTTCTCGACGTCTTCGCCGACGTAGCCGGCTTCGGTGAGCGCGGTAGCATCTGCGATGGCGAAGGGAACATTGAGTACCTTGGCGAGGGTCTGGGCAAGCAAGGTCTTGCCAGACCCGGTCGGACCCACCAACAAGATGTTGGACTTCTGCAGCTCCACGTCATCACGCTGGATGCCGGCCCGAACCCGCTTGTAATGGTTATAGACCGCTACAGACAGGACCGTCTTGGCCATGTCCTGGCCGATGACGTAGTCACCGAGGAACTCGAAAATCTCGCGTGGTTTGGGTAAATCGGTGAACTCAACGACATCGGTACCGGCGAACTCTTCCTCGATGATCTCGTTGCATAATTCGATGCATTCGTCGCAGATATAGACCTGCGGCCCGGCGATCAGCTTCTTTACCTGTTTCTGCGACTTTCCGCAGAAACTGCACTTGAGCAGGTCGCCACCTTCACCGAATTTCGCCACGGTCGATTTCTCCTAACGGGCCGCTGAAACTGCCGCCAATTCACGACGGGTCAAAATGCTGTCGATGACACCGTACTCGACGGCCTCGTCTGCGAGCATCCAATAATCCCGTTCAGTGTCAATAGTCACTTTTTCGACCGACTTGCCGGTGTGCTCGGCGAGGATCTCGTTGAGCTGCTCTCGCATCTGCACGATCAGTTTGGCCTGGATTTCAATGTCGCTCGCCTGACCCTGGGCTCCACCGTGTGGCTGATGCATCATGATCCTGGCATGGGGGAGCGCGTACCGTTTGCCCTTGGCGCCACCGGCGAGAATGACGGCCGCCGCCGAGGCGGCCATCCCCATGCACACCGTCGATACCGGGGCCGAGATGTAGTTCATCGTGTCATATATGGCGAAAAGCGAAGTGATCGACCCACCTGGCGAGTTGATATACAGCGAGATGTCCTTCTCAGGATCTTCCGACTCAAGGTGCAGAAGTTGCGCCATGATGAGGTTCGCGACGTTGTCGTCGATGGGGGTTCCCAGAAAGATGATCCGGTCCTTGAGCAGTCGACTGTAGATGTCGAAGGCGCGCTCCCCCCGACTGCTTGACTCCACAACGGTTGGGACGAGATAGTTCTCGACGTTCATTCTTCTTCCTCTCGTTGGGCGTTCAGCTCGGCGGCCAGAACTTCAAAGTCGATCGGGTTTCCGTCTTCATCGACGGGAACCGCGGCTTTTAGGAGTTCGTCGTGTGCTTTCTTTCTCACAATATCATCGATCAGAGCTTTAGTTTGAGTATCGGTCAGGCGAGCCGCAACTTGATCTGCGGTCTCGCCTGTCGAAGCCCCAACCGCCGCATGCATGGCGGCCACTTCATCGTCGCCGGCGACCAGCCCGGCATCGACCGCAACGGCATCGAACAACAAATCTGTTTTGACGTTCTTGGTAGCTGCATCCCGCAGGTCAGCCACAAACGTCTCCTGGCTCTGGCCCGTCACCTGGAGATAGTCGTCGAATTCCACGCCTTGCTCAGAGAGTGAGTGGTTGAACCGATGGAGCACATTCTCCATCTCAGCCGTCACGATGCTGTCAGGAAGCTCTATTTCGATTTCGTCAACGATCGCACTGATGAGCTGCGAGCGGTACTGCTCCCAGGACTGATTGAACTTACCCCGAGAAATCCGGCGGCGGAGCTCGGTTCGCAGTGCCTCGGCCGTTTCGAACTCCGTGGTCTCATCGACCCATTCGTCTGTCAGGTCGGGCAGGGTCTGCTCCTGGACGGCTTTGACCATCACCGTGATGACGGCGGCAGTTCCGGCCTTGTCGCCGAAACCTTCCGGCAAGGTTGCTTCAAAGTCGGCGGATTCGCCCTGGCTCAGGCCAACGACCGCTTCAGCCAGTCCCTCGATGAATGAAGGACCAACCCGGATCGTCAAATCATGGGCAGCTAGTTCGTCAATGGCGGCACCATCGGTATCGACGGCTGCCAGATCAACCACGGCGTAGTCATCGTCGCGGGCCGGCCGATCCACCTCGGTCAACTCTGCAAACTGTTCGCGCATACGATCGACCTGTTCTGCCAGGTCCTCTTCGCTGACCAGGGGACCGGAGATCTCGATCTCACGACCAACGTAATTTGGCGTCTCGTCGAGAGTCGGCCAACTCGCCACGATCACGGAGATTTCGATACCCGTGTCCGTGTCTCCGACGCGTTCCACCGTCGGAGTGGCCGCCAGCACAATATCCAGCTCGCCGAGCGCCTCGCCGACCAGTTCACCCAGCGCGTCATCTATGGCTTCGGCACGGAGACGGCCTGATCCAACCGCCGACTCGATGACCTTTCTCGGTGCCCGACCCGGACGAAAGCCGGGTATACGCATCGAACGCGACAGCCGGCGGGCCGCCGCCGACTTGGCGTCGTCCAGGCGTTCCTCGGGGACATAAAGCACGATCCGTTTTTCAAATGGCCCGGCGTCGGTAACTGTGGTTTCCACGTTGTGCTCCTCGATTATTCACAAACCAACACGCGCCTTTCGGGCGCGTGTTGGGCTTTGGGGTGACCGACGGGATTTGAACCCGCGACAGCCGGGATCACAACCCGGTGCTCTACCGAACTGAGCTACGGCCACCATGTATATATCTGCATGTATATATCTGTATGT
>JAHEDI010000034.1:0-1245 GCA_024641305.1 bacterium | reverse complement strand
ATCTGTATGTCTGTCCTCGGCGCTCATCAAACTGGGCGCTTTGTCGTATGGCGCGCTCCCGGAGGGATTCGAACCCCCGACCTCGAGCTTAGAAGGCTCTTGCTCTATCCAACTGAGCTACGGGAGCATCCTGTCCGACAGTGTAAACGCTAGCGAGGGTTTCTCATTCTCATGAGACTGCCCCCACCGAGCGGGTGACGGGGATCGAACCCGCACCACCAGCTTGGAAGGCTGGGGCTCTACCATTGAGCTACACCCGCATTTTGTAAGCGGGATTGTAACCAGCTTTCTGACACCGGAGACCGGATAGTCTGGACCGACACTGCACACCAGGTCGAGAGAAGAGGAGCTTGCATAGTGGCAACAGTTGATATCTTGACCGTCGGCTACGTCGGAGAACGAGTGGCCGGTACGGTCAGTCTGATACGTGACGAACACGTGATCGCCGTGGTTGATCCCGGCATGGTGTCGAGTCGATGGACCATCCTCGACCCACTCGCCGAACACGGTGTCACCCCTGAGGACGTGACCGACGTGATCATCTCGCACCACCATCCCGATCACACCTGGCATATCGCGCTGTTCCCCAACATTCGACTGCACGACTATTGGGCCACCTACGAACGCGACATGTGGACATCTCGACCCGCCGAAGGATATGAACTCTCAGACTCCATCCGGCTACTCGAGACTCCGGGACACACACGCGAAGACATCACGACCATGGTCGAAACCGACGCCGGGACGCTCGCCATGACCCATCTCTGGTGGAACGCCAACTCAGCCGGTGATCCCCGGGCCTTTGATGTCGATCAGTTGAACCATCATCGCGATCGCGTTCTGAAGCAAGCCACGATCATCATTCCGGGCCACGGAGCCGCGTTCCCGGCGTTTAACGCCCCGGTCTAACCCGGTTCGGGCGAAGAGCCATTCTTTGTCGGGCTGGTCAGATTTGAACTGACGACCCCCTGCTCCCAAAGCAGGTGCGCTACCAAGCTGCGCTACAGCCCGTTCTTGTGTTGGTCAGTTTGGCACGTTTCCGAACGACCAGATTCGCCATTCCGTTTTGTGGAAGCTTCCAATTGGCACGGTAAGCCGGATCAGATATAAACTGAATACGGGTCGCTAGCTCAATTGGCAGAGCAACGGACTCTTAATCCGCAGGTTCCGGGTTCAAGTCCCGGGCGGCCTACCCACAAACGGAGCGTCTCTTCGATGAAGGGCGCTCCGTTTCTCGTTGCATGA
>JAHEDI010000088.1 GCA_024641305.1 bacterium | reverse complement strand
GGGTACGGTATCGAAGCGAACATCAAGTGGAAAGAGACCCTCGGCTCGGAGTGGCGCCAGTACGAGGAGACATTCCCGGTGATTGCCGCTTCCGCCATCGATCAGGTATCGCTCGAAGCCGCCCATTCGCGCGTCCCCATCGAGCTTCTTGGCTTGTTGACGGGCAAGGATGTGATGGTGGGCGCTATCGATGTCGCCACGAACGAGATCGAGACGCCCGAGGAGGTCGCAGCCACCATCGAGCGAGCGCTGGAGTACGTGCCCGCCGAGAATCTCATTCCCTCGACCAATTGCGGCCTCGTCCCACTGTCACGTGAGGTGGCCCGCGCCAAGCTCCGTGCTCTCGGCGCCGGGGCTGCCCTGGCTAGGGAGGCCCTGGGCGCCTGAGGGCCGAGCTGCAGTTCTGTCGGCCTACGGAGCAGACCGGGCCCACGTCGTGGCTTCGTCACTAGGCCCAGCCAGAACAACCTCGAGGAGCCTGGTACCGGTGCCGATACAAGGCGTGAAGCCAGGACCCGTATACAGGAAAGGCAAAGCCAATGGCGCAGGAACTCGGCGAGTGGACGATCAACTACATCCCCGAGGAGGGCGGCCGGTATACGGGCAAACTGACTGTTACGAGTGAGAGGATGCTGTTCAAGTCGTTGTACGAATCGAGCAACAAGACCATCGTCAAAGCCATCTTCCTGGACGTTGGGACGTTTGCCGCAGCCGGCGGCCACACCGTGTACCGCTATTCAAATGACGACGAAGCGACAGTTGACCTGCCGGTGGCTGACATCGCTCGAGTCGAAGCCACCAAGAAGGGCATGATGAAGCGGGCCGTCATCACCATGAAGGGCGGCGAGACGTTCTCCTTTGACTACGGCATGCTATCCGTCAAGAAGCTTGTCGCCACCATCGAATCGATAATCGACGGCTAGGGCTTATTCGTGACTTAAGGCCGCTTTAGCCTTCGTCACCCGATCCTCCCGATGGCGGGTCTCGAGGAAACCGGCGAGACCGTGACAAGCGAGCAAGGGAGTTCGAATGAGGCACGGCCAGATCCACGAATCAGTCAAGCGAGGTGCCGCCTGGTTGCGCGGTGAACCCGAAGATGTTCTTCGCAGGTTGCGATTCCTCAAAGGTGGGATCGTTGGCGTCGTGGCGCTGGCGGCCGTATTCGCCTTGGTTGTCATGCGCCCGTCCGAGAGCGCTGCCTTCACGCCGTTTCTGGGTAACTTCAACAACGAGTACGGAACGGGGGGGACCCGTCTCGACACTTGCCTGGTGTGCCACACCACTCCGACCGGCGGCAATCGCAACTCCTACGGCCAGGCGTGGGCCAGCGCCGGCCAGAACTTCGCCGCGATAGAGAGCGCTGATTCCGATGGCGACGGTGCGACGAATATCCAAGAGATCAACGCGCGTACCTTCCCGGGCAACGCGGGAGACACCCCGACCACGACTACCAGCACGACTACTACTACGACCACCACGACTACGACCACGACGACACTTCCACCGGTCGCCTTCTGCAAGGGTGTACAGGCGACGATCGTTGGAACCGATGGGCCCGATGTCCTCAGGGGCACCAAGGGCAACGACGTAATCGCCGGCCTCGGAGGTAGCGACACGATCTACGGGTTCGGCGGCGACGACATCTTGTGCGGCGACGACGGCTCGGACACGATCCACCCGGGCAATGGCAATGATGAGGTCCACGGTGGAAAAGGCCGCCGTGACCTGGTCAGCTATACCTCGGCGAAGCGTGGCGTAACGGTCTCTCTGCAGACCGGTATCGGAACCGGCCAGGGAGTCGATGAGATCGAAGCCATAGAGGACATCATTGGCTCGAGGTTTGCCGACACCCTCACGGGCAATTCGCGTTCCAACCGCATCTATGCGGGCCGCGGCGTCGACAAGGCGTACGGCAAGGGCGGGCGCGACTTTCTGTGGGGTAATCCCGGCCGCGATACCCTCATCGGCGGCCCCGGTACAGATGAGGCACGCGGTGGCTCCGGTGCCGACACCTGTGTCGCCGAGCTCACGATCTCGTGCTGACCGAGCGGTGACGGGCGGGTACGACCCGAGAGGCTCCGGGTTCAGTACGCCCTGATGAGGCGGTGGGGCATGGTCGATGAGGCCATGCCCCACCGCGACTAGCCATTATCCGTCGGACTCAATTGTCCGGCGACCTGCCATCTCCGGGCAGGCGTTGTCCTGTGTCGAGATATCTTGCTGCCGGCGGGAAGGCGCGCCGCCGACAAGAGAGTGGTTGGCCTCATCTCTAGTTTCGTCCTCTTATCGGTTTACCGGCATATCAATTAGAACCGGTATTTGACATGGTAGATCCTGATAAAACCAGCTACTTGAGCTTATCTGGGAATAAACGTCGCCGGTGCGCCTGCGTCCGCCAGGAGTGGCCAAATCCCAGAAAGGACCCACTGAACTAGGGACTTTCGACTCAAGGAGGATGCCCCACAACACGGTACATTGAACCGCAACACGGTTCGAAAGGTGAGGTATGTCAAACAACGTCCCTGACCGGAGCCGGCTCCTACCGAAGGGGAGGCATTCATGAAGAGGCTCGTCATCGACGTTCCAATGATGTATGCAGACCACCATGTGGTCGAGGTCCGCCGGATTCTGCTCGAGGATTCCGGTGTGGGCACCGTCAACGCCTCCAGTGCCTTCCATGTGGTGGAAGTCAGTTTCGATCCAGAGAAGACGTCCGAAGAAGCGCTACGCAGCAAGCTCGACGAGGCCGGTTACACCGGCGAGCTCCAGGTTCCCTCCGAATCTGGACAGCCGGCGGTCGGCCGTAACGGAGACGCCTACTTCCGTCACACCGCTGC
>JAHEDI010000087.1 GCA_024641305.1 bacterium | reverse complement strand
CTAGTTCCCGGCGCCATCGGTCGTTACTCATGTTTGTCGCAGCCGCCTTTGGCTGGACGGTTTTCGGGGCCTGGACCGCGGCTTCCGGTCGGGGATCGGCTGCAGTTCTCCCGCTCACACCGGTGGTCGTATTCACAAGCTTCGGGGTGACCTTCATGGCAACAGGGATCTGGGCCGTGATGGCCCGTTCGACCGCAGGGTCAGGTTGGTCCCTCGACCGGATCTTCCTCCTGTATCCGGCCCTATTGCTCATTGTGGCCGTTTGGGGTGGCGTCATGGGGATGGCAGTCGACGTGCTCGGGATCGACAGAGTTCCTGGGCTCACCACGTTCGACTTGACGACTACGAACCGGTTTGCACTTGTCGGTTTGGGATGGCTGACCGGAGCCGTGATGTCAATCCTGGTCTTTCGGTTTCGGGAGCCGAAACGGCCCATCGAGGAGGTACGCCTCTGGTACAAGATCAGCGCTGACCGTGGTCGAGATCTCGGCTTCATCAATCGGGTCCGGGGGGCTGAAGCAACGGCTGCTTTGACCGATCGGGTGGGCGGCATGTTGTTCGGGGGATTCGTCGGATCATTGCCGGCGTTGGCGTGGGTGGGGTGGACGTTGATAGCGGGCCTACCGAAAGACAAGAATTCGTATGTGGCACCGTTCTACGAAGTTTTCGCCGGCAAGGCTGTCGTCGTTTTACCCGTGATCGGAGTAGCACTCATCGGCTGGATGATCCGGGATCCGAGTGCCCGACGCGGATTTGGAATCATCTGGGACGTCTCAACGTTTTGGCCGCGCTGGTTCCACCCGTGGGCCCCGCCTGCCTATGGCGAATTTGCCGTCCCCCATCTTCTGATGCGGGTCGGGGGTTTGGTCGCGGCCGGCGAGCGGGTGATCCTGTCGACACATAGCCAGGGGAGTGTGCTCGGGGCAGCCGCGTTGGCGGTGCTCGATCCGGCTGTCGCCCGGAAGGTCCGCTGGATCACTCATGGGTGCCCGTTGAACCGGCTCTATGCAAGGTACTTTCCTGAGTACTTCGATGCCGACCTGTTCGAGTCGATCAGCGCCAAGCTGGCCGCATCTAACGAGACGCCGTCCTGGACGAATCTATGGCGCCGGACCGACTACATCGGCGGCCCGGTGGCGGAGACGGTTGATCAGCTGGTTCCCGATCCTGAATCCGCCGAAACGGTCTTGAGCCTCGATCCGCGTCCCCGACCGGCGCGTCACTCCAACTTCTATGTGACCGAGGCCTACGGGACCTGGCTGACACGGTTCGTAGAGGGGTTCGGGTCACCTGACGAGGTGGGGCCGTGACAGTCAGGAAGATCGCTCGAGGATGTGAACCAGGTTGCCGTCTGGATCTGCATACTCGGCGAATCGCGTTGTTCCTGTGCTGGTGATCGCCGTCACTGGCTGATAGCCCTTGCCTGCCATCTCAGCCATGGCCGTGTCGAGACTCGGGACGCGAAAGGAAACGATCGCATTTACCGACCGGGCCTTCTCACTACCTCCGTGGAGCGCGAAGCGGACCGGTCCAGGGAGGTTCATCTCCTGCCAATCTCCGTACCGCGGTCCCGGCTTGATGCCCAGTGCATCGGAGTAGAACTCGATCGCCCGGTCGATGTCCGTTACCCAATAGAAGATGACGTCGATGCCTTCGATTCTCATGTTGCGAATGCTGATCGGTCGATGACTGCCCGTTGATGGGTTCCCTCGCCGATCAGCCGGTCACCTACCGAGACCCGGACGGCAAAGGTGAGGCGTCGCCGGTTGATCTCGATGAGTTCGCTGTCGACAATCACGGTGTCACCCTGGCGGGCCGCCGACTCGTGCGACACGTTTACGTGGGTTCCCACCGTCGTTTCGTGGTCGTCGAGGTGCGGTTGGGCGGCGCCCAACGACGCCATCTCCATGAGCAAGATCATGTTCGGGGTTGAAAGCACGACGATCGGCTTGAGGTGGGGAGGCGATAGCGCCTCCGTGACCTGCTCGGTCAAACGGTGTTTGACTCCAACTTGCAACGAATCCTTCACGCTTCCTCTTTCGGTCGCCGCCCAGCGGTTGGATCGGGGTGCTGCGATCCGCTCGCCGGTCGAAGCCTAGAACGCCGCACACCGATCTTCTTGCCCGGCTGGCCTCAAAGGAGTATCGCGTTCTTGAAGCCTTGGACGGAGTTGAGGACGGCTATCGCAGTGGCCTTCTGTACCTCCTGAACCGTAAACGACCGTTCAAAGAGATAGCCGCTGTTCAGTAGCTCAGCCCGGTAGGTGCCCGCCAGGAGTCCGTCGGTCGCCGGCGGCGTGAACCAGGTCCCACCGATCTCCACGGCGATATTGCCGATGGTGGTTTCGGTTATGTCGCCGTCGGAGTTGATGAGGATGACGTCATCCGCTTCGGGGTGGCGGGCGGCAGCCTCCTCGTAGGTCCGGCGCGACGTCGTTTTGTGGAAGAGGCGCCAGTCGCGACGATCAACCGGGACCGAGTCGATCACCAGTTTGATCGGGGAGGTACGTTCGACCAGCGGCGCCGATTCCAGGGAGAAGGCGTCGTCGTTGGCCAGCAGACGGACTCTGGATACTGCCTCGAACTCAAGAATCTCCAAGGCCGCCCGGATGGCCGCCAGATCCAGCGAGAAACCGAGGTAGCGGCCACTGTCGGCCAGGCGATCCAGATGTCTGTCGAGTAACCAGATCCCACTGCCCGGGTTCCCGCGCATGGTTTCGAGCAACGTGAACCGTTCGGTCGACTTCCCCAGCACCTCGGTTTTCAGCATCGTCTCGGCGTATTCGCCCCCTGAGGTCGAGTCGTAGGTTATGCCGCCCCCAACCCCATATTCGGCAGCGCCGGTGGCAGTGTCGACCAGCACGGTACGGATCGGGACGTTGAACTGGGCCCGCGGCGCGTAGGAGTCGG
>JAHEDI010000001.1:117500-181494 GCA_024641305.1 bacterium | reverse complement strand
CGGGTGGGTTCCGCAAGGAAGTTCGTCTCGAAACCATCGTTGCCGAGTATCAGGAGCCATCCCAGCCGTTCGTTTCGGGCACGGTCAACATGGCGGGCGGCGCGTTGCGGATTGGACCATCGGGTTCCGGAACCTATCCAGGTGCCTACGCCCACGGCACCGATTGGGACACCTGGACCACCACAGGCACCCGGCCCCCGATCGACTACGTCGGAGATGAATTTTTCTGGTCGACGATCAACGAACGTGAGCAGTTTGATGCTTCGGTGAATTTCCCTATCGCGACGGTGAGTGCGACCTCTGACTTCGTGTCGGGCTCCTCTATCCGTATAACCGGTACCGACTCTTCGAGGTTGCAGTGGGAGGGCGCTGACGGGCTCTTTGGAACCCCCGACGATACAATCTTCTCCCTGCCGGCAGCCAAGACGGAGTTCATTTCCGACGATGACGCCAGCACGCTGCCTCCTCTTCAATTTGGTGCGACCGGCGTCCTCTTCAATCAGCCGCTTGCCAGACTGAACCATGTCGGGGTCGTGGGCCAGGACATCGAGATTACGGAGACAACCGATTATGCGGTGAATGGATACCTGTTCACGGAAGTCGACCCGGTCCCGGCCGCACCACCACCGGACGACAAGTTTCCGTTCGCGCAACTGGCCACGACAACCAAATTCCCGGCAAAAATCGGCGTTGGATTTACCGAGTACACCGAGCCGTGGGTGCGTACCAACCTATACGGAGGATTCGCTCCGCTCGGTGCAGCCTCGTACAAGTTTGACATGTTCCGCCGGGAGAACCCGACTTCGGCGACCTCGGCCATCGTGTTCGGTGGCACGGTCGACCGTGATGACACGCCCATAGACGGATATCAGCAGATCACGGCCTCTCTCAACAACTACGACGGCGGGGACCTGCACTTTCTCGACGATACGGCCTACCCGGACACCGGTGGAACCGGCGATTTCTTCGGGTGGGTCGTGATCACAATGCCTGACACTCGGGTTGATGTCCTGGCCGGGCAAGGGGTTGTGGCGTTGCCGAACCCGATCATGTCAACGATGATCATCAAGCAGTGGGATCCGGTTGGCAGAAAATATGTCGTCGTGAACCCGAATGGTACAAATACGGCGATCGATTACAGAGCCAATTATGGCTCGGATTGCGATACCGGGACGAACATTGAGAACACGGTTCAGCTGTGGGGTGGCGCTCCGATCACGACCTCGATCAGCACATCGGGCCGCCCGTATCTTGAATATCGGGTATCGGGATCGGTGACGGTGCGCGGCTGGTGTACGGCATCGACGGTTGACGGCGCGGCATCCCGGTCCCGGACCTGGTTTGAGACGAAACTTCCGATGGTCACCGTCGACCTCGACTATCGAGTCGTCGACTACGCGCTCCAGGCGGTCGGCGCCGGGGCTCCCAAGCCGTTAGCGGTCCCGGCAGGAGCTACGAGTGATTATGCCCAGGATGGCGGGCGGATCGTCCTCTATGACCTCGGTCTGCACTACGAGTCCGAGAAGCTCAATGTGAACGCTGTCTACATTGATCCATCGGCGGACTGATCATGATTCTCGACCGGCTACGCAGCGACGAACGAGGCCTCACGCTTACGGAGCTAATGGTCGCCATTTTTTTGCTGACCATCGTCAGTATCGTATTCTCCAGCGTCCTGACGTCATCATTGAATGCGACCAGGGACATTGAAAATGCCGCCCGCAGCAATGACGACATTCGCCTGGTTCTCCAGCAGATCGATAACGAGCTGCGAGGTGCAGAAACGATCTGTGAGCCGGCTCCGGGTGATACCTCGAACACCCTTTCATTCATCACGCGCTCAAATCCGATCCCCCCCGAGACGACCCGCCACGTTATCTACCGACTGGTCGATGTTGACGGTGATGGGGTCAGCACCGATCTACAACGCTCCGGCGACGGAGGACTCACATACATCACCGTGAACGATACGGTGGCGAATGAGGCGATGGCTCTTGAGCTGGGGGTAGCCCAATTCCTATTCGAGAATCAGGGTCGAAACGAAATCAACAACACGGGCCTGCCAGCCGCCTCACCGAGTTACGGAAAAGTCGTACGTATCGCCATCTGGGTCGACCGGAGTCCGCTGGACCGAATCAGCCCCCGACTGGAATCAACCGAAGTTGCCGGTCGCAATATCTGGACCCCCAATGCGGCCAACTGTTAGAAAGTGAAACCCATGCGCACATTGTTCCGACGCCTCAGATCTGACGAAGACGGGATCGGCATCATGACGGCCCTGGCCGTTTCCTTCATCGTGTTCGCGCTGGGCGCGACGTGGTATTCGCTGGCTGTCCATGAACTGGACCAGGTCGCTTTCGACCGGAATCGCACGCAATCGTTGAACGTCGCCGAAGCGGGCGCCAAGGAAGCGATCGCCAAACTCACGTACGACGTGGACAACTGGCGCACCGACGCCCAGAGCGTCGGATTCGTATCCACAGGTATTCTGGCCGGGGGAGCTTGCGACATCGAGACCCTCGACACCGTCGTCGAAGGCGCGGTCGATGGTCAGGGTGAATATTGGGTGGCGGTCACCAAAGTCGACAACCTGAAATATCATGTTGAGGCCTGGGGTTGGTCGCCCAACCGCACTGCCCGGGGAGCCGTTGCCAAGAAGGTTCTGCTTGACGTCGAGTTGGTGCCGCTCGGCGGCTTCACGAATGCCCTGTTTGCGTCCAAAGGTGGCGTGATCGGCTCAAACTTCAAGACGATCTATGGCGATGCCTACTCGGGTGAGGACGTCACCATCTCAAGTCAAACGAACGTTTTCAAGAACGACGACCCGTATCGGGGACAAGGCACGTTGACGATCTACGGAGACCTGACCATCAATAACGGCTCGAACGTCTTCGTGCAGTCGGAAGTCAACGTCCAGGGACGGATCAACGACTTGTCGGCCTCGACCCAATATGGTTCGACGGTTCAGATCCGCTCTGACAACTCGATCTCGGCCTACCTGCGCTCATATTTCAAGAAGGCTACGGTGCTCGGTGGGGAAGTGAAGACCGCAGACCCTGCGCTCAAGGCAGGGTCCAACATCGGGGGTGCCACGCTCATCCCCAATGCCAATGACTTGCAGCCGGTTCCGGACGTTGCCCTCCCCAGCTTCACGTTCAAGGCGGGCGACTACACCGGGTATACCATCACCTACTACGCCAACTTGAATGCTTTCCGAACCTACCTTGCTGCCAACCCCAACAATCTCAAAGGCGTTCACGTGGTGGCCTCCGGTGACGGCAGCGTTGTGAACTTCCACCAGGACAAATTCACCGACAACTTCGTCCTGATCGTTGATGGTTCCTTCGAGATTCAGGGAACCCCCAAGGGCGGCTCCACACCGACCGGTGACCCTGCGACCGCCTTGATCGTCATGAAGAATCCGGCAGGGACTCTGACACTTGGCCAGAATTTCCAGTCCGTGCCGGGTGAGGTGCACCATTTGGTGTTCTCAAACGGGATCGTGACCTCGACGAACCAATCGGTTATCTACGGGGCCCTGTACGGGTACAAGGACCAAACCGGGAACCGGCTTGAGATCCACTTCCGACCGCCGGCCGAAGGCGTGATTCAGGGGTTCGAGTTCGATCCGCAGCTGGCTGACGCGTTCATACCTGAGCCAGGGGATTGGCGCGACGTGTCACCGACGGCAGATCCGATCACCGCCTACTGCACCCCCTAGACCTCCGGCTAATCTGCTGGCCTTCACAGTGAAGGCCGAGAAATGACCAAGAACATAGATTGCACTCAAAGCGGCCTTCCCGATCAAGAAGGCCGCTTTGCTCATTGAGTCGCGCTCCCTGTGGGTTGCCCAAACCAACACATACGTGGTGGCTCCTGATCGGGGCAGGCCGGGGTTCATCGTCGATGCACCTCCGGATATTGACTCGATCGTCGAGCTCATCACTTCGCTCGATGTTGCTCCGGTGGCGCTGCTGGTTACCCATGGTCATGTCGATCATGGGGGAGCCGCCGGCCAGGTCTCCAGCCGTTATGGGATCAAGGCGTACGTCCATCCCGATGACGACTACCTGAGCTTGGACCCCAGCAGTCAGGTTCAAGCCCTGATGGGAATTCGATTGACCGAACCGCTCACGGTGCCCGACTTCGAACCCCTCAACCACGGGCAGGTAATTCGGCTCGCCGGATTAGATGTTGAGGTGATCCACACACCCGGACACACTCCGGGACATGTTTGCTTCCGGGTAGTCGGTGAGGAATTTCTCCTCTCGGGAGACCAGCTCTTCGCTGGTTCGATCGGCCGGACGGATCTACCAGGGGGCAGCTTTGAGCAGCTGATGGAGAGCATGAAGCAGAGGGTATTGACCCTCGGCGACGACGTCGTTGTTTTTCCTGGCCACGGACCAGCTACTACCGTTGGTCGAGAACGTCGCACCAACCCGTTCCTGCAAGGACTGAGCCCATGAGCTTGCGCGCCCCCAAAGGCACCGATGACATCTTGCCCCCCCACTCACGGGTGTGGCGCCGTTTGCTTTCGACCTGGGAATCCATGGCCGAGGCCTACGGGTACGACCTCATCATGGTTCCGTTTTTCGAATCGACGGAAGTCTTCAACAGGGGGGTCGGTGAGTCGACTGAAGTCGTCCAAAAGCAGATGTACACGTTTGAGGACAAGAAGGGTCGCTCGCTTACGCTCCGTCCTGAAGGAACGGCCGGCGTGGTGCGCGCTTTCATCCAGGCTGGAGCTCAAGGGGTTATGAAAGTCGCGTATTCGGGAGCGATGTTCCGGTACGAACAGCCCCAGGCCGGCCGGCGGCGCCAGTTTTATCAAGTCGGGCTCGAGTACCTGGGTACCGATGCCGCCGATGCCGATGCCGAGGTGATCGAACTCGGGTATCGGTATCTAACGGCGACCGGGGTACCGGACGTGACCGTTCAGCTCAACTCGCTCGGCGATGACGAGTGCCGCCCCACCTATATAGAAGCGCTGCGCGCATGGTTGGAGGAACGCCGTGGTCTGTTATGTCAGGACTCGCTGAGAACGTTGGAAATGAACCCGATGCGGGTGCTCGACTGCAAGGTCTGTGCCGGGGTGGTCGCCGACGCTCCGTCTCCGATCGACTACTTGTGCGAGGCTTGCCAAACGCATCTTTCCGAGGTTCGGAGTCGTCTTGATTCCGCCGGTGTCCCGTACCGACTAGCGCCCCGACTGGTACGCGGACTCGACTACTACACACGAACCGCGTTTGAGTATGTGGGTTCTGCACTCGACGCCGCCCAGACCGCGGTCGGTGGTGGTGGTCGTTACGACGGATTGGCCGAATTGTTAGGCGGCCCACCGGTCCCGGGAGTAGGACTGGCCCTGGGTGTCGATCGGATCGCCTTGTCGGTACCAGACGCCGTGGATCCTGCTCTCGATGTGTTCGTGGTCAACACTGACCGATACCGGGCGGAGGCGCGTGCCCTGCTGAGTACTCTTCGGGCGACGGGGATACGATCCGACGGACTGCCTGATCAACGGTCGCTCAAGGCGCAGTTCAAAGCCGCTGATCGACGAGGCGCCGTGGCCGTCATCGTGGTTGGGGATGAGTGGGAATCTGGCCAGGTCGTCGCCAAGCGACTCGACGATGGGTCACAAGTTGTTATTGGATCTGAGGAGATTGTGACATGGCTAAAGAGCCTTTGAGAACCGACTACGCGGGCGAGCTTTCAGCTGCCCGCATTGGCGATACCGTTCGTCTGGCGGGCTGGGTGGCCAAACGGCGCGACCACGGGGGGGTCGTATTCGTGGATCTGCGAGACGTGAAGGGGATCGTTCAGGTCGTCATTGACCCGGATGCCATCCCGGCCGCCCATGAACTGCGCATGGAGTATTGCATTTCAGTGGTTGGAGAGGTGCGGGCACGTATGGACGGGACTGAGAATCCCGACATGCCTACTGGGGCCGTCGAGGTTGGCGTAGCCGAAGTGACGATTCTCAGCGCCTCGGACCCCTTGCCATTCATGATTGACGATCGGGCTGATACCGAAGAACTCATTCGGCTCGAGTACCGCTACCTCGATTTTCGTCGTCCCCCAATGGCGGCGGCCCTCCGGGCTCGCGGGGCAGCCGTTCATGCGATGCGCACCACCATGGCGGAGGCCGGATTTCTCGAAGTCGAGACGCCGACGCTGATCGCCTCAACTCCCGAAGGGGCGCGTGACATGCTTGTACCGTCTCGCCTCCGTCAGGGAGATTTCTACGCACTTCCGCAATCGCCCCAGCTGTTCAAGCAGCTTCTGATGGTCGGAGGGGTTGACCGTTACTATCAGATCGCCCGCTGCTACCGCGACGAAGACTTCCGTTCCGATCGACAGCTCGAGTTCACCCAGCTCGACATTGAAGGGTCCTTCTGGACGGCCGCAGATGTCCAGGCCATGATCGAGAAAGCCGTCGCTGCGTCCGTCAAGGCGGTGCGAGGAGTCGAACTCCCTATTCCGCTGCCGAAGCTCACCTATGCCGAGGCGATGGATCGGTTCGGATCTGACAAACCCGACCTCCGGTTTGGTATGGAAATCGTCGATGTGTCTTCGGTCTTCGCCGGGACGGAGTTCAAAGGCTTCGGTGGCGCACTCGAATCGGGCGGCGTAGTGCGGGGGATCAACGCCGGAGCACTCGGCTTTTCGAGGAGTGGTCTCGATGGCCTCGTCTCGGATGCTCAGGCACTTGGTGCCAAAGGTCTTGCCTGGCTCGTGCTTGAAGAGGACGGCACTTGGCGCTCGCCGATTGCCAAATTCCTTTCAGAAGCTGAACTGGCGGGCCTCGTGGAACGGTTTGATGCCCGGCCGGGCGACACCGTGCTGTTGGTGGCCGATATGGCCAAGGTGGCCGGGGCGGTTCTTGGACCCATCCGGCTCCAGCTTGGCAAGCCTGAGGGTCACGAGCACCTGGCGTTCACCTGGGTTACCGATTTTCCGGTATTTGACGTGCATGACGATGGCAGCCTGGCGCCGGCTCATCACCCCTTTACCCAGCCAGTCAGCCTCGATGACATGGTGGAACGCCCGGAGACGGCGATCGCCCAGGCATACGATCTCGTTCTCAACGGATCCGAGCTCGGGTCGGGGAGCGTTCGTATTCACGACCCTGAGGTACAGGCCAAGGTGTTCGAAGTGCTCGGTATCTCACACGAGGAAGCCCAGTCGCGCTTTGGATGGTTCATCAAGGCGTTGCGCTACGGCACCCCTCCTCATGCCGGGTTCGCAGTCGGGGTGGACCGATTGCTTGCCATCTTGTTGGAGCGCGACTCGATCCGCGATGTCATTCCGTTCCCGAAGACCCAGCGCGGAATCGATCCGCTTACCGCATCGCCGACCAGAGTCACCGACCTGCAGTTGCGTGAGCTCGGGATTGATCTGCGCCCCGAGGTGAAAGCCAGGTTGACGGAACAAGCCCCCGGGGACTGATGGAAGACCTGTTTTCAGCCGAAAAAGCCGAGCGACGGATGCGGGCCGCTCCGTTGCCTGCCCGGATGAGACCGCAACGTTTGTCAGAGGTGGTCGGCCACGCCCAACTGCTTGGAGAAGGGGCCGCGTTTCGGACCATGGTCGAGAAGGGCCGCCCGGTATCGATGATCTTATTTGGCCCGCCGGGCACCGGAAAGACGACGCTGGCCCGACTCGTTGCCTCGGAATCTTCGGCAACGTTTGAGCCGCTTTCGGCCACATCAGCCACCGTCAAAGACGTCAGAGCCATACTGGCGTCTGCTCGATATCGCCTGGAGACGGAAGAACGTCGAACGGTGTTGTTTCTCGACGAGATCCATCGGTTCTCGAAGTCGCAGCAAGACGCCCTGCTCCCCGGGGTCGAGGATGGAACGGTGATTCTCGTCGGCGCAACGACTGAGAACCCGTTCTTCGAGGTGAACTCACCGTTGCTTTCTCGGTGCACCCTGTTCCGGATCCATCGCCTGGAGGCAGCCGATATCGCCCGACTTATCCAACGGGCATTGACGGATCCGAACGGGTTGGGCGATCTCGATATCGCCATTGATGAAGATGCACTGGATGCCTTAGCGGATCGAGTCGGCGGAGATGGTCGACTTGCCCTCAATGCGCTGGAGACCGCGGCCATAGTTGCGGTCGGTCGCGGTCAAGCTGTCATCACCTTGGATGACATTGCCGAGGCGCTCGGGCGACGAATCGTTCAGTACGACAAGGACGGTGACAACCACTACGACGTGGTTTCGGCATTCATCAAGAGCTTGCGTGGGTCTGATATCGATGCCTCGTTGTATTGGCTGCATACGATGCTCGACGCCGGGGAAGATCCTGAGTTCGTGGCACGCCGGATGATCATCCTGGCGTCCGAGGACATTGGAATGGCCGACTCCTATGCGTTGCAAGTCGCCGTCGCAGCTTTTCAAGCGCTCCAGGTGGTCGGCCTACCAGAAGCTGCCTTCGCCCTTTCCCATGCCGCCATCTACCTGGCAGCCGCCCCAAAATCGAATTCGGTCACGGTCGCCATGGGCAAGGCGAGGCAGGCCGTGGCGAGCAATGCTTCGGCCGAAGTACCGCCCCACCTACGTGATGCCCACTACGCCGGGGCGGCCCGGTTGGGTCACGGCAACACCTACGTGTATCCCCACGATCACCCCGACCATCACGTTCGTCAGCAGTATTTGCCGGAAGGTATCGGTATCGACTCACTGTATGTACCGACCGCGCAAGGGACTGAGGTCGATATTGCGGCCCGAATGGCGGCTCGCGGCCAATTACCCAAGCCGCCAAGCCGATAACCGATTCGGTCAATGCGTCCCGAAAGCTAAGCTGCCGCCTTCATGGAAACCAGCAACCAGATTCGCCAAGCATTTCTTGATTTCTTCGCCGAGCGGAGTCATGTTGTCCGTCCTTCAGCATCGTTGATCCCGATCGACCCGACATTGCTGTTGACGAACGCCGGCATGGTGCCGTTCAAACCGTATTTTCTCGGCGAGGAGGCTCCTCCGTTCGACCGGGCCGTTTCGCCCCAAAAGTGCGTGCGGACCATCGATATCGACATTATTGGCTCCACCGATCGTCACATCTCGTTTTTCGAGATGCTTGGCAACTTCAGTTTCGGGGACTACTTCAAACCGGAAGCCATTGCCTGGGCCCACGAATTCGTGACGACGATTCTCGGATTGCCAGAGGATCGACTCTGGTACACCGTGTATGAGACCGATGACGAAGCCGCCGAAATTTGGCTCACCCAGGAAGGCATCGACCCGGACCGCTTGCAGCGGGGCGGCAAGGACAACTTCTGGCAAATGGGCGTGGCGGGTCCCTGTGGGCCATCATCGGAGATCTTCTACGATCGAGGCCCCGAATTTGGTGCTGACGGTGGGCCGATTGGCGGGGGCGAAGACCGGTTCGTCGAAATATGGAACCTGGTCTTCATGCAGAATATTCAGGATGTGCCCTATCACGTAGTGGGCGACCTCCCAGCCAAGAGCATTGATACCGGGATGGGTCTGGAGCGGGTCGCGATGGTGCTACAGAAGGCCGGCTCGATTTTTGAAATCGACACCGTTCGTCCCATTCTGGACGAGGCGGCAGCCTACGGCTCGGTAACCTTCGGTGAGGATCCGACGGTCGATGTCTCATTGAAGATCATCGCCGATCACGCCAGAACGGTGGCGATGCTGGTCGGGGATGGGGTTACACCGTCGAATGCTGGACGGGGCTACGTATTGCGCCGGGTACTGCGCCGGGCAGTGCGGCACGGCTGGCAACTCGGAGGCGACGGCCTCATCATGCCTCGTCTCATCGAGGTTGTGGTTGAAGTACTCGGCGGAGGGCATCGCAACCTTGTCGACAAACGTGATCTGTTGTTGACGGTGGCCGAGCGTGAGGAAACACAATTTCGTCGCACTTTGGAAGCGGGCCAGAGTCTCATGTCCGAGGCGCTCTCCAATTTGGAGCCCGGTGGAGTATTCCCCGGGCCGGTGGCGTTCAAGCTGCATGACACGTTCGGTTTCCCGATCGAGATGACGAAAGAGATCGCCGCCGAAGCAGGCCATGCGGTCGACGAGGAAGGATTCGGCGCCGAAATGTCCGCCCAGCGAGCGAGGGCGAAAGCGGCCTTTACGGGCGGTGCCGAGGCTGCGCTGGGTCAGATGTATCTGTCGGTGCTCGATACGATCGGCCCGACGACCTTTGTTGGTTATGAAGTAGAGGCAAGTACCGGGACCGTGCTGGCCATGCTTTCAGAAGGTGACCAGGTGGAACGCGTAGAGCAAGGCCAGTCGGTTGAGGTGTTCCTCGATGTCACGCCGTTCTACGCCGAGAGCGGCGGCCAGGTCGGAGACACCGGCACGATACGCACGGAGACCGGGGTCGTGGTCGTCGCCGATACCAAGCATGCCGTGCAAGGTTTTCATGGGCACCGAGGCAAAGTGACCAGTGGGTTTGTACAGACCGGCCAGCTCGCCGAGCTGGCGATCGATTCCCCGCGCCGGGAACGAATTCGCAAGTCGCACACCGGAACTCACCTTGTGCATGCTGCATTGCGCGCCGTTATCGGTGCTCAGGCACATCAAGCTGGTTCCCTGGTTGAGCCGGGGCGATTGCGATTCGACTTCAACCATCATGCGTCGTTAACCGATGAAGAGATCCTCGAAGTCGAGCGTCTCACCAACGAACAGATCATCGAGAACCCGCAGATTCAGACATTGGTTACCTCGATGGACGACGCGAAGGCCCAGGGTGCGCTGGCCTTCTTTGGCGATAAATATGGCGATACGGTCCGGATGGTCCGGATCGGCGAGTTCTCCAAGGAGCTGTGCGGCGGCACCCATACTCCGAGTGCCGGCCAGGTTGGCCCGATTGTGCTGACGACCGAGTCTTCGGTCGGCTCGAACGTTCGTCGGATAGAAGCTCTGTCGGGAACTGATGGATACACTTACTTGAGCCGATTGCGTCGAGCCCTCGACAGTGCGGGTTCTCTGCTTAGGGCCGCACCAGGAGATGTGCCGGCCCGTGTCGAGGCGTTACTTGCCAAGAATCAGTCGCTCGAGTCGCAACTCGCTGCCCTGGCCGATCAGGCCCGCTCTGCTGATGCAGCTGAACTGGCTGCTAGGGCCGTCGCCATTGGCGAGGCGGTCATCGTCGTCACCGAGCGGTCGGATTTGCGACCAGACGAGCTACGCCTCCTTGCGATGGCCGTTCGTGATCGGATTGCCTCTGGGATTGTCCTGATCGGATCTGCTTTCGGAGGGAAAGGTGCCCTCGTTGGACTGGTGACAAAGGACCTGGTTGATCGGGGAGTGTCTGCCGCCGAACTGGTTGCGGTTGGAGCAGGTTTCCTGGGTGGGGGAGGTAGCCGGGACCCCGAGTTGTCGCAAGCAGGTGGGCCGAACGGTAGTAACTTGGGGGCGGCGCTCGAAGCGGCCAGGGAAAGTGCCGAGAGAACCCTCACGGAGGTATAGAACCCTGGGACGCGTCATGGGCGTCGATTACGGTACCACCCGAATCGGCGTTGCCCTCTCTGATCAACTACATATCACCGCCCAACCGTTTCGGGTGGTTGAGGCGAGCGTGTTTGACTCGGAAGTGGTCTCGATCGTTGCCGAGAGTGATGTTGAACGCATCGTCGTTGGCCTGCCGACCCACCTGCAGGGCCGGAACGACGCGGCGGCCCGGGCAGCCGTTGGGTTTGCCGATCATCTGGCCGGGATCACCGGACTCCCAGTCGAAACGGTCGATGAGCGCTTCACCACCGCTGCCGCCCAATCGGTCCTGATCGACTCCGGGGTACGTCGCGAAAAGAGAAGAAAGGTCGTAGACAAAGTGGCGGCGGCGGTTCTGCTGCAGCGCTGGCTCGACATTCAACCCGCAGGAGAGAGCCATGACATCGTTTGAAGAACCGCGAAATCGCAGTGTACTGGCCGTGGTAATCGTCCTTGTGGCGATACTCGGGCTTGGCCTGGTCGGTAAAGCCATGTTCTCGGGATTCCTCGATGGCGCCTCCCCGACGACGATGGCCTCTACTGCCACGGTGGGTGTTCCGGTGGCCGTGGAGGTTCCGGCCGGGGCGTCAGCCAGGACCATCGGGTCGCTGCTTCAGGAAGCCGATGTCATTGCGTCAGCCAAAGAGTTTGAGCAGGCGGTCAAAGATGGCGGCTATGAGCAACGACTCGGGGCGGGACGGTACGACCTCACCACCGGGATGTCCATGGATGACGTGATCGCCGCTTTGCTGGCCGGACCGGCCTTTGAGACTTACCGCATCACCGTGAGAGAGGGGCTTCGAATCGGTGAAGTCCTCACTGAAGTCTCTACTCAAACCCCCTTTACGGAAGGCGAACTGGAAGAAGCGTTGTTGAGTGGGGCCGTCCAAAGCTCGCTGCTAGATGGTGATTTCGACACCATTCAGGCTTGGGAAGGCCTGCTATTTCCCGACACATACGAGTTTGAGACTGACGCGAGTGCTGCCGCCATCCTCGGTAAGCTGGCGCGGACGATGGAGACCAGAGTCGGTTCGATCAACTGGTCACCGTGGACCGAGCGGGGGTTCACGATCTACGAAGGGATCGTGGCCGCCTCGATCATCGAAGCCGAGACCAAAGTTGACATTGATCGGCCTAGCGTTGCCTCGGTCATCGTCAATCGGATCGAGGTTGGCATGCCGCTCCAGATTGACGCCACCGTGCTGTATGCCCTCGATGCCAGGGGGATTGGACTGACACTCAATGACCTGGAGATCGACTCCCCGTACAACACCTACCTGAACCTCGGTCTCCCGCCCACTCCGATCGGAGGGCCCCGGTTGGCCTCGCTCGAGGCGATTGCCGACCCGCCCGTCACCGACTACATCTACTACGTCCTGACCGCCGCGGATGGTTCACATAGCTTCACAGCCGACTACAACGAGTTTTTGGGTTGGAAGGACAAGGCGAAGGCCGAAGGCCTCTTTCCATGATGCGATTGGTCGTGCTTGGCGATCCGGTCAGCCATTCAAGGTCTCCTGCCATGCATACCGCCGCCCTCTCGGCGGCTGGTATTCCCGGTCAGTATCTGGCCCGGCGAGTCGATGCGGACGGAATGCAAGTCGCCGCCAGGGAATTGCGCGACGGCGTGCTGACCGGAGCCAACATCACGACCCCACACAAACATCTCGCAGCGGAACTCGCCGATCGGCGCTCGGATCTTGTCGGGAGGATCGGGGCGGCCAACACCTGGTGGATTGATCAGGACGGTTCTCTGGTGGCCGAAAACACCGATGTGGCCGGAGTCAAATACGCGTTCGAGCAGGTGAACGTATCCGCCCCGACCCTGATCCTCGGGGCGGGCGGTGCCGCCGCCGCTGCCCTCGTGGCCGTCGAAGAAGGCCGCCAGGCCGATTACCGCGTGTATCTGAGCACCCGGAACGAGGATCGGGCCCGGGCGCTGCTCGACCGAACCGGGTCGTCGGCCCGGTTTGTCGCATGGGAGACCCCGATACCGGGCTCGGTAGTCGTCAATGCCACCCGGGTCGGAATGGCAGGCGAAAGCCTTCCACCTGGACTGCTCGAAGTTGCTGTCGGTTTGGTGGACATGCCCTACGGTGATCGTCCCACCCCGGCAGCCTTGCGAGCGCTTCAGCTGGGGATCCCGTGTTCGCCAGGTGTCGACATGCTTCTTGGTCAAGCCGTGGCCGCTTTCACCATTTGGACCGGGGTAGTGCCCGATCGAACGGCCATGGCCGCGGCGGCCCGCCAGGTCCTGTAAAGCTCTCAAGGCGCTGCCAAGATCGGCCGAAGATTGTTGAACAGGACTACGAAGGAGTCATGAAATGGCGCTGACGGGACGCCTCGAGTCGATTCCGCTTGGTGAAGTGCTACGGATGTTGGCACGATCCCAGAAGACCGGCTGTTTGCGAGTCGAAGCAGGCGGAGTGGAAGGCAAGATCTATCTCACCGACGGGAGACTCGTGTATGCCACGACGCGTCGCGACGATGATCTCCGTTCCGATCTGTTGAACGCGGGATTTGTCGATACCGATGACTGGATGCGGGTCGAGCGCCGCGAACAAACCGTCACCCAGGTCCTGAGCGAGGGCCACACCGCCGCCGACTTGAGAGACTTCCTGGTCGAGCAGGGTACCGAAGTGATTTTCCGCCTTTCCCGTCCCGGCCGTGGCACGTTCGATTTCGGAGACGACGTCGCACCACGGTATGACGCCGGTGAAATGGTCGACGTGGAGATCTGTCTTTCCGAGGCTGATCGTCGGGCTGAACAATGGGCTGACATCGAAGAAGTGATTCCTGGCACCAAATTCGGGTTGCGGATGGCCCAATCATTGCCGGAAGGTGCCAGCGATGTCACGTTGAAAGTTGATACCTGGAAGCTGCTGGCCGCTCTTGGCGGGCACGGAACGATCGCCGAAGTTGCTCATCGAACGGGTACTTCTGAGTTCGTCGTGGCCAAGGCCATGGCCAATCTGGTTCGTCAGGAACTCATAACCGTAACCGAGGAGCGTTTCACAACCGTACCCACCTACCAGGAAACCGAGGTGCTCGCCGAGCCAAACCTGGGTGGTTCGGGGACGTTCTCCATGAATCGCAGTGATCTTTTGTATGAAGATGAGGTTCCCTCAGTCGATTCGAACTCCTTTGAAGACGATGTCGATGACGATGATCTACTCCAGTCGGTTCTGTCGGGAGTGATCGGCGAAGTGGCCGCCGGGGACGACGACTCCGTCGAGATTGTCACCGTCGACTACGATGCTGACGATGACATGGAGGGAACGCTCAGTGAGCGGGCCGCCAACCTACGCCGTCGCCGCGGCGGACTGAGCGCTTTGGCTCGGGAACTCGGCGAGACGCAGGACTCCAACTAGGGCATCATGACACGTGATAGCGGACACCTCGCCAGCCTTCTTCTCGAAGAGGGGCTGCTAACTCAAGAGCTCCTTGAAAAGGGTTTGGCCATGGCCGCCGAGACTGGGCGACCGCTGGGTCGAGTTCTTGTCGAAGAGAACATCGTCTCAGAACGGGACCTGGTGCGTACCCTCGCCAAGGCCATTGGGGTCGAGTTCGTTGATCTCAAGGAGATCACGATTGATCCGGCCGCCACCGCTCTCATTCCCGATGCGCTGGCCCGCCGATATGCGGCGATTCCCATTGGATTCGAAGACAACAAACTGGTGGTGGCCCTGTCGGACCCCGCCAATGTCTTGGCCATCGACGATATCAGGGCGATTTCGGGTCGTGACGTCCTCGCCAAGGTCGCCACCCGCACCGATGTTGAGAACGCCATTGCGAATAACGCAGGTCTTGACGATTCTGTCACCGACTTCGCCGGATTTGGCGACGACGAAATGGAGACCCAGGATCTCAATGCCGTCGAGGCCTCCACTGAAGAAGCTCCGATCGTCAAACTTGTGAACATGCTTATTGCCAAGGCATCGGCCGAGCGGGCTTCAGACCTCCACATTGAACCAACCGACAAGGACTTGCGGGTTCGGTTTCGGGTAGACGGTGTGTTGCACGAAATCATGCGTACCCCCCGATCGGTCAGTAATGCGGTCGTGAGCCGCCTCAAGATCATGGCCGACATGGACATCGCAGAACGCCGACGCCCACAGGATGGTCGCATCAGCCTGCGGGTCGGCGGCACCAAAACGATTGATCTTCGGGTGTCCTCCCTACCGACGATCTACGGCGAAAAGATCGTCATGCGTATCCTCGACAATACGACCGCGACCCTCGAACTCGAGGGGCTCGGGTTTGAGCCGGACACCCTGGAACGCTATGCCACCTCGTATAGCAAAGCCTATGGCACCATCCTCTGTTGTGGCCCAACAGGCTCGGGAAAGTCGACCACCCTGTATTCGACCCTCAACGTTCTCAACCAGCCTGACGTCAACATTGTCACCATTGAAGATCCAGTGGAATATCGTCTCGCCGGTATCAACCAGGTGCAGGTCAACAAAAAGGCCGGTCTTACCTTTGCCTCCGCGCTGCGATCTTTCCTGCGCCAGGACCCCGACATCATGCTGGTCGGTGAGATTCGAGACCAGGAGACGGGCGAGATCGCCATCGAGTCGGCTCTTACCGGTCACCTTGTGCTTTCGACCATGCATACGAATGACGCCCCGGCCGCCATCAGCCGTTTGATCGAGATGGGCGTCGAACCGTTCCTGGTTGGGTCCGCCGTCGATTCAGTTCTCGGCCAGCGCCTCGCCCGCCGCCTCTGCGCGGAGTGCAAGACGCCGTATCAGCCCACCAAAGATGCCCTGGCCCGGGTCGGGTGGCAGTTCGACGAACTTGGCGACGATGTGCCCGAGTTGTACAAGCCGGGGGGGTGCGCCCGATGTGGCAACACCGGCTACCGAGGCCGTTTGGCGCTCCATGAGCTCATGCTGGTTTCAGAAGAGATCGAGCGGATGGCGGTCGACCAGGCCACTACCGACTCCATCAAAAAAATGGCGGTTGAACAAGGCATGCGCCCGCTTCGTCAGGACGGCCTGTTGAAGGCTCGGCGTGGAGAAACCTCAATCGAAGAGATTCTTCGGGTTACGGTATAGGCGAATCCTCTCAGGATTCCGCCCGACCGCTGGGTCCGGCCACTTCAGCCTTCGCTACGCGGAGAAATCATTCAGGCCGCCCTTTGTGGTGCCGAAAGATACAGAGACCGCATTTTGTGACCGCACAAGGGGAACCAGGTAGCCATGAACTCAGCATCTCGAAAACTCGGCGAGCTTCTCGTTGACAGACACCTCCTCTCGAAGGATGTGCTTGAGACGGTGCTGGCAAAGGAACAGGCCACCGGGACCCCCATGGCCAAGATCCTGACCGATGACGGCTTTGTCCGTGAAGAAGATCTTCTCAGGACTGTGGCCGATCGGGTAGGAATGGAATATGTCGAACTTGATGACGAGCTTCTCGACCCCGACGTTGTCGCCATCCTGGGCGGCGACGATGCGACCGCCCTTCTGGCGATACCGGTCCGGTTGAAAGACAGCACCCTGACCGTTGCCGTGGCCGACCCGTTCGATGCGGAACGACACCGCCGGCTCGAACAGATCACCGGCAAAAAGGTAACACTGGCCCTGGCTACCAAGGATGCCATCCAGCGGGCCCTTGCTTTCATGCATGGTCCCGAGGAGATTCCGGTTACCCGGATTCCAGGGATGGGTGGCGCCGCCGCCGACATGGAGATTGCCGAACCCGCGTTGCACGTCAATCGGCTCCTCACGATTCTGGTCGATGAGGGCGGTTCTGACCTCCACATCACGGCGGGCTCAACTCCTCAGATACGCGTGAACGGTGAGTTGCGTCAGCTGCCCGAATTTGGCGTCATGATGCCTGCCGAGATTCGTCGAATGGTTTACGCCATTTTGACCGAGAAACAACGCGAGAAGCTGGAGGAGACCCTGGAGCTCGATGCGTCCCATCCGCTCCAAGGGAAGGGTCGCTTCCGTCTCAATGTTTTCTTTCAGCGAGATGCGGTCGGGGCGGTCTTTCGAGCCATTCCCGACGTCATCAAACCACTGGAAGAACTCGGCGTACCCACGGTTGTCAAAGAGTTTGCCGACTACGCCCGTGGACTCGTATTGGTTACTGGTCCGACCGGGTCAGGAAAGTCGACCACGTTGGCGTCGATTATCGATCTCATCAACCGGCGCCGAGCCTGTCATATCCTGACGGTCGAGGACCCCATTGAGTTTCTTCACCATCATCAGAAGGCCATTGTCAATCAGCGAGAAGTCGGCGCCGATACGGTTGGCTTCAACATGGCTCTTCGGCATGCACTTCGCCAGGACCCTGATGTCATTCTGGTCGGTGAGCTGCGAGACCTTGAGACGATATCGACGGCCCTCACCGCGGCCGAGACTGGTCACCTCGTGTTTGCGACCTTGCACACGCAGGATGCCCCACAGACCATTGACCGTATGATCGATGTCTTTCCATCGCACCAGCAGGGACAGGTGCGGGTCCAGTTGGCCGCGACCTTGCAAGCCGTCGTAACCCAGCAATTGCTCCCCACCAGGGACGGTCGGGGTCGGGTGCCGGGGATCGAGGTCATGATCGCCACGCCGGCGGTGCGAAACCTCATCCGGGAGGGCAAGAACCATCAGATCGCCACCGCCATGCAGGCCGGCGGCAAGTGGGGAATGCAGACGATGGATCAATCATTGGCTGATCTCGTTCGAAGGAACATAATCACATATGAACTCGCAGCGGAGCGTTGCTCCGACCTCGAAGATCTACAGCGACTTGTCGGTCGCGTGGCGTAGGAGATAAATCATGGCGACAACGTTTGAATATCGTGCCAAAGACGCCGATGGAAAGCTGAAGAAGGGCACGATCGATGCCGCCAGCCAGTCTGCGGCAGCGTCCGCCTTGCGCGGCAAGGGCTTGAATCCGATGAGCTTGTCGGAGCAGGCTAATGCCAATGCCGGCCTCAAGAAGGAAATCAAGATTCCCGGCTTCTCGGATCGGGTAAAGGCCAAAGAGGTCGCAATCTTTTCCCGCCAGTTCGCCACAATGATCAATGCGGGTCTGTCGTTGCTCCGGTCTCTCAGCATCCTCGCCGACCAAACCGAAAGCAAAGCGTTGGTTGTGATCATCAATGCCGTGAAGGCCGATGTAGAGCGAGGCACCAGCCTGTCCGCCGCCATGGAACAGCACCCCAGGGCCTTCAATCAGCTGTACACCGCCATGGTTCGAGCCGGTGAAGTCGGTGGTGTGCTCGATGACACCCTTTTGCGACTCGCCGATACTCTCGAAGCCCAGGTAGCCCTTCGATCCAAGATCAAGTCAGCCATGATGTACCCGATGGCCGTGTTTGGTCTCGTCATTTTCATCGTGGCCGCCATGATCATCTTCGTCGTGCCCATGTTCGAAGCTCTGTACGCCGACCTGGGGGGTGAACTTCCCGGTGCGACCAAGTTCTTGTTGCTCATTTCAAAAATCGTAACGACGTACTGGTGGGCCGTGATCATCATCTCGGTCGGATCCTTCGTTGGGTTCAAGAAGTGGATCGCCACGAAGGCTGGTCGGTCGACCTTCGATGCCATCAAGCTTAAGCTGCCAATTTTCGGAAACCTCATCCACAAGACAGCTATAGCCCGGTTCTCTCACACCCTGGCTGCTCTGACCAAGACCGGTGTACCGATTCTCCAGGCCATGGATATCGTGTCCGACACGGCAGGCAACGCGGTTGTCGCCCGCGCCGTGCAAGATGTCAAGGCGTCGGTTGCCGAAGGAGAGTCAATTTCGGCACCGCTTAATAACCATCCGGTGTTCCCAGCCATGGTGGTGCAGATGATTGCCGTAGGTGAGGAGACCGGTGCGCTCGACACTATGCTGGAGAAGGTCGGAGACTTCTATGACTCAGAAGTCCAGTCCATGGTCGAAGGTCTCACGAGCCTTATCGAACCATTGCTCATCGTGGTCCTCGGTGCGACCGTCGGTGGCATGCTCATCGCCCTGTACATGCCGATGTTCAACATCGTGAACCTCGTCCAATAGCCCGCCAAAATCCGGCGTTTGGTGAGTGAGGGTCTGGCATTTGCCAGGCCCTCACGGGTTTAAAAGATTCCACGGACAATTTTCTTAAGTCTGGGCGCTGTGCCGACGATAAACCCTACGTAGGTCAAGACGGCCTGCAGGGAACATAACCATATATAAGGAGTCCCATAATGATTTCATGGATGCGTAACCGTCTCAACAAGGAAGAGGGCTTCACCCTCGTCGAGTTGATGGTCGTTGTTTTGATTATTGCCATTCTCATCGCCATCGCCATTCCGACCTTCCTTGGTGCTCGTGAGCGTGCTCAGGACCGTGCCGCCCAGTCGAACCTTCGCAACGCGTTGACCTCGGCCAAGGTGCACTACACCGACGAAGAGAACTTCTCAGATGGCGCCGGTGGCGATGTCACCGTCGCTCTCTTGAACGCCATCGAGCCAAGCCTGACCTTCGCGGCGGGCGCCGCGAGCCCAGTGCTCTTCGATGTCGGTTTCGTGGTCGAGAACAACAGTGCAGTTGCGGATCGTCAGATCATCACCTTCACGTCATATAGCGCTTCGGGTACGTCATTCTGTATCTCGGACACGTTGACCAACGGTACGTACGCTTCCGGGACGACCTATGGGACCGACGCAACCGGCGCAACGGCTTCCTTCGCACGGGCGGCTTGCGGCGCCACGGATTGGTAACAGCCGGCTGTAACTGCCTGAACTCAGGCACAGAACAAGAGGAAGGGACCGCCCCCAGGGCGGTCCCTTCCTCGTTGAGTGGCGGTTTCTGAAACGGCGCCGGTTGGGAACTGACCTGAACGAAGGCGTAGCGGGACTCCCTCCGGGGTTCTGCCTACAGGATCGTCGCATCAATGCCGATAGAAGAACTTAACAAGTGAAAGCGAGGAGCTCATGCGTCTGAAACATGACGATGATGGCTTCACGTTGGTAGAGCTGATGGTGGTGGTTCTTATTATTGCCATTCTCATCGCCATCGCGATACCGACGTTCTTAGGAGCCAGAACCCGCGCCCAGGACCGAGCAGCGCAAAGCAATCTGCGTAATTCGTTGTCCGCAGCAAAGGTGATCTATTCAGATTCGAACGCTGACTACAACTTTGGAATACCTGAACTCGATCGGGTTCACGCCGGCCTGACCTATGTCGCCGGCCTGGCGCCCGCCGCTGGCCAGGTTGGGTTCATCGTCGCTCCGAACTTGGACGGTTCGGCCAATCAGGCCGTGATGTTTGTCGCCCTGAGTCAGTCAGGTACCTGGTTCTGTTTGTGGGACGAAGGATCTGGAACGGGGGCCGGAACCTACTTTGGCCAGGACTCGACAATGACTTTTGGAACCTTCGCCGATTGCCAGAACGGTTGGTAGCGGAAGCGTTGGTGGCCGTGCGGTAGGATTAATGGCCCCTTTGAGCGGAACAGATGTATCTCGAGAACCTTCAGCTAGTCGCCCCATTTCTCTTCGTCCTCGTCGGCCTGGTGGTCGGGTCTTTCCTCAATGTGGTGGTTTATCGGATCCCGGCCGGTCAGTCGGTGGTTCATCCGCCGTCGGCCTGCCCGAACTGTGGTTCGGCGATCAAGCCATATGACAACATCCCGGTGGTGTCCTGGCTGGTATTGCGGGGTCGGTGCCGCTCGTGCCACAACCCGATTTCGGCCCGGTATCCGCTCGTTGAGGCGATCACCGCAGGGTTGTTCTATGCGACGTACGCAGTAATCGGGTTGCGGTGGACGGTCCCGGCGTTTGTCTGGTTTGTGGCCGTCACGCTCGCCCTGGCCCTCATCGACTTCGACACGAAGCGAATACCGAATCGGATTCTGTTTCCCGGCGCCGTCGTTGGCGCCGTGCTGCTTGCCGGTGGCGCATTGGCCGATGGCGAACTGAGCGCCTACGGCCGATCGTGGCTGGCGGCGGCGGCCTACTTTGCCGGGTTTCTCGTCCTGGCGCTCATTGTTCCGGCCGGGTTTGGTATGGGTGACGTCAAGCTGGCCTTCTTCCTTGGCATGTTCGTTGGCTACGGATCGTGGGCTGCCCTAGCGGTAGCGGTCTTTGGTGCGGTCTTCATAGGTGGGGGAGTGTCGATCCTGCTCCTCCTCACGCGGCGGGTCGGACGCAAGGATGCCATTCCCTTCGGTCCGTCCATGGTGGCCGGCGCATGGCTTGCCATCGCGGTCGGAAATGAGATCGCCAGCACCTATTTGCGCATCGGCTAGTTCTTGCAACGCGCTGCAGAATCGCGCTACGCTTCTCAAACAACACGTTTGTAATTACGATGTTGTAGCCTACGGGCAAGGGATCGCGGTGCTGGCCGCCAAGGAGCGTAAGAATGACCGCCAATGTCGGTCTGGATATCGGAACGAGCGCAGTGCGAGCTGCCCTCGTCGAGACGTCCAAGAAGGGGCCGCCGGTTCTCAAGAAGTTCGCTGAGGTGGCTTTGCCATTCGGGGCGATCCAGAACGGTGAGATCGTGGACGAGGGCCTTATCAGTGACGCGGTGGCCCGGCTCTTCAAAGAGGCCAAGATTCCCAAGAAGAACGTGATAGTGGGGATCGCCAATCAACGGGTCATCGTTCGACAGATAACGGTTCCCTACATGCAAGAAAACGAACTGGCCGAATCGCTCGCTTTTCAGGCACAGGAATATATTCCGATCCCCATTGATGAAGCGATTCTCGACTTCGTCCCACTCGAAGAGTATTCGACGCCCGAGGGCGAGGCTCGAATGTCAATTATGGTCGTCGCCGCTCAAAAAGAGATGGCGGCTGATGTGGTTCGCATTCTTGGTGGAGCAGGTATCAAGCCCAAGGCAATTGATCTCCAGGCATTCGCCTTGGTTCGAGCGGCGACCGGTGGTGACATCGATCTGAGTCCCAACCCCAAGGCAATCGTCAATATCGGAGCCAGTCTCACCCAGGTACTCGTTATCAAAGGTGGCACCCTCCGCTTCCTCCGGATCGTACCAAACGGCGGAAACGACTTCACCAGGAGTGTCGGAGATGCTCTTAATATCGACGACGAACAAGCCGAGCAATTGAAACGACGGCTTGGAGTAGCCATTGAAGGGATGCCGACTGGCGACGACCCCGATGCCAAGGCAATGGCGGCACTCACCCGTCAGGCTGACGCGTTGGTCGACGAAGTTAGAAGTTCACTGGACTTCTATTTGTCCTCAGCCGATGACGGCGGCATCGATACCGTCATGATCGCTGGTAACGGCGCCCGGCTACCTCATCTGGCCAATCGCATGCGGGTGCAACTCAACATGCAATTGCAGCCGGTCACGCTTCTGAACTCCGGCCGCCTCACGATTGGTAAGACGGGCCTCACCGAAGAAGAATTGAATCAGACCCAACCAGTCCTCCCGGTCGCGGTAGGTCTGGCATTGTGGGGGGAAGCCTGATGAGGCCGATCAACCTACTGCCACCGGAACAAGCACGCGCTGCCAAGGCTCGGCGCGGATCAGCGTTGGTGGTTTTTCTCTTTGTCGTATTCCTGGTTGGCCTGGCAGGGCTCTGGTTCATGAAGTCGCAATCGTTGGCCGCAGCGGTCGAGGATGTCGATAGAGAGCGGGCGGCCAACGCGCGCCTCGAGAACGATATTGCCGCCCTTTCGGATGCGGCGGACGCGCTGAATCTCTATGAAAGTCGATCGGTCCAGATTACGGAATCCCTGGCCGTGGACCTGGACTGGGGGCGGTTCATGAATGATCTCGGGCGGGTGCTTCCTCCGCGGACGTGGGTGACGAGTCTGTCGGCCAGCGCCGCGCCACCGGACCCTGCGGCGACCGGTACTCCTACCTATGGTTCGGTGACGTTTGCCGGAACTGCTTTCGACTATCCGGACGCCTCCACGTGGTTCCGAACCCTCGACTCGACTGAATGGGCCGCGGTTGGGGGAGCCTGGGTCGCCAGTATCACCCAGGCACAGATTGCTGATTTCCCGACGGTTGCCTTTTCGTCTTCGGCCTCGTTGACCGAACAGTCATTCTCTGATCGGGCAACCACCAGAATCGTGGAGATTTCCGAATGAGACGCGCGCTGCTGATCGCCCTGCCATTGATGCTCCTCGTTGGAGCCGGGTTCTACTTTCTCTTGTGGGGCCCACTCGGCGAGGAAATCGCCGTGCAACAGCAAGAGTTGTCAACCCTGCAGGTGCAGGGCAATGCATTGTCGCAGCGCCTCCGGGAGTTGAACCGGGTTAACGAACGGCTTCCCGAATATGACCGGGCCAACGCCAACATGCTGCTGTCGATTCCGGAGGCGCCTCAGATCGACGCTCTGACCGACGAGCTCTCAGTCCTTGCCGATCGGGCGAACGTTGAGTGGGAGGCCGTCAGCTTCAGCACTCCCGGCGATCAGAGTAACTCCGGCGTCCGCGAAGTTGCCCTGGCGATGACCGTTAGCGGTCAGTATTTCGAAGTTCTTGGCTACCTGTATGGGTTGTCGGAGATGGACCGGCTCGTCCGGGTCGATGGCATCAACGTCACTCCGACCCTTGAAACCGAGACGGGCGTGAACACGCTCACGATGACGATCAATGCCGTCGCCTTCACGACGGGAGCGATTGTCGTTCCGCCACCGCCTGAAGTCGCTGAGCCCGACATTCCGGTTGACGAAACGACCACGACGACCACGACGGTCGATTCGTCAACGACCACGACAACCACGGCAGGTGGATGATGCATAAGAAGAAGAAGCGAGGCTCCGGGTCCGCGACCGCTCTGGCGATCGTTTTGGTCGGTCTCGGCCTGGCCGTCGGATGGCTGGGCATCGCTCCGGCCGTTTTTGGAGCGGGCGCCAGCCCGTACCCGGCCAATCTGGCAGCTGATCCCGCTCCTCAGTCTGCCCCGGTCGGCAATCTTGCCAACCTCGTTGCCGGGGATGTCGTGGCTTCGAACCTCCAGACGTCTCAGCCTCGCGACCCGTTCCGACCGCTGATCCTCGACGATGGGACAGCCTCGTTTGGCCCTGGAACGGGCGGTCGCAATGGCATTACCTTCAAGGTCAACAACATTACGGTTGGCACCGATGGTGCGATGACCGTTGAGATTGAACTCAATGGGACCACTCACGTGGTCGGCGTAGGCGACACCTTCGCCGGTTCGTACAAAGTGATCTCGATCACGCCACCCGATGAAGCGGCCGGGACGCTCGGTCGAGCCGTATTCCTCTTCGGGGACAATGCCTTCGAAGTCGTGGAAGGTCAAGAGATCCTGAAGTGATCCGGCCTGTCCGGTCGGATGGGGATCTCGTGTACCCTAACGTCTCTATGTCGAGATTTCTCTCATGCTGAGGTTCCTGACCGCGGGCGAATCCCACGGACCGGGCCTGGTGGCCACCATCGAAGGGGCCCCGGCCGGACTGCCCTTTCTTCGTGAAGAACTGAGCGAGGAACTGGCGAGGCGTCGCCTCGGGTATGGACGCGGCAATCGTATGAAGCTCGAAAAGGACGTTGTCGAGATCATGGGCGGAGTCCGGCACGGGAGCACTCTGGGAAGTCCCATTGCAGTGGTCATCCGCAACACCGAGTGGCCACGTTGGGAGGCTGAAATGTCGCCAGACCCCGGTCAAACCGACCGGACGCTTACCACGCCCCGGCCAGGGCACGCCGACCTGGTAGGCATGCAGAAGTACGACACCCACGACGCCCGAAACATTCTCGAACGCGCCTCGGCACGTGAGACGGCAGCCCGGACGGTGGTCGGCTATGTGGCCAAGCAAATTCTCGCCACGATCGGGGTGGCGGTGTTGTCGCATGTTGTCGAAATCGGCACGGCCAAGTCCGACGGAGTTCTACCGATGCCGGCCGACCTGGCGGCGATTGACGCATCCCCGGTTCGCGCCCTTAGCGGTGAGGACCGGATGATCAGCGAGATCGAGGCGGCCAAGGCCGACCGCGATACCCTCGGCGGTGTGGTGGAAGTCGTGGTCCACGGGCTGCCTGCCGGCGTGGGCTCTCACACTCACTGGGATCGTCGACTCGATGCCCGCCTGGCCTATGCGCTGATGTCGATCCAGGCAATCAAGGGTGTCGAGGTCGGTGATGGATTCGAATCGGCCCGCCGGCGAGGGTCGGCCGCCCATGACGAGATCTACCTGGAAGACGGAGAATTCACTCGTAAGACTGATCGGGCGGGCGGCACCGAAGGCGGCATGTCGACAGGTCAGCCACTCCGGGTTCGGGCGGCGATGAAGCCTATCTCGACCGTTATGCGCCCCCTCGACACGGTAGATGTCGAAACCAAAGAGGCCGATGTGGCGTTCCGCGAACGAAGTGATGTGTGCGCAGTGCCCGCGGCGGGGGTGGTTGCGGAGCAAATGGTGGCCGTGGTGCTCGCCCAGGAGCTCCAGCGACAGTTTGGTGGCGACACGGTCGGCGATTTCCAAAACGCGGTCTCCAGTTACAAGGAACGGCTGCGCCGGTTCTAGGCGGGCCGGAGAGGCGAGCGTGTCGAAATTCGAGATAACAGCCAATGGCCGGGTCGCCACCGAGATTCTGGTGGGTCCAGCCCTCGTCGATGAACCAGTGTTGCCGGTTCGGTCGGGGCGCCAGCAGGCAGTCATCCTGACCCAACCAGGGATTCCCCGGGCCATCGCCGAGCGGGTCGCCGCCGGTTTGGATGAGCAACACACCATCCTTGAGCTACCCGACCGCGACGAAGCCAAGCGGTGGGAGGTCGTGGCCGAACTCTACGAGTCGTTGGCAGGGCTGGGAGTGGCCCGCCACGACACGATCGTCGGGGTCGGGGGCGGTGCCCTCACCGACGTGGCCGGTTTTGTGGCCGCCACCTGGCTGCGCGGGATCGAAGCCGTCTACGTTCCGACCACGATGCTGGCGGCGGTCGATGCTGCCATTGGAGGGAAGACCGGCATCAACCTGGCTGGCAAGAACCTGGTGGGAGCCTTCGCTCATCCGGCCAAGGTGATTGTCGATACCGCCGTGCTCGATGCCTTGCCACTCACGATTAAGCGCGAAGGGTGGGCCGAGGCGATCAAAACCGGCTTCATCGCAGATCGAGATTTGGTGCAGTTGTTTGTCGACTCGCCCGAAGATCCACCTACGGAGGAGATTGTTCGACGATCGATCGCCGTTAAAGCCGACGTCGTCAGTGAGGATTTTACGGAGACCGGTCGTCGCATGATCCTCAATTTCGGGCACACGATCGGTCATGCGGTAGAGATCGTTCAGGGGATCAGCCATGGCGAAGCGGTCTCGATCGGAATGGTGGCGGCAGGCGAGTTGTCCAGGGACAAGTTCGGGTTCGATTTTCCGATCAACGCGACCCTGGCGTCGCTCGGGTTACCTATCGTCGCCGAGGCAGATCTGAAGGCGGTCGAACATCTGGTGTGGCTCGACAAGAAACGAGACTCCGCTGGCCTCCAGATGGTTCTTCTCGCTGAGATAGGCGTTCCGCAGATTGTTCATGTAACCGCCGACGACCTCGGCCTGGGTTTAGCCGCCATTGGACTGGCCTAGGATGCTGCTGGAGAACGGAGAGCCCAATGATTTCGACAAATGACGTCAAGCCAGGAATGGCTATCAGTATTGAAAATGGGCTGTTCACCATCATCGAATATCAGCACGTCAAGCCTGGAAAAGGTAAGGCGTTTGTTCGCCTGAAGCTTAAGAACGCCGAGACCGGTGCGGTCATCGATCGGACGTTTCGAGCAGGGGAAGATGTCGATCGGGCCGTGATCGACCGCAAAGAACATCAGTTCCTCTATCAGGATGACCTCGGGTTTCACTTCATGGATCTTGAAGAGTTCTCACAGTTCGCCGTATCGACTGATGAGGTCGGAGATGCCGGCACGTATCTCGTTGACGGAGCCGTTGTCGTACTGCCGATTTACGAGGGCCGTCCGATTGGCGTCGAATTGCCCGCTTCGGTGGAACTGGAAGTTACGTTCGCCGAGCCCGGGGTCAAAGGCGACCGGGTTTCGGGAGCAACCAAGCCGGTCACCGTTCAAACGGGTAGAACCGTCAACGTACCCCTATTCATTGAAACCGGCGATGTCATCAAGGTTGACACTCGAACCGGTGAATACATGACTCGCGTGTGATTGAGCCTCGCGACGCGGCGCTCACCGCTCTCTATGCCGTCGATCTCAGTGGCGAGCCCGTACCGTCCGATCTGGTGGACAAGGCGGCCCGCCTCGTGCGCGGAGTCACCGAACATTTGGCTGAACTCGATGAGCGGATCAACGAGGTCGCCGAGGGATGGCGAACCGAACGGATGCCGGCAGTTGATAGGGCCATTTTGAGGATGGCAACATTTGAGTTGATCTATGAACCCGAGACGCCTCCACCAGTTGTGCTATCGGAGGCAGTTCGCCTGGCGAAGCTGTATTCCACCGAAAAATCTGGTGGGTTCGTCAACGGGGTGCTGGCGAAACTGGCTGATACTCAATCTGCCTGAGCGATAATGATCAAGTCGCTGGCGACTTCGAGGACGGCCACTGCCAAGAGAATGATGAGCCACACTGTGGCGTGAGGCGGCCCGACCAGCTGCGCGATCAGACCGGCCGCCAGGACTAGCCCGGCCCCGAGCATCCTGCGGATGGCGCGCCGGGTATTGACCCCTCGCTTCCCATCTTTTTCGTTGGCCAGATTGATCAAGGCCATGAACCCGAGAGCGCCCGCCATGCCTCCGGCCGTGAGCCAGAATTCCCCGTGGTCAAGATGCTTCCCAACCGCCTGTTCAAGCCCGACCGCCACAATTACGAGGGAGGCGCCAAGTGGCATGTGCGCGTAGATCCAGGCAGTGGGTTTCCAGGCCTTCGGTCGTTCCCCGGTCCGCCGAACGACAGATCCCTCCATATTGTCGAAGTACATCCACCACAATCCAGCCGCGATCGACACGGCCAGGGCCGAGTTGACCACCAGCTCAAACGACCACGCCGATTGCGAGATGGCGACCACCGTCGCCGCCATCGACTCACCGAGGACCAGAATGGTGAAGAGGCCGAATCGTTCGGGCAGATGCTCGACGTCCAAGGGCACCTTCGCCTGAATCTTGCGCATGGCAAACGGTGTGGCGACCGACACGATCAGACCAACTGCCCACAACCAATAGCGGGCGGGGGTTGGTGTGAAGATGGAGATCGCCCAGATGACGACCTCGGCGCTGAACCCCTTGAGGTATCCGGTCAGCAACTGGCGTGTAATGGGCACATGTTTACGGGCCCTGGCGTACATGATGACGAGAATGAGTCTGGTCACAACGTACGAAGCGGCGAAGGCCACAGACGAGTCAGCAGTATTTCCCGAAATCGAACCAGCCATCAACGCGATGGTGATCATCTGAGCCACGGCCAGAACCCGTTGGCCGAAGTCGTCGGTGTCGAACCGATCGGCATAGAAGGTGTAGGAGGCCCACGCCCACCAGATCGGGGCAAAGAAGCCGACGAAGACTCCAAAACCTCCCCAAGAGGTATTTGCTAGCAGCCGCCCACCAAGGGCGGCGACCGCCACGACGAAGACCAGGTCGTAGAAAAGCTCGGTCCAGGTGGCATGACGTGCTTCGCCGTCTTCGATGGTGCGTAAACGGGGTGGTCTAATGGTCACATACTTCATGTCGCAGCTCTCAGCCTCCCAAACAAACGATGTCTTAGTGCGCCCTGGCGGTACGCACACTACCAAGCATCCTCAACCCGTTTCTACTAGCGTTTCGGCCCGAGGGAGAAAGCTGTGTCGCGTCATCTTCATTTTTGGGGTGTTCGGGGGTCGATGCCCGTTGGTGGTCCTGATACCACCAGATTTGGCGGCCATACCCCCTGCATAAGTATCGATGGGGGCGGACGTTCGCACATCGTCATTGACGCCGGGACAGGAATCCATCAGTTTCAAAAGAGCTTGCCAGACCCCGGGGACGAAGGTTGGGACTTTCATGTGCTCTTTACCCACTATCACCTCGATCACATCATCGGACTGCCGTTCTTCAAGCCGTTGTATGACCCGAGGAACACGTTCACGTTCTATGGATATCCATACGAAGGTAACGCGGTCAATGAGGTGATCCACCGCATTCTCGCCCCGCCCTGGTTCCCGATATCGCTGGCGGAGGTACCGTCAACTCAGCACTTTGTGTCCCTCAACGGGGACGGAGTTTCTATCGCGGGCATTGAGATCCAACCAGAGCAGCTGGAGCATCCGCAAGGGGTGGCGGCCTTTCGCTTGAAAGGGCCCGAACGATCTGTGGTCTTCGCAACCGATTACGAGCGGGGAGTGTCGAGCCATCTTGACGATCGGCTTGATGCCTTGGCCCGCGGGGTGGACGTCCTCATACATGACGCCCAATACACACCCCAGGAATACGAGCTCGAGCACATAGGGTGGGGTCACTCCACCTGGCAGATGGCGGTAGATGCGGCCACGTGCGCCGGGGTCGGTGAACTCTTACTCATGAGTCACGATCCTGACCGGACCGACGATGGGGTCGACGCGATCGTCGAGAAGGCCCGACAGTCGGGAGTGAACCTCAGGGCGGCGTTCGAGGGGTTGTCGATCGTCATCTAGTTGGCTTCTGGACCGGCGAGTCCTGTCCATCTCGGAGCGTTTTCCGTGAGGGGCCACGTGGTAGAGTCGCCTTCGACCTTTAACGACAGTCCTGTGAGGCTGACAAGGGAGATGAGATGTCCAACCATGTCACGGCGTTTCCGCCCCGCCCAGCTTCCTGGCGGGTGAACTAGATGCCGGAAGTCATCAACGCAGAGGATCTCGGTCGAGCCATCCGTCGCATCGCTCACGAGATAGCCGAGCGAAACCATGGCATCGAAAACCTCGTTCTTCTTGGCATCCCGCGCCGGGGCGTACCACTTGCCAACCGTATAGCGATGGTGCTCGAAGAGATTGAAGGTACGAGTCCTCCCGTGGGGGCGCTCGACATATCCATGCATCGTGATGACATTTCTTCACGACCCACCCCGAAACTGCATGGGAGTTCGGTGCCCGTCGATGTAACCGGCCGAACGGTGGTGCTGGTCGACGACGTCCTTTACACGGGGCGAACCATTCGAGCCGCCCTTGACGCCGTCAACGCTTTTGGGCGACCGGCTGCCGTGCAACTGGCCGTTCTCGTCGATCGTGGCCACCGGCAGTTCCCGATTCGGGCCGACTTCGTCGGCAAGAATCTGCCTACCTCCGGGGCCGAGCAGGTGGTTGTCGATGTCGAGGAAGTTGACGGATCTGATTCGGTTCGGGTTGAAGTCTCCAGCCAGGAGGTCCAAGGGTGAGCCTCTTGACCATTGAAGGCCTCCCGGCCGCCGAAATTACCCGGTTGCTTGATCTCGCTGATGGGTTTGTGGAGGTCTTGGACCGGCCGGTTCCCAAAGTACCGGCGCTACAAGGTCGCACGATCGGCATGCTGTTCTACGAGGTCTCAACCCGAACCCGGATGTCGTTCGAGCGGGCTGCCAAGGCGCTCTCGGCTGACACGATGACCTTCTCGCCGTCCGGATCGTCGGTTTCGAAAGGCGAGTCATTGAAAGATACGGCGTTGACCGTCGGATCGATGGGTCCCGACCTCTTTGTGGTCCGCCACGCGTCCACCGGAGCGCCCTGGCGGGTTGCCGAATGGACCGGTCTCCCGGTGATAAACGCTGGCGACGGCGCTCACCAGCATCCCACCCAGGCCCTCCTCGACTGTCTTACCGTCCGCCAGCATTTCGGCAAAGTAGCCGGGTTGCGGGTCGCCATCGTTGGTGATATCCGGCACAGTCGGGTGGCTCGCTCCACGGCACAAGCGATGGCCACGATGGGCGCCTCGGTGCGGTTCATTGCTCCGCGCACGCTGTTGCCGTTCGACGTGGATGGTTGGCCGGTTGAAACGACCTGTGATTTTGATGGCGCCATCGACGACCTCGATGTGGTGTATATGTTGCGTATCCAGCAAGAGCGGGGAGGTGGTGACGTCTTTCCTTCGATTGGTGAGTATGTCAACCGGTTTGGCCTCACCCGACGTCGGGCCGATCGACTGCCAGAACACACCATGGTGCTGCACCCGGGTCCGATGAACCGCGGCGTCGAGATTGACCCGGCCGTCGCAGACGGACCCAGATCTCTCGTTACCAAGCAAGTGGCCAACGGTGTGGCGGTTCGGATGGCCGTTCTCCTCGACCAGCTCAGCGGATCGGAGAAGACATGATCGTTCTGAAGGGTGGAACGGTCGTCGGCAGCGAACATCGAATTGCGGACGTGGCGGTCGATGCGGGACGAGTGGTGGCAATCGGATCCGTTGACGTGGGGCCGCACGATCAGGTAATCGACTGTTCGGGTGCGTGGGTTGGCCCGGGGTTGGTTGACCTCCATGTTCATCTCAGAGAACCAGGCCAGGAATGGAAAGAAGACATCGCGTCCGGGTCCAAGGCGGCCGCGGCCGGAGGGTTCACGACCGTGGTAGCCATGCCGAACACGGAACCGCCGATCGATTCTGGTCAGATAGCCCGCTATGTCTTTGACCGCGGAGCTGAGACCGGTCTTGTACGAGTCATCCCGTCGGGAGCCATCAGTCTCGGCAGGGCAGGGGCCAAGCTGGCCCACCTCGATGACCTGTGGGCCGCCGGAGTTCGCATGTTCACCGACGATGGGGATTCGGTTGCCGATTCAGGCCTGCTCCGCAGAGCGATGGATTACATCGCCGAACTCGGCGGAATCGTGGCTCAACATGCCGAGGATCCCGGCCTGGCCGGGCGGGGACACATGCACGAAGGTGCGGTCTCGTCGCGTCTCGGCATGATCGGCCTGCCGTCGATGGCCGAGACAATCATCGTCGAACGCGATATCCGCCTTATCGAACTAACCGGTTGTCGGTATCACGTTCAGCACGTATCTGCCCGACAGACACTTGATGTCATCAGACGGGCGAAAGAGGCGGGCCTTCCGGTAACGGCCGAAGTTGCCCCTCACCATCTTGAGTTCACCGACCGACTGGTCGAAACCATGAATCCGGTAGCGAAGATGTATCCGCCATTGCGAACGGAAGCCGACGTTGCTGCTCTCCGAGCCGGTCTGGAAGATGGAACGATCGACTGCGTTGCCACCGACCACGCTCCCCATTCAGCTCATGAAAAGGACGTCCCCTTCGAGGAGGCCCCCCGTGGCGTCATTGGACTCGAGACGGCCGCCGCGGCCGTCAATACGTCGGTTGGACTCCCGGCCGTGACCTTCTTTGAGCGGATGTCGATTGCCCCCGGTCGGCTACTCGGATTGGAGACTGGACCGCTCGTGGTTGGATCGGTAGCGGACATCACCGTCTTTGACCCGAATCTGTCATGGACTCCCGGGACCTTCGTTTCGAAATCTGCCAACTCACCCTGGATAGGGACAGAGATAACCGGCCGGGTTCGAGCGACGCTTCTCGGGGGTCAGGTGACCTTCGAGCACAAAGAGGGGGCGTCCGCATGAGTGACGCACTGGCTGTCACTGCAGACGGAACCGTCTTCAGGGGCAGGTCGGTCGGGGCTGACGGGCTTACGACCGGTGAAGTCGTATTCAACACGGCGATGGCCGGCTACCAGGAGATCTTCTCCGATCCGTCATACGCCGGTCAGGTGGTTGTGATGACTGCATCGCACATCGGCAACTACGGAACGACCGAACTCGATGATCAGGCCGACCGTGTATTCGCTTCCGGTGTCGTCGTTCGGTCATTGTCACGGCGCGAGTCCAACTGGCGGTCGACCGGGAGCCTGGCTGAATACCTGGCGACCAAGGAGGTGGTGGCACTCGCCGACGTAGACACTCGCCGATTGACCCGTCACATTCGCGAAAAGGGCGCCCAGGCTATTGCGATGGGAGCCGGGGTAACGGAATCCGAGTTGCACGAAGCAGCCCAAAACGCTCCCAGGATGAGCGGTCAGAACCTGGCAGCCGGCGTATCGACCATTGCCCAATACTCGGTGGAGGCGACCACGCCTTCGCGGGGCCGCGTGGTGGCGCTCGATCTTGGACTGAAACGTGACATCCTGGCGAATCTCGCCTCTCGGGGTTTTGACGTCACGGTCGTTCCGATCGGGACTTCGGCCGACGAGATCATGGCGCTTGGTCCCGCCGGGGTCTTTCTGTCCAACGGCCCCGGGGACCCGGAACCGTTGACCGGCCCGATCTCCACCATTCGATCCCTGCTTGGAAAGGTCCCGATCTTCGGTATTTGTCTCGGTCATCAACTGCTGGGGTTGGCGCTTGGTGGTCGCACGTACAAGTTGCCATTCGGTCACCATGGGGGAAACCATCCGGTGATGCGGCTTTCCGATCACGGGGTCGAGATCACGAGCCAGAACCACGGGTTCGCGGTTGATCCCTGGTCGATGACCACCGAGGCCCCGGTCTCGATGACCCCGGGTGAGTTGGCGGGTCCACACCTGCTTCCCGGATCGATGGCGTCCGATTTCGGAGCCGTGGTTGCCTCCCATCAGAACCTCAACGACGGAACCCTCGAGGGCCTACGGTGTCTGGACATCCCCGCCTTCTCTGTGCAATATCACCCTGAAGCCGCACCCGGCCCTCACGACGCCGTCAGGGTCTTTGATGACTTCGTTGACCTGATGGGGATCTGATGGGAAAGCGAACTGATATTTCCTCGATTTTGCTCATCGGATCTGGTCCGATCGTCATCGGTCAGGCGTGTGAATTCGATTACTCAGGTACCCAGGCGGCCAAGGTTCTGCGCTCTCACGGGTATCGCGTGATCCTCGTGAATTCCAATCCCGCCACCATCATGACCGATCCCGAGTTTGCCGACGCCACGTATATCGAACCGATCACGGCGGACGTAGTCGAGGCCATTTTGGAGAAGGAACGTCCCGACGCCTGTCTGCCGACCCTCGGCGGACAGACCGCGCTGAACGTGACGACCGAGTTGGCCGCGCGAGGAGCTTTTGAAAGATACGGTGTCGAATTGATCGGTGCAGGGATTGATGCCATCGAACGGGCCGAAGACCGGGGCCTGTTCAAGAAGACCATGGAAGAGGTCGGGATCGCCACCCCAAGGGCCGTCTACGCCCGTTCAATGACCGAGGCGATGAGTGCCGCGACAGAGATCGGATATCCAATCATGATCCGGCCGTCGTACATCCTGGGCGGTGGTGGTACCGGCATTGCTCATGACGAGGCTGAGTTCATCAAAAAGGCCGGCTATGGCCTTGAGTACTCACCGGTTGGTGAGATCCTCGTAGAACAGTCTGTGGTTGGTTGGAAAGAATTCGAACTGGAAGTGATGCGCGACCGGGCCAACAACGCGGTCATCGTTTGTTCAATCGAAAACCTTGACCCGATGGGCGTGCACACGGGTGACTCGATCACCGTTGCTCCCATTCAGACGCTGTCCGATCGCGAGTACCAGGACATGCGCGACGAGGCGATTCGGTGCCTCGAGGCGATCGGCGTCGAGACCGGCGGATCAAACGTACAGTTTGCCGTCGACCCGGCAACCGGCCAGCGGCTCGTGATCGAAATGAATCCCCGGGTGAGTCGCTCATCGGCGCTGGCGTCAAAGGCGACCGGCTTTCCGATTGCCAAGATTGCCGCCCTGCTGGCGGTCGGCTTCACGCTCCCGGAGATCGCCAACGACATTACCCAACGTACTCCGGCCGCCTTCGAGCCGGCCCTCGACTACGTCGTAGTCAAAGCGCCGAGATTCGACTTCGCCAAATTCCCAAGCGCCTCGAATACCTTGGGGACGTCCATGCAATCTGTTGGCGAAGCGATGTCGATTGGCCGAACGTTTCCCGAAGCTCTCCAGAAAGTCCTGCGCAGTCTCGAGATCGGTCGGCGGGGGCTCAATGCTGACCTTCGCGAAGTTGATTATCTGACGATGACCGACGACGAGATCGCCGATCGGTTGGCTACCCCAACCCCGTCACGGGTGTTCTACGTTGGCGAGGCTATTCGTCGGGGATTTAGTGTCGAGAGAGTATCGGAGCTATCGGGCTATGACCCCTGGTTCGTCGATCAAATGGTGGAGATCTATGAGATCCGCGCCGAGGTGGAAGCGGCCGGCCTGCTGGGAGCTGCCCGGAACCCAGAGGTAATCGCAATCCTTCGTGACGCGAAGCGAGCGGGCTTTTCAGATCACCAGTTGGCGTATCTGTGGGGTCGTGATGAGGACTTCGTGCGGGAGCTTCGTCATGAGTTCGGAGTCCGACCTACGTACAAGACGGTCGATACGTGCGCAGCGGAGTTCGAAGCCAACACCCCGTATATGTATTCGACCTACGAGGAAGAAGATGAGGTTCCACCGGCGGACAAGCCCCGGGTCGTGGTGCTTGGATCGGGACCCAATCGGATCGGCCAAGGAATCGAGTTCGATTACTGCTGCGTTCACGCCGCATTTGCGCTCCGGGATGCCGGCTATGAAACGGTCATGGTGAACTGCAATCCCGAGACGGTTTCGACGGACTACGACACATCTGATCGTCTCTACTTCGAACCGTTGACCGTCGAAGACGTCCTGGCGATCGTCGATGCCGAGCAGCCTGAGGCGGTCATCGTCCAGTTGGGAGGCCAGACGCCTCTCAACCTGGCCAGCTCCCTGGCCGCTCGTGGTGTCCCGATTGCGGGGACCTCTCCCGCCTCGATCGAGCAAGCCGAGGATCGGGAGCAGTTCTCGGCGCTCTGCAAGAAGCTTGGCATACGTCAGGCACCGCACGGGATTGCCCGATCGGCGACGGAAGCGGGCGAAGTCGTCGACCAGATCGGGTTGCCGGTTCTGGTCCGTCCCTCGTATGTGCTTGGCGGGCGGGCCATGAAGGTCGTCTACTCCTACGAGGAGTTATCCGAGTATTTGGCGGCGATGTATCAGACAGGTGAGATCGGCGACGGTGCCGCCAGTAGCGGAGCCGGATTTGACCTGTCAGAGGCGCCGCTCCTGATCGACCGTTTCCTTGAGGCAGCCACTGAAGTGGATCTTGACGCCGTGTACGACGGACATGAACTCCTCGTCGGTGGAATCATGGAACACGTTGAGTCGGCTGGCGTGCACTCGGGAGACTCGGCGTGTGTCACGCCGCCGCCGACGTTGTCGGATGGGGCGATCGCCACCATCCTGCAGTACACCGAAGATCTTGCCAATGGCCTGAATGTGCGGGGTCTCATCAATATTCAGTTCGCCGTCAAGTCAGACGATGTGTTCCTCCTCGAGGCCAACCCGCGCGGTTCACGAACCGTTCCGTTCATCTCGAAGGCATCGGGGGTTCCGCTCGCCAAAGTTGCCACGCGGGTGATGATGGGATCGACTATCGAAGACCTGCGAGCGGAGGGCCTGATACCGTCCGAGGGTGCCCGGCCGGATTTTTTTGCCGTGAAGGAAGCGGTTTTGCCCTGGGATCGCTTCCCAGATGAAGACATCATTCTCGGTCCAGAAATGCGCGCTACCGGGGAGGTGATGGGGATCGCCGAGTCGGCCGGCCTGGCCTACGGGAAGGCTTTGTTGGCGGCTGGGATGAAACTACCCCAATCGGGCAATGTGTTCCTGTCGCTGGCCGATCGTGACAAAGCGATCGGGCTGGCGGCCGCTCAGGCCTACACGATGCGCGGTTTCACGCTCTATTGCACGCCCGGTACGAGTCGCTATCTAAACCATCACGGGGTGCCGAATGAGGTCGTCGACAAGGTAGGGGAGTCGGAGAACGACACCCTGGCACTCATTGAGGGACGGAAAGTCCAATTGGTCATCAATACGCCTCGGGGCAGTCGAGCTCGCACAGACGGCTGGAAGATGCGTATTGCCGCCCAGCATGCCGGGATTCCGTGCGTGACGACCGTCCAGGGAGCCCTGGCGGCGGCTCGGTCGCTTCAGGAGGGCCCAGATGCCCTGCTGCGGGTCCGTAGCCTGCAGGACTGGCACCGGTGACCAAGCCCTCTCTCGCCACCACCCTCGGCTCCCTGGCGTTGCGCACCCCCCTGATTGCCGCCTCCGGGACGATCGGTTCGGTGGTTGAATTCGCCGCGGTTACCGATCTGACCGCCTATGGGTGTGCGACCGCCAAGTCGGTGTCGGCAGTTCCCTGGCCGGGTCGCGCAGCTCCGCGGGTTGCCCCGACAGAGGCAGGGATGTTGAACGCCATCGGGATCCAGAATCCCGGCATTGACGCCTGGCTCGCAGAAATCGGCCCACGTCTTGGCGGCCTCGGCGTCGGAATCATCGGTTCGGCGGTCGGCTACACCATCGAAGAGTATGTGACCGTGGCAGTAGCCATGGCCTCGGCAGACATTGTTGCCATCGAGGTCAATCTTTCCTGCCCCAACCTGGAGGGGAAAGGAATGTTCGCGCTCGATCCGATCGCCACAGCCGCGGTGATAGGAGCCGTACGAAAGGCCGTGACAGTCCCGGTTGGCGCCAAACTGAGTCCCAACGCCATCGATGTTGGCGAAATTGCCGTAGCGGCTGCCGAATCGGGCGCCGATTGGGTCACGGTCGCCAACACGGTCTGGGGGGCGGCTATCGACATCGAAAGAAGGGCACCGAGGCTATCGGCAGGGATCGGCGGGTATTCGGGCGTTGCCATCAAGCCGATTGCCATGCGTTGTGTCCTGGAGGTGCGCCAGGCGGATCCGACTATCCCGATCCTTGGTTTGGGGGGAGTCCAGACCGGCGAGGATGCCATCGAGTTCATCATGGCCGGCGCCCATGCGGTTGGGATCGGTACGGCCCACTTTGGTTCGCCCAAGATCGGGAGGAGAGTGCTTACGCAGATGGAGCGATGGTGTGAACGACACGAGGTTTCCGACGTTCGAGACCTGATTGGAGTTGCCGCGTGACGTCTCCGATTCTCGTGGCCCTTGACCTCGATTCAGCCGAGGAAGCCGTTCGGCTGGCGGCTGCCCTCGAGCCGGCTGTCGGCGGCTTCAAGATCGGACTGGAGCTGCTCATGGGTCCCGGTCCCGGAACGATAGGTGCGCTGGTACGCCTCGGAAAGCCGGTTTTTGTCGATGCCAAACTTCACGATATTCCGACCACGGTCCATCGGGCTGCCCGCCAGATCGGCCGGGCAGGCGCTCGCTGGGTTACGGTCCATGCATCGGGTGGGGCTGCCCAGCTGGAAGCAGCTGCCGAGGGTCTGGCAGAAGGGGCCCGAGCCGGCCGGGCCGGGGTGTTGGCGGTCACGGTGTTGACCAGCCTCACCGACACTGACCTTTCCATGACCGGCGTGGCCGGAACGCCGGGTAAACAGTCATCGCGCCTTGCCAGGCTGGCCGCCGCCCATGGCGCAGAAGGCGTGATCTGCTCGGTGAAGGAACTCGGTGTCATCGCCAGCGTTGCCCCGTCGCTCCTACGAGTGACACCAGGCATTCGTCCGCAGGGAATCGGCGCCGACGATCAGAAGCGGGTCGCAACTCCGCAAGAGGCGATTTCGCGAGGGGCCGATTGGCTGGTTATCGGAAGGGCGATCACCCGGGCTGCCGATCCCCGTCGAGCTGCCGAGTTGATCAATGAATCGTTGCAGACTGATGCGGTCGTGTACGCTCGTAGCGACTTGGATCGGGAGGAATAAGCGATGACCCCACCAGAAATGACTCAGGAACAACGCCAGGCCGCACTGGCGAAGGCCGGTGAGGTTCGGAGGGTTCGTGCTGAGACGAAAGAGCTTCTCAAAATGGGCTCGCTCAGCTTCAGCGAGCTACTGGCCAGGGCCGACGAAGACGAGATGTACGCCGGCATGAAGATCGCATCAGTTCTTCCCTCGCTTCCCGGAATGGGAAAGGTCAAGACGAAGCGATTGATGGAAGAACTCCAGATCGCTGACAACCGGCGCTTACGCGGACTTGGCGATCGGCAGCGCGAGGCACTCCTCGAGCGGCTCGCATAGCGCCAGATGTCCGGAGTCCTCTTGGTTATCTCAGGACCTTCCGGCGTTGGTAAAAGCACAGTCGTTGCCGAAATTCGCGAACGTCGCAAGTTCCATTTTTCTGTGTCGGTAACCACTCGACATCGACGGCCCGACGAAACGGAAGATATCGATTATCACTTCATCGCCACTGACCGCTTCCAAGAGATGATCGAGAACGGTGAACTCCTTGAGTGGGCCGAATATGCCGGCAAGTACTACGGCACTCCGCGCGGGCCTGTGGTAAAAGCCCTGCAAGCGGGCAACGATGTCCTTCTTGACATAGAGAATCACGGTGCCATGCAGGTTCGGCATTCCTGGCCAGAAGCACTGTTGATCTTTATTGCGCCGCCCTCACCTGCCGAACTCGAACGGCGGCTTCGGAGTCGGGGTGACACGACCGAGCCAGATATCGCTGCTCGACTGTCGGTCGCCGCCGAACAAGTGGAACAGGCGCGGGGTACCTATGACTACGTTGTGATCAATCGTGACGTCGATGCGGTAACCAACGAGATACTCGATATACTTGTCAAGCACGAACAAGGGACACAATGAGCGCTAATACCGCAATCGAAGAAGGTTTGCAGCTGGCCGGTGGCCGTTTCAACCTCGTCGTACTGGCTTCTCGCCGGGCCCGCCAGATCAATGCCTATTACAACGAGTTGGGTGGCGGCATAGGCCACTATGTGCCGCCGCAGGTTCATTCGTTGAGTCGGAAGCCGCTGACGATCTCGTTTGAGGAGATTGCCGCCGAAAAGGTTGTCTTCGACTACGACGAAGCCTAGAACCATGCAGGGCCGCCGGATCGTTCTCGGCGTGTCCGGCGGCGTTGCCGCATACAAGTCAGCCTATCTCGCTCGTCGGCTCCTTGAACAAGGGGCCGATGTTCGCGTGGTCATGACCAAGAGTGCCCAGCAGTTCGTTGGCGCCCAAACCTTTGCAGCGATAACCAAACAGGCCGTTCTTGTTGATCTGTTCGGCGGAATCAGCCCCCACACCGAATTGGGCCAATGGGCAGAGCTCATTGTCGTTGCGCCGGCTACTGCCCATTCCCTGGCCAAGATCGCCTACGGAATCAGCGGCGATGCCCTGGCATCAACGGTCCTGGCGTCTGAGGCACCGCTGTTGTTGGCCCCGGCGATGCACACCGAAATGTGGATGCATCCCGGGACTGTCCACACGATCGATCAACTCCGCCGGGCCGGTCACACACTGGTGGGTCCCGAATCCGGTGAATTGGCGGGCGGAGATATTGGGTATGGCCGGATGGCCGAGCCAGAGGACATCGCCTTTGTCGCCAGCTGCCTGCTGTCTGATCAATCCCTGATTGGGAAACGGGTCGTGGTGACGGCCGGTGGAACTCGCGAGGCGATCGACCCGGTTCGGTATATCGGCAACCGATCGTCCGGCAAGATGGGACACGCCATCGCCCAAGCGGCAGCCCGGTTGGGTGCCGGAGTAACCCTGGTTACGACATCGAGTTTGGTGACTCCGGCGGTCATCGAGCGGGTTCAGGTGGAGTCTGCCCTTGAGATGGCCGATGCTACCTGGCGGGCGTCAGCCGGGGCCGATTGTGTGATCCTGGCCGCCGCCGTGGCCGATTTCCGGCCAGTGGCGGTTGCCGACGTCAAAATGCGGAGGGCCGATGGGGCACCACAGATCAAGCTCACCGAAACGCCGAATGTCTTGGCCGGGGTGGTTTCGATGGAGCCCAAACCGTTTGTCGTAGGATTCGCTGCTCAAACCGGGTCTCTCGAGGAGGCGAAGCGAAAGGCCCTGTCCTATGGCACGGATCTTCTGGTGGCCAACGATGTCTCGGCGCCTGAGCGAGGATTTGGGACCGATACCAACGAAGTGACCCTGATGTGGCCGGACGGAACCGAAGATGATTGGGGCTTTTCCACAAAATCGGAGATTGCCGATCGGTTGATGGCGCTCGTCGCCAGCCGGTTGCCTGCTATCGGCGGTGGCGGGGTAGTTGCCAACTGACGCGCCGAGCGTCTTATACTCGCTCCATGCGCGAATGGTATTTCACTTCAGAGTCGGTAACCGAAGGGCACCCCGACAAGGTAGCGGACCAGATCTCTGATGCCGTTCTCGATTCCGCTCTTTCGGTTGATCCAAATGCTCGGGTTGCCTGCGAAACGTTGGTGACTACCGGTCTCGTGGTCGTGGCGGGTGAGCTCCGGGCGGCGACTCCGATCGATTTCGAAGGCCTGGCCCGTCAGACGATCCGTAACATCGGGTACACGCAAGACCCCCACTTCAGCGCCGACACGGTCGAGGTTCAAGTCGTGGCCCACACTCAGAGCCCTGATATCGAGATGGGGGTCGATCAAGGTGACCCCGAAAACGGTGAGCTCGGAGCCGGGGATCAAGGATTGATGTTTGGATATGCGGTCGACCAGACGCCGGAGCTGATGCCGTTGCCGATTTCTCTCGCTCATCGTTTGGCCGAGCGCCTCGCTCAAATCCGCAAAGACGAGACGCTCGGGTATCTGCGTCCGGATGGCAAAACCCAGGTCACGGTCGAGTATGCCGATAAACGGCCGATCAGAGTTACCGACATCCTCATCTCCACCCAACACGATGAGAGCATCCAGTCCTCTGAGGAGATGTTTGATGACCTCTACCGCCATGTCATCATGCAGGTGATCCCGGAAGATCTTCTCGATGAACCGCGCATATTGATCAATCCGACCGGCCGGTTCGTTACTGGAGGACCTCACGGTGACACTGGCCTGACCGGCCGCAAGATCATCGTGGATACGTATGGTGGGTACGCCCGGCACGGAGGTGGGGCTTTCTCCGGGAAGGACGCTTCCAAGGTCGATCGATCTGCCGCCTACGGAGCCCGTAATGCCGCTAAGACGGTGGTGGCTGCCGGTCTGGCGACCGAGTGCGAGATTCAGGTGTCGTACGCCATCGGCCGCTCAGAGCCGTTCTCGCTGCTCGTCGACGCCCACGGGACGTCGACCGTCAATCCGACCAAACTTGAGGGACTGGTCGCCGACTTTTTCGACTTCCGGCCCTCCGCCATCATCGACCGTCTGAAGTTGACCCAGCCAGGCTTTCTTGAAACCGCCGCCTACGGGCACTTCGGTCGGCCGGGATTCACCTGGGAACTGACCGATGCCGCCGATGAGCTAGCCAGGGCGGCGGCAGCACTCTGAGAGCGCTTGTCGTCCCGGCGGTTGCTTCATTCGCGGTCGACAAAGGATTTCGATATGCTCTGGCGGATCATGTGCTCCAGGTTGGTTCGCTCGTTCGGGTGCCACTTTCGGGCCGGCGAGTTCGCGGCTACGTGGTTGGGCTCGAGGACGAGGATCCCGACCGACTGAAGCCGGTGCTGGCGCTTTCGAGCCCGATACGACTCTTTGATGAGCGCTCGCTTGAGTCGGTGCGTTGGGCGGCCGCCCACTATGTGGCCCCCTTGGCGACCCTCCTTGCCCGTACGGCTCCGCCGAATCTTCCCAAGGCACCTCCCGAGAAGCACTACCAGAGGATTGAAGCACCCAAGACCGTCCTGAGTGAGATCGAGGCGGCAGCCACGTCTGGCCGACGGTCGCCGGGGTGGTTCGTGCTGGGCGGGGGAGTTGACGACCTGACGCGATTGGCTGGCGCAGTGGCCGCCACCGGCCGGTCCGTACTCCTGGCTGTACCAACGGCTGCAGAAGTGCGATCGATATCGAAGCGGATCGAGATGATCGCCCCGGACCGACTGATTTCGGTGAGTCCGGATATGTCCGACGCATCGGTAACCACGGCTTGGTCGCGTATGGCAACTCGCCCCGGCTCGATTGTGGTTGGAACAGAACGGATCGCGTTGTGGCCGATCGCCAAACTGGGCTTGGCCATAGTCGTAGATGAGGGCCGACGATCACACAAAGCCCGCCAGACGCCCACCCTCCACACGCGGGACGTGCTGAGAGCCCGTTCACGTGTAGAGGGGTTTGCGTTTGTCATGACAGGAGTCGCGCCGACGACCGAGGCCATGGCGGCCGGGGTTCGGACGGTGCGGCCCGATCAGCAACGCTTGTGGTCAGCGGTGGAAGTGGTCGATCGGACGGAGGAACCGCCAGGCGGGGGCCTTATTTCGAGTCGGGTGCGAGTGGCTATCGCCGGGGCGGCCAACCGTCAACGATCTGTCTTTGTTCTCGTCGGCAGGAAGGGGTACGCGCCGGCGTTTCGATGCGTGGCATGCAAGGCGCTCCGTCGCTGTGACGGTTGCGGGGCGGCTACCAACCAGGCCGGGACGTGTCAGCGGTGCGGGCGGGACCTCGGTCCGTGTTCGACGTGTGGGCGGAGACGTTTTGAACCGCTTGGATCCGGAATCGGGCGTATCGTCGACGAAGTTGGCCGCTTCGCTCAATCAGTTGGTGCGGCGGGCAGTGGGAAGACGATAACGGTCGGGACCGAACGGGACCTGGTTGGGATCTCTGAGGTGGGTCTCGGGGTAGTGGTCGATGCCGATGGCATGATTTTCGGGACCAACTATCGAGCCCAGGAAGATGCACTCCGATTGTTCGCCCGGTTGGGGAGCAAAGTGAGCCGTGAAAACGGGAGCCGCCTCGTGTTGCAGACGTCCCAACCGTCACATCCGATTTTCGGTGCCCTGCGGCGGGCGGACCCGCTGCCGTTTTTGGAACAAGAACTGGTCGGGCGATCGAAACTGGGCTACCCGCCCTACGGAGAGCTGATTGTTATTGAGGTTGGTGGCTCGCCGTCGTGGGCGGCTGAGCGGATCCGCTCAGAGATCCCTGCCATGGTGCTCGGTCCTGCCGAGGCTGGAAGTCGAACAAGATGGTTGGTCCAGGGTGATGACTTAAGCAAGGCGCGCCAGGTTCTCCGGGGCATCGTCGGCGAGATGCGAGATGCCGGGGCAAATGTGCGCGTAGATGTCGATCCGATCGACCTATGACGGCGACTATCCTCCCTGTCGCTGTGGCAATTTATCCAATTCGAACTTTTGGTGATCCAGTCTTGAGGATGTCGTGCGCGCCCGTCACGGAGATTGACGGGCAACTCGCCACACTCGTGGCGGACATGATTGAGACCATGTACGACGCGCCCGGGGTGGGCCTAGCCGCTCCCCAGATTGGTGTGGCTCGCCGGGTGGTGGTGTTCGACGCCGGTTTTGGGCCCAAAGAGTTGATCAACCCGGTGCTTGTCGATGTCTCCGAAACCGGAGAGCAGCCTCCGATGGACGAATACGAACCTGACGAGTTGTGGCTCTTTGATGAGGGGTGCTTGTCAGTCCCCGGGTACTTCTGGCCTATTGAGCGCCCCGCCTTTGCCTGGGCCAGGGGTCTGGATCTTGACGGGAACGAGGTCGAATACGCCGGAGATGACCTGCTTGGTCGGGTACTCCAACACGAAGTCGACCATCTCAATGGAGTCCTTCTGCTCGAGCGTCTCGATCGAGCCACCAGGAAGCAAGCCCTTCGTGACCTGCGCAACGACGCCCTTGAACTCGGATAGGTCGGATGCGAACGGTCTTCTTTGGAACGCCAGATGCGGCGATTCCCTCGCTGCACGCCCTAGCTGAGATCTCACAAGTACTCGGGGTGATAACCCGCCCCGATGCTGCGAGAGGAAGGTCCAACAAGCTCATTCCATCGTCAGTTGCGAGGGCGGCCGGCGAACTGGCCATCCCGGTTTTCAAGCCGGCGCGGCGAACCGAGATCTATGACATCCTCACCGGCCTCGGGTCGCTTGATGTGGGGGTTGTCGTTGCCTACGGCATGATTCTTCCTGAGGACGTACTCGTCTATCCGGCTGCTGGATTGGTGAATGTTCACTTCTCGTTGCTTCCGCACTGGCGCGGGGCCGCTCCGGTTGAGCGAGCCATCCTGGCCGGTGAAATCAAGACAGGCGTGTCGATTATGGCGATGGACGCCGGCCTCGATACCGGTGCCATTATTTCGTCCGAAGTCGCCCCAATCGCCGACACGGAGTCTGCCGGCGAGCTCACCACCCGATTGGCCGAGGTCGGGGCTCGTCTGCTCAGCAAGACCTTGGCTGCCTGGACGGACGGCCGGATCCAGGCGGTTCGCCAGGATGATTCTCTGGCCAGCTACGCGTCCAAGCTGACGACCGCAGAAAGTCGACTCAGTTTCACGGAACCCTCCGCATCATTCGTGCGAAAAGTTCGGGCTTTCCAACCGAGGCCAGGCGCCCACGCCTATCTGGGAGATGATCGTTTCAAGGTCATTGACGCCAGGCTCGCCGACGGGCCGCCGCTGTCACCCGGCCACCTCTTGGTTCATGAGGGCCAACTGTGGGTTGGCACGGCGGATGGCGCGGTCCTTCTGCTGAGCGTTCAGCCGGCTGGAAAACCAGTCATGGATGCCGCCGCATGGGCGCGCGGTCATCAGGCTGATATCGGCCGGCTTACATGAATCGGTCACTGGCGGCTCAGATAGTTGGCCGGGTGATGCGATCAGGCGCCTACTCGAACGTGCTCGTTCAGTCCGAGACGAGGGATCTGGAGGCACGCGACGCGGGCCACGTGAGGTTTCTCGTCTTCGGTACCCTCCGACACATGGTTCGCGTCGACAGGATTATCAGGGGATATTCGAAGCGTCCCCGAATCGATCCCAACGTCCTTGACATACTGAGGGTGGGGGCATTCGAATTGCTCGAAACGGACTCGCCTGCTCACGCGGTGGTAAACGATGCTGTCGAGGCGGCTGGCGCCATCGGCGGTCCGAAGGCCAAAGGTTTTGTCAACGGTCTCCTCCGATCCATCGAACGATTCGGCGATCCGACTCCTGGAGATCGAGTCGAGATGTTCGGATTTGACCCTGAGGTCCTACAGATGCTCGACGAAGCCTGGGGCGAAGATGTCACTGGATCGTTCATGGCAGCGTCTCTTGAGCCGGCGGCGACGGTCGCCCGGCGGCGCCACGACGGTGTACCGGTCGGCGACCTGCAGACTGTCTCAGATGTTCCGGGAGCTTATCTGGTTGGAACGGATATGGACTCCGCCGACTGGGCGATTCAAGATGCTGCTTCGATTGTGGTGGGCTCATCGGTTGTGCTTGAAGGACAGGGCCCGATTCTCGACATGGCGGCTGCCCCTGGCGGCAAGGCGCTTCATCTGTCTGACCGGTTGGAGGATCCGGGCCGGCTGATATTGGCCGATGCACATCCGCGGCGCATCGATCGGGCACGAAAGCGCCTGCGTACGTCTGGATGGGAGGGGACCTGGGTCCTGGCAGACGGTCGGAAGTCTCCTTTTGTGAACCATTCCTTCGACTCGGTGTTACTTGACGCCCCCTGCACTGGACTCGGGACGCTTCGGAGACGCCCCGAAATAAAACTCCGCGTGAAGGCAGTTGATGTCAGGCGGATGGCGGCGATTCAAGCGGCCATGATCCAGGAGGCCATGCGGATCACCCGGCCGGGGGGAACGGTTCTGTACTCGGTTTGCACCGTTACCGCTCTCGAAACGATCGACCAGGTTTCAGATCTGCCTGCCCGCTCGCCAGACAACGTGCCGGGCATCCGCTGGGGGAACGGAACGTTGCTCGGCCCCCACCTGACAGGTACCGACGGCATGTTCATCAGTCGCATCGACGTGCCTGATCGCGTTTCCTAATACACTCACATGATGACCATCAAGATCGCACCCTCCATTCTCGCTGCCGACTTCGCCCGGCTCGGTGAAGAGATCATTCGAATCGCCGACCACGTGGCGATGCTTCATATCGATGTCATGGATGGCCACTTTGTTCCAAACTTGTCGCTTGGGTATCCCGTGATCGCCTCAATTCGGAAGGTCACCGACCTCTACTTCGATTGTCACATGATGACTAGCAACCCCGACCTGTACATAGACAATCTTGTGGAGGCGGGCGGCAACCTCTTGTCGGTTCATATTGAAGTATTCCCCGATCCATCCGCCGTGCATCGCAAGGCGATCGATTCGGGTCTGGACTTTGGACTTGTCGTGAACCCCCAAACGCCCATCGAGGCGGTAGAGCCGTTCGTCGAGTTATGCAGCCAGGTTCTCGTCATGTCGGTCGAGCCCGGTTTTGGAGGGCAATCATTCATGCCAGAGGTCCTCTCGAAGGCCGAACAGTGTCGGACGCTCATCGATCGTCGGGGCCTCGAGGTCGATCTTCAGATCGACGGAGGTGTTACGGTCGACACGGCGCCTCAGGCGCGCAGCGCCGGGGTGAACGTGTTCGTCGCAGGATCAGCCATCTTTGGATCCGACGACCCCGTAGCTGCGGTGGCTGGGCTGCGTAAAGCGATCGGGGGATAGGTGGCCACCAAACCGAAGGTCCTGATCGCCGACGACGATCCCGATATCCAGCAGTTCGTTCGCGTGAATCTGGAGCTCGAAGGCTTCGAGGTCCAGACCGTTGGCAACGGAAGAGAAGCTGTCGAAATGATCCTGACCGATCCGGCCGACGTCTTGCTGCTCGACATCATGATGCCTGAGATGGACGGCCTGACCGTCCTGCGTCGGTTACGTCTGCATCCAGCGGCCGCCAACACCTCGATCATCTTGATGACGGCCAAGGCGGTCACCGAGGACCGGATTCGGGGCCTTGAGCTGGGCGCTGACGACTACATCACCAAGCCATTCGATGTCGGTGAGTTGGTCGCCAGGGTCAAGGCCGTGGTGCGTCGTACCCAGGCACTGAGAGACGTTTCCCCACTTACCGGCCTCCCCGGAAACTTCCGCATCTCGGCGACGCTTGACGAGAGGATCGGGCACCCTGACGAAGCGTTGGCGATTGCCTGGGTCGATCTCGACAACTTCAAGGCGTTCAATGACCACTACGGATTCATGCGCGGCGACGAAGTCATCAAGTACACGGCCCACGTGTTACTGGAGGCGGCCGCCGCGATCGACGACGAATCAGCGTTCACCGGACACATCGGGGGCGACGATTTCGTGGCGTGCTTCGATGGCAACAAGGCCCTGCTCTACTGCGAGACGGTTGTCAGGCTGTTCGACGAGAGGGCCCTTGATTACTACGACCTCGAAGATGCGTTGCGCGGCTACGTCGAGGTGACCGACCGTCGAGGCGACCGACACGCGTTTCCGCTCGTTACCGTTTCGATTGGAGTGGTGACCAACATTCATCGACCGATCACGTCCCAATGGGAGGCATCCGCCGTGGCGGTCGAGATGAAAGAGTTCGCCAAGCGACAGATCGGATCGTCCTTCGAAATCGACCGGAGGTCGTCGTAGCGCCATCCCGCCGCTGGCTAGCCTGTGGCCGATGGAACACATGGTTCGAGCCCTTGAACTGGCCATTCGCCACAGACCGCACCCCAATCCCCGGGTCGGGGCGGTCATTGTCAATGCGCAAGGCGAGGTCATTGGAGAGGGTGCCCACGTCGCCCCGGGAACCGACCACGCCGAAATCGTGGCACTCAAATCAGCCGGCGCCGATGTCGCCGGGTCGACGATCTATGTAACGCTCGAACCGTGTTCCCATCACGGACGGACGCCGCCATGTGCCGATGCACTCATTGCTGCAGGGGTTTCGAGGGTGGTCGTTGCGGCGATCGATCCGGACACGAAAGTGGCCGGAACCGGGGTTGCTCGCCTGGAGGCGGCAGGAATCGAGGTGGTCACCGGCGTGCGGGCCGACGAATCCGAAGCGATGGACCCTGGCTATTTTCACCACCGGAGGCTCGGCCGAAGTCGGATCACGTTGAAGATGGCCCTGACCCTCGATGGGAATGCCGCGGCGGCCGACGGGACGAGTCAATGGATCACGGGAGACCTGGCCCGGCAGGACTCCCACCGGCTACGAGCTGAGTCCGATGCGGTCCTGGTGGGCGCCGGCACGGTGATAGCCGACGATCCTTTGCTCGATGTGCGAATGGTCGATGGCCGCCAACCTCGTCCGGTCATTGTGGCGGGGCGTACTCCGCTCCCGTCCAACGCAAGGATCTGGGGACGGAACCCGTTGGTGGTGGCCGAATCGGGCTACCACGGACCCGGAGAACATGTGCCGGTCGCAACCGACGGGGACGGACGGGTCGAAGTGGCTGTGATGGCCCGACGACTGGGCGAACTCGGACTGCTCGATGTGATGGTCGAGGGCGGCCCCCACCTGGCGCGATCGCTGTTCTCCGCCGAACTCGTCGACAGGGTGGTCATCTACTATGGGGCCAAATTGGCAGGCGGATCTGGAAGAAATGCCTTCGCTGGCTCGTTCACGACCCTGACGGATGCCCTCGACATGGCCACCAAGTCAGTGGAGCTTCTTGGCGATGACATCCGGGTCGAGCTTCTGCCGAGAGGAACATGATGTTTACTGGAATAGTGGAAGCGATCGGCGTCGTGACTGCGGTCGCCGCCGATAGGGCGGGGATGCGCCTAACGGTTGAATCGCCGCAGCTCGCCCCCTGGCTGAAAATCGGCGATTCGATCGCGGTCAACGGGACGTGTCTGACCGCCGTTGAACTCACGGAGACGTCCTTTTCGGTCGATGCGGTATTGGAAACCCTCGCCAAGACCAATACCGGCGATTTGTCCGCCGGTTCTCAGGTCAATCTTGAACGGCCCATGAAGGCCGATGGACGATTCGACGGCCACATCGTGCAAGGCCATGTCGATGGGGTCGGCACGGTCTCTGGATTGGATCCAGAGGGTGACGGCAAACGGTTCAGTATCACCGTCGACGACGGCCTCAGACGGTATATCGTCGACAAAGGAAGCGTAACGGTCGATGGGGTCAGCCTGACGGTGGCAGCCAACACGAGCGACGGTTTTCAGATTGCGCTCATTCCGCATACTCTGGAGGCAACAATCCTTGGTCACCGAAAGGTCGGTGACCGGGTAAATATCGAAATCGACGTCATCGCCAAATACGTGGAGCGTCTCATGGGAGACCGTACATGAGTACTGCCAGCATCACTGAAGCCATCGAAGCGATCGCCAACGGCGAGTTTGTGGTGGTGGTCGACGATGAAGATCGAGAAAACGAAGGCGATCTGATCATCGCCGGAGACGCCATGACACCCGAAAAGATGGGTTTCATGGTGCGGTATACATCGGGCGTGATCTGCTTGGCTGCAGAAGGCACTCGTCTTGATGAATTGCATCTTCCACCGATGGTGACCCATAACACCGAGTCCTTGCGGACTGCGTTCACCATCTCGATCGATTCCACTCATGGGACCACGACGGGCATCTCGGCGGCCGACCGGTCTGCAACCGTTCGGGCATTTTGTGATCCGGCCACCTCAGAACAAGATTTTAATCGCCCTGGCCATGTGTTCCCCTTGCGGTACCACCCCGGAGGCGTCCTGCGCAGGGCCGGTCACACCGAGGCCGCCGTTGACCTGGCCCGGCTGGCCAATCGATATCCGGCGGGAGTGCTATGTGAAATGGTCCAGGACGATGGGTCGGTCATGCGACTGCCAGAGCTGGAACGGTTTGCCAAAGAGCACGAGCTCAAGCTCATCACGATCGCCGACCTCATTTCATACCGTCGGGCCAACGAGCGAGTAGTCCGGAGGATGTCCGAAGCCCGGATCCCGACTGAATACGGCGATTTTCGCGCGGTTGGTTACGAGAGCCTGGTGGACGGGCGAGAGCATGTCGCTCTCGTAATGGGCGAGGTTGCCGGCAAAAAGGATGTCCTTACCCGGGTCCATTCGGAATGCCTTACCGGAGATGTATTCGGGTCAAAACGATGTGACTGTGGCTACCAACTCGACGACGCCCTCCGACTCATCGCCGAGGAAGGCACGGGAGTGCTTTTGTACATTCGAGGCCACGAAGGGCGCGGAATAGGACTCATGCACAAGCTGCAGGCGTACGCGCTGCAGGATCAGGGGCGCGATACGGTCGAGGCCAATATTGACCTCGGGTTTCCGCCGGATGCTCGTGACTATGGGGTGGGTGCGGAAATTCTGACGGATCTTGGTCTGACAACCCTCCGACTCCTGACCAACAATCCGATCAAGCGTGCCGGGATCGAGGGCTACGGACTTTCGATCAGCGAACGGGTTGCCCTCCAGACGGCTCCTACGCTGGAGAACCGGTCCTATCTCGAAACCAAGGCTGCCAAACTTGGCCACGATCTGACGTTCGATTCAGAATGAAACCGGTGCGGGTTGGCGTAGTTACTGCCGAATTCAACGGGGACATTACTGCTGCTCTGCGCGACGGCGCATTGGCCGCCTTGCGGGACGCCGGAGTGACGCAAGTCGTTGATATTGCGGTCGCAGGAGCGCTTGAACTGCCGGTCCTTGCCAGGGCCCTGGCCGCCGAGTGTGACGCGGTCGTCGCCATCGGTGCGGTTATCGAGGGGGAGACCGATCACTACATCCATGTGTGTACGCAGACGTCCGCCGGCCTCATGCAAGTGACTGTCGAAACCGGAGTCCCGATCGGTAACGCCGTTCTGACCGTCCGAACCTATGAACACGCCAGAGAACGAAGCCTGCCCGGTCCAGGGAACAAGGGCGCTGAAGCAGCTCAGGCGGCCCTTCAGGCGGTGGCCGCCATCCGTTCACTGTCGGAGTGACCTGACCCGTTGAGGGCGGCGACATTGACACGTGGTGGCCACCCCGTATACTGATCCGACAATCGATACGAAGAGGAGGCCGCTGCTTCCCACCCGGCCACGCCACTCACCGAGTTTTAGTGCGCCGAGGTATGACGATGACGCTGCCTGAGGGTGGCGTATCCGTGAACGCAGCATCTCGTGCTGCGTTTCTTTTGTTAAAGAACGAAAACCGACCAGACCCCGGGAGGGCACAGATCGCCGACCTACGCATCAACGGGAATATCCGCGCCAAAGAGGTGCTGGTTATTGCCCCGGATGGATCCCAGATCGGAACAAAGAAAATCGAAGAGGCCATTTGGCTTGCCGACCAGTTAGGGCTTGACCTCGTTGAGGTGGCACCTGAGGCGCGGCCGCCAGTGTGCAAGATCATGGACTTCGGTAAGCACAAATACGAACAATCGGTTCGTGACCGGGAAGCTCGTAAGAAGCAAACCCGAACCGTCATCAAAGAGATTCGGCTCAAACCGAGAATTGGTGATCACGACTACACGATGTTCCTGAATCGCTCACTGAAGTTCTTGTCAGAAGGTGACAAGCTCAAGGTCACGGTGCGATTTCGTGGCCGTGAGAATGAACGGCCCGAATTGGGACTGAATCTTATCGGCCGGTTGGTCGGGGATCTGGGCGACTACGTGACGCTGGAACAGCACCCCGCCAAAGACGGTAGGTCGATGACCGCGGTTCTCGCCCCAACGGCACTGGCCAAAACCATTGTTATCCACCACAAATCAGATCCGATCGAGGATTCTGAAGATACATCAGATCCGATAGCGGACTCTGAAGACGCTGTCTCGGACGAGATAGACGACACCGAGTCAGAATGAGAAAGGAGCTGAGCACATGCCAAAAATGAAAACTCATCAGGGCACTGCGAAGCGCTTCAAGACAACTGGTACCGGCAAATTACGCCGTCGCCAAGCAGGCAAGCAGCATTTGCGCTTGGCCAAGGGCAAAAACCGTTATCGCCGTCTCGGCGGTGAAACCGAGGTTGCCAGCGGCGATGCAAAGCGTATGAAGAAGTTGCTGGGACAGTAGGAGGAATCATGGCTCGAGTTAAACGCGCCGTACACGCCCGCAAAAAACACCGGAAGGTGATGGAGCGGGCGAGCGGCTATCGAGGTGCAAAGAGTCGTCGGTATCGCACCGCCAATGAGCAGGTCATGCATGCCATGCAGGACTCTTACGACCATCGTAAAGACCGCAAGGGTGATTTTCGTCGGCTGTGGATTACCCGCATCAACGCGGCCGCTCGTCAAAATGGTACGACGTACAGTCAGATGATGGCCGGTCTCAAAGCCGCCGAAGTAGAAGTCGACCGTAAGATGCTCGCTGAGATGGCCGTGAACGACCCGCAGGCATTCAGTCAGCTGGCCAAGGTTGCCATCGGCCAGAAGTAACTCGCCGGAGCCGGTCCGCTCATCACGCAACAAGAGGGTGGTTGAAGCGGTCCGGCTTCGTCGCGCTTCCGCTCGTAGAGAGGCTGGCAAGACGCTGGTCGAGGGACCCCATTTGGTGGCCGATTTGGTCCGTTTTGGGGTACCGATCGATACGATGTTCGCCCACCCTGACGATCAGGAAGCGGCTGGCCTTGCCGAGCAATCAGACGCTGAACTCGTGCTTGTCGAGGAATCGATACTGCGCCGCATCGCCGATACGGAGAACCCGCGTGGCCCGGTCGCGGTCATCGTCACTCCACCTTCGATTCAGGCCGCCGGATCAGTTGTTGTTCTGTGGGATCTGGCCGACCCCGGCAACGCCGGGACCATCGTTCGTAGTGCGGCGGCCTTTGGGTTTGGTGTCATAGTCGCCGGCCAGAGCGTCGATATATGGGCGCCGAAGACGATCCGGGCGGGCGGAGGTGGGCACTTCGCTACGGCAGTTGAGGTGGCACCGAGCCTGACCGTCGAAGAGCTCAAGAGTCGCGGGTACGCCACGGTTGCGATGGTCGGGGTCGGCGGGGACGGACCCGGGTCGATCCCGAGCGGCCCGGTAGCGATTCTCATCGGGAACGAGGCGCATGGTCTCACCGACGAAATCGTGGGTCAAGCCGACCATCGCTTCACCATTCCGATGCCTGGCGGCACCGAGTCCCTCAATGCTGCTGCAGCAGCCTCGATTGCCCTTTACGCAATTGAGAATCGCTCCTCGAAGGGCGGCCGCTAACCTGTTGCGTTCTATGGACGAACTCGAACAGGTAGCCGACGACGCACCCGGCCTGGTGGGAGCGGTGAACTCTCTTGAAGGGTTGAAGGGTGTCGAAACCGAACTGATCGGCAAGAACTCCGTGATCTCGCGGATGCGACGTGGCTTGAGTGCCTTGGATCCTGATGATCGACCGACGGCCGGCGCCCGGATCAACGAGGTGTTCACTGGGGTCCAGGTGGTCATCGCCGACCGTCGGCGGGCTCTTGAGATCGCCGAAGAAAACACTCTGCTGGTTTCCGATCGGGTGGACGTCACCGTGCCGAATCACCGGGTGACGCTCGGCACCGAGCATCTGTTGACGACAGTCATGGACGAGGTTTCTGACATCTTTGTCTCACTCGGTTACCGAGTTGCCACGGGGCCGGAAGTCGAAACCGCCTGGTACAACTTTGATGCGCTGAACACCCCGTCCACGCACCCGGCGCGGGCCGAGTCGGACACCCTGTACGTGGATTTCGGAGACCCATCCGACGAGATGCTTCTGCGAACTCACACCTCACCCGTCCAGGCGCGGTATATGCAAGATCATGTGCCGCCCGTTCATGTGGTCGTACCGGGTCGGGTGTTTCGAGCGGACAGTCTTGACGCGACGCATTCTCCGGTTTTTCACCAGGTCGAGGGCCTGGTCGTCGACACTGATATCACGTTCGCCGACCTGAAGGGGACGCTCGAGTATTTCGCCAAGGCTTTCTTTGGTGACGGCCGAGTCATCAAGCTCATCCCGCACTTCTTTCCGTTTACCGAACCATCCGCCGAGATGCACGTGTCGTGCTTTGCGTGTGATGGCAGTGGTTGCCGGGTCTGCTCGAATTCCGGGTGGATTGAGCTCATGGGCTGTGGAATGGTCGACCCGAACGTGTTCGAAGCGGTTGGCTACGACCCATCCGCAGTGAGCGGGTTCGCCTTCGGGATGGGCGTTGAAAGGTTGGCAATGGTCCGGCACGGCATCACCCACATCAAACACTTCTTCGAAAACGATCTCCGGGTGTTGGGACAGTTTGTATGAAGGTTTCACTCAGCTGGCTCAGGGACTATGTCGACTTGCCGATCGGTGACCCTGCCGTTCTCGCAGACATCTTCGCCAATCTCGGCCATGAGGTCGAAGGCGTCGAGACCATCGAGCCTCAATTTGCCGGGGTATTGGTCGGCAAGGTTCTCACGGTGCAAGCCCATCCCAACGCCGACAAGGTAAGACTCTGTTCGGTCGATACCGGTGACGGACCTACCGACATCGTCTGTGGTGCCTGGAACTTTGAAGCTGGTGCCACTGTGGCGGTGGCCGTACCCGGCGCCGTGCTTGGCAGGGATTTCACCATCACCAGGCGCGAGATCCGAGGGGTGGTGTCCAACGGCATGATCTGTTCATCCAAGGAACTGGGACTCGGCGAAGATCACGACGGAATTCTGGTTCTGGAGGACGGCCTGCCCATCGGGACACCGTTTGTAGACCATCTTGAGCTGCCCGATGTGGTGTTCGACCTGTCGATTACTCCGAACCGGCCCGATGCCATGTCGATGGTTGGGCTGGCAAGGGAATTGGCTGCCCATTTCGATATGTCATACCGGACCCCTTCACCGGACCTGACCGTCACCAGCGGTCAGATCGACTTGCGGGTTGATATCGAGGACGACCGGTGTCGGCGCTTCGTGGCACGGGAAGTGCGGGGAGTTCACGTCAGACCGGCTCCGCTCTGGATGGCCCAACGTTTGGTGAAAGCCGGTGTGCGTTCGATTTCGAATATCGTCGATGTTTCGAACTACGTCATGCTTGAACTTGGTCAGCCGACCCATGCCTTCGACATGGACAAAGTCGCCGACAGCCACATCGTCGTCCGTGCCGCCAACCCGCAAGAAACCCTGGTGACCCTTGATGGAGTCGAGCGTCAGCTGACGCCTGAGGATCTGGTGGTGGCTGACGTACGGCAGGGGTCGTCGCTGGCCGGCACGATGGGAGGGTTGGAGTCGGAAGTGTCTGACACCACTGTGAATGTCCTAATCGAGTGCGCTTCGTGGGACCCGCCAACGGTCATGCGAATGAGTCGGCGGCACGGCCTGCGATCTGAGGCATCAGCCAGGTTCGAACGGGGGGTTGATCCAAACCTGCCTCGGTTGGCAGCGGATCGAATGGCAGAACTCATCGCGGCTCACGCCGACGGCACCATCGTCGGAGGCGTCGTAGACAACTACCCCGCACCAATCGAGCCGCTGACCGTCGTGTTACCGATCGATGAGGTAGAGCGCATCCTGGGTGTGCCGATTTTGTCCGAACAGGTCACCGACCTGCTCGGCCGGTTGGAGTTTTCGGTCACCGGGGCTGATCCGCTCACCGTGGTCGTCCCAACGAACCGTCCTGACGTGACACGGGCTATCGACCTGATCGAAGAGGTCGCCCGACTATACGGTTTCGACAACTTCCCGAGTCGCGTTCCAACCGGTGGCGATGGGGGATTGTCACCCGAACAACGGCGGTTACGAACATTGCGCCTGGTGGTGCGTGGGCACGGGTTTTCCGAAGCGCACACGTCAACGTTTACCGGGTATGCCGATTTGGCAATGCTCGGCCTTCCCCAGGGGGACCGCCGACTCCAGGCCATCGAGGTCAAGAACCCGCTCAGGGAGGAGGAATCCCTCATGCGGACAACCCTGATACCAGGGTTGTTGCAAAGCGCCCGGTTCAATCTGGCTCACGGTGCGGCGTCGGTGGGACTCTTCGAGATTGGCAAAGTGTTCTTCAACGAGGATTCCCCGGAACTCGGGTTGGTACCCGATCAGCCGGAGGTGTTGGCGTTTGTGGCCGTGGGCTCGGTTGGGTCGGCTGACCTTGCCGGGTTCGGACGCCCGGTCGACGTGTTCACAGGCATGGCTCTGTGGCGCACCATTGTTGGCCAATTGGGACTCGGCGAGTACCGCATCGCTCAAGCGGAAATCGCTGGTCTCCATCCGGGACGGGGAGGCTACATCGAACGGCAAGGTGAGGTCGTCGGCCACATTGGCGAGCTTCATCCGTCGGTTGCCCGGTCCTTCGATCTCCCCGGGCGGGTTGTGGTCGGCGAGCTCGCTTTGGGCCCGATTATCGCCGATCCGGGTCTGTGGGCCTTCGCCGAGCCCAGTGTCTTTCCTCCATCGGAGTTCGATCTGTCGTTCGAAGTCGCGGCGACCATCCCGGCCGCCTCCGTACTCGCCGAATCAGTCCGAGCTTGTGGTGACTTGTTGGAAGTGGCAGATGTCTTTGACGAGTTTCTGCGGGGCGAAACCAAGGCTGTCGGCATTCGTTTTCGCCTGCGGGCGGGCGACCGGACCTTGACAGCCGACGATGTGACTGCAGCTCGCGAGAGAATCGTGGCCGCGGTGGCTGCGGCCGCCGGTGCCCGACTAAGGGGTGCGTAATCATGGACTTTCTCGGAATCGCCGATAATTCCCCGGAGCGGATCCGGCGTCTCGTCGATTTGGCTGCCGACGTGAAGTCGGATCCTGGACGTTTCGCCGGCCGCCTGTCCGGAAAATCCGTTGGCTTGTTTTTCATGAAACCATCTACCAGGACGAGAGTTTCGTCGGAAGTTGGGGCTTTTGAGCTGGGCGCCCATCCAGTCGTCCTTAGAAACGAGGAGGTTGGCATCGGGGGTCGAGAGACTGTCGAAGATGTGGGACGGGTACTCGATCGATACCTCGACGTCATTGCGATGAGGGTTTTCGAACATGGCCACCTGGAATCCATCGCCGCAGTGGCCGAGGCACCGGTTGTCAATCTGTTGTCCGACACCGAACATCCTTGTCAGGCAATTGCGGACCTGCTCACAATTGCGGAACATCGGCCCGGAGCGTCGCTTGCCTACGTCGGCGATGGCAACAACGTCTGCCATTCGTTGGTCGTTGGGGCCGCCATGATGGGCTCGCCGGTGCGCATCGCAACTCCGGCGGGCTACGAGCCCGACGAGCGATTTATAGCTATGGCCCGTACGTTCGGTGAAGTCGTGACTACAAATGATCCAGCCGAGGCCGTCGACGGGGTCGACTGCGTCTACACGGACGTTTGGACGTCCATGGGCAGTGAGGCAGAGGCCGCCCAGCGTGTGGCGGCGTTTGAGCTCTTCACCGTGGATGAGCGTTTGTTCGGTCAAGCTGCCGATGACGCCATCTTCATGCACTGCCTGCCGGCTCACCGGGGAGAAGAGGTTTCCGGTCCGGTAATGGAGCACACCCGATCAAGGGTATTCGATCAGGCCGAGAATCGGTTGCATGCCTTCAAGGCAGTTTTGCTAGACATTCTGAGCTAATGGGCCGTTGGGACGGCCCGGCTCTCGTGGTGGCCCGGTCGCTCGTGGGTTCGGTGCTGACCACCGAAAGCGCCGTCGGTCGAACGAGCGTTTTGATCACTGAAGTTGAAGCGTACGGTGGGAGCGATGATCCGGCGAGTCATGCGTTTCGGGGCCGAACGCCCCGCAACGCCCCGATGTTCGGTCCTGGCGGGACCATCTATGTCTATCGGTCCTATGGACTGCACTGGTGTTTGAATATCGTCACCGGGGGAGTTGACGACCCCCAGGCGGTGTTGATCCGAGCCGGATTGCCCCGCGAGGGGCGGGAGCTCATGGAGCAGCGTCGGGGCCGAACCGATCATCTTGCCGATGGTCCCGGCAAGATGACTACCGCACTCGGTATCGACAATGCCATTGACGGCATGGACCTCGAGGCTTTGGCGATGGTGTCGATCGACAGACCGGGGGTTCAAGCTGATTGTGAATGGAAACGGCGGGTGGGACTCACCAGGGCGGCCGATCGTCTCTGGCGGTGTGTGCTAGTCGTCAAGGGTTGATCCAGACGGTGACGGTGCCTTCGACCGCCCCTCCCTTGGCCGGGTCCTGTTTCCAGATGACGCCGGGGCGGCGCTGAGCGTCGTCAGGGTTGGCTTCGGCCTCGATGATCACGTTGATGCCTACGCCGATCGGATCCATACGCGAATGCGCTTCTTCGATGGTGAAGCCCAAAACGGACGGTAAGGCTGCATCGAAAGCGGGACCGGCCAGGGTCAGCTCGATATCCGAATTGAGCTGAGCAGGGAAACCAGGAGACGGCGACTGACCGAATACGGTCCCTTGCGGGAGACCGCCTCCGTCATCCCAGACAATGGTGACGAAAAACCCCAGGGCCTGAAGGGTCGAGGTCGCCTCGCCCAGGTCCATGCCGATGACGCTGGGGACGTCGGTTGCTCCCACATCCACGATGCCCGCCGGATTGTGGATGGGGCACACGGTGGTTGGTGCATCGCCTGCGGGGACGTTGATCGTCTGGATGAATTCGCGGGGGCAGAACGGGCCCGCCAGGAACCCGGTCGATGTGTCGATGGTCACCCGCTGCATGCCCAGCGCGTCAGGACTCGCCAGGCCGGTAACGCCGATACCCGTGAGGACCTGGGACGCAAAGGCTGCCCAGATCTCTGCGGGGTAGGAACCGCCGACCACGGTTATCGGCGTGTTGGGTGGCTCCATCGAGACTTGCCCCTGCGGGAAACCCACCCACACTGCTGCCACGAGTTCGGGCGTGTAGCCAACGAACCAGGCGTCCCGATGGGCTTGTGATGTGCCGGTCTTGCCGGCGACCGGAGGGCCGATTTGGGCTCGTTGACCGGTGCCACGCCGGACGACCTCGCTCAAAGCACCCGTCACCAGGCTGGCCGTGTCCTGACTCATCGCTTCGGTGATCACCGGCACCGGCTGGTAGAGGTTGACGCCCTTGTGGGTCTCGATGTGGGTTACGAGGGTTGGTTCGACATGGATGCCTCCGGCGGCAAAGGTCCCGTATGCCGAGGCCATGTCGAACACGCTGACTTCCTGGGCTCCGAGAGCGATGGCGTGAAAGGGTTCGAGTTTGCTCGTGATGCCGGCATTCTCAGCCATTTCAACGACTGATTCGGGACCTATGGCATTGACGAGTTGGGCGTAGATCACGTTCACAGAAAAGACGGTTGCCTCAAGGAGCGTCAGATCTGGCCAGTTCGATCCGGCATAGTTTTCAACCACCCACGGTCCGCTGGGGGTCTGGATGGTCACCGAACTCCCTCCGGCAAACTCGGTGCTGAGCGTCATACCCTGTTCAAGGGCTGCGGCGAGCACAAACGGCTTGAACGAAGATCCGGCTTGGCGCCGCCCCTGGGTGGCGAGGTTGAATTGGGCAACGGGATCATCGGTTGCGTAGAAATCGGATCCGCCCACGATCGCCCGAACATACCCGGTGGAGGGTTCGATGGCGACCAAAGCGGCCGAAGGGCCGTTCTCCGGCAGGATTTCGGCCACACTCGCTTCGGCCACGGCCTGAATGGTCGGGTCGAGCGTCGTATAGATCCGGAGTCCGCCTCGAAATAGCGCCTGATACCGGTCGGTGGCGGTCAGGCCCATCGCCGGGTCATCGAGGAGTTGTCGTTTTACCTCTTCCACGAAGTACGGATAGTTCGATTGGTCGGGCGGCTGCTTGGTTGCCAGCTGAAGGGTTTCGGCTCTAGCCGTCTCACCTTCGTCGGAGGTGATCCACCCGAGTTCGATCATTTTGTCCAGGACCACGGAGCGGCGGTCTAGTGCGGCCTGTTGATTGAGCCGCGGATCGGTCGTGGACGGTGATTGGATGAAGCCGGCCAACAGGGCAGCCTCGCCCAGAGTCACCTCGCTGATCGGCTTTCCGAAGTATCCCTGCGACGCCGAGCCAACTCCGTAGTATCCGCTCCCGAAGTAGACGGTGTTCAGATACCGCTCAAGGATCTGTTCTTTGGTGAGAGTCTCTTCGAGCCGGAGTGCCAGCGTGGCCTCTTCTATCTTGCGGTCAATGGTCACTTCTGGCGTTAGGACGACATTCTTGATGTATTGCTGGGTGATGGTCGAGCCGCCCTGGACGATGGCCCCTGCGTTGGCGTCGGCTACCAGTGCCCTGGCGACGGCCCGAAGGTCGACGCCCTGGTGGCTCCAGAAACGCTGATCCTCGATCGCCACGACCGCATTGAGCAGATGAACCGGTAAATCGGCGAAGTCAACGAGTATTCGGTCTTCGGTTTCGTGCCATTCGGCGATAACAGATCCGTCGGCGGCGTACACGATGCTGGTAAGGCTCAGCTCTCCCATACCGGGGTCGGCCAGAGGTTTGATCTCGGGACTGCAGGCTCCCAGCAGGAACGACGCAACAGCCACAAGAACGATAAGTCGTTTCATGGGGTCCTTACTCCGGCCGGGATGGTACCGATGGCGCCGTGGGTATCGGTGGATTTGAGGAGATTGCGTCATACAAAAACCCGGAAGGGGCGGTGGCGGGCGGCTACCGTATCGGCTCGTATGAGTATTGGTAGTGAGTTTGATCATTTGATGCGAGGTGTTGACACCGTCCTGCCAGAGACCGAATTGGCTGAAAGGTTGGCTGAAGGTAGGCCGCTGCGAGTAAAGCTTGGCCTTGATCCGACCGCCCCGTCCGTGACGCTGGGATGGGCGGTGGTACTGCGCAAGCTCCGGCACTTCCAGGAGTCGGGTCATACCGCCGTGCTCATCGTTGGGGATTTCACTGCTCAGGTCGGCGACCCCACTGGGAAGAGTGAGACTCGCAAACGTCTGACGGCTGCAGAAGTTCGTGGATACGCCGAGCGCCTTCTCGACCAGTTTGCCAAAGTTCTGCTCCCCGAACCCCTCGAGGTTCGCTTCAACTCCGAGTGGCTCGAAGAGCTTGACATGGCCGAGGTGCTTGAACTCACCTCCAAGGTGACCGTGGCACAGATGCTCGAACGCGACGACTTCCGGAAACGGTTCGACGGCCACCAGCCGATCTCGGTCATGGAGTTCATGTACCCGCTGTTGCAGGGCTATGACTCGGTAGCCGTTTCGGCTGACGTCGAACTTGGCGGGGCCGATCAACTGTGGAACCTCATGATGGGTCGCGTGCTTCAGGAACGGTACGGTCATCGTCCGCAGATGGCCATGACAATGCCGTTGCTCATCGGCACCGATGGTGAGCACAAGATGTCGCAATCGCTTGGGAACTACGTCGGGGTGATGGACGATCCCGCCGACATGTTCGGCAAAATCATGAGCATTCCGGACCGACTCATGCCCCAGTATTTCGAATTGGCTACTGAGGTTCCCCCGCAGGAGATCATCGACCAGTTCGACGGTCTTGCGTCTGGCGACGTGCATCCCGGCGACCTAAAGCGGCGCCTCGCACGAGAAATCGTTGACCTCTACCACCCGGGACAGGGTTTGCCGGCCGAGGCGGCTTTCGACCAGGTGTTCCGCCACAGTGGGGTGCCCGACGAGATCGACGAGTTCACGCTCGATGCCAGCGCCGACCAGTGGATACCCGGTGTGTTGACAGCAGCAGGGCTGACCTCATCGAACGGCGAGGCGCGCCGCTTGATCGCCCAGGGAGCGATCAAGCTAGACGGAAAGAAGATCGACGGGGAGTCCATCGATCGTTCGGATCTCGTTAGCTGCGTTCTTCAGGTCGGTAAACGGCGCTTCTTGAGGTTGCGGGGATGAGTTACTCACATCACGCGCCGGTTTTGCCACCAGGGGATGGAATTGCGATCGGTTCATGATGTTTGTTAGCAAGACCGAGGTCGAGGCCGAGCTATTCCTGGACGATGGCTCCATTTTCGCCGGATTGGTCTATGTCCGTCCGACCGACGAGTTGGGAAAGGTCCACCCCATGATCGATCTGCTTGGCGGGAGGGAACGGATCATTCCTTGCCGGGGAGAGTCGGGTGAGTTGGTGCTGATCGGCCGAGCCAGCGTGTCGGCCGTTCGGGTAGCCGATGAGACGTTTGGTCTGCCTGATTCGGGCGGAGTCAAGCTGTCGCTGACATTGACGATGGCCGGAGGCCATCGATTCGAAGGAACCCTCCAACTTCCTGAATCGGCCGGAACACGAATTTCGGACCTCCTGAACTATGCCGATCCCTGGCTGGTCCAGATTGGTGAATCGCACCATGTCTGGGTGGCAACCGACAAGCTTGTCAGGGCTGAGGCGCCTTAGCCGCCCCGGCAAGGTCATCGAGGCGATCGAATGATCGGACGATGAGATCTGCCAGGCGACGTTTGTGGATCCAGAGAACGGTTGCGTGACCGCCGTTTGCCCATTCCAGTTCAGACCCTGGCCAATGGTTGGCGAGCGCCATCGTGGCTTCGGGGAGGACGTACCCATCGCCCCTGATTCCGAGAATGACTGCCGCAGCACTGTGGGGTGGTGGATCGAAGCGAAGCACGGAGGCCTGACCGAACAGCTCGCCGAGCCGGTCGACGGCCGATGCCCCACCGAGTGCGGCCCAGTCCACCGAGGATTTGAGGGCCCCTTTGGTGAAGACGGGCCCGGGGGAGTGGGAGGCGGCCAGGGCTGCACAAGCGATCGGGAGCTTGCTGGCGGCTGTGACGAGTGCGGCAGTATTGGCCCCCATCGAATACCCGGCTACTCCCACCGTCCACGAACGCCGCAGTCTCAGCCAGGCGAGAACCTCCAAACCGTCCCACACGGCCCCGACCCCCATTGCCAACAGGTTGGCAGCGGTTCGAAGCGGTTGCCCGTCAGATTGACGCCGCAGACCGTAGAAGGGGTTCTCCAGGATGGCGACTGCCACGTTTTGGTCCAGCAAGTACCGTCCGATCGCCTGGCGGGTGTCGTAGCCATGATCATTGAACGCGGCCATAAGAAGAACCACCCGTTTGGGGTGAGGCGGTTCGATGAGCCGGACGTACCCGGTCCGGGAGGCAGTGGGCAACAGTTCGTACGGTGACTTAAAACGCAGGTCGGTAATCGAGTATCCGTTGCGTAGGTACGGGTTCTTCTGCTCAAACGGTTGGCCCGAGACCTCCGGAACCCTGGCAAGATCGCCTGTGACGATGCTGAGGTCCCCCCATCCGTCCCGGAACAGTCGTTCTGTAACGGCCGGCATGGCGGCCAGTTGCGACCCGATCCAGTCG
>JAHEDI010000001.1:0-112500 GCA_024641305.1 bacterium | reverse complement strand
AGATCGATCTTTAGGTTTGTGGCCGGCGAGATCCGGAAAGGAACTCCGAACAAGATGAAGGCATAGTCTGTGCCACTGGTAACAGGGGAACGAACATGAAGTTCCGACCTGCACGAATGGCGTAACGACTCGGGCACTGTCTCAACCATAGACTCGGCGAAATTGCAATGTGAGTAAAGATGCTCACTACGCGCGACAGGACGGAAAGACCCCGGAACCTTTACTGCAACTTGACATTGGAGTCTGGTATGTAATGTGTAGGATAGGTGGGAGACTGGGAAGCAACGGCGCTAGTTGTTGTGGAGTCACCCTTGAAATACCACCCTTTACATATAGGCCTTCTAACTTCGGTCCGTTATCCGGATCAGGGACAGTGTCTGGTGGGCAGTTTAACTGGGGCGGTTGCCTCCTAAAGAGTAACGGAGGCGCCCAATGGTTCCCTCAGTCTGGTCGGCAATCAGACGATGAGTGTAAAGGCACAAGGGAGCTTGACTGCGAGACATACAGGTCGAGCAGGTACGAAAGTAGGGCTTAGTGATCCTATGGTGGCAAGTGGAAGCGCCATAGCTCAACGGCTAAAAGGTACTCCGGGGATAACAGGCTTATCACGCCTAAGAGTACATATCGACGGCGTGGTTTGGCACCTCGATGTCGGCTCGTCGCATCCTGGGGCTGGAGCAGGTCCCAAGGGTCGGGCTGTTCGCCCGTTAAAGCGGCACGCGAGCTGGGTTTAGAACGTCGTGAGACAGTTCGGTCCCTATCCGTCGCGCGCGTAAGAGATTTGAAGGAAGCTGTCCCTAGTACGAGAGGACCGGGATGGACGAACCTCTGGTGTGCCAGTTGTCCTGCCAAGGGCATGGCTGGTTTGCTACGTTCGGACGGGATAAGCGCTGAAAGCATCTAAGTGCGAAGCCTCTCCTAAGATGAGATCTCTCACCGGGTAACCGGGTAAGACCCCTGGTAGAAGACCAGGTTGATAGGCCAGAAGTGGAAGTGCGGTAACGCATGTAGCTGACTGGTACTAATCGGTCGAGGGCTTGGACTTGAATCCAAAAATATTTAGTGCTCGCTATGGAGGCCTCAAAGGGCTTCAAGAATCTGTCCCCAGTGGAACATTATTGGGGCAATGTTTGTCCGGTGGCAATAGCGGCAGGGAACCACCCGTTCCCATTCCGAACACGGAAGTTAAGCCTGCCAGCGCCGATGGTACTTGGGGTTGTACCCCTGGGAGAGTAGGACACCGCCGGACATTATCGTGGAGAAGGGCCAGCGACTACGCTGGCCCTTCTCAGTTAACACCCCTAACCTTTCTGACCCAAGGAGAAACCCCGCATGGCGGACGGTAACCCACGACAAAAACGCGGTGGAACACCGAAACCCGCCCGATCAACCGGCGGGAAACCGGCTGCCAGGAAGCCGTCCGCCCGCAAGCCTGCCGGCGGTACCAGTCGTGGGTCGAGCAGTGGTGGAGATGGTGGTCGTTCCGAGCCAGGACGAGGTACGTCCGGCGGGGACGGGTCGCGTTCAAGGGCCGCTGGCGGATCAAAAGGCTCATCGACCGGTAAAACAGGTGGACGGTCCAGCGGAGAACAGCGAGGTAGCGACCGCGGACGCGCCGGATCCGGGTCGTCCGGGCGCTCTGATAAGTCAGTCTCTGGAGATGCCCGTCGTTCTGGCGGCGCCGGTTCCGGGTCGTCCGGGCGCCCCGATCGGGCAGTTTCTGGAGATGCTCGACGTTCTGGCGGCGCCTCGTCGGCTGGTCGTGCGGGTGGGAGGACGCCAGACTCACGCGGTGCCGGTAGCGGCGGACGATCTAGCGCTGACCCGCGCCGCTCTGATAGTCGGGACTCGGGTAACCGGTCGCCAGACGGCCGGTCGGGCGGGAGAACGGCGGATCCTCGCCGGTCCGGTGGAAGTGAGAAAGGGCCGTACCAAAAGAGCGGTCAAACGTCAGCCCCACGTCAGCGTGAGCAGCTCAGGGTGTCAGGATCCGGTGGTGGGGATCTCCCTAAATGGATTCGTGATGAGGTCATCCGTACGACCCCCAAAGACCGGCGCGATGCTCTTCTTGCCTTGATTGGCGACGCCGCCGATGCGTTCGCAAATGCTCGTTACACCGTCGCGAGGGAGCGGCTACTACGCGCCAAAGCCATCTCGACGCGTTCTGAGACCGTGCGAGAACTTCTTGGCCTGTCGCTCTATCGGCTGGGCAACTGGGAAGAAGCTCTCCGTGAGCTACGCGCCTACCGGAGGATCGCAGGCGACACGACCCACCTGGCCGTCGAAATGGATTGCCTGCGAGCGCTAGGACGTCCAAACGATGTCCCCAAGGTCTGGACAATGCTCCGGGAGTTGGGAGCCTCGAAAGCGGCGGAGGTCGAGCTGAGAGTTGTATATGGCTCGTTCCTACTTGATCAGGGTCGACCACGCGAAGCGTGGAAGATCACCGACCCCGGCCGGATACACCAAGATGCACACGAAAATGATCTTCGTCAATGGTACGTCGCCGCTCGGGCGGCGGTAGCGCTCGGTGACATGAAGACTGCCGACCAGTTGCGAAGGGCCATCGAAGATCGCGACATTGGCTTCCCTGGCCTGATCGAACTCGTCAACGAGATCAACGAACTCAGCTAAGTCAATCAGTTTGCCGAGCGGATCGAGGCCGGCAGGAATCTGTCACTCTGATCAGGTACCTTGGGCGGACCTGCCTTCCCCGAGCTGAGATGGGGAATGTGATGGATCTGAATTTGGTCGTTTTGTCGGGGAGCCTGGCGGTGGCACCGGAGTTACATGAGTTCGACAGCGGGAAGCGCCGGCTCGACTGTCTGGTGACCGTGAGGACCGTGCTCGACGGTCGTCGCCGTACCGACACACTCAATGTCAAGTATTGGGACCCACCGGCCAAGCTGCTTCGCAAGAAGCTCGACCGCGGGACCAGGGTTTGGATCGCAGGCACGGTCCAGCGTCGATTCTGGTCGAGCCTGGACGGGAAGAAGAGCCAACTCGAGGTGGTCGCCTCACAGGTTGTCTACCGAGCTTCCGATTTGTCTCTCGAGGGATTCGAGCCCGACCAGAATGTCTCGCGATCGGGCGAGCTGGCGGCTACGACGACGTAGATGGCCGAGGCGAGGTGTCCAAAGATGATGAGGCCTGCCCACCAGGCCAGTATGCGGATCCTGGACTGCTCTCGATGGGCAATCCACCCCCCGACCAGGGCCGCTCCGACATAGAGGTCGATGAGACTCATCCGACCCCAGGCCAACCCGAGGATCAGGCTCCCTTCGGTGGTCAGGTGACCAGTGGCGACGGACACTCCGAGAGAAACCAGCATGATGACGGTTGTGACAAGTCCAAGAACTCGGGCAGTAGGCATCTGCCCAGGCTAGGTGAGGTCGGGCGAGACTGGTAAACCCACTAACCTGTTTTGATGCCCAACGTTGCTGTTGCAGCTCCATCTCAACATGCCGCGGACGCTGGAACGGCCCTCGCCTCGCTGGGTGGTAACGCAGTAGATGCCGCCCTGGCCTCTGTGCTGGTCGCCATGGTGACCGAGCCTGGCGTTTGTGCACTCGGCGCCGGCGGGTACGTGACGATATGGGGACCCGACGACGACCCGATCACCATCGACGGATACATGGAGATGCCAGGCAGGGGGGCGCCGCCGGATCGATTCGGTCAGGGAGGTCGAACGGTGACCTTCGAGTACGGAGGAGAGTTGACCACGATTGTCGGTCATGGCTCCGTGGCGACTCCGGGTGGACTCAAAGCGATTGCCGCGGCGTCCAATCGGTTCGGAGTTGCTTCGTGGCACGACCTCTTTGAACCGGCGGTCGACAATGTGGTGCGAGGCTTTCCTCTCCCGGAGGCATGTGCGTACTATTTACAGACCTCGTTCGAGCCCATTTTCGCGTCTGATCCGGTGGGGGCGCGGGCCCTTTCGGGACCCGACGGGGTGCTCAAGGCCGGCGATGTCGTGCACATCGACCATCTCGCCGATAGTCTCCGCTTCATTGCGAGAGAGGGAGCGGACGCTTTCTACGTCGGTGATATCGCGGCTGTAATCGCAGACGATATGGAAGCGTCAGGCGGTCTCATCACTCGCGCCGATCTGGAACACTTCGTGGCGATCGATCGCCGGCCGCTCATGAGCCCGGTCGCCGATTGGGTTGTCGCGACAAACCCGGCGCCGGCGATCGGCGGGGCGGCGGTGACCGCCATGCTGGCTTTGATCGGATCTGATCCGGGTGAGTTGTTGCGGGCCCAACAAGCTGTTCTGGGGTACCGGCGCCAGCACCTTGATTCGGCTGTCGATCGTGGTGACGCAATCAATGATCTCATCGAGCTTGCCAATGAAGGCGATTGGAGGAAACTTCTGACCGCGCCATCTACGGTGCACGTATCGGCGGTCGATGACACTGGATTCGGATGCGCTGTGACCATGTCGGCGGGATACGGGTCCGGCATCATGCCACCCGGTACCGGAATATGGATGAACAATTCGCTCGGCGAAATAGAGCTGAATCGCTCGGGTTTTCACAACCTGAAGGTGGGATCCCGTCTCGTGTCGAATATGGCTCCAACCGTGGCCCGCTCAGTTGACGGCGTCCTGGCGATCGGATCACCTGGCGCCGATCGGATAACGACGGCGATTGTGCAGGTATTGGTGCATCACCTGCTCGAAGGTGTTCCCCTGGCTGAAGCGATCGACCGGGCAAGGGCGCACGTCGTGGTTGCCGAGGATGGGCAGGCAACTGTCAGTTTTGAACCAGGCTATGAGCTAGGGGACTCCCGGCTGCCGACTCGTCCCTTCAGCTCTGCGCACATGTTTTTTGGAGGCGTAGGAGCCGCCGAGTGGCACTCCGGTGGTGGCTTCACTGTGGCGGCCGACAGTCGACGTTCGGGCGGTACTTCCACCTCGGTTTGAGATAAGAGTGGTCACGTCCCTCGCGTCGGGACGGCGCTTTTTCGGGCTTGACACGTGCGGTACCGTAGGAGAGATTCCGTTCGAGTTTTGGAGGTTCCTTATGCCCTGGATCTGGTCAGATCATCTAGCCACCCTCCCGAACATTTCGGTCTCGAAGAGACTGCGAAATGACTGGACGCAGCGCCCGGTAGCCGTGTGGAACCCCGACATCGAGGACCTCGACGATGTGGCCGCGGCTCTCGCTGCCGAGGACGAAGAGCCTCCATCTCGATCGGGCCTCTACGCGACGGAACTAGCTGCGTAGAGGCCCCGATCCGAGGCCTGGGTTTCGTCGTAGCATAGGTTCGTGTACCGCTTCCTCGCCCGCCCGATTTGGCTGTTGTTCGCAGTCATCGTGGCCATCGCAACCTACACATTCGTGTCGCTGGGATTTTGGCAACTCAATCGTCTCGAAGAGCGGCGGCTCGACAACCTTGTCGCCCAGCAACGGGCCGCCCAGGACCCGCTTGCGATAACCTCGGTTCTTTCCGTCGGTGATCCGATTGAGGCTGCCGGGGAGGATCACGCGTTCCGGACGGTGACGATTACCGGACACTTTGATCCTACGTATGAGGTTCTTGTCCGGTCCCAAACCTACGATGGAACTGCCGGTTTCCATGTCATTACCCCGTTCGTGGATGACGACGGTAACGCGCTACTTGTCAACCAGGGGTGGATTCCTCTGGAGGATGACACCCCTCCTTTTACTCAGTCGGACGGGGAGACCGAAACAATTACCGTAACCCTGCAGCCATCCCAGCCACGCCGTGGGTACGGCCCGATCGAACCCGATGGCGTTCTGAAACGAACCGCCCGCATAGACATTGCCCGCCTTCAGGAGCAGATTCCGTATGCGCTCTATCCGGTCTATGGGATCGCTTATGCCGATCCTGATCCGTCCCACTTGCCGATTTCGATACCGTTCCCGATCTTCGACGAGGGACCCCACCAAAGCTACGCGATCCAGTGGTTCACGTTCGCCGCAATTTCCGTAGGAGGATTCTGGGCGCTGGCCAGGACCACCGCTCGCAAGCGTCGCTCCCGCGTCAATGCCGAGTAGTGTCGAGGCATGAAACGTTTCACTCCTGGTTTGCTCGGGTTGGCGGTGTTCGCTTCGGCCTGTTTCCCCGGCGGCGCGTCTACGCCGGATCCCGCCGGGTTTTTCACTGGCATCTGGCACGGTTGGCTCGCACCGATCTCGTTGATCGCCTCGTTCTTCAATCCGGACATCGGCCTGTACGCCGTATCGAACACCGGCTGGCCATACGACCTGGGCTTCTACATGGCCGTCATTAGCGGGTTCGGGGGACTTTCGCTTTTCCGAAAGAAAGCATCGAAAGGTTCCCACCGCCCTTGATCCGCACCGACGCGGATCTGCATCCCGTTCGACGAGGTCGTAACCTGTGAGCATGACCACGAACTCCATTTTTCTCAATGAGGATCACCTGGCGGTCCGTGAGCAGACCCTTCGATTCATCGATGACTTTGTTCGACCCGATGGTGCCCAATGGGAGGAGGCCGGGATGGTTCCTCGCGAGGTCCTTCAGAAGATGGGAGCCATCGGCTTTTTCGGGTTGCGGGTGCCCGAACGCCTTGGCGGCGTGGGCTATGGCCCACTTACCTCGGCCGTATTCGCCGAGGCTTTGGGTTCATCAACGTACTCGGGGTTCGCGGCAACCGTTTTGGTCCACACGGACATGGCGTCGCCCCATCTACTCCATGCGGGTACCGAAGAGCAGATTGCCCGCTACTTGCCGCGGATCCTCACGGGAGAGACCATCACCGCGATTGCCGTGACCGAGGCCGATGCCGGGTCAGATGTGGCCGGCATGCGCAGTTCGGCGAAACGTGATGGCGACGGTTGGCGGCTGAACGGGTCGAAAATGTTCATAACGAACGGGGTGCATGGCAACCTGATCTTCGTTGCCGCCCGTACCAACCCGCAGGCCTCAGGCCACCAGGGGATCACCATGTTCATTCTGGAACCGGGGATGGACGGCTTCTCGGTGGGCCGAAAGTTGGATAAACACGGATGGCGCTCGTCGGACACGGCCGAACTCATTTTTGACGATGTTTGGGTTCCGGCAGAAAATATTCTTGGTGAGGTCGACAAAGGTTTCTATGCCATCATGGAGAACTTCCAGAACGAGCGTCTCGTTCTGGCAGCGCTCGCCGTCGGAGAGGCCCAGGAAGCCCTTGATTTGACGTACGACCACACCCAGAACCGTACGGCATTCGGAGCGACCTTATTCGACAAACAAACAATCCGTCACCGGTTGGCGATGCTACAGGGACGGGTTGATGCGCTTCGCACGTTTGCATACGACACGGCCTGGCGGTTCGAACAGGGCCAGGAAGTCGTCAAGCCCGTGTCAGAACTGAAAGCCCTTGCCGGGGAACTGGTTAACGACGTCATGTACACGTGCCAGCAGTTCCACGGCGGGATGGGCTATATGACAGAGTCCCCGATCGAACGAATGTATCGCGATGCTCGAATCGGGGCGATCGGTGGCGGAGCTACCGAGATCATGCTCGAAGAGGTCGCTAAGCGTTCGTATCGGCAGTAGATCGCGGAAGCTCCGCCCGGGCAACGACTTAGTGGTTGTGACCGGCGTGATCGTGCTCGTCTGCGTGACTGTGTCCCGCGTCGCCTGTCTGCTCGGCGATCTCCTTGTGAATCGCTTCCATGTCCAGGGCTTTGACCTGGGAAATGATGTCGGACAAAGCAGCCGGTGGTAGGGCTCCGGCCTGATTAAACAAAACGACATTCTCACGGAAGATCATGAGGGTGGGAATCGACCGGATACCAAACGCCCCTGCCAGGTCCTGCTCGGCCTCGGTGTCGACCTTGGCGAACACGATGTCAGGATGGTCGTTGGAGGCCTTCTCGAAGGTCGGTGCGAACGACTTACACGGGCCACACCATTCGGCCCAGAAGTCAACGATGACAATGTCGTTTTCCTCGATGGTCGATTCCATGGTGTCTTTGGTTACGTTGACGGTGGCCACGTTGGGCGCTCCTTGTTTGGTTGCTTCTCAATGCACGATCAATTCATGAAATGCATATTGGTACTGAATTGGCAACGGATCGAAGCGGTTGGTTATTCCGTTTTCTGAAAGTCGTAGATCTCACCGAGATGGAGAATCCCGGTGAGTTCGTGGAGCGCCGCTTTTGATTCGGCAAGTAACTCATAATCCCCGAGGTCGTCAGGCGTCAGGCGGTCGCGGTAATACCGATGTACCCAGTCGGTCAGGTCGCTGAACAAATCGGGCGTGAGAAGGCAGGCTTGGTTGGTGTTGGCCAGCTCGTCTTCGGTGAGGACCACCCGTAACCTGAGGCAAGCCGGCCCACCCCCATTACGCATGGATTGGCGTAGGTCGAAGGTCACGATTTCGTCGATTGCGTCGATTGCGTCGATTGCGGCTCGAACATTCGGATAGTTGTCGACATCGTCTGGAGCGACGAGCACCCGTCGACCATCGATGGCCACGAGTTGGCTGTTGAACACATACGAACCGATGGCATCGGCCAGTGGGACTTGTTCGTTGGTGATCATGTGAGTGATCAGCCCGTCACCAAAAATGCTTCTGAGACGTTCAATGAGGTGGGGATCGGCGAAGGCAAGCTCGTGGTGGAGGAAGAAATCACGGTCCCCGACCGCGATGACATCGTTGTGGAAGACTCCGGCGGCAATGGCAGCGGGATGCTGCTTGGCGAAGACCGGCCGGAGTACTCCATGAAGGCGAGCTACCTCGGCGGATGCTTCGTAGCTCTGTCGCGGAAGGTAGGGATCGGCTGTGAAGTCGTTGGCTTTACGTCCCCAGACGAACAATTCGATACCGGGGTCGCCGTACGAGCGAGCCAGCCGGGTGTGATTGGCAGCCCCCTCGTCGGTGAAATTCATGCCGATCGGAAGCGGGGGATGGTGGTGGAAATATGAGGTGTTCGAAAACACCGCCCTCAGGATCCGGGCGGTCACCGGTCCTTCGATCGAACGGTGCGGTTGGGCGACCAGGTTGGCCGGCGTGAAGTGCACCCGACCATCGGCAGTATCAGCAGATGGGGAAACCGTAGCTGCATTGGCGGTCCACATCGCAGCCGCCGACGAGTAGGTCTGGAGCAACTGGGGGGTCCGGTTGGCTGCCTGGAACAGCACCTGGTCGTCGTTGCCCGTCAGCCCGTCCTGGCGCAGCTTGGGCAGATATGGCCGTTCGTGGGGAGGCAAGATCCCCTGGGTCAGTCCGAGGTCTGCCAGCGCCTTGGCCTTGGCCAGCCCCTGGAGAGCGGCTTGACGGGGGTTACTGACCGATTGGGCATTCGACAGTGAGGCAAGATTCCCTGATCCGAGACCGCCATAATTATGGGTTGGGCCGACGAGCCCATCAAAGTTCGCTTCTACCGTCAATGCCAACCTGGCAGGTCAAGAGGTTCCAGTTCCGGTGACTCCAGGGAGGCAACCGGGTAGGCGACGTAGTCGGCGGCGTAATACGCCGAGGGTCGATGGTTACCGCTGCTGCCGGTTCCTCCGAAGGGTGCTGCGCTCGATGCGCCGGTGAGTGGCCGGTTCCAATTGACGATTCCGGCGGTCGAAGCTTCCCAAAACCGCTCGTAAAGTGCCGCGTTTTCGGAAAAAAGACCGGCTGCCAAACCGAAGCGGGTGTCATTGGCGAGTCCGATCGCCTCGTCAAAATCGCGGTACCGATAGACGGTGAGGAGCGGTCCGAAGTGTTCTTCGTCCGGTAATGTCAGACCGGTCGCGTCGACAATACCGGGCGAGAGGTAGCTGTTGCCCAGTGGCAGTTGGGTCATCGGAAACAGGATCTCTGCCCCGGCATCGACGATGTTCCCGTATCCATTCAGGAGTCGCTGGGCGGCGAGGTCCGAGATGACTGGACCCATGAAAACATCACCGGTTGGATCGCCGACGACGATCCGGGACGTGCTGTCGATAAGCTGATCGAGAAACAGATCACCTGTGTCGGTCAGCGGCACCATCAGTCGCCTCGCACAGGTACAACGCTGGCCTGAGCTCACGAACGCAGACTGAATCGTGTTGCGTACGGCCGCGTCGAGGTCTGAAGCGTCCACGAAGATGAGCGGGTTGTTGCCACCCATTTCGAGTGCAAGCATCTTTCCGGGATTGCCGGCGAATTGTTGATGGAGGTAGGCGCCGGTTGTGGCGCTACCGGTGAACAGAAGCCCATCGACCTCGGGGTGAGAGGACAGTGACTGACCGGTGGTGAGAGCCCCCTGGACCAAATTCAGCACGCCCCGGGGAAGTCCGACCGATTCCCAGATCCGGGTCGTCAATTCTCCAACCGCCGGGGTTAGCTCGCTTGGTTTGAAGACGATGGTGTTCCCGGCGATCAAGGCCGGGACGATATGGCCGTTGGGTAAGTGACCGGGGAAGTTGTATGGACCGAAGACGGCGAGGATCCCGTGGGGTTTGTGCCTCGTGGTAGATGTAGCTGAACCGGCGGTTCGCGTCGTGATACCGGCCCGCTCGTGATAGGCGGCCAGGCTGATGTCGACCTTGGCGGCCATGGAAGCGACCTCGCCGGTCGTTTCCCAGCGAGCCTTTCCGGTCTCAGCGGTGATCAATGCGGCGAGCGCTTCGGAGTGTTCTTTGATCGCGTCCCTGAACCTCTTGACGATGGCGATGCGCTCATCAAGGGAGTGAACCGTCGACCAGGCTGGCGCGGCCTCGCGCGCAGCGGTCACGGCCATGGACACGTCCCGACTCGTCGCAGCGTTCCCTTCCCACAGCTCTTCGCCGGAGGCCGGGTTGGTGGATCGAAATGCATCCCCGGTTCCCCTGATCCAGACGCCATTGACGTACAGTGAGCCGTCAGTGTCCATGATCGAAAGCTTCCGCGGTCCGCGGGACGTCGAGGGTCATCATCCTGACGGTGTCTCCTTCGGTAATGGCCAAACTCTCAATAACGGCCGGATTCAGGGTCAAGGTGTCCCCATCGACAGTGCCGACAGCGAGCGTTGCCCGGTAGTCCGTAATGTCCAGGTTGATTATCAACAGGTCGGGGCCCGGAGGCGGATCACCGGCTACGACCTTGTATCGGGCCGAGGCGGTGGCGGCGCGCATGTCGGTGACTTTGACCTCGATGGTGGGGCCACCGTCGAAGATGTCGACGTATCCGTGAAAGCGGAATCCTTCCTTCTCCAACATACGTCTGGCCGGCACCGTGTTTTCGTGAACCTGGCCTATGGCGTCTTGGGCTTCCTGCTTGAGCAGGGGAATGTAGATCGGATGCGACGGCATAAGTTCAGCGATGAACGTCTTGTTTCCGGTCGCAGTGAGGTCGTCGGCCTTTTCGAACGGTAACGAGAAGAAATGCTGACCGAGGCCCTCCCACACTGGAACTCGACCGTCGGGGGTGTGGTAACCCCGCATCTCTGCGAAGACGGTTTCGGTGAATCGGTCGGCGTGTTCTGTGATGAAGAGAAGGCGGGAGAGAGCCATCAGCTTGCCTGCCCTCGTGCTGCGGTATTGGGCGTCGACGAACAGGCTTGCCACCTCGGTCAATCCGGTGTAATCGTTGCACAACACGAGCGTAGGAATCTTGTTGTAAACGCCGAGTTCTCTTGACGAATACACCCTGGTTACGATCTTGTAGGAGTAGAAGGCCGAGGAGAGACCCACGCTGGCTATCACTGCCCCGGTGCCGATGATCTTGTCGGCGGTGGTGTCAACGAGAACAAACAAGTAGTCGGCCGCCGGATCGTTCTCGTCGGGGTGCGTAAACGTCGTTTCGGATGCCGACACCCGGGCTGTCATCGTCTCGCGGTTGGGTCGGAGGGACGACATCCCGTGTAGGGCTGACCCGGCCCGGGTGAACAGGTCAAGAATGCCGTCTACATCGGCCATCGTGACCGGTCGGACGATGATCATCGAGGCACCATCAGTTCTTCCGAGGCAAGTTTCAGGAAGATCATACCGGCCAGAGCTGAGCGGGTCTCCAGGGAGCGGGGATACATGAACTCTGAGTCGGAGTGAATGTTTCCTCCGTGAACGCCAAGATTGTCCAGGTTCGGTAGACCGGCCGCCGCCAGGTTGTTGCCGTCCGATACGCCACCGGTCGACCGCCAACCCAGGTCGAATCCGAGAGCGTTGGCCGATGACCTGGCCGCGTCAAGGAGGCACCTGATACCTGGTGTCAACTCCTTGGGACGCCGGGTGAAGGTGCCATGGATCGTGACCCGGATGCCGTCCGATTCGGATGCTTCGGCCCCGAGCGCGTTGATGGTTTCCTGGAATGTGTCAGCCAGGTCGCCGGAGGGGACCCGCACATTGAGACGTATGACGGCACTGTCCGGCACGATATTGGTGGGCCCGCCACCTGAAATAGCCCCGACGTTGACGGTCACTCCTTCCCAGATTCCATTTAGCTCATCGATGGCTGTTGCCAGCCGAGCAGCCGCCATCACGGCGTTACGCCCCAGGTGATGATCGCGCCCGGCGTGAGCCCCCACCCCGGCCACGTGAATGTCGAACGTCCCGCTGCCTTTACGTTCGGAGGCCAGATGGCCATCCGGAAACGAGGGCTCGAAGATGAAGCCAGCAGTTTTTCCGGCAGCAGACTCCTCCAGGAACGGTGCGGAGCCTGGCGATCCGATCTCCTCGTCTGGCGTGAGCAACAACTCCCATCCGACGTTGTCGGCCCAAGGGGATTGCTCAAGGGTCGTTAGAGCTGCCTGCAATACCAGGAGGCCCCCCTTCATGTCGGCTGTGCCGGGACCGATCAGTCGATCCTCTTCGAAACGAGTGTGCTGGAAGGAGTGGTCCACACCAAACACGGTGTCGTAGTGGCCCACAAGAAGGAGTTGAATCGGAGCTTTTGGCCTTTTGAGGACTCTGCCTAGCTCTCCGAGCGGTTGGGCCCGCATGATGCCACGATCGTCCATACGTTGATGGCCGCCTAGGGGGATGCGAGCTGATTCCCCGCCAAGGCTGTTGAACAGTTCCAGCAACATTTCGAGGGTTTGGTCAAGGCCCGGGCGGTTATACGTCGAGGAATTTACGCTGGCGAGATCCACTAGTCGGTCGACCGACGAACCGAGGTCGATGGGCACAAGATGCTGTTGGAGGGCTTTCACTCTTCCACGGTAACTGGAATTCGGGGCGGCTGCCAAGGGTGGTGACGGATGTACACTTCGGCGACCCGATCGGAGAATGGATGAACGACGTTACGAGAGCTGACTTCGATGTTGTAATGACTCCGAATTATGCGCCTGCGCCGATGGTTCTCGTACGGGGATCCGGGTCGCGAGTCTGGGACCAGGACGGTAGGGAGTATGTCGATTTCGCCGGTGGTATTGCCGTAAACGCCCTCGGTCACGCATCGCCCGAACTGGTAGAAGTTCTTATCGATCAGGCAAAGCGGTTGTGGCATGTCTCGAATGCCTTTGCGACGGAGCCGTCGATCCGGCTGGCCAAGCAGCTCGTCGCGGCCACCTTCGCCGAGCAGGTCTTCTTTGCGAATTCTGGTGGCGAAGCGAACGAAGCCGCCCTCAAGCTTGCGCGCCGATACGCGTTCGATCGCCAGGGTGCGGAGAAGGCCGAGATCATCGCATTCAACCAGGGGTTTCACGGTCGGACGTTCTTTACAGTATCGGTTGGCGGCCAAACGAAATATTCGGATGGGTTTGGACCCAAGCCTGGCATGATCACCCATCTTCCATTCAACGATTTGGATGCCCTCGGTGACGCCTTTTCGGATCAGGTCTGCGCAGTCATGGTCGAGCCGATCCAGGGGGAGGGAGGGCTGGTTGCCGCCGACCCGGTCTTTCTGCGCCGGCTCAGGGACTTGTGCGACAAGCACAATGCCCTGCTGATCTTCGATGAGATCCAATCAGGAATGGGACGAACGGGCGACCTATTCGCCTACATGGGATACGGCGTTACTCCGGACATCTTGACGACGGCCAAAGCACTCGGCGGCGGCATTCCGGTGGCCGCCATGCTGACAACTACGGAGATTGGCTCAAGTTTCGTTGTGGGAACGCACGGTTCTACGTTCGGCGGTAACCCGCTGTCGACGGCAGTCGCGGGCAAATCCCTTGAGATCATCAACCAGTCTGCCTTCCTTGCTGAGGTCACCAGGAAAGCCGATCGGCTCTTTGAGGGGCTGGCAGCCATCAATGAGTCCCGGCGTTTGTTCAGAGAGTTTCGTGGGAAGGGTTTGTGGGCCGGGTGTGTTTTGTCGCATGATTATGCTGGTCAATCGAAAACAATGGCTGACGCTGCCCTGGACCAAGGTCTTCTAGCACTCAGAGCCGGACCGGATATCGTCCGATTCGCTCCGGCTCTCAACATCCCTGATGAAGATCTCGATGAGGGTTTGGCACGATTCGAACGGGCGGTAAACGCAGTGAGATTCGATGGTTAGCGCTCCGGCGGAATTGGCCGCAGGCGGCTACTCTCGATGAGCGCTCGGTAATCGAAAGGCGACATGATGATCGAATGGTTCTGGGTCCTGGCGATTGGGTTGGCAGCCCTGCTGGTGGGTTACCTGTTAGGTGGATGGTGGCTTCGCCGATCGGTGGAGGGTGACCTTGACCAAGGACGGATCGATCTGGCCGCAGCGCGTGACAAATCGGCCGTGTTAGGTGACCGGGTAAAAGTGTTGGAGACCGACCTGGCGGCGGCTTTGGAGCGAGGAGACCACGCAGAGAAAACGCTCGTGGGTCTCACCCCCCAGGTTGATGCCCTGACCGGCACGGTAGGTGATCTGAAGCAACAGGCGGCCGACGCGGCGACTGCTCGACGCGCCGCTGAGGCGGCTTTGGCTGCCCACGAAGTGGAGCGTCTCAAAGCAGTAGACCAGGCCGCTTCCGCTCGGGCCGCGGCCGCTGAAGCCTCCGACAAGTACGATGCCATAACCGCTGAATTCGTTACGCTGAAGCGGTCACTGCGTGAGGCTCTCGATGCCTTGTCCAGAGTCGAGGGAGAGCGTGACACTCGGGCGGCGGAAGCGCTTGAGGCGTCCAATCGGGCGCAAATGGACGTCGCCGAGGCCGAGCGCGCCCGGGATGAGGCTGTCGAAGACGCAAATCGAGAACGGGACCTGGCTCTGGCAGCTGCGGAAGCGGCTAGCCAACGCCGGGCCGATGCAGGGACGTTACGCAAAGAGATTATGGCCTCCCAGCGTGAGCTAGCCGACCTTCGCGACGAACTGGCCAGCAGGGATCGTCAGATTCGTGACCTAGAGGCCCATGCACACCCGACGAAGCATGAACCAGACCCGGCGGCCAAGGCCTTCGCAGGCTTTGATCCCGAAGTTGGTTCGGCATTGTCAGACGAGGATATGGCAGCCGCGGTCTCGGCGGTCGGGTTGCCTGCCGCGGACGATGAGATGGGCGACGATGACGACGCTGATCTGCCTGGCGACGATGATGACATCTTCACCGTGGACGATCTTCCCGGCGGAGACTATGAGCCCGACCAGCCAGTTGATCAGGCCGCCACCCCTCCGTCTCCGATCGAAATCGTCGACGACCAGCCGTCCACCGACGAGGCTGCGGCGATGACCACCGGCCACGACGATACCGGGACCGGCACTGCCTCGGTTGATGTACCGGAGGGAGACGAGATCAATGAGATCGATGACCGGATCTCGGATGGCGCCGGACAGGATAATTTGCGATTGGTCAAAGGGATCGGTCCTAAGTTCGAGCGTTTGCTCCACGCCAGAAACATCACCTCGTTTACGCAGATCGCCGAGTTGACGGACGATGCCGAATGGGAAACCTACCTCGATACGTTTGCGGGACGAATCGAACGGGAGCAGTGGCGAGAGCAGGCCACCGAGCTACGTAGGGCGCAAGACGAGTAGATGTGCGCTATGTCCCAACGCTTCTCGGTGTGGTTGTTGGTCTCTATCTCCTCCACCGGCTGGCAACCTACGCGGACCAGCGAGGGTGGGTCTTTTATCGATCAAAGCCTCCCCACGGAGCGGGCTCGATCGGCGTCATGCGGGTGATGAGCCTCTTCGATCCGACCATTGAACATGTCGTCGAAGAAGTGGTTTCAGATCGGTTCGTGATCGACGAAACCGGCGAACCACCCGGAGAGGACGAGTAGGCGGTCGAGCCGGACGTCTACCAATATTCCTCGAAGTGGACGTTTCCGGGGTTGCCGCGTCGGTCGGGCACGAACCCGAGCTCGTACAGCGCCTCCACTGCCCCCCTCGGCTGTGGGAAGATCGGATTGGAGTCATCCCACTCGGGTGGCCCGATCATCGCCGGGTTTCCGCACAAAAAGACGTGGGTCCGTGACGGGTCGAGGGTTGTGTTGGCAACGGTGGCGAGCTCACCTGAATCAATGAGTTCCTGAATGTATCGCTTCGGTACTTCGGGCTCCCGGGTTGGGAGGGCCAGGTAGTGGTAGTTCTCGAAACGATGCTCAAGTGAGCGGTGGGTCGCCTCGTACGCCAAGTCCGTGAGCCGACGGACCGTGACGGCCGAGACGATCGGGCCATAGTGGCCTTTTCGCAGCAGTTCCGTGATCATGGCGTTGTGGGGAGCTTCACCGGTTCCGGTCGCCAGGAACACGACGGTCGAACCCGGGTCCGTTACCGGTGTCAGTGTGTACCGTCCGGTGATGCGGGGTCCAAGGTAGATTCGGTCGCCGACGTTCTTGCGCGCTAAGCGGGGGGTAAAGGCGGGTATACGATCGTCCGAGGGTGGGACCAGGACGATGTAGAACTCCAGTTCTTCGGATTCGTGAGGATCAACCAGGTATCCACGGGAATCCAGGATCGGGCTGCTGATCGAGTACGAGCGGCGAACGAGCTTCTCCAACTGGCTTACGTCGATTGGATCGGCGGCTGCATCGATTCGTTGCTCCCAGTAGCCAAGTCCGAGGGTGGCGTATTGGCCGGCCCGATGAGCGGCATCACCAACATCGGGCCTCACCCGAATCAGCCAGAGATCTGAGTGTGCTTTCTCAAAGTGGGTGATGGTGGCGTTGTAATGTCGATCACGAAACTCATCCACTTTGGCTGTTGGGGGTGGGGGAATCGGAATGGCAACGCCCGGGAAAAGACGGTCGCGAATAGCCGGCCACGCCGTTCCCGCCGGGACGAGCAAGCCTGCGGGATGATGGATGTGCTCGTCGGTATCCTGGAGGATGAAGAGTCGATTGTTGGAAACGTCGACGGACATGCCGAGCTGTTCGAAGGCGTCGTCGGCAACTTCGTAGCCGAGGGCATATACAACCTGGTCGAACTGCAGGTCAGGGGTCCGACGGTCCCGAAAGATGGCCATGGGGTACCCGCCGACATCGTCGATGGCATCCGGCTGGGTATGCCAGAAGATCGTCGCGTGGCGTCCCGCTTCCAGGAAAGTCATGGTTTCTTGCGCCAGGCGTGACAGCCGGGACGCTGGCCCGGTCATCGAAAGCACCACTTGATCGCCTCGTTCAACGGCTAGTTCAGCGATCTCAATGGCTTGTTCACCGCCACCAACAACTAGAACGTCAAGGGGTCCGGCCGGCAGGCTAGGGGAGCCAACATGGACGCGGCCAGCGATTGGCCCTGGTATGTCATAGTCGGGTGTGACGGGCTCGCCTGGTGGTACCTCCGAGTAGGCAACGGCATGGGTGGTCAGCGGGCCATCGGTGGTAACGACGCGAACCGTATCGCCCTGCGAGGTAACGGCCGTGATCTCGACCAGATAGCGCACCGCCAGACGGTACCGGCCAACCGCCTCGGTCGGCGTGACGGAGTCCCCCCGTTCCAGGACGAGAACCTTTGCCAGTCCAGCTTCCTGGGCCTCGGCCGCCAGGCTAAGGCCGGCTGGATTTCCACCGATGACAATAAGATCAAAGTCGACCATCGGGCGAGCCTAGTGCGTGCAGGCGAGCCGGTAGCCGTGCGGCCAGACCTACTCGCCCCGTAATGGCTCTTTGTGAAGAGGACCGAAGTAGCCTGGCAACGTGAGCAACACGCCATGACTGACGGGGTCCTCAACCAACCGCCCGAACTCGGAGAGGTCAACTTGTGGTTGGCGGATCCAGTGGTGGCGAGTTCCGGCGTCGCTGGGTCAACCGAGCTTCTGAGGATCGGTGCCATAGCCGGCTCTCATGATTTTTGGGAGTGGGGTTTCCAGGCGAATCGCAATGAACCTATCTTGCATTCCTTCGATCGGGCAGGGCACCGTGCGGATGTTGTGCAATTTCATCCGGCTTGGCATCAGCTGCTTTCGACTTCCGTTGGTCTGGGGATCACCTCGATCCCGTATCAGGTGGGCGCATCACCCGATGCTCACCTCGATAGGGCTTTGCGGGCCTATTTGGTCGGCCAGGTCGAGCAGGGACACATGTGTCCGGTGTCAATGACCTACGCGGTGGTACCCACCTTGCGCAAACAACCTGAGGTGGCCTTTGAGTGGGAATCCTTGTTGTCGAGTCGAACGTATGACCAAACGTTTGGGCCGCCATCGGTTAAACGAGGGGTGCTCATGGGCATGGGAATGACGGAGAGACAGGGCGGCTCCGATGTGCGGACCAACACCACCAGCGCAGTTGCGATAGGCAGTGGCGGTCCTGGAGGAGAATTTCGACTTACTGGTCACAAGTGGTTCTGCTCGGCACCGATGAACGACGCGTTTCTCGTGTTGGCCCAGGCCGCCGGGGGGCTCTCGTGTTTCTTCCTCCCGCGTTGGACACCTGACGGAGCACAGAATCCTTTCCGCATTCATCGCCTGAAGGACAAACTGGGGAACCGTTCGAATGCGTCAGGCGAAGTCGAATTCGAAGACACGTGGGCGAGGATGATCGGAGAAGAAGGGCGAGGTGTGGCAACGATCATTGAGATGGTCAACGCCACGCGCCTCGATTGTGTCATCGGGTCCGCCGCCACGATGCGCCAGGCGGTGACCCAGGCGGTCTGGCATGTCGGTCATCGCAAGGCGTTCGGGCGCAATCTCGTTGATCAACCGTTGATGCAGAACGTCATCGCCGACCTGGATCTCGAGGCACAAGCGGCCACGAGCTTGATGATGCGCCTCGCCACGGCTTTTGATCGAGCCGCATTTGACGATCACGAAGCCTGCATCAAGCGGATCCTCACCCCGGTTGCCAAGTACTGGGTGACCAAGCGGTGCAGTGAGGTGGTCCGGGAGGCAATGGAGTGTCTGGGAGGCGGTGGGTACGTTGAAGATTCGATTCTCCCTCGGTTGTACCGCGAATCACCGGTAAATGCGATCTGGGAGGGGTCCGGTAATGTGATCGCCCTTGATGTGATGCGCGTTATCGCCAAGGAGCCGCAAGCGTTTGAGGCGTTCCTGACAGAAATTGAGACTACAGGATCCTCCAGTCTGAAAGGTCCCGTGGATGCCTTGCGTCGAACCGTGGCGGACACACCTGAACCCGAGTCGGTGGGGCGCCGGATCGTGGAGCGGCTTGGCATTTTGGCGGCCGCTTCGGCTCTCGGCCAGTTTGGCTCCGACGAGGTTGCAGATGCCTACTTAACATCGCGGGTCAACGGTGACCATGGCGCCATGTACGGAACGCTTCCCGGTTCCATTGCCGTTGGAGCCATGACCTCCGGAGCTTTTCGCCTGATTGAAGCTGCCAAGGCCTAACTGGCGGTTCACCCTACGGTATTCGATAACCAAACGGCGCTGCTGACCGATTGACGCGCTATCGTGATGCTGCGCGCTCCCGTTCATGAACAGGAGCGATCGTTGAGTAGCGAAGTCCGGTTTGAATCCGGCGCTGTCCCGCAACTGTGAAACCGCAAGGTTGAGCCAGGTCGCCTTCCCAACGGTCGGATGGTCGTACCTCCGGAGGAGGGGTCGCCACTCACGTTTCCGGTCTCCTCCTATGAGGAGGTACGCCATGAAACGGCCCATCATCGTTAGTCTCGCAGTGGCGATCTTCGCGACCGCCTGTGGTGTCGCCACCGAGACAACTCCCGCCACGGCCGATACCGTCGCAGATACCACCGTGACGACCCTGCTCGAGTCGGCAACGACCACGACGACGGTGGCGCCCGCACTAACCGACGATTCCGGGTTTCCGGTCAGTTTCACTGACAGCCTGGGTAACGTCTCGATCGAAACCAAACCGCAGGCCATTGTCTCGTTGTCACCGGCGTCGACCGAGATCCTCTTCGCTGTCGGAGCAGGGGAACAGGTTCTGGCGGTTGATTCACTGAGTAACTTTCCCGAATCCGCCCCGCTTGATCCAGACCTCTCGGCGTGGACCCCGAATATCGAAGCGATCATCGGGATGGATCCTGACCTCGTCGTGATCAGCGGTGACACCGGTGACTTTGTTGCCGGTCTGAACGCCGCCGGCATCCCGGTGATCACCCACTTCGCTCCTGCAAACCTTGACGACGTCTACTCCCAGATCGAGCAAGTTGGCGCAGCGACTGGAAACATCGCTGGGGCGGTCGCGCTCATCGAGCAGATGCAGGCAGACATCGCAGGGATCATCGCCGGAGTCCCGACCTTCGATGTGGCGCCGACCTACTACCACGAACTGGACGACACCCTCTACAGCGTGACGTCGCAGACCTTCATCGGTCAAATGTATGCCTTACTCGGACTGCAGAACGTGGCGGATCCCGCCGACGCGGATGGATCCGCCTACGGATATCCGCAATTGTCAGCTGAGTACCTCGTGGATGCCGACCCCGATCTCATTTTCCTGGCCGATACCATCTGTTGTGGCGTCACCGCCGAATCCGTCGCAGGCAGGGCCGGTTGGGAAACCATGTCGGCTGTTCAGAACGGCTGGATCGTGGAGTTGAACGACGACGTCGCTTCTCGTTGGGGACCGCGAGTCGTCGAATTGCTTCGGGCGGCCGCCGATGCCTTAACGCTGGCGGTGAGCAGCGACTGATGATCAATGTCGAACATTCTCGAGTGTTGCTTCGCTGGTGGATCATCGCCGCTTTGGTTGTGGTCGGAACGGTCCTTGGCGGCTTGTCAATCGGGCCCGTGCCGATAGGAATTGGTGATATTTGGGCAACGATAACCAGTCATATCCCGGGTGCGAGAGCAGTCGGCACGGTATCCCAGGCTCACCAGGCGATCATCTGGGACATCCGGCTTCCGCGCGTCGTACTCGGTGTCCTGGTCGGTGGAATGCTGGCCACCGCCGGGGCCGCCTATCAGGGGGTTTTTCGCAATCCGTTGGCCGATCCCTATCTGCTGGGCGTGGCCGCTGGTGCCGGATTAGGTGCGACGCTCGCCATCGCGATTGGTGGAGGAGGTTCGGCACTTCTCCCAATGGCGGCATTTCTAGGAGCGATCGTGGCAGCCAGCATCACCTATGCCATTGGGGCGGCCGGATCGCGCGGCAATACGGTCACTTCCCTCATTCTGTCCGGGGTGGCCGTGGCGGCGTTTCTGACGGCCGCTCAGACCTACGTACAGCAGCGCAATTCTGAAACGCTTCGGGAGGTGTACTCGTGGATTCTGGGGCGCCTTTCGACGGCGGGCTGGTCAGAGGTCCGTTCTGTCCTTCCTTACGTTTTCGTGGCGTCCACCATCTTGTTTGCGCTCCGGAGGATGCTCGACGTGCTTGCCTTGGGGGACGAAGAGGCGACCGCCCTCGGGTTGCCAGTTACCCGGATTCGCTTGATCATTGTGGCGGCTGCGACTCTCGGGACAGCCGCGGTGGTCGCAGTGAGTGGTTTGATCGGATTCGTCGGGATCGTGATTCCACACCTCCTGCGGTTGCTGTTTGGTGCGAGCTATCGCCTGCTGATTCCGCTGTCATTCTTCGGTGGTGGGGCGTTCCTGGTAGCTGCCGACCTGTTCGCCAGAATTGCCATTCCTCCAGCCGAGCTACCCATCGGGGTCATAACGGCGTTCCTGGGTGCGCCATTTTTTGCCCTCATCCTGCGGACCCGCCCGGGAGTGGCCCGATGATCCGAGTCGAGGAGCTGGCTGCCAGCTATGACGGCTTGGCGGTGTTCGAGGGGATATCACTGACGGTCATGGCGGGTGAATGGGTCGTCATTATCGGACCAAACGGCGCCGGCAAATCCACACTGTTGCGTTCGGTGGCTGGTTTGGCTGACATGCCGGGTCGGGTCACCATCGATGGGTGTTCGATCAAAGACCTGTCGGCCCGCCAACGTGCTCAGCAGATTGCCTATGTGCCACAAGCACCGGCGCTGCCTGCTGGTATGACGGTGATCGATTATGTTCTTCTTGGTCGGACCCCGTACCTGTCGATCCTCGGTAGCGAGTCGAAACATGATCTGGCGATGGTTCGTAACACTCTCGATCTTCTCGCCGTCAATCACCTGGCCAAACGAGGTGTTGCCACCTTGTCTGGAGGCGAAGCTCAGCGAGTCGTTCTCGCCAGAGTCATCGCTCAGGAGCCTCAGATTCTGTTACTCGATGAGCCGACTTCGGCCCTTGATCTCGGCAAGCAGCAGGAGACCATGCAGATTATTGACGGTCTTCGCTCGGAACGAAACTTGACCGTTGTGTCGACCATGCATGATTTGACTCTGGCCGGGCAATTCGCCGATCGCCTGTTGCTGCTCAACGGGGGAGCCATCCTGGCCGAGGGTACTCCTGGAGAGGTGCTGACGAGTGAGACGATCGCCAGGCATTACGGTGCCAATGTGCGAGTCATCCAGGATCCTGATGGAGGTGTCATCGTGGTTCCAACCCGCCACGCACCGACCTCCGGGGCAGCCGACCAAGCGCAGTGAAAGTCTGGCAGGGTAGGTTGCGACGATCGTCGCACGGGCGTCGCGCATAGCGTTCAGATCGCGAGCCCATCACTTGAGCGGGTGGATGCTCACGTCGCTCGGGGACTGGAACGCAGACACATCCTGCCGAACCCGTCGATGGTGGTTCTGGTTGTGCACATACGTCTCTCGTCGACTGCCTGGCCAGACGCGATAAAGTGACCGAATGTCGGTCCGTTATCGGGAAGGATCGTCAGGTAAGCCGGTCATTCTCGACTCGGCCTGACGCTTGGCTTCACTGTGCGCAGGCAAAGATGATACGTGCGCGACTGAGGTTATGGTTCAACTCGTAATCCGGTTGAGCCGATAGAGACCTAATGCGCCTGAAGTCGACTGTTAGTCTCGTCCTATTGTGGTCCATGCTCGCCGCCGTAATCCCGGGGCAGGCAATGGGAATGGTCCAGTCAGCTCCTCCACCCGCGCCTGACCTGTTTGGGATCGCTACCCAGGACTTCCGAACTGACTTGCCCTTGTTCCAGTCCAAGACGGGTCAGTATCCCTCGCTCTACCAACTGTTTTGGAACATCGAGGCCGGATGGCCCGTTGCTTGGGCACCTGGCCTTCTCGATGAGTTGAGTGCAATGGGCGTGACCCCGTACGTTGAGGTGAACACTGCGGGCGGTGACACGGCCGCGTATCAAGACTTTGTGGCGGGCAACCTGGATGGAGACCTGGCAGCGATGGTGTCCATGCTGGCAACCTGGCTGAACGCCGATACCGATCACCGGATGGTGATCGCGCCGTTTGCCGAGCCAAATCTGCCCGAACACCCGTGGGGCGGTGACCCGGCTGGCGCCATCAAGTCATATAAGAAGGTTCGGCAAGCGTTCCTGGATGCTGGACTCGGCGGAGACAAGGTCCGATTTGCCTGGTCGGTCAACGGTGGAATTTCGAACGGTCTCACCTACGCAGACTATTACCCGGGGGATCCGGTTGTCGATGTCATCGGTCTATCCAAGCTGAATCGTAACAACCCGTGGAAGGATTTCGATACCATCATCGGTGGATACATCGACCAGATTCAGGGTGAGCTGTCTACGACCAAGCCAATTCTGGTCAGCCAAACGGGGTCAGTCGTAGAAGATGGCGATCGCGACCAGTGGCTTCGGGACATGTTCAGAAGTTTGGCCGCCGATGAACAGGTGATCGGTGCGATCTATTTCAACCGGGACAAGTTCGAAGGCGGGAAAGCCAACGACTATCGGATCATCAAGAACGGTACCGTCGATCCAGTAGTGGTAGCCGAACTCGGCGGCTGGTCGGCACCGGCGGCCGCTTCCTGGCTCTTCGACGGGAGGCTGGACGCTTGGGTCGCAGCACGCGAGGCGGCCTTTCAGCTCTCGGGGGGTTTCCTAGATTCAGTGGGTTCGATCTTTGCGGCCGACATCGGCTGGCTAGCCGCCAACGGAATTACCAAAGGCTGTTCGACCAAGCTGTTCTGTCCCAGTGCCCCGGTCACGCGAGGTCAGATGGCCGCGTTCCTTGTTCGTGCTCTGGCTTTGCCTCCGTCTACTGCCGATACGTTTACTGATGATGATGGGTCCGTCTTTGAGGCGGACATCCAGGCGCTGGCCGCCGCCGGAATTACATTCGGTTGTCGAGCCTCCGAATATTGTCCAACCAAGGTTGTGACAAGAGGTCAGATGGCGGCGTTCCTGCGAAGAGCTTTTGAAAGTTCCATCGTGATCGGAGAGCCCGTCAGTTTCACAGACGACGACGGGTCTGTTTTCGAGGCAGACATCCGTTGGCTGAGCGGCAGTGGTATTACCAGGGGCTGTGCGGCCGACCTTTACTGTCCGACCGCGCCGGTCACCCGCGGTCAGATGGCTGCTTTTTTGCATCGCGCGATGGGCTAGGGATCAGACTCACCGGTGAGTGGCTAGGGCGTGGGGTGGCGCTCAGCTCGGTGGGGCTGCCCGCGCGAGGCCACCAATAGTGGGGGAGCGCGATGCCGATGTTGCGACCGGTCAAGGAGGACTTCCGGGCATCTGACTGATCGCGGCTGCGTTGGTGGATTAGCCAGGAATACGAGCCATGGCTGTTCGTCGAATGCCGCCAAACAGGAGGTCAAACCTGGTAATATCGTCACTGTGACGAAACTACCCATGACCAGATGCGCCTGGTGTGGTGGGGCAATTGGCAAGAATTCGGGCCGGGGGCGACCCAAGCGATATTGTCGGCCATCCCATCGGCAGCGAGCCTATGAATCGCGTCGACTCGCAACCACCCGCGGCCTGGAATTCGATGATGTGCTGATCAGCAGGTCATCACTTGAAGCACATCGGGATCAGTTGTACCTGCTCGAAGCAGCCTATGAGGATGTCCTGACGGATTCGGTGGATGCAACCGCCCCGCAGATGCTCAAGACCGTACGTTCCCTCAGAAGGTCAGTCGAAGCGGCGGTAGCCTGTGACCTCGAGATCCGGGCCACGGGCGCCTAGAGGCGGAGAACCTGCCATGCAGGCTAAACGCCCATAATCCACGTTATGTAAAGCAAAACGGTTGAGATCGAATCCGTGGCGCACCTGATGTAAAGCAGAACCCCCGGCACCGAATAGTTCTCGCTTCCGGTCTGGCTTGTGAGTGCTCAGAGTCGGGTACGGGCCGGGTGTTATCCTCCGCCGATGCCTCCAACTCGCTCCCTTGAGATCGAATCCGTAGCGCGCCGGGCATTGCAGGCGTACGCCGGGGATTTCGAATCGCTACGTAATCTGATGTCTTCTGATCCGAATCTCCGTGTTCTTGGGTTCGATCGGGACGAGTGGTGGAAAGGCTCGGCCGTCTTTGGTGTCCGTGAGACGCAGCGCTCAGAGCAACCTGAGTTTCACGTCCGTATGACCGAGGTGGAGGGTTTCGAGGACGGTGAATTTGGCTGGGCGACAGCCTTCTCGACCATCATCACACCCGATGCTGAGACCGAGCTTCGAACTTCAATGGTGCTGAGAATTGAGGCCGGAGTTTGGAGAGTCATTCAATGGCACAACTCGTGCCCTGTGCCGAATCAGCAAGTGTTTGGCGTCGAGATTACAACTAGCCTCAACGACCTCGTGACATCCATCCTTCGCGACGGCGATCAGATGCCTGGTACTCGCGCAACCGAAGGAACGATGACGTTGGTCTTCACGGACATAGTCGACTCGACGGCGATGGCGGAGGATGTCGGCGACGCCCAGTGGGCCGAGCTGATTGTGCGGCACGAGAAGATGATCCGATCCATCACTACTTCTCATGGCGGGACCGTGGTCAAGTTCCTTGGGGATGGATCGATGCTCGCATTCGAATCGGCCCGAGCTGCAGTCCGCGCTGCGGTCGAACTCCAACAGGCTTTCGCTGACGCTCCCCTATCCGTCCGAATCGGTATCCATACTGGCGAGGTCCAGCGCACCGGCGACGATCTATTCGGCTTGACAGTCAACAAGGCTGCCCGCGTTGCAGCTGCGGGCGGAGCCGATGAAGTCCTGATCTCGTCGACGACGAGAGACCTCATTGGGTCGATGGAGGGCCTTGAGATTGGGGCCGTCAGGACCGTGGCACTGAAGGGGTTGTCTGACACTCACCAAATCGTGCCGATCCATTGGGAGCGACCCGTCCCTGAGAATGGCATCCCGCGCTCCCCTACCCTTCCCGCTGCAACCACACTGGGTGGTGGCCGAATCGATCGATGACGACATGGGTTATTGGAATTGGCGAGCCCTGTCACGTAATTCTGAGTGCATTCCGCCGAACGCGTCGACCGTCGGTAGCGGCGCCTTGCCTGCTTTCACCACGACGGTGTAGTTGGCGTCGACAACGTTCGCGATAGGTACCTCCGTGGTTTGAGACAGCAGTTGGTATGCGTCCATTTGATGCAAACCGAAAAGTTCCTGATACCACAGCACCATCTCAACTTGGGCGATCCGCCAGGAGTCCTCCATCGGTCGCGACGAACCGGCCGCCATCCAGTAGTCGTCGTTTTCCAAGCGGGGCCAGGCCGGCCCCTGACCTTTGATGAGTTCCACGATGATCGTCGAGTTCATCGCTCCCTCGACCGCAGTTCCGCAGGCCTCCCCTTCACCCTGTCGATAGTGGCCGTCACCCACAGAGAACAAGGCGCCTTCCTGATTGACACCAAGGAACAACGTCGTTCCGGCACGGACTTCTGGCGAATCCATATTGCCACCGAAGCGCTCCGGAACGAGTGACGAACGCACCTCGCCTCCCGATGGGGCAACCCCGACCGTACCGAGCATGGGGGCCATGGGAAGCTGAACTTCGAAAGCTCCGTACCGGGCCTGAAAGCCGACCGTGTTGCGTGCCGGGTCGACTTCGTAGATCCACGTCGTGTCCGGTAGCGCGTCCTGAAGGTTGACCGTGCGGTCCGTGCCCGTCAGGCCGCCGAAAAACGGAATAGTCGCCGAGACCCCCCAGGTGCGGGCGGGAGTAAGGTCGACGATGTGAATGGCGAGTGTATCCCCCGGTTCAGCCCCTTCCACATAGAACGGCCCGGTCTGTGGGTTCACGTACCTGAGGTCTACTTTCTCACTTGACAGGTCGTGAATCGATTTGAGGGCATGGTTGAAGGCGTCCTCTGACCAGAGACGGAGCACGGATCCGGGCTTGATCCGCATGACGGGCGCCACCCCGCCAAATGTGTAGGCGTACTGTTCAAGGCTCGGCGTAAATTCCACAATGTCCATAGATATTCCAATGCTCTTGTGAGCCACCCGCTACCGGATGACTACGTGATACCAACTGCCATTTCGCCACTCGAAGCCAAAATTTGTCAGCGAGTCGGCTTTGTCAGAATTGGATCCCGCGGGTGAGGGCGCCGTCGATGACCAGGTTGGTGCCGGTGGTGAAACTGGATACCGGACTTGCCAGGAATACAACTCCGGCGGCAATCTCAACGGGTGCTGCCATGCGACCGGTCGGGTTCAGACCCATGGCGTATTCGAATAATTCCGGGTTGTCCCGCTCGATGCTTTCCCAGACGCCACCCGGGAAGTAGGTATTGCCTGGCGATACGGTATTCGCCCGGATCCCTTTCACCGCAAGCTGAAGAGCAAGTCCCTGTATGTAGGCGATAATTGCCGACTTCGCCGTGCCATAGGGACCTGAGGCGAAATCGGCCTCCCGCCCCGAGACGCTTGATATGGCGACAATCGAGGGGGCGTCGCTGTTTTCGAGAAATGGCATCGCTGCCTTGACCAAACGGACGGTTCCCATCAGGTCTACCCGAAGCGAAGCCTCCCAGTTCTCGTCGGTATCGGGGATGGCCAGCGCGCTGACGTTGCTCACGATGACATCGATACCACCGAAGTGCCCGGCGGAATCGGCCACCCAGGCGTTGATGGCCGCCGGGTCACCCATATCGAGTGCCGTGCCGACCACATCGACGGTGTCGGTAGAGATGGCTTGTTCGGTTGCCTCGACTTCTGAGACGGTACGCGCGCAGAAACCTACGTTGGCGCCTTCGGCGACAAAACCGTCAACGATCGCCCTTCCAATTCCTCTGGTTCCGCCGGTCACCAGGACGGTGCGTCCTTCAAGTTTCAGGTCCATACGTCCGCCTCCTCTGTCCGATCCTGAACTCCTGTCGATCCAAGTATCGCATTCCTGGCGTCGACGAGGACGGCGAATCGGGCTGGCTAATCCGCGGGCAGGTCCCGACTCGAGGTCTGTTGGCCAATGGATCTCGGCCGGGACGTTCCTCGTCGTGTCTGCCGCACTATTCACTATCGGGTTGGCCGTGTTTGTTGTGAATTTCCTGCTTGCCAAGGACTCGATGAATTACGAATAGCCTCGTCATGATGCTTCTACCGACGCTCACCACGACACGTCAACCGGGCTTCTTTCGGGTTGGCAATGCACCGAGCATGGCGGATCCGGCGATCGCTGCGACCGGGATCGTCCATTGCACAACCGCATCTCGTGTACTGATGCCAATTGTTGCGACCGCAGCTGCGGATCCGGCGATCAGCAGTAGGCCAATGGCGACAACCCTCCGGCTTTCAGGCATCGGTGCCCGGCTGATGCGCCATTCATAACGAGCAAAGATCGCTACAAGCCCGATCGTCGCAGCGGCCAGGACAAGGAGCCAGATCGGTCGAGTTACCCACCACCAGCCTGTGCCTGGTTCAATTTTGAAGGCCCGACCACCAACCGTGAACAGACCGGCTGCAGCGACCAGTGACATCGCCGAGAGGTGCCACAGGTAGATGGTCATCAGGATACCCGAGACGGTGACTACGCCGTGCCACGCTTTGGGTTTCGCGGTTAAGCGCCGTACGCCGTGTTGTGTTCCGATGATCACGCCGAACTGCATGAGGCCGAGGATGGCAATGGCAAACGTCGGTGGGGTCATATTTGTCAGCCCTGCCCCAGGAACGCCGACCATGGCTACCGGGTACCAGCCAATCCAGGTGATGATGGTGAGTAAAACCGAAGCAGTTCCGAAGATCATCCACCCGGTTCTAGTCGGCACCCCATCCCCCCCGTCATGCATTGACCACCAATATCCAACTTGATGAACTGTGGCCCACACAAACAAGAAGTTGGCCCAGCCGATTCCCGGCACGTCAAATGCGAAGCGGGCGACGTCTACGGCAATGGCCGCGCCAGACAGGATGAGGATCGTGACGACACCTGATCGCTCCCACCATGCGTGCGTCAATGGCGCTATCGCGTTGAGGAGCAGGTAGACGGCAAGGAACCACAGAGGCACGGTGGCAGACATGGCTCCGGCGTAAATGACCTCAGGCGGCACGAACGTCCGCATCACCAGGATGAGGGCAACCCAAACTACGAGCAGTGGCAAAACGGGAGTAAAGAGGCGTCGCGCCCTGGCCGTGATCCAGTCGCGGCGCAGTTCGGCATTCGCCTCCACCTTGCGTAATCCCCGCGCGTTGGCATATCCGCCCGCGAGGAAAAAGATCGGCATTACCTGCACGATCCACGTGACCCATGCCGCATAGGGGATCCATTCAAGCGAATTCAGCAGGGCGATCTCGCCATCTGGCTTGAGCCAGATTGAGGCCGCCAACCAGTGGCCGAAGGCCACAACGAGTATCGCCACCACGCGCCAGAAGTCGACAATCCGGTTCCGGTCAGCCGGAGTGTCAGCGGCAAGCCTGGCCGTATAGGCGAGATACTTCTTCACCCTCTGCCCCATTAGTTGGACTTCGTCCAGAGTACCGCCGCATTCGTGAGTCTGACGATCTACTGACTCGAAATGGCTGCTTCGCCGGCGGCGTCTGGCCAACTCAGCCCGCTCCCCCTCTCCTGCCAATGGTCTCCTTCGTTCGGTTGGCGTTGCTGCTCTTTGGTGTCGCGTACTGTTGAGGTATGGATCGTATTGTTGGTTCGGCATCCATGCAGCGGGTCAGGTGGATCCGATTCCCTTCATCATTGCTGGTCCAAGCTCGATCCCCCGACGGCGAGCAAAAGGTTCTCGCCCGGTTGGGCCGCGATAGTTGGTTCCGAGTTTTTCTCGGGAGGGGTCGTCGCGTCGAGCTCCCGGACGGTACTCGATGGCGTATTGGCTCGGGTGGAATGGGTGGGGAGCTTGTTCCGATTGTCACCTGCCCTAACGGCAGGCTGGCGATTGGATCTTCGGTCGGCCAACGGTCCTACGGTATTAACGGCAGGGACTTCGCCTATAACTTCTTTCCGACGAGCCGGAAACGATACGACCGATCGCCCTGGCTGCTGACCGAACACGGTACGAAACTGGCCACCTTTCAGGCAGACTCCATGTATGCGGAGCGCCCGGTGTCTCTCGCCACAATCTTGATTTGTTTCACGCTGATCAAATATGGGGTGCCGGGGGAGGGCATCCTCGTACCGGGTTTCAGCTGGCAACGGAGCTCCTGATGGACCTACCCGCCGACTTGCCAGTTCCAATCGGATTGCCGGATACCCCAGCCTGAGGGATAGGGCGAGCATGACGATCGGAATGAGCATGACGAAGGCAGCAACCACCCAGAGTGCTGGACAGTGCATCGAGCGGCTTAGTCATGTCGGTCGCTGAAACAAACCCTTTTGGTCCAGGCGCTATTTGACATTGGAGCAGTTATTCCAGGGGCCCGGTCACCGACGCCAACAGGCGCTCTACCTCGTCGATGCTTGGCGTCGAACGGGCGCCCGCCTTGGCGATGGTAAGAGCAGCAACCGCATTGCCCCAACGGATGGCTTCGGCTAGATCCAGGGCCCGTCTACGTGCCGTAATGAAGCCGGCGTTGAAAGCGTCGCCGGCACCGACCGTGTCTACCACTTCGACATCGAAGCTGGCTGCCCGGGCTATCCCACTGGCGGAGCAGGCCACTGCCCCTTCCTTTCCCATTCGAGCGATGACGACGCTCTTCGTGCCAGCCAGCTGCGTGGCCGCTTGAATCGGATCGTCTAGTCCGGCAAGGGGGATGATCTCGTCGATCGCCGCGCCGAGGATCACGTCCGAGCTCGTCAGGGCTCTTTCGACGACGTCTCGAAAGGCGTCTTCCCATCCCCAGTTTTCAAGGCGGAGGTTGAGGTCGAAAGACACCGTAATGCCCGCTTCTTTCGCCCGCCGCATCGTCTCAAGAATCGCCTCGCGTGCGGGAGACAGGCGCAAACAAATGCCAGACACGTGAAGCCAATCGGAGCCCTTAAGGGACGCGAGGGTTTGGGACTCTTGGAGGTGGCCATGAGCACCGCCGCGGGGCGGCCAAACATAGATGAGCCGATCGCCGCCGGTCGGTAGCACTGTGATGACGGTCACGGTGGAGTCATTGGGGGTGGTCTCGACTGATTCCGTGTCGACTCCCGCTTGGCGCAAGCTTTCGATGGCATATCGGCCGTAGCTGTCGTCTCCGACCGTGCCGACAAATGAACACTGCTCTCCCAATCGGGCGAGAGCGGCTGCGGTGTTTGCCGCAGATCCCCCGCCGAACAGTCGGGGGTCCGGATTGGCGTGCGGGGAAACTCCGGGTTTGGGAAGGCGAATTTCAAGGTCCACATTGGCATCGCCAATGACAACTATCCGTCCGATGGTGTCGCTCCCCTGGCTTCCTTGACAAAGCGCTGAACTTTCGCAAGATCCTTTCGGAAGCGGCCCGAGGTCACGTGCCGGTTTGTGTGGGTAAGCGAGTCAACTCCCGCCGGTCGGACGCGAGCGATGGCCGCCGAAACATTTTCAGGCGACAATCCACCGGCCAGGATCACCGGTAGCTCTACGGCGGCGACTATTGCGGCACTTTCGGCCCAGTCATGGATCGTTCCGGCCGCGCCGATTCCGGCGATGTTCGGATCCACGGAGTCAAGGATCAGGTAGTCGACAAATGGAGCATACGACCTGGCCACGTCAACCGATTCCGGGCCTGTCACCGCTATCGCTTGCATGATTTGAGTTCGCGGGATCCGACGCTGCAAGATCTTTACGCTGGTCGGCCCCAACGCGCCTGCTGGGGCACAGAGGTGCAGAATGTCGGGGCGGACCTCGCTGACCATGGATTCGATGGCGTCGAGGTCGGTTTCGACAGTCAACGCGACCGATTTGGCATGCCCGATCAACGCCGAGCAGACATCGGCGGCGAGGCCGTTGGAGATCTCGCCAGGTAAACCCCGGCGGGATGGGGTCACTCCGAGGTGGTCGACACCGAGCGCTGCCACTGCGAGGGCTTCTTCGACAGACTGCATCGTGTAGATCTGGACAATGAGGTTGTTCACGGTTGTCCGATCATCGCACTTCGACACCCGGGTCGCCAACTGGCCAAGAAGCCGTCCTCACCGCAGGCACGTTGGCGTCTGAATACCAAGGCAACTACTACGATCACGGCGTGACCCGGACCAATGAGTTTGGACAACCGATCGGGGACGATCTTCTCGGCTGGCGAGAGCCCCCACGGCCGTCGCGCGTCCCACTCCGGGGAGCCCTGGCCAGCCTGGTCCCCCTGGACGCCGGTGACCATGCCGCCCAACTATTCGAGGCCTTCGCTCCTGCCTCGGCCGCAATGTGGACGTATATGTCGTTCGGTCCTTTTGTCGACGTCGACGAGCTTGCTCGGACGCTCGATGGACTCAACAGGCTCGATGGTTGGTTGCCGTACGCGGTTGTTGTTTCTGGAGTCGCCGTCGGGTTGGCCTCATATCTGCGCATCGACCCACCAAACGGGGTGCTGGAGATCGGGTCACTGGCGTTCTCGCCGAGCCTTCAGAGAACCAGCGCGGCAACGGAGGCGCTGTACCTGATGATCGACAATTGCTTTGATCTCGGCTATCGACGATGTGAATGGAAATGTGACGACTTGAACGGTCCGTCGCACACCGCTGCCCGCCGGCTGGGCTTTCACTATGAAGGTACCTTTCGGCTGGCCACCCACTACAAGGGTCGTAGTCGGGATACTGCCTGGTACGCGATCACCGACCGGGACTGGCCCGACCTCCGCCCGGCGTTCCAGGCCTGGCTTGCTCCCGGGAACTTCGATGGTAGCGGCGCACAGCTGGCCACACTTGAATCGTTCCAGGCGATTCCTCGAGGCAACGGGTGACCGGCCGGCGGCCCAAGGCTCGAATCATTGGCTGGGCGATCGTTGTTGCCGGCGCGTTCGTACTTGGTGGGTCTGTGCTGTACTGGCTCGCCGACGGCGCGGTGGGAACACCACAACAGTTTCAGGATCGGGTCGCCGAAGCCGGCCTCGTTGTCGAATGGAGAAACGTTGGTCCACGCGCCGGCGATGGAAGACTACCGACGATCTCCTGTCCTGCCGGAGACAGTGAGGACCCCGGTTTGGCACCTGTCGTTGCGTGAAGGACCGGTAATGTTGGTTCTCTTGTGACCAGGCTTGTCTCATGGCGGGCGGATGGAGGATCATCTTGGCTGAGATAGTGCAGTTCCACCACGTGCAGGGATTGACGTCCGGTCTGGTGGCCTTCGCGAACCGACTTCGGGCCGCCGGCCACACGGTGCACACGCCCGATCTGTTTGACGGTCGAACCTTCGACTCCATCGAAGAGGGGCTCGCCTTTGTGCGAACAATCGGCTTTGAGGACACGATGAATTTGGGCGTCAAGGCCGTTGAAGGCCTACCAGCCGACCTCGTATATGTTGGGCTCTCCTTAGGCGTAATGTCTGCCCAGAAGCTCGCACAGACCCGACCAGGTGCGCGCGGTGCGGTCTTCCTCTATTCGTGCTTGCCGACGTCGGAGTTTGGGGAGTGGCCGGCCGGTGTTCCGGTGCAAATTCACGGCATGGACGCAGACCCGTTCTTCGTTGATGAAGGCGACCTCGACGCCGCGCGGGAGCTCGTCGACGAAGCCGATGACGGCACGCTGTTCCTGTACAGCGGCGATCAGCACTACTTCACGGATAGCTCGCTTCCGTCATACGACGAAGCTGCTACCGGCCTTGTGGTGGATCGGATGCTTGAGTTCCTCGACAAGATCTAGTCGGATCCGGGAAGCGGAGGACACGGGCGGTGCCGAACCTCTAGGGTGTGCACATGGATACTTGGGACGCCATCACATCTCGCCGTCAGGTTCGCAGCTTCACCGATGAATCGATACCCGAGGCAGTCCTCCGCCTCATTCTTGAGGGCGCGCGCCTGTCGCCTTCGGGGAGCAACCGCCAGCCATGGGATTTCGTGGTCGTCAGCGATCAGGACCAGAAGACCCGCCTGTCGGCGGCTTGGCAAGGGGCTGGATTCACGGCTGGTGCTGCCAATGTGGTCGCCTTCGTTCAGCCGATTTCCGACGATGAACGCATGGCCCTCATGAACCGATTCGATCTTGGCCAAGCCGCCCTTCAACTTGCCCTAGTTGCTGCTGACCAAGGGGTGGGAAGCGGACTGGCCGCCTGCCGGGACCAGGACCTGGCCCGGGAAGTGCTTGGACTGCCTCAGGATCGTTTCGTAGCCATCCTCGTGGCGCTCGGTTTCCCGGCCGACCGACCTCTGAAGCCCATAAAGAACCTGGATCGGCGTCCCTTTGACGAGGTCGTCCACTTTGACTCGTGGTGAAGCCTCGCCCTGGGATTAGGCGGCCGTAACCCCGGGCCCGATCCTCACATTTGGATCGTGATTTTTCCTTGTGGATGCCCGTGTTGCTGATACTCGAGCGCCTCCGGGATCCGGGAGAACGGAAATGTTCGGTCGATGATCGATTTCAGATCACCCGAAGCGATCAGTTCCTTCAGAGAAGCCACATCCTCTGGTCGGAACGGTTTCCATGCGAGCATGGACATCTTACGGCTCCCAAACATCGATATCAGGGGCGCTATGAACATGGCTCGAAACAGGCCAGGGATCGTACCGGGAACCATGACGTAGATGCCGTTGCGGTTCAAAGAGCGTCTACTGGCGAGGATTGAGTGAAGGGCTGCGATATCGAAGATCCTGTCGTATCGAAGCCCGTTCTCCGTGTAATCCACGGTGCGGTAATCAATGACGTGGTCGGCACCGATCCTTCGCAACATCTCCAGCTTGTTTATACCGTCAACCGCAGTCACCTCCGCTCCGAGCGCCTTGGCTATTTGGACCGCGTACGGGCCGATGTTCCCGCCTGCTCCGTTGATCAAGACTTGATCGCCTTTTCGGATGGGTCGTTTGCCACAGATGCCTTGTATGGCCATGACGGCTGCCTGAGGTACGGCGGCGGCCTCTTCGAACGTCATGTTCGGGGGTTTCAACGCGAAAGCTGCCTCTGGGGCACATGCGAACTCGGCAAACCCACCGAAGCCATATGCGGTTAGATCCCCAAACACCTCATCACCGGCTCCAAAGTGTGTCACGTTGGCGCCGACCGCTTCGACCTCACCTGCGACGTCCAGGCCCAAGCGGGGATTGCGCGGCCTTCGTAGTCCTGTCCCCAACCGAGCGATGGAAGGACGCCCCAGCAAGTAGTCGACGTCGGCCATGTTCACGGAAGACGCCACCACTCGTACGAGGACCTCGCCTGCCCCCGGTGTCGGAATCGGCACGTCAATGAGCTCAAGGACGTCAGGTGATCCGTATTCGGTGCGGATGAACGCTCTCATGGCAGGTTCTTCCCTCGCTGCTTGGCGGTGGTTGTCGATCAGGTGGGCGTCGAGCTGGCCGTCGTAGATATCGTTCCGATCGCGACGCTCGGCGATGTACCAAGAGCGTACCTCACTGGTTCAAGGCGTATGGGAGGAGGATCCGCTCTAGAAGGATTCGCCGTATTGCCAGGTTGGCCGGGCGCTGAGTTCCTCGTCCGAAGTATCCAGGAGTAGGTAGGCGATCCATTCGCCTATTTCATCAGGTGGGGAGAGCTTTCCCTCCGCTTGAAGCGCCCGGAAGGTCCGCCTGGTCGGTGAATCGTGCGGCGATTTCAACACGGCATCGACCAAAGGCGTTCGAACTGCTCCAGGGAAAGCTCGGATTACCTTGACATTCACGAGTTCTTCGGCCGCCGACCGAGCTGCCATTTGCGCCGCGGCCTTCACGATCGAATAGGCAGCCCAGCCAACCCTGAGATCGTTGGACGAGTAGCTGTCCAGAAACACGATCCGCCCCAGCTGTGTCTGCAGCCGTTGGTTGAGGTCGATCGGAGCCATCACATGAACCCGCATCTCGTCGAGTAGTACGTCGGAGTCGATCGAGCCAAACGCTTGTGGTTCGATCAGAGTGCCGGCTGCATGAACGATTCCGGCAACGGTGGGATACGAGGCGCAGGCTTCCACAACCTGGCTCACTCCTACGTCAGATAAGAAGTCAGCGGCAAGAGCGGTCACACGGGGGTAGTTGGCGGGAAGCTCGCGCAGCCCTGCTGAGTCCCGAGCGACGGCAAGGACGGATTGGTCACGTTCGGCGAGAGCAACGGTGACGGCGCGTCCGATCCCAGAAGATGCACCTGTCACAACGAACACTTGCGCCTCCTGGACTCGATATGCAGACGATACCGTTTGCGGGATCCTTTGCGGCTGAACAGACCAAATGGCCGGTGTTCTGAGGTAGGCTCGGGAGCCATGTCTGCTGACCGTTACCCGCAATCCTTTGATGAGATGATTGCAGCCAAGAATCTCATCTTCCCGCCAATCACCTTCGAACGCGGGAAAGAGTTCAAGCCGAGACCGGATGACGTCATCATCACTCCCTGGAGCAAGTCCGGGACCACCTGGCTCCAGCAGATCGTGCATGAGCTTCGCTCGGGCGGGGATATGGATTTCGACGACATCTCCCGGCTAACCCCGTGGATCGAGGTCGCTGATGCGCTCGGGATCGACCTTGACGCCGACCAGGGCTGGTGGCCACGAGCTTTCAAGAGCCACTATTCGTACAACGCCGTGCCCAAGGGCGCCCGTTACATCGTTTCGTTCCGGGAGCCTCGCAGCACGCTCGTCTCGTATTACCGATTCTACGAAGGCTGGATGTTCGCACCGGGCACCGTCACGCTGGCCGAGTATCTTGCCCCTCACCTCGATCGGGGCCGGGGTAAGGACTATTGGAGTCATATGGCGTCATGGTGGGGTCAACGTGACAATGAAGACGTGCTGCTTCTTTCATACGAACTCATGAAAGAAGATATCCGGCCGGTCATCATCGAGGTGGCAGAGTTCATCGGGATCGACGCTGATGAGGCGCTGATCGACCTGGTTGTCCGCCAATCTTCCCGCGAATTCATGTTGGAACATGGGGATCGTTTTGACGATCTCTTGCACCGACAGCGCTCGGACGCAGTCGGGGCCTTACCGCTCGGTGCCGGCTCGACCAAAATCACCGACAGTACGTTCGACCCACAGCGCTACGAACTCTCCCCCGAGATTCTCGCGTTGATGGAACGGAACTGGGCCGAAACGATGGGCGCCACCTTTGGCCTACATTCGTACGATGACGTTGTGGAGCAGCTGCGCGTTGTCTCGTGATGTTTCGGCTTTGATCGAGGCGGGGTTTATCCCTGGTTGAACTAATTCGTGAATCGAGCGTGTCGCGACTCCTGATTGCTTACACCGGTTCCACCTGTCTCAACCAGCTGTTCTCGACCGCAAGAGTTCGTCCGGCTAATCCCATAAGGTGGGATGCAAAGATACCGGCTGGGGAACCGCGGGTTCGGCTGGATCGGGAGGGCCGACCAGTCGTTCGATGAGGTTCGCCCAATCGAAGCCCTCGGTTATCTCTGACGCCCGAATCGTGACTAGTCGATCCTCCGGGACGTAGGAAGGCAGGATGAGATCCAGTATCGACTCGATCTCGTCTCGGAACTTTCGGTTGATGCTTCGGACTCCATCGACCTTCAGCGGCACATCGGGCAGTAATCGCACGAAAAGGTCATATGTATCGGTCCACTTTCGGACCAGGGGCTTCACATCGAACGGGTCGTCACCCCCGGTCGCCCGGAGGAAATAGGCGAAGTTGTCGATAACCGCCCGGTCGGTTACCAGCACTTCAGCTCGATATCGGAGCTCCAGCTCCTGCTGGATTTGCGCCATGATGACCCACATTTGGGCTTCGGGAGTCGACCCCTCATTCAATCCGAGTGGGTTGAATCTGATGACTTCACGTCCGACCTCCACACTTCGCCCGCTCCGACCCACGGCGCCGGCAAAAGAATGGACGGCGTTGGTCTTGCGAACCGAATGTGACCCGATAAAAGCAATCTTTGATGAGGCTGGTGTTTTCACGAGCGATTCTGTCCGATTTGGGCACGCTACCGGGTTCGAGACCCCATTGTCGAACTAGCCGACTGAACGACTGAGCGGTATGCCTTTCAGGTGAGGTCGTCGGTCGGGACTGCTACGACAGGGTGTTTGCTCACCAAAAGTACTTGTTGGAGGTCGCTGCCGAGCAGGAACTTGCCGACTCGCGAACGCCTGCGCATACCTATGACCAGCACGTCATGCTCAACTTCGGCAACAACCTTCTCAATTTCTGCAACTGGCTGACCAACCCGAACCATTACGGTGTCGGCGGCGTCGGCAACGCCGACTTCGGTCAGTTTCGTCGTGAGGTCTCGTTTGGCCTCGTCCATCATTACGTCGACGTAGCGGCTTTGCCCCGGCACCTGCTCACGGGCTTCACGCTCTTCGTCCGAGATGACGTGCAGCACCTGCAGTGTGCCCGACGTCTGCTCGGCGAGACGCGCACCAAATTCGAGCACCTTGCGGGTGCTCGGCCCTCTGTTCACTGCCACCAAGACTTTCATAACCCTTGCTTCCCTCGTTCGGATGTCTTCAACCTACACCCGGTGGCACCGTCCAGATTCCACTTCATGCCGACATTTCCGAGCTTGTCGGAGGAACCAGGTATCCTCGCCAGATCAAACCTCCCACGCGACCAGGCAAGCAGCGAACTGCGCCTGATCAAACCGTATCTGATGATTGGGCCGGACTCGGCGATCTGGTGACGCTGACGGTCAAACGTTTTGCAGAACCCGTCGAGGGGATGCATCGAGCGATCGTCGGTCGCTGGTTTGACCTGGTGGGTCCGCCAATCGATCCAGCGCGAGACGTCTATCTGAAATCGGTCGGAGCGGTATACAGCTCGGTGCGTATGACAGGCTGGGCCTTGGGAAGGATCCTGGCCGTCGGTGGTTCGGTCATCCAACGGGTTCGGCCGGTGCCTCGCCTGTGGGACTCAAGGGTCGGCAGTGGTGTGCAAGCTGTCGCCAACGCCGTGTGGGGCGACCAGCTGGTTCTCGAGGCAAGTCCGCTGGCGATTGACATGAGCATGAAAGATGATGGCGGTGCTCAGATATACCCGACTCGGGACGCGTTGGCGTTGGCGTTTGAGGTTCCTACTTCCCGGGTGGTCGTGTTGATCCATGGGCTCGGCGAGACCGAGCGTTGCTGGACGGCCGAACCGACGTCGGAGGCACCATTCCCTGGACTCGCCGGGCTGTTGTCTTCTGCGGGGTTCACTCCCCTCCTGATGCGCTACAACACGGGTCGATCTATCGCCGAGAACGGGATCGACATGTCCGATCTCCTGGAAGACTTCTTTCGTACCTGGCCGGTGACTGTCGACGAGATCGCTCTGGTCGGCAATTCCATGGGCGGGCTCGTGGCGCGTAGTGCGGTTCAGAACGGGCAGTCGGTTCAGCGTGAGTGGTCGAACGTCGTGCACCGCCTGGTTACCCTCGGGTCTCCGCATCTGGGCGCTCCTCTGGCGAAGGGTGCCCACCTGGCCTCGTTAGGCCTTCGAGTGTCACCTGAAACCCGACCGCTGAGCCAGTTCCTTGAACGACGCAGCGCCGGTCTCAAAGACTTACGTTCTGGCTCCATCGGTGGGGACGATCTGCCGACTCGCGACGAAGGCGGAACCCTGGTGGTCCCCGAACCAGAGGGCATAACGCAGCACTTCATCGCCGGAGTCTTGACCGGCGATCCGGGGCATCCGGTCGGCACGCTTCTTGGAGATCTCATCGTTCGAGTGCCTAGCGGGACCGGCCGCGGACGCTGGCGGCGCGTCGACGCCACCCATGTAGCAGTCATCGGCGGTCGTCGTCACTTCGAACTGGCCCGAGATCCGGCCGTTGCCGAACAGGTGCGCCAATGGCTCGTCGAGCAACCGTGATCGAGCAAGCGCTCACCAAAAGGTCGGGGGCGCCGACGGGCCATCGGACCGGCCATCCTGGTCACGGTTAGAGTCGTTGCTGTGCAACACCTGAATCCCTCCCAGGCGGCCATCACAGCATTAGCGCCAACCGGTACCTTGCGGGCTGGCATCAATCTGAGCAACTTCTTGCTTGTCACATCCAGAGCGACAGATGGCACACCGGTCGGGGTGTCTCCTGATATGGCTTTGGCCCTTGCTGGCCAACTTGGCGTGGGAGTTGAATATCTGACGTACCCGAACCCCGGAGATGTATCCGATGCCGTAGCCGAATGGGATATTGCCAATATTGGAGCCGAGCCAGTTCGCGCCGAATTTATCAACTTCACCGCGGCTTACGCGGAGATTGAAAGCACGTATTTGGTTCCGGCCGGGTCTCCGATCGAGACCGTCGAGGCTGTGGATCAACCAGGTCATAGGGTATGTGTGAAAGCTCGAGCGGCGTACGGGTTGTGGCTGGAGCGGAATCTCAAGCATGCCCAACTGGTGCAGGTCGAGAGTCCGGATTCATCGCTGGACGTATTCCTTGAGCGCGGTTTGGATGCCCTGGCGGGTCTCCGACCGGGCTTGATGTCCGAAGTCGAAAAACTCCCTGGGGCCCGAGTTCTCGACGGCCGGTTTTCCGTGGTTCAGCAGGCGATGGGCACACCTCGAGATCGCCATCCGGCAGGTCTTGAGTTCTTGGTGCGGTTCGTAGAGGCGGCCAAATCGAGTGGCTTGGTCGCCGACTCCATAGATCGGCACGGTGTGTCGGGCCTGTCCGTGGCAGTCTGAGATAGACGGTGGATGCTTGCGGATTGGGAACAGGTCAGATGGCCCGGCTGAGGATGACAGCTGAGTACGGGGCCAACCCGATTGTCACTGAGGCCGGCATACCGTCGACCTCGACGGCGGTGGCTTCCACCCGGGATGCACCGCTGCCCTCGTAACTTTCGTGATAGATAGGCGCGTCACCGTCGAAAACGACGTCCCAAATCCCCTCGACCGGCACCCCGATGACGTAGGCCTCGTGGCGATGTTCGGCGAAATTGGCGACTACCAGGACATCGTCGTTGGGTCCGGACTGGTCCCATCGGTAGAAGCCGACCACTTTGTCCTGTTGGTTGACATGGTGGACTCGTACGTGTTGACCGGTCAGACCTGCCGATGTCCCGCCGAGGTTGCGACGCAACCCGATGAGGTCCCGATACATCCGCACAACACCTGATTCGGTGTCGAGTCGCTCCCAGTCGATCGGGTGGTCGTCGCGGAACCACTGGTCTTCGAGAAGTTCCTGGCCCTGAAAGATCATAGGAATACCTGGCACCGTGAATACGAGCACTGCTCCGAGCGCCGCCCGCTTGCGGGCGTGCCACCCACTAGCGTTTCCGGGCCAGATCTCTTCGGGAAGGCGCGCACTTCCGTTGGCGACTTCGTCGTGCGACTCCGTGTAAACGACCCGTCGGAACGCGTCATCACCATACCGGTGGTCGATGGCGCGAGCGACCGATGTCATGTCCCGGCCCTGATCTTCCCGAAGCGTCAAAATCGAGCGAATCGGGTGCACAAAACGATCGTCCCACTGCGCATCAAACCCGGCTCCCCCATCGGTAGTGGGTTCAGTAATGGCCGATTCGCCGAGTAGGTCCTCGGCAATCGACACTTTCCATGGCTGCCTGGCGTTGATCTCGTCGTTGATCCAGCGCATAAGGCTCCATCCGTCATCCAGGTTCGCTCCCGGATCAGAACCCCCCCACACGTTACGAATGTGGGCGGTGGCATCCCATCGCAGGCCATCGATTCGAAATTCCTCGAGCCACATGAGTGCGTTGTCGCGTAGATAGTCACGCACTTCCGGTCTTGAGTAGTCGGGTCTGGTGTGTCCCCAAGGGGTCTGGCCGCGCCAGTCGTTGTAAAAGTAGATCCCGCCGCCGCCGTTGTCCGTCCAACCGTCGAATTGCCACAGGTCCAGGTCGGACGGACCGAAATGGTTATACACGACGTCCATGAATACGGCGATGCCGGCTTCGTGAGCAGCCTGTACGAAATGCTTGAACGCAGTAGGACCTCCGTAGTTCGACTCGATGGCAAACGGGTGGGCCGGGTTGTATCCCCAGGACCGTTCACCGGCAAACTCCATGGGCGGCATCAATTCGACGACGTTGACTCCTAAACGCTTCAGGTGGCCGAGGCGACCGATCGCCGACTCAAAATTGCCGGGAGAGTCGCCGGGTGGGTCGGTAAAGGTGCCGAGGTGGAGTTCATAAATGACCATTTCGTTCCATGGCGGGGTCCGGTAGTCATCGGGTATGAGCCACAGGTCCGAGTCGCGCGGATAAATAACCCCGTTGCCGATGCTGCTCGTCACCTGGCGGGCGTATGGATCCATACGCAGGAGGACCTCGCCCGCTTTGATGGCGAACTTGTACTCTTCGCCGATACGCGCTCCTTCGACCCGGCCGGCCCAGTATCCCCCTAATTCGGCCTCCAACGCGTCGGCACCAATTGACCAATCATTGAACGTTCCGACTACGGCTACCGCCTCGGCATGGGGGGCCCAAACGCGAAATGTGGTGCCGTCCCCGTCGGGGATCGCTCCCATACCCGACGCAGGCTCATGAGCCATTCGGTGAGGGTCCGTATCTGTGGGTTGGTGGGATCCGGTGTCTCTTCACCGTGTCATCCTGGCACCAGATGAGCGTCTACGCACACGTCGAGAGTGAGCGTTGTCAGGAGCCGGCTAGCATGAGGACATCCACTCGCGTGGCTTAACGAAGGATCCGTCTGAAAGATGACGGATCGAAGGAAGAGGCTCCGCCATGCGGGGCCTCTTCTGATTTCGTGGATACCGGTGTCGAAAGCTCTCTGTTTCGGGGATCCAGCTCGGATCAGTCGACGTGCGCGAAGAATCGGGCGGGCACGCCCTCGGCTCCTTCGAATTTGAGGAAGGCTCCGAAGAACTGAAAGCGGGCGCCGTCAGTCGGCAACTCTCCGAGGTTGCAAAGCGACTGCATGAGAATGGCTCCACTTTCGCCGACTTTCTGGTGAATGACGAAGTCCGCAGGCGAGTAGTTCTTCAACTTGGCGGCGCCTTCCGGGAAACAGTCAAACCCGATGGCGGTGGCGCCCGTTGCCGCCAGCCAGTCGGCCGCAGCTGGACTGCACGAAGGGGAATCCACGTAGTATCGGGGAAATGAGCCCCATGCCTGGTCGGTCCAACCGGTTCGTACGAGCGCGATTTCTCCAGGCTTCGGGGTTACCTTGCAGCTCTCCAAGTCGGCGGGTGTGATGACGTGGCCCGGTTCTAGGCTCCCGAGGTCGAGCACAACGGCGTCGCCGCACGTGCGTGACAAAGCGACCTGCTCAGCTGTTTCACCGTCCTCCTGGAAGTGTCGGGTGAAGTCGACATGGGATCCGGCGTGAAGGGCCATCGCCACCTGGGTCACCTGCCAGTACCCGGGGCTTCGGCGAATCACGTTCACCTCGATTGGTTTGTTCACCGACGGCGGGCTGTACGTCGTGGGTCCGATGGTGACGGTTAGATCGATGATTCTCATGTTTCGTACCATACCCGGAGAGTAGGTTGGGTTCGCCCCGAACGACCGGGCACCTATTGGTCTGGCGAAGCGAAATCACCGGTGAGGTCTCTTCCGGCCGCATCACTAAACACGTACCCGAAGGTTGGCAGGACGGCGGATGATAGATCGGGCTCGTATGGAAAACCGACCACAAAGTACGGTTGGTCCGGTAGGGGAAGTTGAAGATCTGCGTTCGGGCCAGTCACCTTGACAGTGCTGGCCGCTGCCCGGTTCACCCCCCACAGATAGATCGTTGCTACCTCTCCGGCCGTGGGGTTGAACGCCGTAATTCCCGAGTTGTAGCCTGACCCGACGAACCGAGCGGAGGCGGGTCCCATGACCCACGTGTATCTGCCAGGCAGCACCTTTTTGTATCCATACAGACTCAACTGTTCTCCGTCCGGATCTGGCGAGCGCACCATCACGAACGCGTGATCCTCGACATCGACGCGTTCGACGACGGTGCTGGCGGGCGAATTGGCCAGGGCGTATGCCACGATGCCCCCGGCGCCGTCGCCCAGGGTGGCTCCGGTAATCGCCGACAGCATAAGTGCAGCTGCGATAGTGGCGGTCACAACGAGTGGGAACGCAGGCTGAAGTAGCGGCTCTCTGGAGGGTTCTGCGGCGAGACGGACCAGCAGTAAGCGGTCACGTTGGGTCCAATCGGTAAGTCGAACCAGGGCTTTGTACAGCAAGTACGCCAGCGCAACGCCCGTGGTATTGAGGATCACATCGTCGATATCGACTGCCCTGGCCCTGGTGAAGAGTTGGGTCGCCTCTATTGAGGTCGAAATAACGGCAACCCGCCACAACAGCGGGTACGGTCGCTGGAGTGGTTTGAAGAGCAGTGGTAGTAACACACCGAGGGGCGCCAGGAGCAACAGGTTTCCCCCGATGTTGTAGGAAGCCAGCCCGGTCGATGTCTGGCTAATCAACTGAAAGATGCTCGCGAACGGTACGAGATTGAAGCTCCCGTGCCAGGCATAGAAGATGATGGTCATCGGGAAGAGGGTGAAATACATCACGACAAGCGACCAGATGAATAGCCCCGCTACGAGGATCTCACGAGCGGTGTCGCCGCCTCGTCGAAACCAGATCACTATCCGCCATGGGATCCAGACGGCGATGGCGAGTAACAGATATCGTGGCGCCTCAAATCGGATCATCGAAGTGGCCCTCTCGGAGCCGCCAAAAACCGGGACCTAAAGAAGCTCGGTGCTCTCGAGGACCTGTGACTTGTAGAACGTTTTCAAATACTCAAGTGACTCGCTTTGGGCCTGGTCGTATTGGTCGCCGACCATCGGGGCGAACACACATGTTGCGTCTGAGACGACTGAGACGGCGATGCCGCGCAGGAACGCATCGTAAGTGGTGTGGCGGCAGCAACAGTTGGTGTGTTGGCCGACAATGACAAATCGGTCGATGTTGTGAACACGGCAAGTAGCGTCGAGGTCGGTCTGCGTGAAAGCCGAGTAGTACCGCTTGGGGACGACGATATCGCCCGGGTTCGGGGTCAACGGCGCGACCACTTCAGCTCCCTTGGAGCCCGCCAACGCGTGCTCTCCGAACACTTCGAATTCATAATCTCCGGCTACGTGAGCGTCGTTCGCATAGACCACTACCCAGTCATCGCGCTTGCGGGCCGCTATAGCCAACTGATCGATCGTGCCGATAATGGGTTCTGCGGCAGAATTGGCGAGAGTTCCGTCTACGAAATCGTTGAGCATATCGAGGATGACAAGGGCGGTGGTCATGGCCTGCCAACTTTCTTGAGAAGCAACTCATGCCATCATATCGGTGTCCGAGCTTGAAGATATCGTCTCCTGGTAAGACTCAATGCGGGAGTATGCGGTGACCCCCCAGGGACTAGGCCCTGTTGAGAATTGCCCGTTCAGCATGATGGCCCGACCATCCACCTTGCGGTCGATGTCGTGGTCGCCACTGACGATACGAATATCCCTGATGCGGCAGAATCGATCAGGTCTGTCATCGTGCATATGGGGCGCTTTGGAACTCATTCATTGGCTGCGAAGTACGCCACGACCCGGCCGCCCAGGACGTTGCCTCGTCAACCAGTTTGTGCCGAACTGGGCCATTGATGGTTCAAGTCGGCCAGGGCGCCGAGTACCACCGATGGGAAGCTCTCTTGGCTACCGTGGCCTGCATCGGCGAGGATTTGTAGGTCGCTCGTTTGCCAGGCTTGCGATAGCCGCCAGGCCGTCTCTAATGGACTACTCACGTCGTAGCGGCCATGGATCAGAATCCCGGGGATTCCGTCGAGGGTGCTGGCATCGCGGAGAAGCTGGTCTTCTTCGAGGAAAGCCGCGTTGCCCCAGTAATGAGTCACGAGACGGGCGAACAGGTACCGAAAGGAGGGGTCATCGAATCGAGGGTTCGGAGCATGGTCCGGTCCCAGCGAAATATGAGCATCTTCCCAGGCACACCACTCGGAGACGGCCTGGTCACGGACCTGCGCCTCGCCCGAGTTGAGCATCTCGGCGTAGGCGTCGACGAGCGGCAACGATCAGTACGGGGCAGGAACCGCAGCTGTGAACCGTGCCCACTGTTCTGGAAAGAGTCGTCCTACCCCCTCGGTCAGCCAGTCGACTTCTCGTCGGGATGTCGTGGTGCCCAGACCCAAGACCAGCGCAGAAACGCGCTCCGGATGAGACTGGGCGTAGGCCAATGCCAGGGTCGTCCCCCAAGAGAATCCGAGGACGTGCCATTTTTCGATGCCGAGGTAGGCCCTGAGTAGTTCGATGTCGGCAATCAGGTGGTGGGTCGTGTTGGAATCCAGGTCAACCGCAGGATCGCCCGCCAGGGGGTGGCTCCGGCCCGATCCCCGCTGGTCCAGAAGTACTGCCCGGTAGGTTGCCGGGTTGAAGAGTCGCCGTTGGCCTGGTGAACTGCCAGACCCCGGCCCACCATGCAAAAAGAGCACGGGTTTTCCCGTCGGGTTGCCGCAGGTTTCCCAATACATTCGCTGGCCGTCTCCGACGTCGAGCATACCGCGGTCGTACGGTTCGATCGGTGGGAAGAATTCGGCCATTGGCTCAGTCTACGAGAGTCGAAAGGCACGGATCGCATTGGTCCTGCACGGCTCCAACCGAAGTTCACATGCTTCCCGTACTCGAGCGTCAGTCGCCCGTGGGATGTCTGTTCAGATCCCCTGTCAGGAGAACTGAACGGATCGTTTGGCAAAGCCAAACTGGTAGTCGTCGATGATCGTTGTGGGGGCGGTGTGCGGGTCCGAGGCAGCCCCGAGGGAGATGAACAGTGGTGTGAAGTGTTCCGCGGTCGGATGGGCGAATGGCATCCCCGGTGCCTGACGGAAGTTCGCCAGCGTGTCAAAGTCACCCCGAGCTAATGCCTCGGCAACCCAGATGTCGAACTCTTTCGACCATCCGGGGATGGCGTTTTGTTCGAACATCTCGCGGGTGGCGAACTGCAATCCGTGGGTCATGAATCCCGATCCGATGATCAGGACGCCTTGTGCCCTGAGTGGCTGCAGGCGACGGCCGAGGTTGAACAGCCGACCCGGATCGTGAGAAGGGATGCTGAGTTGAAGAACCGGAATATCGGCATACGGATACATAACTTTGAGTGGTACCCAGGCGCCGTGATCGAGTCCTCGACTGGTGTGCTCATGGATCGGCTCGGTGTCCGGCATGAGAGCAGCGACCTGGCGGGCCAGCTCAGCGGCATCGGGTGTGGCATACCGCATGGCGAAGTATCGGGGCGCAAAACCCCCGAAGTCATACACGAGCGGGGTTCCGGCTGCGGAGGCGGAAAGACTGAGGGGGGCTGATTCCCAGTGGGCACTCACGATCAGGATGGCCGTGGGTTTCGGGAGTGACTGCGACCAGGTGAACAGTTGGTCGATCCAATGCGGATCGTCGAATACGGGTGGTGCACCGTGGCTCAGGTACAAGGACGGCAGCGGGCCAAATTCGGGAGTCCACATGGTCTGAGAGGCGCTGGCGGGTGCTCGCGATACAAGGAACTGATCGAACGCTTCTCCGGGGTGGGCGGGGTTCATGATTGACACGGGATCTCCACTGGAGGCTGATGCTTGGAACCTTCAATATTCTACCACCCTTTTTACTTGAACTCTCAAGCATCTGGCCGAGGTCGTACGTGAACTCTGGCTCCTTTTTGGGTACCAGCTGCACCGCTTCTCGCAGCCTTTTGGCTCTAGTTCTCTGCAGGCTGTATCGGTACAATTCGCGCCAGACCTGACCGCCAGCAGGGCCCGCCAGGACTACTTGAATGAGAGGTGCCGACATGCGTCGTTCGACTACCGTGCTCGTGGCACTGTTCGCAGTCATCGCTCTACTCGCTCCTTCGGTTGGAGCCATCCCGCTCACGCCCACCGGTACATTTTCCGATGACAACGGCAGTGTTCACGAAGCCAATATTGAAGCAATTGCCGAGGCTGGAATCACCTTCGGCTGCAACCCGCCTGGCAACGATCTGTATTGCCCCAACGCCCCGGTAACGAGGGAGCAAATGGCGTCGTTCTTGGTCCGAGCTCGCATGCTCGAACCATCATTGGCTGACGCGTTTACCGACGACACCGGATCCATACACGAAGCGAACATCAATGCTCTCGCTGCGGCCGGGATCACCGTTGGTTGTAATCCCCTCGCCCCCGATCTGTTTTGCCCGACCGCTCCGGTTACCAGGGGGCAGATGGCTTCGTTCCTGGTGCGAGCCTTTGGCGTGGCTCCATCGGCGGCCGATGCGTTTACCGATGACACGGGTTCGGTACATGAAGCGAACATCGATGCCATCGCAGCCGCCGGGGTCACGGTCGGCTGTAATCCACTCGCTCCCGATCTGTATTGCCCGAACGCACCCGTGACAAGGGCCCAAATGGCATCGTTCCTTGCTCGAGTACTTGGACTCACTCCCCTGCCACCTCCCTCGGTCGCCGAGGCCGACGTCGCCCGGATCTTTTTCTTCTTGAATCAGCCAGAAGGAGGGCCATTCCTGGCTACCGCTTCGCGCTATCTGGCCGCGCCGACTAGCCCGGACACCGCGGTCGATCTGCTGTTGCAGGGACCGACCGATGGGGAGCTCGCCCAGATTCCTGCGTTCTCGTCGACCATTCCAGCTGGCGTCGTTCGAAACGACTCAGTGGTCGTCGTAGCTGGGACAGCGACGGTTGACCTGTCCGAGACCTTCGACGATGGTGGGGGATCTGCCAGCATGACGGGTCGGCTGGCCGAGCTGACTTTTACCCTGACCGCTTTTGACACGATCGATCGTGTCAAGCTGGAGTTGGACGGAGCGCCGGTCACGGTTTTTTCCTCAGAGGGCTTGATCATCCCCGACGGGGGGCTGGATCGGGCCTATTTCCTTCCGACGATGGCAGACCAACTCGGTGCCGGGATCGTGGCAGAAGTAAGCCCGGAGACCCCCGCCTGGTTTGAATTCGTCGAGAGTCCGATCAAGGTTCGAGGACTCAGCCGCACGTTCGAAGCGACCGTGGCCTGGGCGCTCTTTGACAACGACGGCCTGGAGTTGGCATCAGGATTCGAAACTACCGGCGGGAGCGGTCCCGAATTTGGAACCATGTCCATAGACATCTCGTATGTGGTGCCTCGCCCTGAGCTGGGGACTCTGCAGGTGTGGTGGAACTCCCCGAAGGATGGCGCCCGGCTAGATGTGCGAGAAGTAGCCGTCTGGCTGATGCCATAGCCGTGCCCGCATACCTTTAACTTCCAGGTGATCCACGCGCGCTAGCAGTAACGAAGTGAACTAACGTGTGTATGGCTTCCATCTAGGAGATGAGTGCGTGCAATCGACCCCGGTCAAGGTCATTATCGGTGCGTTGGTGGGTGCCCTCATAGGGCTAGGAATCGGTCTTGTTGCTATCGCTCTGTCCCCCAATAATGGCTTCGGCGACCTGGCAGCTGCCGCGGTTACGACCGTTTTTCTGATTCCGGCCGGACTTGTCATCGGTGGCGTCCTGGCGTTTTTGCGCCAGCGTCGTCGCCTGGCCGGGTGAGTCCGACGGTGTGCTGGTACCGAACGATCTAGGCTCGGTGCATGGGCGAACAGGGAATGGACGGTCGGATGGGGTTCGTGTCGGACCACATGCCGATTCTGAGGACAATCGCACGTCGTTTCAGCGAGGAACGACCGTTCGCGGGTTTGACCATTGCGGTTCGCATCCACGTTGAGCCGAAAACCGGCGTCCTGATCCGGGCTCTGGTCGGTGGCGGTGCCCGGGTTGTCGCGATGGGCAATAAAGGCACGACGGACGATCTTCTCGTCGTGTACCTCCGGAACCTCGGAATCGAGGTGTTCGGGAGTCGAGCCGATGACGATATGACGATCGCCTCCAACCTTCGTCGTCTTGTGGCGGAGCGCCCTGACCTGGTACTCGACAATGGGGCGGAAATGATCGAACTTCTTGTTGGGGACCAACAATCCCCGCTCGGGGCGACCGAAGAGACCACCTCTGGCGCGATCACATTGCGAGGTTCCCTCCGGGGTCGAGTGCCATTCCCGGTACTCGTCATCAACGACAGTCCTCTCAAAGCGATCGTCGAGAACAAGCATGGGGTCGGCCAGTCTGTCGTTGAGTCGATCAGGTCGGCTACGAATCTTCTTTTGCATCGACGTCGCATGGTCGTGTTTGGTTACGGCTGGTGCGGTCGAGGCATCGCCCAATATGGGCGAGCCGCCGGTGCCGATGTCGTTGTAATCGAGCCGGATTCCATCAAGGCGCTGGAAGCGGTGATCGACGGTTATGCGGTCTCAACCATGGAGGAGGAGGCGTCACGAGGTGACCTTTTTGTGACTGCGACTGGACATGCTCACGTCATTTCGGTCGACGACATGGAACGGATGAAAGTGAATGCGGTGCTCGCCAACGCCGGCCATTTCGACAACGAAATCGACGTCGTGGGGCTTCGCAAGGTTGCTGTGCCAAGCGATCGGGGTACGGACATAACCCGCTATCAGTTCGCATCGGGTGGGTCGATCGATGTGATTGCCGAAGGACGAATGGTGAATCTGGCGGTGACCGGAAGCCGGGGTAACTCGATCGAAATCATGGATCTCGGGTTCAGCCTGCAAGCGCTATGTCTCGAACGTCTGGCGATCGACCCGGCGAGGTGTTCGGTCGGCGATCAGCCGGTGCCGGCCGACATTGACGATTGGGTTGCCAGGGCGATGGTGGCCGAACTCCGCTGATCGTTGCAGGGGCAGGCGCCCGGGTGTCCCGGCCAAGCGAGACGTAGGAGGTATCGATACCAAGCTTTCGATGGACCCGTCCTAGGAATGCTGCTGGTCCTTGAGGATCTGCGCGGCCGCCAGTTTCCCTGGCGCCCCCATGACACAGCCGCCAGGGTGAGTTCCAGAGCCGCATTGGTAATAGCCCTCGATCGGAGTCCGATATTGGTTCCAACCGGGAGCGGGTCGGAAGAAGAACATCTGTGGGGCGAGGAACTCTCCCCCGAAAATGTTGCCTTCCGATAGACCAACCACCCGTTCAATGTCCAGGGGTGTTACGACTTCGCGGTGGAGAACCAGATCCCCGAATCCGGGAAAATGCGACTCAAGCACCGCCTGGACCGTATCGCCGAAAGTCTCGCGCTCGGTGTCCCAGTCACTCCCCTTGAGGTCGTACGGGGCGTATTGGATGAATCCAGACATCACGTGTTTGCCGGGCGGAGCCATGTCAGGATCGATCGTGGATTGGAAACAGGCATCGATGTACGGCTGCTTGGAGTACCAGCCATACTTGGCGTCATCGAACGCCCGCTCGAGATAATCCATGGTTGGTCCGATATTGGTGAACCCGCGAAACTGGTCTCCGCGATTGCCGAGAGCCGGGTACTTCGGTAAACCATCGAGAGCGAAATTGACTTTTGCAGAGGTTCCCTGGAACCGGAAGCGGCTGATGTTTTCCACGAGATCTGACGGAAGCTCGCCGGGGTCCACCAACTCGAGGAACGTGCGCCGGGGGTCTAGGGCACTTACGACAATGTCTGCTTTGAACTCAGTCCCGTCCTCGAGCGCCACGCCGCGGGCTCTGCCGTTACTGGTTATGACAGTGGCAACGGGCGATTCGAGGCTGATCTCGCCACCGTATGACTCGAACGCCCTGGCTAGAACCTGGGTGAATCCCCCGTTGCCACCCTTGTGGAACGCCCATGAAGATTGATCGCCGTCGTGCTCGCCCATCTTGTGGTATAGCAAAACGAGGCCCGAACCTTGAGACATCGGACCTACTTTTGTCCCGATGATGCCCGACGAGGCCAGGGTGGCTTTCAATATTTCGCTGTCGAAATAGTCATCAAGAAAGTCGGCTGCGCTGCCTGTCAACAGACGAACTGCATTGTGGAGAACCGCCGGCTCCAAATCGCGCATATGTTGAGCGAGCGTTGCCATCCGGATAAGTTCTTCGGGATCCCGGCTGGTGATATCGGGCGGGATGTTGTCGAGGAGCGGCTTGATCGCCCGGCACACCCGATTGACGTCGTGCGAATACTGGGCGTACGCGTCTGCGTCGTGCTTGGAGTGTCGACGAATCTCCGCGATGTTGGCCTGGTGATCCTGACCCAACAGGAGATAGTTTCCGTCATGCATGGGGGCGAAGGTTGACTCCATGAGGAGCGGTTTGAAGCCGTGCTTGACGAGTTCGAGCTCCTGAATGATGTCGGGTCGCAGCAGGCTCAGCGCATACGAAAACGTGGTGAACAAGAATCCGGGGTGTAGCTCTTCGGTGATCGCCGCCCCGCCGACCAGATGCCGTCGCTCGATGATGAGCGTCTTGAGTCCGGTCTTGGCGAGGTAGGCCCCATTCACCAATCCGTTATGGCCCCCGCCGACGATAATGGCGTCATAGGTTCGATCCGTTGCCATGCGCAGTCCTTATGCAGTCTTGTGGGGTGGGTTGTAGAAGGGCATCCGGGTTGTCTGGGCTTTGACCTGTTGCCACGTGTGGTTGATGGTGACTTCCATGTTGAGCTGGTTCCCGGGAGCCACCAGCTCCGGTTGCACCCGGGCGATGGCAATGTGTCGCTGGACCATTGGCGAGTACATCAAGCTTGTCGCGTAGCCCACCGGCTGATCGGTCGCGTCATACAGGATTGACTCGGACCCATTGGGCAAGTGGTCTTTGGGGGGAACGAGACCGTTGCGGTCATACACCTCGAACCAGTTTCGCCAGTCGATCAGCAACCCGGTCAACTTCCAGCGAGATCCAGCGACCATTTCACGGAGAAGGGCTCGACGGCCGACGAACGGGCGGTCATCGTCGCCGATATCCCGAACCATCCATTCAAGCCCCAATTCCAACGGGGTCGTTCGATCCGCATCCGTCCACGCATAGCGAGACGACGAGAAGTCCACGTCGATAAGGGCCAGCCCGGCTTCAATTCGAGCCATTAGGAGTGCAGTCGTTCCAAACGGGAGCATGCCGTAGCGTTCGCCGGCCTGTGCGACCGCATCCCAGACGGCGAGTCCATGATCGTTTTTCACCCAAATCTCGTAACCGAGATCACCGGTGAAACCCGTTCGTGAGATGACGACGGGCGCATCACCTATCTTGGCTTCGGTCGACTGGAAGTAGCCGAGTCCTGCTACGTCTGGAATCAGTTCAGTCAGGATCGTCTTCGAACGGGGACCCTGGACGGCCAGGGCCGCCACATCGTCGGAAATATCTTCGATGATCACCTGGAGTCGGCCGATTCGATCCTCGAAGTAGGCGAGGTTCGGCTCGGCGGTACTCAGCAGAAATTCCGTTTCCGATAGCCGAATGATCACGCCGTCTTCGATGATGAATCCGTTGTCGTCGCACCAGATTGTGTACTGGGCGTTACCTGGCCGGCATTTACGGATGTTCCTGGTGAGAAGGCCCGCCAGAAATGTCTCCGCGTCACTTCCCTGAATCCGGTATTTGTACAGCGGAGAGGTGTCGAACATGCCGGCGCTATTGCGGATGGCGAAGTATTCAAATTTCTCCGATAGCTGATAGCGGTCCGCAGCGAGGTACCCGGCCCAATGAGACCACAGTTCGGTGGTGTTCAGCGCCTTTGTTCGGTCATGAAAGGCGGTGTAACGGACCATGGCCTCTCCCAGAACGAGCTACGAGATTGACGGGCTGAGCGGACCGACCGAACATATTGGTGAGGCTAGCGACGTGCCGGTCGGTCCGCTCACTACGGGCGGTTCATTGTCATCCCGAAGGGGGCCGTTGAAGCGGCCATGGCATGGCGAAATGGCGTAAGGTGACCGGAATGAATCCAGCCCCGCTTCCCACGGAAACCATCGAGAAGCTTCTTCTTTCTGGTGGTCAAAGCCGGACGCTGCCGGCAGATGCGTATTCTTCGGCGGACCTATACGCCTGGGAGAAGAACATGTTGTTCGAAGGTGGTTGGATCTGCCTCGGCCGCCTTGACGAACTGCTGTCCCCCGGCCAGCTACGAGCGATCGAACTAGGGGCAGAGACCATTCTGCTTTCCCGGCAACCGACCGGCCAAGTCGCGGCCTTCTCGAACGTGTGTCGACATCGAGGTCATGAGCTGCTCGCCGTTGGTAAGCGGGTCGATGCCCGTCAGATTCGATGCCCGTACCATTCATGGGCGTACCGTGTCGACGGAACACTTCGGACCGCCCCGACCCTCACTCAGAGCCCTGGGTTCGATGTGGCGGACTGGCCTCTTCAATCGGTCCGGGTCGCCGAATGGCTCGGCTGGCTGTTCGTCAATAGCTCGGGGGACGGCGACACGCTCGAAGCGACCCTTGGTTCGCTCGGGACGGTCCTGGCATCCTACGAGCCCGCCCGACTGGTCAGCGCCGTCAAACACGACTACGAAGTTGCCGCCAATTGGAAACTCATAGCCGAGAACTACCTTGAGTGTTATCACTGCACCACCATCCATCCGGCCCTCTGCGAGGTCAGCCCACCAAGCAGCGGTCGTTCGATTCCCTCTGACGGTATGTGGTGCGGCGGAACCATGGACCTCAAACCCCAGGCCGAGACGATGTCTTTTAGTGGGGAGCGGCGACTGCCCCGGTTTCGAAATCTTGACCCTGGACTTGAGCGCGAGGTTCTCTATCTGCTCGTCATGCCGAATCTTTTCATCAGCGCCCATCCCGACTACCTCATGACCCATACCCTGACCCCGGCATCTCCCGGGAGGACCCGCATCGTTTGTGAATGGCTTTTCGCTCCTGAAGTAGTCGAGCAGGATGACTTTGATCCCTCGTATGCCGTTGACTTCTGGGATCAGACCAATCAGGAAGATTGGGTGGCCTGCGAAGGGGTGCAGCGGGGGGCGTCCAACCGGGGTTTCCAGCCGGGTCCGCTCAGTTCTTGGGAATCGTCGTTGGCGAAGTTCCACGCCATGATCGGTCGGGCCTATCTCGGCGAGGGTTTCGTGCCCCCTCCCCTGGTCGAATGGGACCCGTATATCGACGGGTTGGACGACACGCTTCGATGAGTCCCACGCCGTCGGGATGGGGCCTGTCTCCGGCCGAATGTTCAAACGGGTAGTGGTCGCGTAGGCTGTTGGCCATAATCAGGGGGTAGTGATCGCAATGCCAGCTGCAGGTCGAAGTCGATGGCGCAGTTCGCTTCGGTTGAGTGGTGGCAACCGTGCCTGATCTCGTGATTCCCCCAGAGCTTCGGTTGACCCATCTCAAGCAGTTGGAAGCAGAGAGTATTTACATCATTCGGGAAGTAGTTGCCCAGTCCGAAAAGCCAGTCATGCTTTACTCGATTGGGAAAGACTCCACGGTGCTGCTTCATCTCGCTCGAAAGGCGTTTCACCCTGCCAAGATTCCTTTCCCGCTGCTACACATCGACACAACCTGGAAGTTCAAGGAGATGATCACCTTTCGGGACCGAATGGCGGCGGAACTCGGATTGGAACTCCTGGTGCATACCAATCAGGACGGGGTTGTCAGGGGTATCAATCCGTTCGATCACGGCTCCAAGAATTACACCGACATTATGAAAACCCAGGCTCTCAAGCAGGCGTTGACGGCCGGGCGTTATGACGCGGCCTTTGGCGGAGCGCGGCGCGATGAGGAGAAGTCGAGGGCCAAGGAGCGGGTGTTCAGCTTTCGTGACGAACACCACCGGTGGGACCCGAAGAATCAGAGACCCGAACTATGGAACCTGTATAACGGTCGGGTCAGCAAAGGCGAAAGTATCCGGGTCTTTCCCATCAGCAACTGGACCGAATTGGATGTCTGGCAGTACATCCACCTTGAGGGGATACCGATCGTCCCCCTCTATTTTTCGGCCATCAGGCCTGTCGTAGAACGGGATGGAGTTCTCATCATGGTTGATGACGAACGGTTCCGATTCGACGAGGGTGAAACCCCGCAAATGCGGTCGGTTCGTTTTCGAACCCTGGGGTGTTATCCCCTCTCTGGTGCCGTCGAATCTACCGCGCGCACGCTTCCCGAAATCATCCAGGAGATGCTCCTAGCCACCCGGTCCGAGCGGGAAGGCCGAGTCATAGACTACGACCAGTCAGGTTCGATGGAGGAGAAGAAGCGGGAGGGCTACTTCTAATGAGCCACCAATCGGAACTCATTGCTACCGATATCGGGGCATATCTCGCCGAACACGAACGAAAAGACCTTCTCAGATTCCTCACCTGCGGAAGTGTCGACGATGGAAAGTCGACGCTCATCGGGCGCCTGTTACACGACTCGAAGATGATCTACGAGGATCAGTTGGCGACGCTTCATGTCGACTCGACCACGATGGGTTCGGCCGGTGACCAAGTGGACCTGGCGCTTCTCATGGACGGACTTAAAGCCGAGCGCGAGCAGGGCATCACAATCGACGTCGCCTACCGCTATTTCTCGACGGCTCGTCGCAAGTTCATCATCGCAGACACACCCGGCCACGAGCAGTACACCCGCAACATGGTTACCGGAGCTTCAACTTGTGAGCTGGCGATCATTTTGATTGATGCTCGGCGTGGAGTCCTGCCACAAACGAAGCGTCACAGCTTCATCGCCAGCCTGCTGGGGATTCGCAACGTGGTTGTGGCGATCAACAAGATGGACCTCGTCGACTGGTCGGAGAATCGGTTCGACGAGATCTGTCGCGAATACCGGGAGTTCTCGAAAGGACTCGACCTGGGCAGTCCGTACTTTCTTCCGATGTCGGCCCTGCTCGGTGACAATGTGGTGGATCCGGGGACCGAGTTGGACTGGTTCAACGGTCCCCCGCTCATGGAGTACCTTGAGACCGTTGATGTAGCAACCGGGATCGACTTCGAACACTTTCGGATGCCCATTCAACTTGTCGTCCGTCCCGATCTCGGGTTCCGCGGCTTTGCAGGCACCATCGCTTCGGGAATCATACGCCCCGGCGATGAAGTCGTATCGCTCCCGTCGGGCGTCCGATCGAGCATTGGTCGGATTGTCACGTTTGATGGTGATCTAGACGTAGCCGGACCAGGCAGAGCCGTGACCGTGACGCTCAACGATGAGATCGACGTCAGTCGCGGTGATCTCCTTGTCAAAGCCAGCGATCAGCCTCACAGAGCCCACGATGTCGATGCGATGATCGTGTGGATGGCCGACGTCGTAATGGAGCCAGGCCAACAGTATCTGCTGCACTCCACCAATGGTTTCAGTAACGCCACGATCGCGGCGATCCGCCACCGCGTAGACATCAACACGCTTGAACACCAGCAAGCTTCAGTTTTGGGGCTCAACGACATAGCTCAGTGCACGGTGCGATCGGATCGAGAGCTACTGTTCGACCCGTACAGCGAGAACCGGCACACGGGATCGTTCATCCTCGTCGACCGCCTGACCAATGCCACGGTGGCGGCCGGCATGATCGTCGGGGCCGCTTCGGCCTGGGATCGAACCCCTGAGACGGGGCTGGTCCGGCACGTATCGGGAATCGACGATACCGAACGAGCGATCCGGTATGGACAACAGCCCTGCACCGTTTTGCTGACTGGACTCACGGCCGCCGGTAAGTCGACTATCGCCACCGCTCTTGAGCGTGAATTGTTTGATCGGGGCAAGGTGTCGATACGGCTCGACGGCGAAAACATTCGTATGGGGATTAGCCGTGACCTGGGGTTTAGTGCCGAGGACCGGTCGGAGAACTTGCGCCGGGTTTCTGAGGTTGCCCGGTTGGTCAACAATCAGGGACTCGTTGCAGTAGCGGCTCTGGTCGCTCCCAACGCCGAGGTTCGAGGGCGGGCCAGGGAACTGATCGGAAGCGATCGGTATGTCGAGGTGTTCCTGGATACCCCGATTGAAGTGTGTCGGCGAAGGGACCCGAACGGGCTCTACGAAGCAGCCGATCGGGGTGAAATCGCCCAATTTCCAGGCGTTTCGGCACCTTACGAGCGGCCAACCGACATGGACCTTCGGCTTGACACTTCCGTGCAGGATGTACCTGAGTGTGTGAGCGAGATCCTTCGAATACTGGGCGACCGGGGCTTTCTCCGTGGTTGATGGCCCGGTTTCCTCGAACATTGTGCGCAGTGAAAGCCAGGTGACCACCGCGCAGCGGGCCGCCAACCTCGGACACGAGGGCTTTACCGTCTGGTTCACGGGGCTGTCCGGTTCCGGAAAATCGACGCTCGCCTTTGCGGTTGAACGGGCCCTACTTGAGCGTGGCGTGGCGGCCTATGTGCTCGACGGCGACAACATTCGTTTTGGACTCAATCGCGATCTCGGGTTCGGGCCGGAGGATCGGACTGAGAATATTCGTCGCATTGGCGAGGTCTGTCGCCTATTCCAAGATGCCGGGATGGTTGTTTTGACCGCGTTCATTTCGCCGTACGCAGCCGACCGCGATCGGGTGCGCGCTTTGCATCCGGACGGTCGTTTCATCGAGGTCTTCGTTGATACGCCGCTTGAGCTTTGTGAACGACGCGACGTCAAAGGGCTGTATGCGAAGGCCCGGGCTGGCGAGATCCAGGAATTTAGTGGAATCTCGGCTCCGTACGAACCGCCAAATAACCCAGAAATTCGAATCGACACAACTCGTCAACTTGAGGCGTGTGTGCAGACGATCGTCGACCGATTGGCGGTTTGAGTCGAGAATCGAATACCAGGCGTCGTTGGGCCGCCGTCGACAACCATCGTCAATCTCACCGAATGCCTGTGTCACAGTCGATGTTGATCGTTGACTCGGCGCCCTGCTCAACGACGACCTCCAATGAGGGACAGCTGGGAAACGGGGTTTCCCCAACGTTGACCTGGATCGTGTAGGAACCGGGGGGCAGGTCGAGCGAATAGTGGCCAGTGGCATCGATCGTCTGTGAGGCGACGATTTCGTCATTTTGGACGAACTCCACCGTGCCCTGCACGGCGACCGGGAGGCAGGTGGGATCGCCGGGCCGTTCGACGGGACAGCTGGGACCGGCCAAAACATCACCAGAGACAGTCCCGGTGCCGGTTGATCGCCCGGTTCCCTGGGATGAACATGCAGCCAGGACCAAGGTCAGAAGGATCAAACGAGCGTTTCCCATGGCTTTTGGACGTCTTCTGCCGAAGGTTGGTTCCAAATCCGGTGCCAGGCGACCGTGCCGGCTTAATCCATGCGAGAATCCTGGCTCAACTTCGAAACACGAAAGTGGCCGCTCATGTATGAATCGTTGGCAGGCAAAGTCGTCACGGTCACCGGGGCCGGCTCGGGGATTGGTCGGGCTATCGCTGATCGATTCGCGAGCGTCGGGTCAAAGGTCGTCGTGAATGATGTCGATCCGGTCTCGGCACGGGCTGCGGCCGATCGGATAAACGGGTCAGGAGGGTCGGCCTTGGCCGCCGTCGCTGATGTCTCCAACAGCAGTCAGGTCGCCGAGATGTTCGATACGATCGTCGATATGTACGGGCGGGTCGACGTTCTCGTGAATAACGCTGGCCTGATCGGTCCGATGCTTCACTTTTTCGAAGCCGATGAAGCCTGGTGGCGCCGAATCATCGACGTCAACCTTACCGGTCACTTTCTCTGCTCACATCGGGCAGGTCGGATCATGGCCAAAGCCGGCGGCGGGGTGATCATCAACATGAGTTCCGGTGGCGCTACCCAGTCGCATCGCTCGTTCACGGCATATGACGCCACCAAGGGCGGAATCGAAGCTCTCACCAGAGCCATGGCCCTCGATCTTGGCCCTTACAACATTCGAGTGAACGCCCTTATGCCGGGTTCGATTGACACGACCGGGCTATCCATGGAGGAACGGATATACCGTGGTGAGAACGTCCCCCTCGGGCGCATCGGGGAGGCCTACGATATGACCGGGGCTGCGCTCTTTCTGGCGTCCGACGACGCCGCCTACATCACCGGTGACATCATCAAGATTGACGGTGGAATGACCGCCCAGCAACGTTCGGCGACCGTCGACATCATGCCCCCATCGGGATTTCCTCGTGTCGAAGATCTGTAACTACCCGGTGCTCCGGGGTGGGCGATGACCGACGAGAGCGGCGCCTACGATGTCGTCATTGTCGGTGGGGCGCTCATGGGCAGTTCGATTGCCTACTTCCTCAGCGAGAACTCGGATTTTGATGGCACGGTCCTGGTGGTGGAGCCCGATTCGACCTACGTCAATGCTCAAAGTACTCGCTCAGGCAATAGCTTCCGGGAACAATTCTCTAACCCGCTCAATATAAAGATCAGTCAGTTCGGGCTCGAGTTCTTGGCCGAGTTCCACGAGCGAGTGATCGTCGATCGCGACGTGCCGGACCTGAATTTTCGAGGCACGGGTTATCTGTTTCTTGCGACTAACCGGGCAGCGCTAGAGGTTCTCGGCGCTGAGCACGAAATTCAACTGGCCAACGGGGCGGACGTGCGGATGCTCGATCCAGCCGAGGTTGGCTCCCAGTTCCCATACATGAATACGGATCGGTTGGTTGGAGCGCGTTTTGGTAGTGAACGAGAGGGGTCGATCGACGGGTGGGCTCTCTTGCTGGGATTTCGCCAGCGCGCCCGCCACAACGGTGTCACCTATCTGTCCGATCGGGTCGTGGATCTCATCGAGGCCGAGGGTCGGATCACCGGCGTCCGGCTTGAATCGGGAGGTACTGTGGCTTGTGGCTATGTGGTGAACGCGGCCGGCCCGCGCGCCAAGCTCGTGGCGGCGATGGCGGGCCTGGAGTTGCCGGTCGAGCCGCGCTCGCGAACAACGTTTGTATTTGACTGTCGTGCCCCAATCGAACAAAACGTCCCGCTTACCGTCACGCCGGAAGGAGTCCATTTTCGCCGTGAACGGCAGCATTACGTGACGGGCGGCGTTCCGATTGATGATCGGGCCGTCGGCTACGACGACCTGGAGACTCGCCACGGTGAGTTCGAGGAGCTGATTTGGCCGGTCCTGGCTTCCTACGTGCCCCAGTTTGAACGCATCGCGGTTGTCGCATCCTGGGGAGGCCAATACGCCTTCAACGTGCTCGATCAGAACATGATCATCGGATCTCCCGCCGCCCTGCCCAACTTCATCTTCGCCAACGGTTTCTCGGGCCACGGCCTGCAGCAATCCCCCGCCGTCGGACGGGGGATCAGTGAACTGATCGTCTACGGCGCCTATCGCACCCTTGACCTCACTCCCCTGGGTTATGACCGGGTTACTCGCAATGAACCGTTTCACGAATCGGCCATTATTTAGCGGGAACCGCTCAACCATCGATGACGTCCGATCTTTGACCATCGCCCTGCGGCGTCCGGGAGGATCATGCGTTCCGTTCATCACCAATCTGATCAAGGCTCAGGCCGGGCAGCCGGCGGGCAATTCGACCCAGATCGTCGGCAACGTTTTGAGGAAATCTACGCGATCGTCTACGAACCGCTTCAGCGCTACTTGCGGCGGCGAGCTTCCTTCGACGACGCAGATGAGGTGCTAGACGATGTTCTGCTTGTCCTCTGGCAGAGGCTCCCCTCCGTGCCTGCAGCAGATTGCCTCCCGTGGTGTTACGGCGTTGCCAGAAAAGCACTGGCCAATCGGCGGCGCAGCAACGCCCGGCGACAACGTCTAGTCGAGCGACTGGGAACCCAGCCGGTTCAGCTGCCGATCGTCGACGTGGGTCTGGACGACTACCCCGCCCTCGCTTCGGCTTTCCGCCAGTTAGCCGAATCAGACCGGGAAGTTCTCAGGTTGTGGGCGTGGGAAGGACTTGAGCCACGCGAGATTGCCACCGTTTTGGGTACCTCGCCAAACGCGATCAGCCTCAGACTCACCAAAGCCAGGAAGAAGCTGACCCGGTTGCTCGATAGACAGAATCCCGACGATGCCGGACATAAAGAGCTTGAAGACACCGGGGAGCATCAATCGTGAGCGAAGAACTGCGTAACAGCCTCAAACGCCTCGACCCCATGCAAAGCGCTGTGTCGACCGAATCACCGACGACTGAGTCGTCCAGGCATCGAATGGAGCGTGTCATGTCAACTACTACTCACCTAGCTAATCCACCGACCGGAGTGCAAACACCGAAACGTTGGGTCCCTGTCCTTGCCTCCGTCGTCGTCGTGGCGGTTGCGGTCGGCGTTTTCGTTTTCGCCGGTAACGGGACGGATCCTGCGCCTGTCGCTGGACCACCGTTGGAACTATCGCTTGGCGACAGCAACGTACTTGCTTCATGCATCATATTTGACGTTGCCATTCTCAGAGATATGCCGATGGCCTTCGAAGGTACGGTTACCGCAATTGACGGAGCACGAGGAACCTTGACGGTCGATCATTGGTACAAGGGTGGCGAAGCGGCTGAGGTCGCCCTCACGGGCGGATCAGCTGATATGGTTTCCCTTATCGGAGCCTTCCCGCTTGAAGTAGGGAGTAGCTATCTCGTCACGGCCACCGATGGAAACGTGAACTTCTGTGGATACAGTGGCCCCGCCACTCCCGAGCTTCGTGGCTACTTTGAGGAGGCGTTTGGCGCCTGACTTTTGGTTGACACCGATGGTGGCGAGGGTGGAGTGTCAGACCGATACTCCACCCTCCTTCGCGTCGTCATGCAGAATCGGACTGGTCAGTCGGTCGCTCCTCCGGCCTTGTGCGTTCAGGCGATCCCGACAATCAGGCCAATTGCCGAAAGCCCCAGGGTCGCAACGGAGGTTGCCGTGGCAAGGGCGTATCGATTCCGGGCAAGCGCAGATATCGTCGCCAGTCCGGGGACGAGGCTGAGACAGGCAACCGCCGATCCAGGCATGAGCCATCCGATCGCAAGGAATACCCCGGCCCCGAACGCTCCGAGAGCCAGCAAGCTCGCGACGAGCCTTTCGGTTCGTTGACGGCCAATTCGAACCGCCAGCACGGTCTTGCCAGCCGTTCGATCGGACACAAGATCGGGTAGCTCGAAGACGAGCATCATGGCGAGGTGAATGGGGAGCAGGGTGGCGATCGACGCCCACAATGCGACCGGTGGTCCTGACCCCTGGCTCGTAACGCCGATCAGGGGGACGAGTCCGATGACCACCAGGGTGGTCGCCAACTCTCCCCATCCTGTACCGAGAAGTCGGACCGGCGGCATCGAATAGAGCCAGGAAACAAGCAGCGCGGCCAGGCCGAGGAAAGTGGTAACCGGAGAGGTTGGGACGAGCCAGACGGCGATGGCGAGACTGAGGATCGTGGTACCGATACCGGCGGTCAGGGCGGTTCTGGGACCAAGGGCACCATCGACCAGTACCCCGCTGCCGCCTGAGAACAGCGTTCGATTGGTGACCGACCGGTCGACTTCTCTATCGGCATATTCGTTCAGAAAGTGGGCCGTGATCTGGGCGGTCGTTACCAGTCCCTGACCGAGGACATAACGGTCCGGCGTGAGCGACGGCGCGCTCACCGCACCAAGGGCATACATCAGTGCTCCACCGACGAGAAAGTGCGGACGAGCCAACCGGACGAAGTCGACCGCCGCTCGAAGAGCAGGCGACCTCATCCTTTTGCCCATCCGTTGCCGCACTCAAGATCACCGGTCACGGCGGGACTCCGAGTCAGGAGAGGTCGCTGAGTGAATCGAGCATTGGCTGTAAATCAGGTAGTTCCTCGGCGTTGTCAGTGCTCCAGGTGTAGTGGACCGTGCCTTGATCATCGATGACAAACAGGGCTCGTTTTGCCAGACCGCGGTGGCCCTTCCAGATGTCATACCGAACACCAAAAGCGCCCGACACTGCTCCGTCCCAATCCGACAACAGCGGAAAGTCGAGCCCGAGTTCGCGGGCGAACGCCATCTGCGAGAACGTAGCCGTTACGGCAATCGCCACCAGGTCTGCGCCGTGGGCCATGATCGTGGAGGAGATTGAGCCCAACTGGGCCAGCTCAGCCCCTCAGAATGCCCCGAAGTCGAAGACGTAGAACGCCACGACCATCGGTCGACCCGGCGTTCGAGAGACCGATTTGTCAAAGGTTTGCCGGAGTTCGAAGTCGGGAGCCGGATCGCCAGCCTGGAGCGGGGTCGATGCGGAAGATGAGAATCGAGCATGGTCCATGCCCCCATCTTACGGGCGGCTCGATCGTCGACAGCTCGTAAAACGCCAACCGTTCCCTGCTTCTCCCGGCGCCCCCTCTACTCAAGGGCACGTCCGAACAGCGCCACGACGATCGCTCCCCCGAGGATGAGTACAGAACCGGCGAGCATTCGCCGGTCGGGGCGTTCAAGACGGTCTGATAGCAGCGCTGGGCCCACGAACAGAACGACCGGCGTAGAGAGTTGTTGCAGGCTAACGACGGCGCCGACCGGAATCAGGTCGAACGCGGTCCATTGGGCAGCTACGGCCAAGCCGGCAGATGCCCCTCCCAATACCAACCACGGCAACATCGATCGATTCAGGCGCACCCATTGTCCGGTGATGGCTCTGGTGGATATGTGCATGCAGGGCACCGTCACCGCCAAGCCGGCCAGCAGGCCAACCAGTGCACCATCGAATCGCGAGAGACCGAAACTTACGAAGAGTGGACTGATCGAGAACAGGAGCGTCGCGGCAAGGACGGCGGTTAGCCCCACGGCGGGTGTAGACACTTTCGAGGGATTCCGCATGGCCACGATGGCCACGCCAACGGTGACAACGATGACTCCAAGCCACGTGATGGATCTCAGGCGCTGGTCAATGACCAAAGCCGCCATGACTGCTGCTACCACCGGGTTGATCGACAGAACGGACGCCGTTCTTGACGGCCCGATTCGCTGTTGACTGAGAGCGAAAAGGGTCCATCCGCCCAGGAAGTGAACGAGAGCCGCCGCGACAAACCACGCAGCAGCTTCTGGCGGTATGGTGGTCACGAGCCCGATTTCGCCCCGAATACCGACCGTGACGAGTAGCGCTAGGAGCATGGCAGTCACCATGGCTGTGGTCGCGGCCAAAGCACCCGCCTGGCGATTGACGCCACGGTTTGAAAGTTGCGAGAACCCGAAGGCGATCCCTGACAGAGTGGCCCATAAGACGCCAGGCATCACGACCCACAGTTTGGGAGGTGGAGTTGGGCAGGACCAGTGAACATTGGGTGGACGCCTGCCGCGCAGCAGGGTTGTTGGTTGCCGGGGTTGCCAGCCGATCCAGGTGGGTTGTTCATCTTGCGGGATGCTACCCAGGCCTGGATCACGCGCTTATTCTGGCGTCGGGCCGAGCCCGAGTCCGGATCACCGGTACCCGGAGCTAGCCTTTGACTATGGCATCTCTCCGAAATCCACCTCGAGGCGCACTCCGGATTGTCTGGAAAGCCCACAAGATCATCTGGAAGTTCTCCGGGAGGAGACTTGGTACCCGCTCCATGGGGATGGGCGTAATCGAACTGACCACCAGGGGGAGTCGTACCGGGAGCGCCCGAACGGTTCTCCTGTCGTGTCTGGACTCACCGGATGGCCTTGTCGTCGCCGGTACCAACGCCGGATTGGATCAAGATCCGGCCTGGGTGCAAAACCTACGGGTGGATCCGCGGGCCGAACTTGCCACAAAGGCAGGCGGCCAACTCGTGACGGCCGAGTTCCTGGCGGGCGCCGATCACGATGATGTCTGGGCGCGATTTCAAGCCGCTGACGACCAATACTCCCGGTACGCAACCATGCTCACGAGGCCGGTCCCAATCGTTCGTTTCGGAGTACGAGGGGACGGAGGGTCGCCATAGTGCAGATCGAGACGGTAGCGATCGAAACCGATACCGAGCCACTTGATGGATTGCTGTACCTGCCCGACGATCGGAACGTCGTTGGGTCCGTGCAGCTCATGCATGGCAATACGATGAACTTCTATGTCGGACCTCCCCGTTTTCTGCCTCCATACTTGACCAAGCTCGGGCTCGCTTGTCTTTCATACAACCGTCGAGGGCATGACGTACTCTCAAATCGCCACAGTCGAGACCTGGAAGGTGGCGCTTATCAGACGATTGATCAAGCCATCGAAGACAATCACCTAGCGCGCAACTGGATGAATGAAAGAGACCTCCCTCCCCCATTTGTTATCGGTCACTCAAACGGAGGCATGCTCGCCGTCCGGCACGTGGCGGAGGTCCCCGATACGCCAGGATTGGTCCTGTTGTCGGCGCACCGCGGAGGTAGGCAGATCATGCGACTAATGGCGGAAAATGGGCTGATGGCAGGTGAACGCTACGACGAGATCTCCGAAGCTGCCAGGGGCCTTGTAGCGGAGGGTCGTGGCCACCAATTGATGCTCGTTCCTGGCTGGTGGTACGTCATTTCGGCCACGACCTATGTCGAATTCCTGGATTTTTGTCCGGATGTCGTCGATCTGGCCCCATCGATTCCGTGCGAGACCTTGTTCATCCGAAGTGCTGAGGAGCCTTCCGAGGTTTACCCGGCCGAGGAGATTGCCCTGGCCAGCAGTCACAGCGTCGACGTTCATGTGCTGGACGTGGGGGGTCACTATTACCGCGGGGGCGAGTCCGTCGTAGCCGAGACAGTCGTCAACTGGATTTCTCAACGCCTGTGATCAACTGACAAGTTTCTCAGCAAATCCTCAGGTTTGGTGGGTCATACTGAGTTGGGTCGATCCGCTCTTCGGGGAGCTTTGGTGCGCGTGCTGGTTGTAGAAGACGAAAAGAAGGTTGCGGCTGCTGTACGGCGCGGCATGGAAGCCGAGGGCTTCGCCGTCGACGTAGCTTTGACCGGCACCGATGGGAAGTGGTTCGCCACCCAGAACGAGTACGACGTAATCGTCCTTGACATTATGTTGCCCGGGATCAACGGATTCAAGCTTTGTGCCCAACTTCGAGATCTCGGCATCTGGACGCCGATACTCATGTTGACCGCCAAAGACGGGGACCTCGATGAAGCTGAGGCTCTTGATACGGGGGCAGATGACTTCCTGCGTAAACCATTCTCGTATGTCGTACTTGTGGCCCGAATACGAGCGTTGCTTCGTCGGTCATCTCTGGGTGAGGTATCGCTCTCCTATGAAGTTGGAGACCTTACACTCGACCCCAATTCGCGTCGCTGTGCGCGGGCCGGCCAGGATATTCATCTCACGGCCAAGGAGTTTGCGGTTCTCGAATTCTTGATGCGCCGTCCCGGCGACGTCGTAGGCAAGCTCGAGATTCTCGACAACGTTTGGGACTTCGCCTTTGAGGGCGACCCGAACATCGTGGAGGTGTACATCGGATACTTGCGAAAAAAGATCGACGAGCCGTTTGACCGCAAGTCGATTGAAACAGTGCGCGGGGCCGGGTATCGGCTGGTTCCCAGCCGTGAGTAGCCGTACGCGTCGTCCAACGACATTGAGATTCCGCGCCACTGCAGTCGTCACCCTGATGTTGGTGGCAGCTCTCGTTGTTGCCGGTGCAGCCCTTGTCTATGCACAGACCAAGGCACTCAACGCCGCCATCGATACCGGCCTCGACGGACGCGTCACCGACTTGGCCAACGTCATCGTCGATGGCATCATCCCCGATCCCATCACCGTCAGCGGAGATGAATCGGCTCTCGCCCAGATAATCGGACCTGATGGTTCCGTTGTAGCTTCGAGCGAGAATATCGAAGGCGAAGGCCCGATCTCCACTCTGAAACCCGCGGCTGCCCAGATTCTTCATGGTGTAGAAAGCGACCTTCCTGTCGACACAGGCTCCTTCCGCCTGGCTGCCCTGGCGGTGAGCACTGACGAAGGGACGTATTTCGTGTACGTTGCGAACACCGTCGAACGCCGCACTGAGGCGATTGCCGCCCTGGTTGCCGCTCTTCTGGTCGGGATCCCACTCCTATCCGTGGTCGTGGCATGGACCAGTTGGTCGGTAATCGGTAAGACTCTCCGGCCCGTCGAAGAGATCCGTGCTGAGGTCGAAGAAATCACGGGTTCCCAGCTCCACCGGCGGGTACCGGAGTCGCGGCGCGGCGACGAGATTGCCCGGCTGGCCAAGACGATGAACAAGATGCTCGATCGGCTTGAACATGCGGCCGCACAGCAGGACGAGTTCGTGGCCGACGCCGCCCATGAACTCCGAACTCCGCTGGCCGGAATCCGGGCCGAATTGGAGGTCGATGTTGCTCATCCCCGGCCAGAGTCATGGGAGGAGATGCGCGATGGTGTGCTTGCCGAAGCGATCCGTTTGCAGGTCCTCGTTGATGACCTATTGCTCCTTGCCAGGAGTGAAGAAGGATCCCGAATCAGAGAGGACGTAGACCTCGATGACCTCGTCGGCCAGGCGCTCGCCAGAGTGCCGCTGCGCGATGGGGTCAGGGCTGATTCGTCTGGGGTTTCGGCCGGTCGGGTCCAGGGCGACGCGTCTCAGCTTCTACGAATGGTTTTGAATCTCTTGTTGAACGCCAATCGTCACGCAATGACGATGGTCGTAGTGGCTGTAGCCCCGCGCAACGGCGCCGTTGAGTTATCGGTTGCCGATGATGGCGCAGGAGTGCGGGACGAGGATCGCGCACGGATTTTCAGCCGGTTCACGCGATTGGATGAAGCGAGATCACGCGACGAAGGGGGCTCTGGCCTCGGTTTGGCGATTGCTGCAGAGATCGTTCAGCGCCACGGTGGGGAACTTACCGTTGGCACTTCTGTCCTGGGCGGAGCAGTCTTCACGGCCATCATCCCAACACTCGGTGGATGAACCTTCGAGCGGCCCGCTCAGGGGTTAACTCACAACTCGTCGGACGCCTGTGAGTGCCACGTCAAGATCCCCGGGCCACCGTCTTCAGCTGATTCTTATGTATTGGAAGTACGGTGGCCGGGTGCAGAGCATCCAACCCGCTTCAGAACGGCTTATTCAGGAGACCGAAACGCCTGGCCGGGCGAAATTCGGTAGGTGGACTGCTGCTGCCTCCGTGATCGTGCTCGTCTTGCTCCACCTTTGGATTCGATACACCCGCCCCGAGTTCGCTGGCCTCGACGCATCCGTGCTTGCGTTTGCGGACAGGGGCAGACTCCCGGGAAGCGGTGGCGTATTGGCAGCAATCTCCCTGGCCACCGGAACCGTTTCGCTCGGGTTGGCGACCGGCTTGGTGGCAATCGGCCTGGCCGTGGCATTCTCATACCGTCGAGCCATGCTATTCCTGGCTATGGCGACATCTAGCGCCGTAATCGTAACTCTCCTCAAGAGCGTCGTTGGACGAATCAGACCCCCGCTCGGTGCAAGCTCGCTTGGTTCCCTGGCTTGGCCGTCTGGACACTCAGCCGGGGCGATGACCTTCGCGCTTGCCGCAGCTATCGCCTTGCGTCACATCGGCCGAAAGTCCGGTTTGATTACGGCGATCATCCTGGTCCCCGCTGCCCTGCTCGTGGGATACAGTCGAATCTATCTCTCGGTGCACTGGCTCACTGATGTACTTGCAGGCTGGGCAGTCTCACTACTGGCGGTTGGACTTGGCCTTGCCATTGACACGAAAATGGATGACTTTTTCCGCTCGCGACCAGCGGTCGCGTATGGGGCGGTTCTGCTAGCGGTTAGTCTCATGGTCACTGTCGGAATGAGTTGGGTGCACGTCTAATGAGATCGCTGTTCAGTAATGGTTCGAGAGGCGACGGGCGCCAGGATGGGATGTACGACTCGAAACGCTATGCCCTCATCAACCACTGGGACAAGCGACACATGGTCACCGTATCGCGGTTCCTCGATCCCCAACCAACCGACCGCATTCTTGAGGTTGGATGTGGCGTGGGCCACTTGACCCGGCGACTCCGCGAACTTGGTGCTGACGCCATTGGAATTGACGCCAACCCGCACGCTGCTGAAAACGCTGTCACGGAAGGTGTTACGACGGGCAATGCCGAGGCTCTCGACTTTCCTGATGACAGCTTCGACAAAATCGTCTCCCTGCACGCTATTGAACACATTCCCGATATCGAAGCGGCGCTGTCCGAGATGGCGCGCGTGCTTCGGCCCGGTGGAAAGGCGCTTTTGGTGTATCCAGCGGAGCCGATTCAGGGCATCTGGGCTGTGCCTACCGCCATTGTCCTGCATCGGAACCCGTTCAAAGCCCGTGAGGTGCACTGTCACTGGCTGTGGCCGTCGAAGGTCCGGGCGCTGGCCGTTCCCAATGGGTTCATCGAGGATCATTCGGAATTCATGTTGCTCTCGTCACCGCAATTTGTGTCCTTGTTCAGCCTGGTTGCGAAATCCGGAGATTCACCGTCGACCGGAACGGCGAACGGCTGAGCCGGGCCGCGTCCTGCACACGATGAGATTTTTTGAAATAACCCACTCCGGTTGAGTCGTTTCATGCTTCTCCGAGGTTTGTTCGTCAAACCGATGACCGCGAAAGGTTTTCTTGGGCGCCCACGACTATCCTCTGTTGCGGCTGAGGTGATGCGGCTTTTGGGATACAAGGTTCCTGCAATGGGAGGACACCAATGAACGTAATGGTCGAAGGCACGTATGTGCTTGCCGCGTACTTACTCGGTGCAATCCCGGTTGCATATGTCCTTGGGAAAGCCCGGCGTGTGGATCTCACCACGGCCGGATCGGGAAATCTTGGGGCGGGTAACACGACTCGCCTGCTCGGCGCCAAAGCCGGAGCGTTGGTGGCGCTTCTTGACGGGGCAAAGGGCCTTGCCGCGGTCTTTGTCGGGCGGTGGATGTCGCTCTCCCCCGGTGTAACCGCGGTTGGCGCGCTGGCTGCGGTGGCGGGATCCAACTGGTCGATCTACCTGGGGCGCAGGTCGGGCCGCGGATTGGCGACCTCTTCGCTCGCCATGTTGGCATTCGATCCGATTACCGTCCTGTGGCCGGGCGTTTGGTCCGTCCTTGGCTGGAAGATTGGCGGAGGCATATCGGGATTCTTCGGGTGGGCTTTCCTATGGATGGCGGCATATGCACTCGGGCGCCCTCCAGAAACGGTGCTACTAGCCGCCGGGATGGGTTTGCTGATGATTATTCGGCGGGCCCAGGGGAACCTGGATGATCCCGGTCAAGAAGGGCCGGTCGCTCGAGTTCTCTACGATACCGACCACCGACGGTCACCCGCCGAGATGGCTGCCGGAGATGAATCGCTGGCCTAGCTTTTCGCCGGGCGGAGTCTTCTACCGCACCATCGATGAAATTGGCTCCAGCGGCGGATTGCTCCTGGCGGCGACCCGCCTAAATCGGCTGCGGGACCTCGCCTGGCGGTGCATGCCGGTCAACCCTCTGACGTCCTCGTTGTATAAACAAATCGGACCTTCTAGGGTGAAACCGCCCACGAGGAGCGCTACCTAGGTGACCCTGAAACTTCAGCACATCCGTTTGTCTGAGCTGTCTGAGGCCCAACGTCGACAGATTGTCCGCCGATCGGCGGTGTCAGATCCGTTGGTTCGAGACGCCGCTCGATCGATTTGTGAAGACGTTTGGTCCCGTGGCGACGAGGCGGTAACCGACGCAGGTGTCAAGTTTGGGGGTGGCCGGCCAAGTCCTCTCGTCCCGGTCGAAGAGATGCGATCCGCTTGGGAGGCTGTTGGCGAAGAGGTTCGGGAGGCCATCATGTTCGCCGTCAAGAACGTCGAACTCTTTCATTCTGCGCAAAGACCCCAAGACTTGACCATGGAACCGGTACCGGGCGTGAAGGTCGATCGCCGCTGGTCGCCGCTGCGTTCGGTGGGGGCGTATGTTCCTGGTGGGAAAGCGGCCTACCCGTCATCCTTGGTCATGACCGTGGTTCCGGCTCGGACGGCGGGCGTTGAGCGGATCGTGGTCGCATCACCGGCCGGTCCCGGCGGAATCGTGGATGTCACCTTGTTGGCCGCCGCTCACTACCTCGGAGTCACCGAACTCTATGCCATGGGTGGCGCACAGGCGATAGCCGCTCTTGCCTACGGTACCGAAACGATCGAACCGGTCGAGAAGATCGTCGGGCCGGGCAATGCCTATGTGACGGCCGCCAAATTGCTCGTCCTCGGCCGGTGCGCGATCGACATGCCTGCCGGTCCCAGTGAGGTGCTCGTCGTGGCAGACGGGAACGCCGATCCTGAAATGGTGGCCGTCGATATGCTCTGTCAAGCGGAACACGGCCCCGACTCCCCCGCCGTGCTGGTCACCGACTCTGCTGACCTGGGCGGGGCGGTAGTCGCCCAACTCAACCGTCTCCTTCCCGATCTCGAGCGCCATGAAATCCTCGCTCGGGCGCTCAGCGAGCATGGCCTGATCGTGTCGGTTGATTCGATAACCGAAGCTCTGGCGTTCGCCAACGAATACGCTGCCGAACATGTAACGGTGAACACCGACAATGCCGAAAGAGACGCTGCTCAGATTCAATCGGCCGGTTCGATCTACGTTGGCCATTGGTCGCCTGAAGCGGCAGGTGACTATGCGACGGGGGCGAACCATGTCTTGCCCACTGGGGGTCTGGCACGGTCGATGAATCCGCTCGGATTCGAGGATTTCGGATCCTGGCGACAGGTCCAGACGATCACCGAAGCCGGACTTCGGGCGATTGCTCCGACTATCGGCACTCTCGCCACCGCTGAGGGACTCACCGCACACCGCCTGTCTGTCGAGGTCCGGCTACGAGATCCGGACGGCTAGCCAATGGCCACTCCGAAGTACCACGTAGTCGCCGATCGAATCCGCACGAGGATTCTCAGCGGATCGCTGCGGCCACTCGATCAACTTCCCACCGAGCATCAAATGAGCGAGGAATTCAGCGTCAGCCGGGGAACAATCAGAACGGCGCTTGCCGAACTCACTGGGGAGGGGTTGATCAGGAGCGCTCAAGGAAGTGGAAGCTACGTGGCGGCAGCTTCGCCGATGACGCGATACTTCTCGCTTAGCTCATTTGACGATGACATGAGAGCGATCGGCCGGACGCCAACTACCGAAGTCCTCGCCGCAGAGGAACTACCCGCCATGCCGGGTAACCCGTTGGGGGTTGGAACTGGAGCTCCATTGATTTTCCTCAGGCGACTCCGACTCGCTGACAACGAACCGATAGCGGTTGAGGAGCGGTGGATCGTTGAAGGTTTGTGTCGCGGGCTCTTGAACGATGATTTGGCCCATCAGTCGGTTCACTGGCTGCTGACGGTCAAATACGCCATCCCGCTCGTCCGGATCGAACACGTTGTGGAACGACAGGAAGCGAACGACATGGAGGCCGCGATACTCAATATTCCACCCGGAACGCCGGTTTTGACCATCGAACGGCTTACCTACACCGCCGATGACGCCGGTGCCCGGAGGGCGGCTGTGTGGTTCCGATCGGTACACATCGACGTTGAGCCGAACCTAGAAAGGAATTCACTATGAGTGGTCCGCGACCGGTCCGAGCCCCCAGGGGTCTCGAACTCTCCTGCAAAGGTTGGGGTCAGGAAGCAGTTCTGAGGATGCTCATGAATAACCTGGATCCCGAGGTCGCCGAACGGCCGGACGATCTGGTCGTCTACGGAGGAACCGGCAAAGCCGCCCGCTCCTGGGAAGCATTCGATGCCATCGTCGCGACTCTCCGGCGGTTGGAGAACGATGAGACGCTGCTCATTCAGTCAGGAAAACCGGTTGGTGTGTTCCGTACTCACGAGTGGGCTCCGCGCGTTCTTATCGCCAACTCGCTGCTCGTTCCAGAATGGGCGACCTGGGATGAGTTTCGCCGGCTGGAGGCGGCCGGTCTGACGATGTACGGTCAGATGACGGCCGGTTCGTGGATCTATATCGGTACCCAGGGAATATTGCAAGGGACGTATGAAACCTTCGCCGCCATCGCCGAGAAACGGTTTGGCGGTTCATTGGCGGGCACGATCACCCTGACCGCCGGCCTCGGAGGCATGGGAGGTGCACAACCACTAGCCGTCACGATGAACGACGGAGTAGCCCTGTGTGTCGAAGTTGATCCACACCGTGCCACTCGCAGACTCGAGACACGCTATCTCGATGTGTTGGCCCCAAACCTTGAGGAAGCGGTCGCCCTGTGTCTGACTGCCAGAGATGAACGCCGGGCGCTGTCCGTTGGAGTCGTTGGGAACGCGGCGGACGTTCTTCCCAGGCTGCTTGAACTCGACTTCCCGGCCGACATCGTGACCGATCAGACATCGGCTCATGATCCGATGAGCTATGTACCGAATGATCTCACGCCGGAGGCGGCAGCCCGGATGGCCACCGACGCACCCGCCGAACTCATCCGTCGAGCACGACTGGCCATGGCCAGGCACTGCGAAGCCATGGTCGGATTTCTTGACCGCGGTGCCGAAGTGTTCGACTATGGCAACAGTTTACGAACCGAGGCGCAGCTTGGTGGGTTTGACCGGGCGTTCGATTACCCCGGCTTCACACCTGCGTACATCCGACCGCTGTTCTGCGAGGGTAAAGGCCCGTTCCGATGGGTGGCGCTGTCAGGTGACCCGGCTGACATTGCAGCCACCGATCGCGCGGTTCTCGACGAGTTTCCTGAGGACGCCGGCCTGGCGAGATGGATCCGGATGGCCTCAGAGCGCGTGGCGTTCCAGGGCCTCCCGAGTCGTATTTGCTGGTTGGGATACGGGGAACGGCGTCGTCTCGGATTGCGGTTCAATGCCATGGTTCGGAGCGGCGAGTTGTCGGCGCCGATTGTGATCGGGCGTGACCATCTGGATTCGGGTTCGGTGGCTTCACCATATCGAGAAACTGAGTCAATGGCAGATGGGTCGGATGCGATCGCCGATTGGCCCATTCTCAACGCCCTGGTCAATACGGCAAGTGGGGCATCGTGGGTCAGCCTTCACCATGGAGGCGGGGTCGGCATCGGCCGGTCGATCCATGCCGGAATGGTGGTAGTCGCCGACGGCTCCGAATTGGCAGATCAGCGACTCGATCGGGTACTCACGTCAGACCCCGGCACCGGGGTCATGCGTCATGCCGACGCCGGGTATGACATCGCCAAACAGGTAGCCAAGGATCGCGGAATCGACCTTCCCATGATCACCGGTCTGGCGTGAGCGTTTGGTTCGCTCCCTTCGCCTGGTTCGGCGGTTCCGGATTCGAGCAGGACGTATCCATCGTAGTCTCTGGCGGGTCCATCGCGTCGGTTGAAGTCGGCTCCCGACCGTCTTCGGAGGCAGTCAGGCTCGAAGGCGTCGTCTTGCCAGGATTAGTCAGTGCTCACTCCCATGCCTTCCATCGAGCCCTCCGGGGACATACCCATGATGCCGGAGGGGACTTCTGGGCCTGGCGCCGGGCCATGTACGAACTAGCGCAACGTCTAGAGCCCGACAGCTATCGGTCTCTCGCCTCAGAAGTGTTCGGCGAGATGCTGCGGGCCGGCATCACGACCGTTGGAGAGTTCCACTATCTTCACCATCGGGTCGACGGGCGCCCCTACCCTCAGGCCCATGCCATGGAAAACGCACTCATCGGTGCAGCCCTCGACGCCGGAATTCGGATGACACTGCTCGACGCCTGCTATTTGACATCGGACGTCACGGGTGCGCCGCCCCTGCCCGAACAACGGCGGTTCTCCGATGGCTCGGCAACGGCCTGGTCGGAAAGAGTCGCCGACCTCGCCAACGGGTTTGAGGGCCAAACCGTCAAGATAGGTGTGGCCGCTCACAGTGTCCGGGCGGTCGCTCCGTCGGGTTTGTCGATCGTTGGCCACCTGGCAGAAGACCTGAACCTTCCTGCCCATGCGCATGTGTCCGAGCAACGTGCTGAGAACGAAGCCTGCCTGTCCGAGCACGGTACGACCCCGATGAGGTTGCTCTCGAATACCGGGTTCTTGACGAGCAGAGCCACTGCCGTCCATGCCACGCACCTTTCGGAGGGCGACCGTGACCTGCTGGCAGCCAGCGGTGCGGGCGCCTGCTTCTGCCCTTCAACCGAACAAGACCTGGGCGATGGAATTGGCCCCGGTCGGGAACTGAGGGATCGCGGCGTGTCGATTTCGCTCGGTTCAGATTCCAATGCCACCGTCGACTTGTTCGAGGAGGCTCGATCGCTTGAACTCAATGACCGTCTCCGCCTGGAACGGCGCGGCATTCACTCGCCGGACGAACTCTTGCGCTCGGCGACCGCGGCCGGCTTGGCGTCTCTTGGGTGGGGGGTCCATGAACCATTGGCGGTCGACTCCCCTGCCGATTTTTTGGTCGTTGGTACTGGGGGCCCTGACATGCCGGGGTTCGACCCAATCGATGGGGTCGGGGCGTTCTTGTTTTCGACCCCGCGAACCTTGGTCTCCGACGTCATCGTGGCCGGTGAGCGGGTCGTACAAACGGGCCTGAATACTTCCGGGCAGTCCGGCGAAGGCCTTCACCGTCTGATCAGAGAGTTGATATCGTGAGAGCCGATGTTCTCCTGACGAACGCCACTGTCGCCACGATGGAACCCGGTGGCTCGCCGTACGGTCTTATGACCGGAACCACCATTGGGATTACCGGCGACAAGATCACGTACCTCGGTCCACCGGTAAGCGGGATCACCGGGGATGCCGTGCGTGACGTGGGCGACCATCTCATCACGCCGGCGCTCATCGACTGTCACACTCATGCCATTTTTGGCGGTGACCGCATCGCCGAGTTCGAAGCTCGGCTTGGTGGCAGCTCCTATGAGGAGTTGGCGGCCACCGGCGGAGGGATTTTGTCGACGGTTCAGGCCACCCGGAACACCCCTGATGACGAACTCGTCCGCCACGCTGCTGGGAGGCTCGGATGGCTCCTGCGCAGCGGGGTCGGTACCGTGGAAGTGAAGTCGGGCTATGGCCTCGATCCTCACCACGAGCTGCGTATGCTCCGGGTTGCCCGCCTGCTCGGCCGACAGGGCCCTCAGCGGGTTGTCACCTCGCTATTGGCGGCTCATACAATCCCTCCCGAACACGATGGCCTAGCCGACCAGTACGTGACCTCGATCTGCGAACAGATCATCCCCGCCGCCGTAGCTGAGGGACTTGCCGATTGCGTCGACGGATTCTGTGAAACCGTCGCCTTTAGCGCCGACCAAATTGCCCGGGTGTTCGATGCGGCCGCCGAGGCCGGGCTTTCGGTCCGTTTACATGCCGACCAGCTAACCGATTCGGGTGGGGCGGCCCTGGCTGCCCGATATGGCGCATTGTCGGCGGATCATCTCGAGCACGCGTCGGTGTCGGGGCTTGAAAAGATGGCCACGGCAGGCACCGTTGCCGTGTTGATCCCCGGGGCATCAGTGTTCCTCAACGAACCCACCATCCCGAACATTCCAGCCATGCGGCTCGCCGGTGTCTCGATCGCCGTGTCGACGGATCTCAACCCGGGCACGTCTCCTGTGGGATCCCTTCAGGTAGCCATGTGGTTGGCCACGTCACGGTTCCGGCTGACTCCTGAGGAGTCGCTTGCGGGGACCACCAGGCATGCCGCCAAGGCGCTCGGCCTTTCTGATACCGGAATTGTCCGGGTTGGTATGCGGGCTGATCTGGCACTGTGGCGCACGAGCGAGCCGGCCGCTCTCTCCTATTGGACGGGTGCCCCTTTGTGCAAAGCCGTTTGGGTCGCCGGGACCCTCGTCTTCGAGGCTGGTTCAGATGATTAGGACAATTCCTCAGATCGGCGATCCTGTGTTGCGGGTTCCCAACCGACCGGTAACGCCCGAAGAGCTCGACAGCCCCGAGGTACAGTCGCTCATCGATGACATGATTGAAACGATGCGAGATGCCCAGGGGGCCGGGATTGCTGCCAACCAGGTCGGTATCAACCTACGCATCTGCGTTGTCGGCGTCGACGCGAATGAGCGGTACCCGTACAAGCCGAATCTACCCTTGACCGTGCTGATCAATCCGATCATCGAGATCCTTGGCGACGATACCTACCTCAACAACGAAGGCTGCCTAAGCGTCCCGATTCGCGGCGACCTACCCCGTTACATGAATCTCAAGGTGGTGGCGCTCGACCGGTTAGGAATGGGGATTCAGCAAGTCTATCGGGGTCTCAGCGCCGGAACGGTGCAGCACGAGGTCGACCATCTTGACGGCAAGTTGATAACCGACCGGATCACGGACTCCCGGTCCTTGAGTACCTGGGAGAACTTCAGGAACCATCAATACGATCAGTTCGTCGAGCGGATTCAACCGGCCATCGACGCCACCGAGCCCCGAATGGAGCCAGCATGACGGACGTCATCCTCGATGTCGGAAACCTCACCCAAGCCGATGTAGTGAACGTTGCCCGATGGGGAGCCACCGTCCGATTGGGAGCCGCGGGCCGCAGGGCGATGGAAACTTCGGCGGCGATTATTGATGAATACGCCGCATCCGAAACTGCTGTGTATGGAGTGTCGACCGGCTTCGGAGCTCTGGCCGCTACCTACATTCCCGAGGATCGACGTCGAGAACTTCAGCTATCGCTCATACGCTCCCACGCCGCCGGCATGGGACCTCGCGTTGAAGGCGAAGTCGTGAGGGCCATGATGCTCCTGCGGTCTCGATCTCTCGCTATGGGCTACTCGGGCGCCCGGCCGGAATTGGTCGACCTTTACCTCGCCATGCTGGTGGCCGGCATCACTCCGGTGGTCCACGAGTACGGATCGCTCGGGGCGTCCGGCGACCTTGCCCCGCTGGCCCACATTGCCCTCGCCCTGATTGGGGAGGGAATCGTGGTTGTCGATGGGGTCGATCGAATGGCCGCCGATGCGCTGAAGGAAGCCGATCTCAAGCGGCTCGTGCTGCGAGCCAAAGAAGGACTGGCGCTTATCAACGGAACAGACGGCATCCTCGGGATGCTCATCCTGGCCCTTCACGATCTCGGCACCCTTCTAGTCTCGGCCGATGTCATTGCCGCCATGACCGTTGAGGCATTACTGGGGACTGATCGGGCGTTTCGAGCCGATCTGATAGCTCTCCGACCCCAGCCAGGCCAACAAGTCTCGGCCGCCAACATGATGAGGGTGATGGCGGGATCTCGCATCGTGGCCTCACATCGAACCGATGACGTCCGGGTGCAAGATGCCTATTCACTTCGCTGCACCCCACAGGTTCACGGGGCGGCGAGAGATACGTTGACCCATGTGTCGCAGGTGGCCGAGAACGAGCTGCATTCGGCAATTGACAATCCAATGGTTCTCCCAGATGGCACGGTCGAGTCGTGTGGCAATTTTCACGGAGCTCCCGTAGCGTTTGCCTGCGACTTTCTCTCGATTGCTGCGGCCGAGGTCGGCGCCATTGCTGAGCGCCGCCTGGACCGGCTTTTGGATCCGGCCCGGTCCCACGGCCTACCGGCCTTCCTGACCGAGGACCCCGGGGTGTCGTCTGGTTACATGATCGCCCATTACACGGCGGTATCGGTCGCGGCTGAGAACCGTCGGCTGGCTGCTCCTGCCAGTGTTGACTCCATGCCAACGTCGGCTATGCAAGAGGATCATGTCTCAATGGGATGGGGGGCTGCCCGCAAGCTGCGCGCCATCGTCGACAACCTCGCCCGGATTCTGGCGGTCGAATTGGTTGCCGCCTGTCAAGCCCTTGAACTGCGTGCTCCGCTGTTGCCTGGCCCGGTCTCGTCTGCTGTTGTCGAAGTGGTTCGTGAGCATATCCCTCACCTCGGAGCCGATCGGAACCTTTCACCGGAGTTGGAGATCGCTACCGGGTTGGTACGCTCGGGTGCAGTACGAAAGGCAGCCGAGACGGTCGCCGGTCCACTTACTTGACCACCATCCATCTCTGACCCACCCCGGTCAAACAGTATGTATCCTGGGTAGGTCGGACCGCACTTACCGGAAAGTTCAGATCGTGCCAAACATTACGATGCTTGAGATAGACGATCTGATGAATTCAGAACTAGCTGGTTTTGTGAAAAAGTGCCTCCGCCATCGGGCGCCGGATCCCGCTTTCCACGCCATGCAGGGCCACAATCCCGCTCTGTCGAAGGCTCTGTATGTCGCGTGGGGAACCGTATTCAACACCGGAAACGTCGATCACAATCTCAAAGAGATCATTCGCGTGCAGCTCTCGAGGGCTGCCCTCTGTAACTACTGAGGAAACGTCAGATCTGCTTCGGCGAAGCAGAATGGCTTGACCGAGGATCGGATCGATGACGGGATCGACAATTGGCGGAACAGCGATGCCTTTACCCCGGCCGAAAAGATCGCCCTGGAGTACAGCGAATTCATGCAGTTCGAACCAGACCGGATCGATGCAGCATTCTACGAGCGGCTACGAGAGCAGTACACCGAGTCAGAGATCGTCGAGTTGGGCGTGTTTATCGGCTTCAATGTGGGATACCACACGTTTTTCCGCACGCTGGACTTCTACCCGATGTTTACGCCCGACGGCCGTCTGGTGAGTCAGGAAGAGTCGCGTCGCATCTATGGGGAGACACCTCATTCGCACCTGAGCGCCGATATCCAGCAAGCGGTGGCTGACGCGTCGGCTGCGGGCGACTGATGCCGATCATCGAACCGCAGGTGCCGGACGGCGCCCATGGACCGACGGCTCGCACCTTGGAATCGTTCCGTCGATTGAGCGGAGGAGATACCATCTTCCCTCAGATACTCGCCCATGTCCCCGCCTACACAGAAGCCATCTGGGGAGCAATGGCTGAGGCCTTATTCGAGGGAGGCGTGGATCATCGGCTGAAGGAACTCATCCGGATCCAGTTGGCTACAACGGCCAATGATCCCTATTTCTCTACGATGCGGTCGACCGAGGCGGTACAAGCCGGCCTGACCGAGGAAGACATAGCCGCCAGCCTTGGCGACTTCCAGAGCAGTCCGCGATTTACCGAGGCCGAGAAATGGGCGTTGCGATACGCCTATCTCATGTATCGCCAGCCGGATCAGGTGGATGCTGACTTCTACAGCGAAGGTAAGCGACACTATTCCGAAGCCCAGATCATGGAGATGGGCGGTCTCATCGCTATTCACTACGGCCTCGCCGTCTTCATGAGTACCTTGAATGTTGGCTGACCGAACGTCGGCCGATGGCGGATGGCCACTATGGGTCCGGTCGGTATCCAACAGTCGACAATGGCACCTTCGGGGCTGAATCTCGTTAGCCTGCGACCTGGATGAAACCGGCGATTCACTCATTCTGGGTCAGGATTCCATCACGAGCAGTCATCGTGGTGGCGTTACTGATGGTAGGTCTGGTGATATCGGCTTGCGCGAACCAGCCACGGCCCACTGTGGCTGAGTGGTTGCCGAAGTGGGAAGCCGCCGTCGCGGCGATCCCCGATGAGGCGGCTGTTGGCGAGAATCCGCCTGCGGGCGTGTGTACCGACGCGCTGGCCAACCTGCGCGCCGAGCGGCCCGGGTTGACCACTACGCCCGATCTTGCGATCGACGATACGGTGCAGCAATGGTTTCAGATCGCCGAAGACGCCTTTTTCGAGTGTCCTCCCCGGAGCGACGTCGTTGGAAGCTTTTCCGACGCGTACGTGGAGCTCTCACGCCTCGAGAGTGAAATTGATGCCGCGCTCGGAATGAATGAGTGAGTGACGACTCTCTGTGTGCGCAGAGGGGGGCACCCGAGCGTCTTTCAGCGTCAGTGATCTCTCCTTCGCGAATTGAGACTGCTTCATTGTGAGTATCATGCTCCGGTTGTTCTGATTGCCGGAGGCTCTCTTAATGTCCAATTTCAGCGGCCATCCCGCCGGCAGTCGCTCGGTTCTCGCGCTGGCAGCACTCGGGGTTGTCTACGGAGACATCGGCACCAGCCCGCTGTACGCGTTCAGGGAGTCTCTGAGCGCCGGTGACGGGATTCCCGTCATCGAAGCCAACATCTTTGGCGTACTGTCTTTGATGGTCTGGTCCCTCCTGATTGTCGTGACCATCAAATATCTCCTCCTGGTCATGCGAGCGGACAACCACGGTGAGGGTGGAATCCTCGCCCTGACGGCGTTGATTCTGCCTCGGACTACGAAAAGTCGGCCGCGCCGTCTCATCTTTGTGGTGATCGGCTTGTTCGGAACGGCTCTTCTGTACGGCGATGGCATGATCACGCCGGCGATTTCTGTGCTGTCCGCGGTCGAAGGGGTGAGCTTGGCCGCGCCCGCGTTATCACATTGGGTGATTCCTCTGGCGGTGGTCATTTTGGTGGCACTGTTTTCGGTTCAGAGGTTTGGTACCGGCCGGGTCGGGGCTGTCTTCGGCCCGGCGATGTTGGCTTGGTTTTCTGTTCTGGCCATTCTGGGCGCAATTTCCATCGCCCAGAACCCGCACGTCTTTCTTGCGCTGTCGCCGACATACGCAGTGAGTTTCTTCATCAACAATGGATTTCGTGGCTTTCTCGTCCTCGGGTCGGTGTTTCTGGTCGTCACCGGTGGCGAGGCGCTTTACGCCGATCTAGGCCACTTCGGTCGTCGGCCGATCCAGACGGGTTGGTTTTTTGTCGTGTTCCCTGCGCTCATTCTCAATTACTTCGGTCAGGGAGCGCTTTTGCTTCGCTCACCTGAAGCCATTGAAAACCCGTTCTTTCTACTCGCCCCTGGCTGGGCCCAATGGCCGATGACGGCGTTGGCCACGGTCGCCTCGGTCATTGCATCTCAAGCGCTCATTTCCGGGGCATTCTCGATCACCGCCCAGGCGATCAACCTCGACTATGCGCCTCGATTCCGGGTTCTCCACACTTCGGTAACCGAGCGGGGCCAGGTGTACGTCCCTCACATCAACTGGGTGCTGGCGATTGCGGCTGTTGGCCTGGTCGTCGCGTTCGGAACCTCGTCTGGTCTGGCAGCTGCGTACGGGGTGGCGGTGACGATGACCATGCTCATTACAACGGTGCTTTTCTTGGTCGTGTCAAGGGTGCGGTGGAACTGGTCGTGGCCCAAGGCCCTTGGCGTGACCTTTCCCCTATTCGTAGTTGACTCCGCCTTCCTCGGAGCCAATCTGTTCAAGATCCCCCAGGGCGGCTGGTTCCCACTCGTTATCGGACTCGGCGTTTTCACCTTGATGTCCACCTGGCGCACGGGGCGCCTTGCCCTGCGTGACGAAGCTCTCCCCCGCCGGCTCGCTCTCTCGCGATATATTCGATCCCTGAAAACCGATCCCCCTCAACGAGTTCCAGGTACCGCGGTCTACCTCCATCGACGGCCCGGGGTGGTGCCGCCTGCGCTCCTGGCAAACTTCCACACGTTTCGGGTTCTTCACGAGGAGATGGTCGTGCTGAACGTCGTCGTTTCGGACGATGCCCATGTGCCGAGGGCGCGCCGGGACAGAATTCGCCATCGTGACTTGGATTTTCATGAGGTCGAGTTGACCTACGGTTTTGCCGATCGAATCGATGTTCCGGCTGACCTTCAGTCCATTGTGGACTCGCAACTGAATTTCTCTCCAGAAGCCACTACCTATTTCCTAGGCCGGGAAACCCTGGAACCAGGCAAACGACATTGGATCCTGGCGATGCGGGATAGGCTCTTTATCGTCCTGCACCGAAACGCTCGAAACCCGGCGGACGCCTTCCAGCTTCCCGCCGATCGGACGATCGGTGTCGCTACTCAACTGCGGTTCGCCGACTCAAGCTGAGCCGGACTATCGGGCGAGCGACGATCGCCGAGAAGTTGTTCGAACAACGCTATACTTTCGCTCACACTTGACTTGACAGGATTTTCGGAGAACGCTCATGGCTAGACAACTATTTCGCCGTAATCGCCCAACAGGCGCCGTTACGGGTTCGCGCCCCAAATCGTTTGGTCGGCGAACCGTCGATCGTGGGCCGGGAGCCTGGCGTGACATGGTTGGCTCAAGCTTGAGTACCCAAAACCACTCTGGGTTGGATCTTGTGTCCGGGACTATCGAAGCCCGTTACAGCCGGCGTTAGCAGGACTTAGGTGACGGCCCGGGCCCCATGGCCCCGGCCGTCACGCTTTTAATCCATCAGACCAGCCGGGATGGATGATCGGAGGGAACAAGATCGGACCGATCACCGGCAACCGGGTACCGGGAATGGGCTCCGCGGTTCCGACTATGTTCGGTACGTAGCCGAGGTGACGAGCTTGGCTGGCCCGCTCCTCCTCCTTGACCCGACGTCCGACACTCGGGCCTGGGTAGATCTTCTGCAATGCTGGTCGCATGCTCCGCTTAGCGTTGAAGATCCGTCTGTTCGTCTGCTGACGGCCACCTCTGGTAGCCGCGAAACGAATCGGACGTCCTTGATCTCAGTCATTCGTTGGAAGGCGATGACGGGAAATCATCGAATCCCGAGGTCCAACGTGTCGTCCGCAGAGGTCGGCAGCAAGTCGTGCGGTAGCGGCTTCAACTTGGGCTGGGCCTTCCGACGCCGTTTGGCCGGTACGAGATCGCGCATGGCCTCAAGCTTTCCGAAGCAGAGCAGCCGATCGTGCTCTTCCAACACCCGCGAACTCTTGGGGTTCGGGATGACCGTCGTTCCGCGCGTCAAGGTGAGAACCGCGATATCCCTCTCACGAAGGCCGGATGCGTCGATGGTCTTGCCGAGAATATCGGCACCTTGACGGACCAGAAGTTCGGAAACGCCGTAGCCAGTGGAGACGGTCAATCGCTGCCGGATGTCCAGCTCCGGGAAATCGACCTGGCTCGCTATGTAGTCGATGATGGCCCCGGCGATGTCTAGATCGGTCGCCCCCTCGATGCCCTCAAGGCCGGGTGAGCTGTTGACTTCCATTACCAACGGCCCGCGGTCACTCTCCAGCATGTCTACCCCGGCCACTCTCAAACCCATGATCTGGGCGGCCTGGACCGCCACTCTCTCATATTCAGCATCGAGTTCTACGACCTGCGTCGTGCCGCCCCGATGGACATTTGAGCGGAACTCATCGCCGACGGCGCTCCTTCGCATGGCAGCCACAACGCGATCGCCAATGACGAATGCCCTAATGTCCTTGCCCCGGCTCTCGGCGATGAACTGTTGAATCAGGACGTTCTGTTTAGTGCTCTGCAGGGTTTCGATTACCGCCTCGGCAACTCTCTTGTCCGGAGCCAGAATGACCCCGATACCCTGCGTCCCTTCCAGAAGCTTGATGACGACCGATTCGCCACCGACCTGCTCAATGGCGGGCAGCACATCGGCCCGATCGCGCACAAACATGGTGGCTGGTATTCCGATGTCATGCCTGGACAGAATCTGGATCGAACGAAGCTTGTCGCGGGAGTTGGCGATGCCATGGGCGGTGTTCGGCGTATAGACATCCATCTGTTCGAATTGACGAACGACTGCCATGCCATAGAAGGTGATCGAGGTACCGATCCGCGGAAGAACTGCGTCATAGTCCGTGAGACGCTTGCCCCGGTATTGCATATCGGGGACATCACCCGAGAGGTCGATGGCGAACCGGAGCGTGTTCAGTACGCGGACCTCATGGCCGCGTTCGAGAGCAGCAGTCTTGAGGCGCTGGGTGCTGTAGGCATGGGGTGCTCTGGACAATACGGCTAGCTTCATCGTTCCGATTCCTTTGGTGGCTTGGTTGATAGAAGAAATGAGCGACTCGGATGTACGAGGAACTGTTTTCGGATAGCCGATCGCCCCAAGAGCATTCGAAAACCCATGTCATCACGTGACGTCAGGCTGATTTCGATCGGCCATTCAATCTTGCCGATTCTGGCGGTAGTCAGGATGACTGGTCTGAGTTCGGACCTCCCGTTTGACGACCTAACCCGACGAAAGGAGAGAACCTCGCAGCTCACCGCTTCAGAATGGCGGGCCGACCGCTGGTCGGGATGAATTTCAAATGAGGCGGTGGCGACCCCGTCGACCTCGGTGAGAGTCAGATCAAACGCGTGTAAGGCCGAGGTCCTGGCCCCGGTGTCGATTTTGGCCTTCACGGGATATCCGACCAATTCAGGGAGGTCGACAAACTCCCGCCAGCCGATCACGGGTCTCGGCTTCTTTCGGGTAGCCATCGGAGCGGAGTATTACAGAGCGGTTCCCCGGTGGCAACACCAACCACGTGATCCTGACCGAGCCTTCCTTGTCCTCCATGCCGAGGGTTTGTAGGTCGGCGGGCGAAGCGACAACCTAGGCGTCATCGAGAACGACCTCGACCAGGAGGCCGGAATCAACGGAGTAGACAAACCCGGTGATATGGTCTTTGTGGCGAAGAAACGGCGTCAGATGCAGACGCCGCATCGATTGCCGCACGTCGGTGTATGGGTCCGTGAACGACTCAAGCGCCCACCAGGGCCGAATGCCGAGTTCGGCCTCAAGATCTGCTTTGAACCCGTCCTCGGTCACGTTTTCAAGCCCGCAGTTGGTGTGATGAATGAGGACGATCTCTTCGGTCCCGAGCGCTCGCTGTGAGAGACAGAGTGACCGAATGACGTCATCGGTTACGACCCCTCCGGCGTTGCGAATCACATGGGCTTCGCCATTTTTCAATCCGAGCATCTTGAAGATGTCCATTCGGGAGTCCATGCAAGCCACGACAGCCAGCTTGCGCTTCGGACGAACGTTGAGATGGCCTTCGGTGAAATCACCGGCGAACTCGGCGTTCTTCTCGAGCATTTCGGAGATATTTGGTGAAAACATGCGAACCACGCTAGCCGGGGACTTTTTACAACACGCCCATGGCAACCATCCGCCTCCTATGTCCAAGCTTCCGGAACGCGGGCGGAGGCGAAGGCGCCCAGGCTTGGGTTTGGACGCTTTCCCCTCCACCAGAGTGTTCATGGCCGGAGCGAACCCCGGAACGCGTGCACTCGACCGAGCGCCACATCGTTCGTTGGCAGACGGTGGTCGATCGGTCCTTAAAAGGACCGATCTCCCCGAACCAACGCAAGCGGAGTCATGACAAGCAGGTAGAGATCGAGCAGCAACCCACGGCAACCGACGTAGGTGAGATCGAGGCGCATACGCTCTTCGAAGCTGGTCTCAGACCGGCGGAATACCTGCCAGAGTCCAGTGACTCCAGGAGCAACGGAGTTCCGTTGCTTGAACTCTTCAACGCTCAGCTCGGCAACCTCTTCGTCTACGAGGGGCCGTGGCCCGACCAGCGACATCGAACTGCCAAGCACATTGAAAAGTTGCGGCAATTCATCAATTCCGGTCCTCCGGATGAATCTCCCGACCCGGGTGATTCGCGGGTCGTTCGGCGACTTGTAAACTGGCGAGTTGACTCGATGCTCGTCGAGTGCAATCACATCGGCGATATCCGCGTGGGTCATGTCGGTGCGCATTGACCGGAATTTCCAAACCCTGAACGGTTGGCCTTGGCGTCCAACCCGCTCGTGCAGATAGAACACCGGGCCCGGCGAAGTGGCCTTGATGGCGACGGCGATCGGAATCATCAGCGGTAAAGCCAGTATGAGTATGACGACCGCGCCGATGATGTCGAGTACCCGTTTCGCATATGCGCCCCGCGTCTCGGCTGCCGGCGACACGTCCGTGCGGACCTGGAGCTGAATGGTACGTGGGCCGATGGCCGCGAACGGCAGCTCTAGCCTTACTGAACCCGTGGCTAACCCATCGGTTAGATCTAGTTCAGTGGTTTCCCCCATTTGCACGGATCTTGCGACCCATGTGCGAGCATATGGCGACGCCCAGTTTCCCCCCGTCACGGTGCCTCCCAGCGGTAGTGACCCTGACTGACCATCTACCCAATCGAAACCCTGGTCCCCCGACCGCAATCAATGCGTTCAAACCTGAGGCCTCGATAGATGGCCACTTACGTTTACTCTATCACTCTAACATCACACTCTGTGTGGTGGGTGGATTTATATCGCGGCCTATAATGCCGTACCTCTTGGGGGATTACGGCGATTAGGGAGGGTTTTGTGGCGGTGCTCTGTTATCACTCTGTGTGCGATGCATGGAATAGTCCTTTGGCGATGAGTACCACGGATTTTGCCGCTCAATGTGCGTGGTTGGCCCGGCGATTCAGGGTCGTTGACCTACCGACCGCGGCATCGCTCGTCGACCGCCGCGGCTCGCTTCCAGGGCGGGTGGCCACTCTCACGTTCGACGACGGGTTCGCCGACAACTTTGACAACGTATTACCCGCACTCCGTCGTTCAGGGCTTACCGGAGCGGTGTTTGTCGTGGCTGCGACGCTTGATCGCGGACATGGCGTCGACTGGGTGGATGACCCCCCAGCATTTCAGTTGGAAACTCTCACCCGAGCCCAGATCGAGACCATGTCCAATGAAGGGATCCACATCGGGTCTCATTCGCTGTTTCATAAGGATCTCACCACCCTTGACTATGCCGCGTGTCTCGAAGACCTCGAAACGAGCAAGGCGATCCTGGAGGAGATCGTGCGCCGACCCGTTCCCTATCTGGCCTATCCGCGGGGTCTGTGGAATGACGACGTGGCCAAGGCTGCCAAGGCGGCTGGTTATCTCGGAGCATTCAGCCTCCCGACCGGGCCAGAACCCGTCGGACCATTCTCGCTTCCGCGGGTCGGCATTTATCGAGACAACGGACCGCTGCAGTTCAAGGTGAAGAACCTGAGGGCGTACCAGTCGGCGCGCACCTCCAGGCTCTACAAGGCGGTGCGAGGCTGACCCGCTGCCCGGTCGATCACGTCGACAATCTCGCTCATCGTGCGGGTCAGCGAATAGTGGGTGAGAGCTGCGGCTCGGGCGTTTTTTGCCAGCTGCCCTCGCAGCTGGTGGTCGGTTATCAGCTCCTCCAAGGTCGCCGCCAATGCTTCCGGATCTTTTGGTTCGACCAATCGTCCGACGGAATCGTCGACGATCAGTGGAATCTGGCCAACTCGCGTTGCGACGACCGGTAGCCCGCTGGCAAGCGCTTCAAGGATGGAAAGAGGCATTGCTTCAAACCAGGACGGCAGGCAGAAGATGTCGGCGCCTTTGAAGTATTCGGCCATCCGGTCGTGCGGGACGGACCCGACTAGTTCCTCCCCCCCGGTGGCAGCGGAACGAACCGAGGCTTCTTCTTCAGCCCCTTCGTCCGGTCTGCCGCCCACGATCACGAGCCGATGTTTGACTCCTCTGGCGATTAAGGCATGGGAAGCTTCGATCAGGTCCACGACCCCTTTTCGGTGGGTAAGGATGCCCGCGAACACGATAACGGGAACGGCCGCTTGTCGGGATGGATCAGGCGCGAACGTGTTGGTGTCGACTCCGTTGTAGATGGTGCGTGTCCGATCAGAACCCATAGCTCTCGTAATGCCGTCCGAAACAGAAATCACCTCCGTGGCGGTCATCAGAGCAACCCGAATCAGCCAGCGTTTCCACCGAGAGTCGGCCCACTCTGGAAGGGAACCGCCGTGCACATGCAAGATGGTCGCAGCTCCCCTGAGGCGGGCGGCCAGGAGTAGTAAACCTGCTCGAACGAGCGTGACCGCCGGAACGAAGGAACTGTGCAGATGGACGACGTCAAAGCGCCCAGCAGTTCGAAACACGCTCCAGATATCGGACAGGGTGCGGGATACATTCGTCGAGCTGAATACCCCGGCTCGATACTCGTTCTGTCGAGTCAGGTTGAGCAGATCGACTCGGAAGCGCGGCGTCAACTCTCTTTGCAGGGTGTTGAGCATCGAAGAGATACCACCCGAATCGGGCGGCCCTTTGCCTACCAGGAGCACGGAATGTTGTGTCACAGACGGCCGATGGTAGCGTTTCGGCCATGGAGAGTAGCGAACATGATGGAGCTGGGGCGGGCGTCCCGCTCGATGCGGACGCCATTGAACTGGCTCTCCACGATGCGGGATATCCTGCTCGGAAGCCAACTCAACGCTCGTGTCGATTGACTGAGATAGACCTGTGGGCCGAGGATCCAGATACCCGGGGGATATCCACCGTGTTGACCGGAACCGGTCTCGCCCCGTTTCGATCCAACCGTAGATCGGGTCACCGGTTCTGGATGGCATTGGATGCGAATGGTTGGGTGAAGGTCGATGCCAAACTGAGGGGCGGCGAATCGCCAGCCCCACTTTTTCGAGATTTGATATGGCTGGCGACCCGGTCGCGGGGACTGGTGGTTGCTGTCGTAGGGGCCGACGGAGCGGGTAAATCCACGGTGATCGAATGCGTCTCACACACGATGCCCATCGATGTAGCGAAAGCGTATCTCGGTACCAAGCGCCGTTCGTCTTCGGCAAAGCCGGCCAATGGCCAGGAAGCGGGATCGCCGAGGTCGTCGGCCAATTGGCGTAGTTACGCCGGATTCCCTCGGTGGGTGGTTCGGACTTTGGCGGCGCTCTGGACCATCGAGATGACGGCCCGCAAAGGGGCCGTGGTGTTGTGCGATCGGCATCCGATCGAGGCAGGGCGACTGGGGGACGAACCGAGGGCGGTCAAACTGGCTAAACGAGTGGTGGTACGCCTCCTAACTCCCCCACCGGACCTTGTTGTGTTGCTCCACGCTCCAGGGGAGGTTCTGTTCGCCCGCAAAGGCGAACACACGCCCGGATACCTCGACAAGATGAATCAAGTTTGGGCCGAATTCGTTGCAGCCCGGCAGGGCCTCATGATCGACGTTGATCGGTCCCCCGAGTCGGTTTGCCACGCTTTGCAGAGCGAGATCTGGCGGCGGCTTCTACCAAAGCGGGCCGAATGAGTTCTTCCGAGCTTCTCCGGACCCTGGTCGGGAGCCAAGCCGGTCCGGTCGACGTCTTTTTCAGCCCACCCTCCCCTGGATGGCGCGGCGGTCCGACCTACCTGGCCCGCCGCGAGGTCAATCGGATCCGCTCTGTGATGCGTCGGAAGCTCGAACCCGTGGTTTGGGCGGCCTCGCCAGGGCTCCGACCCCGTTACCCCTCGTTGCGCCAGGCGATGCTTGGTGGCGACATCCGGATCGATCTGCCCGAATCTGCTCCCATCAGGATTGTGCAGCGAACCACCGGGTTTGCACCGACGGACAAGATCCGGGTTGGTAGCGGAGGTGGAATTCGTCAGATGGGTCGGTGGCACGACAGGCCAGTACTCACTCGGCTTGGAACAGTCGACACGCCGGGCGACCCTCTCCGACACTTTCAAGCACTAGAGCGACTGGCGCTCGAACAAATGCCGGAAGCTTTCGCCAGTGGGGAGGTCGATGGGGTCCGCTGGACGATCGAGTCGTTCATTGATGGTCGACCGCTCAAACAGGTGACACCCCTTATGGCAAGCAAGGTGACTGCGTTTCTTGCCGGTATGCCACCGGGCACCGGGCCTGCTGATGTTGTCGGCCCGGCGGAACCATTGTCGGAAGACACGGCGATCGTCGTGAAAGCAATCGTCCAGGGAATCGAAGACCTGCCGTCTGTGTCGGCTCATGGCGACCTGTGGTCAGGAAACCTCCTGTTCCGAGATGGGGCACTGGTCGGAGTCATCGACTGGGACTCCTGGCGAGAACGTGCGGTCCCCGGGACAGATCTGCTGCACTTATGGGCCGAGGACATACGACGCGCAGACGGACTCTCATATGGCGACCTGGTCGGTAGGGCCTTTTGGGAGGACCGCAATGTCTCCCAATCACTGGGTGAGTATCTGTCGACCCTGGGGATCAGCTGGAAGCGCGGCCTTCAACCGGTACTCGGAGCGAGTTGGTGGCTTACCGCCGTCACGGGTGCCCTAGCCCGGAACCCGTTGCTGTCAACGGACCCTGGCTGGATGGCCAGGAATGTACACCAGGCAATCGACACCTTTGACGGTCACTTCAAGTAGTCGGAGGTTTCTCGTCTATCTGCCAGTCAGGACTGCCCCATCTGGTTCTGTCCGTGTCTGAGACATCAGGCAGTTTGAATCCGTTGCGGGCAATCCGCACCAGGCCCTCCCACATACCCCAACCCCACGCCAATTGCATGGCAACCAGCGCGCCCGGCACCCGTGCTCGATCGTTGGCGTTTTCGAGGGTTCGCGCGATTGGGATTGACATTCCGAGTACGAGCACCAGATAGCCACCGGCTGCCAAGGGGAACAGGAGCGGCCACACCGGAAGCAGAGCGGCTGATCCCACGAGTCCCGCTACCGCCAAAGGCGGCGCCATGTGCCGGATTCGAACCTCAGCCGGGTGGAGGAAGGCGACGTCTGCCTTGCCGCGCCCGTACCGACGATATTGACCCGCCAGGTCTCTGATCCGGCTCCGGCATTTCCATAAAACTTCGACAGTCGGGTCCAGAAACAGCGTGCCGCCCGCCGCGCGTACCCGTATGTCAAATTCGAAGTCTTCATTCGCCACGAGGCGTTCGTCCCAACCGCCCAATTCCCTTGCGAGGTCGATTCGGTACACACCAAACGGGATATGGTCCGTCTCCATTGGCTCGGTGGCGTAATGGTAGGTAGAGCCCCCGACCCCAAACGGTGATCCAAGCGTGGCAGCGATCGCTTTGCCGCTAGGTGGCGATCCGACAGCGGTCTTCTTTGCCCCGACCCCGGCCAAGGTCCCGGAGGCGAGATGAGCGACCAGTCGTTCGACGTAGTCCCTCGGGATGGTCGAGTGAGCATCGACCCGGACGAGAAACGTGCCGGTCGCATTACTCAGGCCGAGATTAAGGGCGGCTGGTATCGCCTTTCGCCGGTTCCTTAGAATTTGAACCCGGGTGTCCCGTTGTACCCAGCCATTGAGCTTGTCAAGCGTCCCATCGTCCGATTCCCCGTCGATGGCAAGCACCTCAATATTGCGGTAGGACTGGCTGAGTACGGAGTCCATCGTTTGGTCGATTGTGCGTACCTCGTTGAGGATGGGAACGACAACCGACACCAATGGCGTAGTCTGTATCTGCTCGATATCCCCCACGGTGTGTTCCTTCGCCTGGCGTGTAGTGAGTGAACCTAGCCGCCACTAGATGACTTTGAGAGTGCCGATGCCAGAGCTTACATCTGATAGCCGCTGCGTATTGGTGGTAGGAATGCGCCCCCCACGGTTGCCGTTGCAAGACGGCTACGTTCTTCACCTGCATCATCTCCTTTCCCAGCTCAACGACCGCCACCAGGTCACCTTCGTCGCACCAGACGATGGCCAGGGGGCTTGTGACGATATAGCCGGTTTGACTGTGGATCTGGCCGATTCCCGCGCCGGTGGTTTGGCCAGGCACGTCGGGGAACGCCTCCGAAGCGATAAGGTTGAGGTGATTCACGTCGTTGGGGCACCGCTTGCCAAGGTCCTCAGGGTCGATAACACCGCCGCCGTCTCCGTGCTTGGTGCCCTCGATGCTCCGCACCTGAACGTCGACGCTGTTCAAGCGTCTGGTCTCGCCCAGGTCGTACGCAAGCGGGTAAAGCGCGCCAGGTCACTATGGACCATCAAACACGGGTACGGCCTGGCAGATCGCGTTGTTGTCGTCAGCGATCAAGACAGAACTGCCCTCCAGGAAGTCAATCCGGATCTGATCGTCTCTGTGATCCCGAATGGAGTCGATCTTGGCAGCTTCGCTCCTCGTGCCGGTATCGGACGTCAAACAGACCGGATGGTTTTCTCGGGCGCTCTCGATTACTCACCGAACGTCGCAACAGCCGTATACCTGGCTGAGAAGGTTCTACCCATCATTCGTTCAGAGCGGCCCGGGGCCAGGCTCTCTCTCGTCGGAAGGGATCCTGTTGAGCGGGTACTCGCACTTGGCCAGATCGACGGGGTCGATGTGGTTGGTCCGGTTGCTGACATGGCCGACGCCCTGTCAGCAGGAAGTGTCTACGTGTGCCCCATGGTCAGCGGAACCGGCATAAAGAACAAGCTGCTCGAGGCACTTGCGAACGGTCTTCCGTGTGTGGCGAGCACGCTGGCTATTCGGGGTACGGATCTGACTGACGGTATTGACGTTCTCATCGGCGACGACGCTGGTGCCGTGGCCAGGGCGACGCTTCTGCTGCTGGGTGACGAACAACTTCGTAGAAGTTTGAGTGAAGCCGGGAGACAGTACGTCGAGGATCATCATTCCTGGTCATCCGTCGGCACCCGCTACACGCAGGTTTACGACGAACTGCTCAACGGCGCCGAACAATAGAGAAGAACGTTGCCCGAGCGGCGGGACGTCGCTGAGCAAGAGTCGCATTCAGTTCGGACAGGACCTGGGCCGGCGTGGCGAATGAATCGTCGTTTGCATGGTGCCTCCTCAGCCGCGGAATGCTGTCCGCATGTCGACGGTAGGCATCGGCCTGTTGCGACACCAGGTCGGCTCCTATGAGGTCGTCGGGCTTACGGGCCGCGGCTTGATCCGGATCAATATCGAGCCAGAAGGCCAGGTCGGCTCTTGGAACTACCCATCGGATCATCCGTTGTTGAAAATGGGAATTCACTCCCTGATAGAGCACTTCAAGAGTCCCAAGCGCATCGAGTAGGTGTCTGTCATAGATGACCACTCCCGAAGCGCGTCTGGTCTGGCCGCGGATATCTGCCAGATAGGCAACGCATACCAGTGTCAACCACACCCATCCGGTTACCCCTTTACGCGATGGGATAGTCGCCGCAGACTGACCTTCCGACAGTCTTTCAATGCCGATGAGATCGTCATTTCGAAGCCTTCGAAGGCGGCGGGCCATCCGATCCAACCTCTCAAGACGCATTCCTGGACGCGTCCAGATGGTGGTTGAGGCAATGTCACAGCGTTCCAGGGCCTCCTGCAATCCCGCTATGAGCGTCGACTTGCCCGAGCCGTCCACGCCGCTCACGGCTAGACGCACCTGGGGGCGCCTGATCAGCTCCTTGTTCTTCGTTCTTTTTGGCTGCCTGTTGCGTCCTGTGCGGAACGATGCAAATACATTTCCACCCAATGAGTGTTCTTTCTCGGCCAGTTTCTCCATGAACTCCTGGCCGAGAGTCGTTGGATCGAGACCATCATTAACGAGGCTGCGGATCTCCAGGACCGCACGGACATCCGGCTGTGCCAGTCGGCGGGCTCGGTCAAGAGCACGGTCGGCGCTGGAGGCTGCTCTCCCCTCGCTCAGATCGGCTCGTGCGAGGATCGCCCCATGGTTTGTAATGGCATAGGTGCGCTGATCCGCAAAGCCAAGATGACGGAGAATGCCTTCGAGCGGTGTCCATCCAGCCTCCGAGACGAGGCTGATGGCCAAGGCGAGGTCGGACACATATAGATCTACGTCGGAGGACCAGCCCGGACCTAGTGGCGAGAGGCTGGCGGTACCTCCTGCCTCTCCGACCGTGCTCAAAGCCACCGCCAGAGCTTGTTCCATTCGCGCACTTCGCTCTGGGGTGGGGAGATCTTCGACTGGTAGATCAAGATCGTCAGGCGAAGCGTCGCTCATGACGGGCGCCTTCGTCGTAGCCTGACCAGTCCGGGTTTGGGGTCGCGTATCGCCATGATGCTGTGGGCGGTCCCGCGACGGGGGGCGAGTTCCCATAAGGCGGTTGCCAGTCCCTGCCTTCCGTTACGTACGTCTGATACAAGCGTGCGGACGTCTCCGTCGAGCCAGCGGTAGCGAACCCCCAGGTTCGCCTCCCGGTAAGGAGTTGCGTCCCCGGCGCCAAGGCGGCAGACGAGGTCGGGCAGGTTCAGACCGGCGGCCAGGGCCAACGGCATTGACCCGTATGGGCGGAGGTTGAGGTCGATCAAGTTGGACCCAACAAACTGCGCCTGAAAAATGCCATTTGTCGTAGTTAGCAGCTTTGCGAGTGCTGCCGACCAGTTCGAGTCAACCGACTCGGTAATGGCGGCACACGCCGTGCCTGCTCCCGGAGGGAAGGTACGCAGATACCGCTGCTGGAGCACGGCGACGAGTTTCCCGTCCCACGTGACGCCAGCTACCGCTCGAGTGGTGCCGTCCAGAAACGGCTGGATCAACGCTCCGTCTCCTGCCTCAACTACAGCTGATCTCAGTTGAAACAGCTCGTCTACTCTGACCACATTCGGCCCGCCGGGCCGTTTCTTGCGCGGCTTCACGATCATCGGAAAACCGAACGGGATCAGGCTGTCGTCCAGATTGTTGCTGTCGGTGACCTCGTAGGATCCCGGGGTATCCAGCCCGGCAGTCGCCGCGTCGAGTCGCAACGTAGCCTTATCCATCAGTCGGTCGGTGGCCGGATAGAGCGCACTGAGGGCCCCATCAGAGGTGGCAAACACTGTGCTGGCTCCACGTTCCCGGGCGACTTGCTGGATGGTTGACGCGTAGTGGGGATGGCCGGTCGGTTCCACCGACACGTGCTCGGTGGTAAAACGCGAGGCGGCGGCGATCGAGTTTGGTCCACTGGTGGCGACTATTGCTCGTCGTCCCGCCCGGGCAATGGCGCGAACGGTAGCGAGCGCCGAGCGGTCGTTGAGCAGGCCCTCAGAGGTGACGATGACAGTTGAAGACGGGCCGGGCACCAGCGATATCGTAGCGACTACTGTGGGTGGGCAAAATAGGGCCTACCAGGAGTGAGATGCGGACGTGAAGCGATTGGCGATTGTTTTGCTAGCCGCAGCAGGTGTGGCGTTGATCTTCATGTCGATGAATCGCGCTCCCTCTCGGGTGCCAATACCAGACGCCTTTTCGGCTGATTCCTATTGGAACCTACCGATTCCTGAGAATGCGGCCATTCACCCTGACTCGGATGAGATGGTGTCCTTCCTGGCAGCAGACAACCAGTTCGATGGGTGCATATTGCTCACGGGCACTGGTTCCAATCGTTGGGGTATGCCGATCTACATGGCCGAGGCGAGCTCGCCCGAATACAACGTCACGTCCACTAAATACGCTGTGCCTCCCGAGTTCGCGTCGCTCCGGATCCCGCTGGGTGCGCAGCCCGCCGACACGAGAGATTCAGAGATGATCGTCTACGACGTCGAACGAGGCCTGGTGGCTCAGCTGTCGAAGGCGACGTTCTCTGCAGCCTCCAACACGTGGTCGGTAACCGGGGGAAGCGTCGCCTACCTTGACTCAAATGGCCTGTACGGAGCGATGGACGGATCGGACGAACCGAGAAATGGCGGGTCATTTCGTGGCTATAACGGCGCCGTTGCCGCGATTAGCTATGACGATGTGGTGGCTGGGCTGGTCGACAACGTCATCAAGATCGGTGTCCACAATTCTCGCAATGAGGCCGTCGCTCCCATGCTTGGCAGCGACGGCGACTTGGAAATCGCCGCGGCTCCACCCCAAGGTGCCCGCATACGGATACGGCCCGACCTTGACCTGACATCACTCGGCCTCGCTCCGCAGGCGTTGATCATCGCACGCGGGTTGCAGGAGTACGGCGCGATCATCGGCGACAGTACCGGCGGTTCGATCGTCTTGTATTTGGAGGACATGGTGCGAAGCGGGACCCCTGGCCGGTGGGATTTGAACGAGAAAAGCCTGTGTGCGATAACGGCAGCTGATCTGCAAATCGTGGAGACCCCGCTCGACTAGGGTGCGAAAAAATCACTTTGGGTAGCCACCCGGTGACCGATAAGGTGATATCTCCAGGCTGGCTGGGAGCGCAGCAACTGGAGAAGAGGCCGATGATGAATCGACTGCGAACCAAACTGATTTTGACCGTAAGCGTGGTTGCCGCCGTCACGGCAGCATCTGTTGCCACGGCGGCTTCGTCGACGCCCGATGCGTTCACTTCTGACTCCTATTGGAACACTGCCGCCGGACCAAATGCTGCGGTACATCCGAACTCAAAGGGAATCATCGACTTTTTGGTGGCGGACAACGATCTAAATGGGTGCATCACCCTGTCGGGAACCGCAGGCAATAGCTGGGGTATGCCTACCTACGTTGCCGATGCATCCGACCCCGTTTACGACGTCATCGAAGCAAAGTACTCGCTACCGCCTGAGTTCGGGTCGCTTCATATTCCGCTTGGGGCCGTGCCGGCGGACACATCCGACGGTGAGATGGTCGTTTATGACACGGTCAAGGGTGTCGTGGCCCAGTTCTCGAAGGCCAGATATGACTCTTCCAAGCACACCTGGACAACCAACGGCGGAAGCATCGCTTACCTGGACTCCAATGGACTCGACCACAGACTCGCGGCCTCGGATGACTCGCGGAACCGGGGAACGTTCCGGGGATATCCGGGTGCGGTTGCGATGGTCAACTACGACGACATCGCGGACGGCAAACTGGACAATGTTGTGAAGGTTGGGGTGAATACCGCCAACTCCGGGTTTGTATTTCCGATGCTTGATAGCGACGGCAGTACCACCAACCCCAATGCCCCTAAGCAGGGCACCCGGATCCGGATAAAGCCGAATGTTGATCTCGTTGCCTTGGGTTTGTCCGGCCAGGCCCTCGTTATCGCTCGTGGACTCCAGGAATACGGCATGGTCGTAGCGGATAGCACTGGCGGTGCCATAGAGCTCAAACTTGAAGACACCCTGGCGAGTGGTCGTGGCCAGAAGTGGAACCTGAATCGCGAGAGTTTGTGCAAGGTCAGGGGCGAGCACCTTGAGGTTCTTGCGGCTCCCGATGACTCCCCCGCGTCTCCGAGCGGCTTCGTTGACGTCGCGGGACATGTCTTTGAGGCAGATATCACCTGGCTTGTCGGAGCAGGCATCACCTCAGGATGTGGGTCTGGGCGCTTCTGCCCGAATCGTCCGGTGACGCGAGGGGAAATGGCGGCGTTCCTCAAGCGGACGCTCGGATTGAGCAACGCACCCTCAGCCCACTTCGTTGATACTGTCGACGACACATTCGAAAACGACATTGACCGTCTCTTCGCGGCGGGGATTACTAACGGCTGTGGACCGGAAAGGTTTTGCCCTGGTAGGCTCGTGACGCGAGGAGAAATGGCTGCATTTCTTGTTCGGGGTTTCCAGCTGACCGCCGGGGGGTCGTCACCGTTCACTGATATCAGGGATAGCATCTTTGCTGACGATATCGTTCGACTGGAGAAGGCTGGAATCACGCACGGTTGTGGCGCCACAACTTTTTGCCCAGAGAACTACGTAACCCGGGGCCAAATGGCTGCGTTTTTGAGAAGGGCTAGGGAAGGCTGAATTTCAGCCGCATAGAACTTGAGTAACCAAGAATTAGGGGGGATCGACGCGTCCGCCGGCAACACTGTCGAGTCGGAGTCGCGTAGCCAGGTGCGGGGATCGAGCCTATTGCTGGCTGGACGGCTGCTCTCGTCGGGCGTTGGGTACGCGACGCAGATCCTGATCATCCGTTACCTCAGCAAGAGCGACTATGGCGCATTCGCGTATGCGCTGTCGGTGGTGACGGTCCTTCAGGCGTTCATCCAGCTGGGACTCGATCGAGGGCTCTCGAGATACCTGCCCATCTATGACGAAACGGGTGACACCGGATCCATGATCGGCGCCATTCGATTCGTTGGTGGTCTCACCGCAGCTCTGGGAGCCGTGATCGCTGTGGGCTTCTGGGCAGGACGTTCGTTCATTGAAGGCCGGCTCATCGACGACCCGCAAACCGTTGCGGTTCTTGCCGTTCTGATCATATTGGTGCCCACGACGGCGTTTGATAATTTGCTCGTCACAGTCTTGGCTACGTTTCGCAAGACGAGGGCCATCTTCCTTCGTGAATATGTGATGGCTCCCCTACTGAAACTCTTGGCCGTCGGACTACTCATCCGTACGAACAGCAGTGTGCAGTTTCTGGCCGCTGGATATGCCGTTGCCGGGATCGTAGGCGTCGCTATTTTCGTTTCATTTATTGGGCGATATTTGGCCGGTCGAAGAGCTGCAGACCCGACCGCCACAATCCACTTCCCGATTCGCGCTCTCGCCACCTTTTCACTACCGCTACTGACGACCGATCTGGTCTTTATGGCGATCAACGGCACAGACTCCGTTCTCCTGCAGTTCTTCGGATCGGCCAGTGATGTCGCGGCGATTCGGGCTGTACAGCCAACCGCCAAATTCACACAGCTGGTACTCCAGGCATTCGGGGTGCTCTATATTCCCTACGTGGCCCGCTTATATGCACGTGGTCGCCACCAAGACGTCAGCCGGCGGTATTGGGAGACGGCGAACTGGATCATGGTCCTGACACTTCCGGTCCTCACCTTGTGCCTCCTGTTCAACCAGGAGCTCACTACAAAACTGCTCGGGGCCGAGTACTCCGATTCGGCGGTGCTCCTGGGGGTATTGGCAGGGGGCTACTTCGTCAACGCCATGTTCGGTTTCAACGGGATGACTTTGAATGTGTATCGAAAGATCGGGTTTCTGGTCAGTGCAAACGGCTTTACGTTGGTGGCCAATATCTCGCTGAACTTGCTGCTCATCCCCCGCTACGGGCCGCTTGGTGCGGCGATGGGGACCGCCGGGACTTTTCTCATCCACAACCTGGCGAAACAGTACGGGTTAATCCGCAAGACTGATGTCTCAGGGCCGCCGAAGTCGAGCTGGTTGATCTACACGATCGTCGTACTGGTCACTGCTTGCGCGGCATTCGTCGGGTATGGAAGCGACCTCTCTCTGACGACCCGAATCGGCATTTGGGTCGTGCTCTCGCTCGGCGCTGTCGTTGCTAGCCGTGGCGTTCTCCAGGTTGAAGACGCGTTCCCTGGGTTGGGCCGCATTCCACTGATCAAGTATCTCGTCAAGTGACCATTCTTGCCGAGACCAGAAGATTGGTCATGGATCCTTCTTCGAACCTTCAACAGTCGACGGACGCAGCGTGGCTGTACTTGCTTGGCGGCCATCGCCAGGTCGTATGCCTGGGTGAGCCTCCTCTCGAGATCATGTCAGCATTGCGAGATTTGGTGGAGAATGTCACGGTTGTGGATCACGGCGAGACCAGTGGAGTCTCAGATATTGACGCATTGATCGTGGTGAGTACCGACGACGACTGGGTATACAGGGTCTTCGAGACCGTTCAACCAGAGCTGGTGCCCGAGGCGGCCATCATACAATTGCCGGGAAGCGTCAGCGTGTCAGCTCGCCCAGGATGGATCGTTTTTCGTACTGGAGTCACGTCGTTCTTTGGTCACCGTCTCGGGTTGCTCCGGCGACTGGTCGGAGCGAAGGTGGCGGCGCTATTTGGTATGAGCATTTCGGACCGATCGAGACGGCATGCCTCTGATGTCCCATTTGTATTGGTCCCGGATCACGAGGTGTCCCGGAGGAATGAGGCCAGCGTGTCCGTCCAGCTCGGTGCTCCGTCGCTCCCCCGGTACCTGATCGATCTGGGGACCGCTCACGGCGTGACGTTCGCGACATCACGCTGGTTGTTCGGCCCACCCCGCGGGTTCGCTTCACAAAAAGTCGTCTTCCAGCTTGACCGGACGAACGAGGCGCCCCCAACCATCGTAAAACTCACCCAGGCCGCCCGATTCAACGAACGACTCAGAGCCGAAGCCAACGCGATCCGATCCCTGGCCGATGTCCCAGGTATCGAATTTGTTATCCCGACCATGATATTCGAGACAACCTACGCAGATCGCTTGGTGGTGTGTCAAACCAAAATAGACGGCGTCCCATTCAGGCAACTGGCCACCCGTGACCCGGGTGATGAGGCGGCCACGGCGGGCTTCCAGGCTGCCATCAACCTCTCTGCGGTTACCGTGACTCAGGCGGTTTTAGGTGATTGTGGAACGGCAATGCGTCGTCTGGCTGATGATCTGATTGAGCTTTACCAGCCACCACCGGACGTCGTCAGCGGCCTCGCGCAGACGGTCGCCCGACTCAGTCGGATAGACCTTCCGACGGTCTTCATGCATGGCGACTTCGGCGTCTGGAATCTTCTCCTCGACAGTGGTCATAGAGTCGGAGTCCTGGACTGGGAAAACGCCGATCCCGAAGGAGTTCCCCTCTGGGACTTATTCGTGTTTGCCAGGACTCTCGGCGTGTTTCTGGCAGACGTCTCCGGTATCAGATATACGTCGGCGGTATTCTCCCAGCAGCTCTTGGCGGCTTCACCTCTGCGCGAGGCGCTGTTCGACCATATCCGTCAATATCGCACCGTCGTCGACATTCCATCCGATGCCGTGGATGATCTGTTCGTGATGTGCTGGGTACAGCAAGCGGTGCGAGAGGCAGCGAGCCTTGCCTCTCCGACCTGGCTCAATTCTCGATCAACTCAACTACTGCACTGCTCGTTGGAGAAACCGCTCGGATTTCGGAGCTAGTTTTGTTTCGTCGCCTGTTCGTCAGATTGAATGAAACGATCTTGAATTTATTGAGAACTGGCGGACATCGACATGGACCGATTGCCATGGAAGAAAGGCCGGCGTGAATACAACCCTGATTCTGCTGATTGCCTGCCTTCCCGCCATGGCAGCGGCGGCCCTATGGATGTGGAAACGTCCAGTCCGGTTCCTTGCCGCCTATCTCGCCGTTCTCCCATTTGGGTCGGCAGTCGCGATACCGGTCGGACTCCCCCGGGCCTTCTCGACGCTCTCGTCGCTTCTAGGCGTGTTCGTCGGAGCGCTATACGTTGCTCGCTGGATCAAAGAACGCCGCCTGGTGAGAACACCGACTCTGAGTTTGGCGGTTTGGACTTTGTTTCTGGCATGGGCGGCTGCAAGCTCGGCCTGGTCGATCCGTCCGACTGCCACAGGCAACGGACTCATGGTCCTCGCGGTCCTGATTGGGTTGTTCGTGGTGATTGTTTTGACCCCGATAACCCGAAGCGAGCTGCAGGAGGTGAAACGGTGGATAGCCGGCGGTGGCGCTCTGACCGGGGCATACGCCCTCGCTCTGGCGGCCACGGGTACGCTCCCGAAAACCGGAGCAGGTTTGGCTCGATTCGAGATTACGGGTGGTGGCGGAGGCGAGGGAGGCGACCCGAACATCACTGCGGCCGCTTTGGTGATGCCGATCGCCATAGCGTTATGGGAGGGCCTCGATCGAGATCATCCCCGTCGGGTTCGCGTGATGTTCCTGGCCGCCGCCGGCCTGGCGGGCGTGGCCGTCCTCCTTACGGCCTCTCGGGGTGGCATCCTGGCAGTCGGGATAGTTGTTGTCATCACGCTTGTTTCTCAGCGGCGGGGACTCGGTACGTTGGTTCTCGTCGGATTGATGGTGTTGCCGGTCGTGTTGCTCTCGCCATCGACGTTTTTGGCGCGCGCCGACAACACGGGTACAACGGGGAGAACGGACATCTGGAGACTCGGACTGACGGCTTGCCCGGAGTACTGCGCGGTTGGCAGCGGCTATGACACGTTCTCCTACGTTCACGAAGACGCCTTCCTCACGACGCAGGCGGCCGCGGGGACGAAATTTCGATATCAAGCGCACTCAATCTGGATCCAAACGCTGATTGAGTTGGGTGCGATCGGCCTGTTTCTTCAGGTCGCGGCGATCTTCATAATCGCCCGAGATGTGTTCCGCCTACCGGTCAGAGCACGAGGCGGAGGGTTCGCCGGACTGATGGGGCTTATGTTCGCCAGCACATTCCTATCGCAACTGACCTTCAAATATTTCTGGCTTGGTCTTATCTACGCAGTGCTGGTGGTCACCGCCAACGAGGTTCCCGAGCCTACCGGGAGTCTTACCCGCCATCGATTGGCGAGCTAAGAGCTTTCGCCTGCTTGATCCAGTCAGCTACCGTCCCGTACCGGACCTCCATGGTGTAAGCCAATCCACTCGCATTAGCGGTGGCGAGGTCTTCGATTGTCGTGATCCCGACCGTTGTAAGGCGTTCGGCGAATACCGCGCCGATCCCCCTAATCGAGCGCAGGGTCAGTGTTTCTCCTTCTTCCACCGGATACCGTCTGACGGTCGGCGGCGGCTTCTTATGCCCGTTTGTCGCTGGCCCAGGCGCCAGCGGTGGGGCAGCACGCTCGGGAACGGGAAGTTCAGATGTCCCGAGCGTCGTATCGGCGTGCGGCTCCTTAGCCAAATCATCGGCTGCTGACGCATCCGATGCCTGAGTGGGGTCGGATGCAGCGGTTGAAGATGGCCACCGGACTTCGGCATCGACACCATCTTTGGACTGCCCGCGATCAACGTCTTCAGTCGAGACGTCCGACTCCTCGACGGCCGGAGCGATCAGTTGTTGTGCCTGGCTGATCCAATCGACCACGATGTCTCTCCGGACTTCTATCGCGTCAGATAGCCACTTGCCGTCCGCCTCGCCGAGATCTTGGATGGCGGTGATACCCGCCGCGACCAATCGAGCCGCGAAAACCGCGTCTACCCCATCAATCGACTCCAAGACGTGGGCGGCCTGCTCGTCGACGAATAGAAGCGGATGCATTGGTGACGGTTGGCTAAGCGACTCAAGGTGCGAGATAAGAGGTGCGATCGGTTCCATCTGATCTCCAGTGGATACCAGGGGGGACATTGGCGGTTCCGCTCTCGGAGCTGGCGGTGGCGCCAGTGAGCGTTCGAAGGTTGGAATCGATGCAGGACCCGGAGCAACTGCTTTCTGATTGGTGGAATCAGCTCGAGGTCGGATGGCGAGATTTGGCGCTGGTTTGCCGAGCTTGACCGTTCCGATGATCGCGTCTTTGTCGGCCGCACTATCTCCAGAATCTGGGTCGTCAGCATCGTCCGGGCCAGGCTTGCCAACGGGGCCGCCAAACAGCGGTACGGCGTGACCAGACCCTTGCATAAACGCCACTAGCGCGGCCAGGCCAGCGACCAGCAGAAGAGCTGCAACCACGCTAAACACCATATTGGGAAGCCGGGATACCTCGAGAGGATCGACAGGGACACTCGCTTCGATCTGAAGAGCAAACGACCCGAGCCCCGGGCCCACCCGGTTCAACTCCTCTGCAAGAGCCCGCCCGGCCGCATTCGCGTACAGCGCAGCCAACTCTGGATCAGGATGAATGGCGTCGATGTCCACTACAGAGGTGTTTTCGACTGGCGTTATGTCAACGATGGCCGGGATCAGGTCGTCGGGTGAGATGCCGGTACCCGCATAATTAGCGGCAAGCCGGGCAACCGTTCCGCCGTTGAAGATAGCCACCGCGGTGCGAGGGAAGGCGTCCACCCGGATCGCCAGTTCAGAGGCAACGACGAGGGCTTTGGCCTTGTATTGAGGAACGTCTGGTTCACGGGACATCGCGATGATGTTCAAGCTCGCGATGACGACGAGCGCGAGGCCAATGAATTTCCACTTGTTGTATCGAAGCGTTGAAGCAATATCCATAACCTGAACCTGTCGTCCCCCCGCGGAACCGCTTACCGTGGTGTTGTCGCCACTATAAGTTCTCCCGGAATGAGTTGATCTTGTGTCATCCATTCTGCAAGTGTCATAGTACAAGACTCGCAAGCCAGTGGGGTTCACTCGGAGAAATGCGGGTTTCCAATAGGTCAGTTGCGCGTTCCCAGCTACATTGGCGCTTCGCAAATGTAGCTGCGTGCGGACGTGGCGTAAATGACAAACGCAAAATTCGATTCACCTGGGGGCACTATGCAAGCACGTTTGGTTCGCGGATCGTTGGCAGTAGTCCTCATCCTCGCGATGGTCTCTATGGTCTCGATCGTTACGCACAGTGATGCGGTGGGGGCTCTGGCGGTTAACACGTTCAGTGACGACGACGGAAACGTTCACGAAAAGAACATCGAATTCATTGCAGCTCGCGGAATAACCAGGGGCTGTAACTCGGCGAATACCAACTACTGCCCGTCAGGTACGGTCACCCGCGGGCAAATGGCCGCGTTCCTCGCCCGGGCGCTGGCGTTGCCAGCCACGTCGGTCGATTTTTTCTCAGACGACGGCAGCTCCATCTTCCAACAAGACATCAATAAACTCGCCGCGGCAGGAATCACCGCCGGGTGTAACCCTCCTGCAAACACCAACTTCTGCCCAGACGGTAAGGTCACTCGCGGGCAGATGGCGGCATTCCTCAAACGGGCGTTCAACCTTGCTGGAACGACAACCGACTATTTCGACGATGACAATTCCTCGGTATTTCAGGGCGACATCAACCGGCTGGCAGCATCGGGTATCACCCTCGGCTGCAACCCTCCAACCAATACAAAGTTTTGCCCCGACCAAACTGTCCGGCGTGATCAAATGGCCTCATTCTTGGCCAGGGCGTTGACCACCGATGTAGCCCCACCAACCACGACGCCTCCGACTACGACCCCTACGGATGCTCTCATCTCGCAGACCGACTTCAGGATCTACGTAGCCGGCTCTGAATCCGGAGCGCCCGCAGCTGCACCTCTGAACATCCCGGCGATTATGGCGCTCGACACCGCTTTTTCGCTCCGAATCGGCGTTTCCAATACGGGCACGGCTTCTGTCGGGGTCGCTCCCAAGCTTCAGTACCGTTTCATTGGCTCTCAGAAGCCGGGGCCAGTGTGGTCAGCGTGGACCGATGTGACGGGCTCATCAGCCCGTGTTCAGGCCGCCGGTACCTCCTCACTGACGGACGGCCAACAGACCACGGAGAGGCTCGCTGGACCGCTGACCTTCGTTCCCGGACGGGTTGACGAAGCAGATGGATTGATTGGTAGTGGAATTACGCTGGCTCCGAATAGAGAAACCGAGTTCGTCTTCTCGGTGAAGCTGATATCACCAACCGTGCAGACTGAGCTGTATGAGTTCCGCTTGGTCGTGGCCAACGGCGCACTGTTTGATGCATACTCTGACGGACCCGCCGTCAACGTCCCCTACTCGTTTGCCAATGGATTCGATGCAGGCACGGCTGGTTCGATTATCACCCCCGCCGGCTCGGCTGACCCGAGCCCGTGGTCGGAAGTGGTTCCGCTCCTCGATCCCGGGGCACCCCGCTACGACGCGTTGGCTTTCGAAGGTGGCATGTCGGCCGTATTCGATCGTCAGGCCACCGATCCTGCGTCGTTTGTGCGGGTAAACGATTTCAACCAGGCCCACGATCTGTACGGTCGGCTCTATTTTCGGTACACCGGCTTTCCCTCTGGCGACGGTGCCAGGATTGTGGACGTGGTAGGAGGGTTTGAAGCCGGTGATACCAATTCCCATTCGATCTCGCTTACCGGGTTGAACGCAGGCGCATCTGCCGGTCGTATCAATATGAAGGCCGGCGGTGTCGTCGGTGTGGTCGGAGAGACCAACCTTTTGCTCACCCATGTGCTGGCCGCCAACAGTTGGTATCGCATCGAGTGGCACGCGGTGACCGAGTCGAAGGTCGGAGCTGGAGATGGGCTATTCGAGGTACGCCTGTATGACGCGGCGGGAACTCAGGTGGATACCGGCACTATTGCCGCTCCGGGTGCGTTCACCAAGACCGAATTTGAGGATGCCGATTTCGGGATTCGATCTTCAACGGTGGTCGCTTGGATCGACGAGGTGAAGATGTCCAATACCGGCTGGATTGGGCCCTAAGGTCGCCGCTCTCCCGGCGCTAGCTGTTGCCTTCGGACGCGACTCCGTTATGATCTTTGGAGTTCTCCGGTCGGTTGTTTGAAGATCCGATCAGGAACACGGGTCGGTGTGTCCCGGATGACACACCAAGTAATGGTTGGCTGCTGGGTGGTGGCTGACGTTATCAACACATGCACTTGGGGGCATTATGCAGGCAAGGTTTGTACGAGCCGCTTTGGCTTCGTTGGTCATTTTGGCGATGGTCTCGGTCGTAACAATCGTGGTGGGCGGCGATCCCGTGTCCGCCCAGGCGGTCAATACCTTTAGCGATGACGACGGAAATATTCACGAAGCAAATATCGAATTCATTGCTGCGTTAGGTATTACCACCGGGTGCGGCCCGTCGCTGTACTGCCCGTCAGCCAGTGTCACACGCGGTCAGATGGCTGCCTTTCTCAAGCGGGCCCTGGACCTTCCGGCCACTGCGACTGACTATTTCACAGATGACGACGGAACCACGTTCGAGGACGACATCAATCGGCTAGCTGCCTCGGGCATCACGGTTGGCTGTACGGCCACTACCTTCTGCCCGACCGCGACCGTTACACGCGGTCAAATGGCCGCGTTCCTCAAGCGGGGTTTCAAGCTCGGCGCTACGCCCACCGATTACTTCACAGATGACGACGGAACCACATTCGAGGACGACATCAATCGGCTGGCCGCCTCGGGTATCACGGTTGGCTGTACGGCTACTACCTTCTGCCCGACGGCGAAGATCCGACGCGATCAGATGGCCTCGTTCCTCGCCAGGGCGCTGACGAAGTTCCCCACGACGACCACGACTACCAGTTCTACAACTACCAGTTCCACGACCACCTCAAGCACCACGACCTCCTCGACGACGACGACCTCAACCACCATCGCAACGAATCCGTTGATCACGGAGGGTGGGTTCGGTATCTTCGATGACGGCACAGAAGACGCCGCGACGCTTAACGGGGCGCTTAATAGGGGAGCCGTCATAGCCGCTAACGGCACCACATTCGGTGTCCGGATTGGCGTATCCAACACCGGTACCGGAAACGCAGTCGACGTTGAACCGCGGTTGCAGTATCGGTACATCGGGCCCACGTCGCCGAATGGGCCGCTGGCTTGGTCGGATTGGACCAATGTCGGTCCAGCAGAGAGGGTGCGCCCCACTGCCAGCGTCGATTTGACGGATGACGCCGAGGCTCCGTCCGAGAGGCTCGCTGGTCCGCAGACATTCGTCGCCGGTCGTGTCGACGAGGTCGACGGAGCCATTACAACTGCCGTGGCCATCGGTCCAGGGCAAGAAACTGAATTTCTCTTCTCAGTCAGTCTGGCTGGCGCCGACCCGACCGACCAGTATCAGTTCCGGCTTGTAGATTCCGGATCTGAGTCTGAATACGATGTGTACGGCGTCCTCCCTGCTGTCAATCTGCCGTACACCTTCGCCAACGGATTCGAGACGGGCGTAGACGGGGCGCTCATCAAGCCGTCGGATAGTGGCGATCCCGACCAGTGGTCCCAGGTTCTGGCGCCGAAAGAGGTCACCACTATCGATCGCGGAACCGCCACAGGAGGCACGTTCACCGTGACGGTCGACGGCCAAACGACTGCCCCAATCCCGTACAACGCTACGGCGGCAAGCGTCAAGTCGGCTCTTGAGCTGCTATCGACGGTCGTGAACGTTTCGGTGCCCAGTTCCGGTACCGGAACTAGCGCTAGCCCGTGGGTAGTCACGTTCAATGACCCGATCCAGTCGCTATCTGTCTCGGGAGACGGAGCATTGTTAACGGCTGGAAGCCTGACCGTAACAGAAACCCAGGACGGACTGCAGACACCGGTCTACGATGACGCGTTCGCTGCAGTCGGACTGAATTCGGCTCTGTTCACTCGGATGGTGGGGCAACCAGCCACATACTTGCGAATCAACGACTTCAACCAAGCCGAGCACCTCTACGGGCGCGTTTACTTCCGGTATACCGGGACTATTACTCCGGCCGGAAGCCGCATCGTCGACGTTGTCGGTGGTTACAACAATGGTGACACTCAGTCCCACTCGATCACGGTTCGCGAAGACGGCAAGATCTTAATGACGGCGGGCGGCATGCTCGGTTATGGTCGCGATGACCTCGTCCTTGGTCCGGTTCTGGCCGCCGATGAGTGGTATCGGATCGAGTGGCACGCCACGACCGAGTCTGCCATCGGAGCCGATGACGGAACGCTGAGCGTCGAGGTCTACAACAGCGTAGGAGGGCTCTACGCAAGCGGCGTAATTGCCAACGCTGCCACGATCACCGAGTTTGAAGATGCGGACTTCGGTCCTCGTGGCCAGACGATCACGGCCTGGGTCGACGGCATACTCATGTCGAATAGTGCGCTGCCTGCTCCCTAACCAACAGAACCCGAGAGAAGTTCGGCCAGCTCGTCCAGGGAACGGACGAGCTGGCCGAGTGATCGTTCGACCATCAGGTTGACGACTTCGCTCGGAAACCGTGACCGCCAGTCGGTGTGGATGCCGATAATCCGTCTGCCCAACGCGTAGGCATATCCGATCTCCCAAGCGGTCCCGTCATCGGTGATGACACCGTTCAGGCTCGCAACGACCATGGAACAATCGTGGAGGGCCGTCCGGTTGGTTGCGAAGATTTCACCGACGTTATCGGCTGTCTTTGGCGGGTTGTCCCGGTGCGGCAGGAAGGTGGTCAGGCCGGCGGATGCGACCACGGCTTCCACCCGCTCCATCCACCATCGTTCACCATCATCGAATAGAGGGCCTGCGATGTATACGTGAGCGGACATTGGTCTCCTCGGAGGCGTTATCTCTTGTGAATGATCGAGGATACAGATTGCACGGCGACGCGCTACATGGATCCCAAGCGTCGGCCATCGGGATGCTGCTTTGAAAGATTCCCAACGGCTACCGATCGTGGACCGCGTCAGGCACTAGTTGAGGAAAGGAATGAAGGCCAGGTAGCCGATCACCAGAGCCAGGCCCTCCCACCGCGCGACGATGCGACCGGTTTGCATGGCGAGGACGGCGAGGGCCGCAACCACCAAGGCCCCGACGGCGGCCACGAGCGTCAACGACGGCGAGCTGATGGGAGAGGCTCCGACGAGGCCCACCACTCCCCCGACACCCAGTGCGTTGAAGAGATTCGACCCGAGCAGGTTCCCTACGATCAGGTCGGTTTGGCGCCTACGGGCCGATTGGATGACCGTCACCAACTCCGGCAACGACGTCCCCACTGCCACCAGCGTAACTCCGACAAACCCCTCGGCCAGGCCGGCCCGTTCGGCGAGGTCTACGGCTCCCCACAGCAGCAACTGGGCGCCAGCGAGCGTGCCGACCATACCGAGCAGAGTCCTCAGGGCTTCAGTTCGCAGGCTATGCGATAGGGGTTCGGCGAGTTCCTCGGTTTCGGATCCGAGTGGATCGTTCGGGGATCGACGGGTAATTATGTACATGGCCCCGGCCAGACCGGCGAGCAAGAGACCGCCTTCCAGTTTTGAGACTCCGCCACCCTGGACAACGAGGGCAAACCCTCCCATCGCACTTACGGTGATCAGGCCCTCACGAGTAACCGTCCGGGACTGTACCGATAGCGGCACCATGAGTGCTCCGATTCCCAACAGGAGCGACAAGTTGGCAAGGTTTGATCCGACGATGTTGCCGATGGCAATTTCGGTACTACCTCGCAGGGTGGCGAACGCCGAGACAAGGAGTTCGGGCGTGCTTGTGCCAAAACCGATGATGACGATGCCGACCAGTACAGGCGAAATCTTCTTGACCAGCGCCACCCGGGCTGCTCCGAGGACGAACTGATCAGCTGCGTAGGCCAACAGGGCGATGCCGGCAACCACGCCTAGAAGGGCTGGGAACATAGGATTTACCGGGTCGAGTCGATGACGTTCGACGGGCGGATCTGGATAGGCTTGGCCAAGGTGTCCTCGCTGAGAGCTGACCAATCAGTGTACTTTGGTTCCAGCACTCCAGGCGCATCGATCGAGGCGAAAACCGGGGTCCCATCTCAGAACCAGCCAGCGCTCCTAGGCCGTGCGCAGGGCCTCGGTCGGTGACATGCGGGCAGCCCGGATGGCCGGATACAGCCCTGCGATGGCACCAATAAGGAGTGCCGCAGCTATCCCGCCGGCAATGGCAACCGGAGGTACCAGCACTCCCCAACCCCGCCATGTGGCCCATGCCCAGGTAACCCCAGCACCGAGCAGGACGCCCCCGACGCCCCCGACCGTGGCTAGGAGGAGCGCTTCGCCAAGGAACTGCGTGGCGACATGCCACTTGGTGGCGCCCAAAGCCCGGCGGAGTCCGATCTCGGAACGGCGCTCGAGCACCGAGATGACCATGACGTTGGCGATGCCAACCCCGCCAACCAGAAGCGCTACGCCGCCCAAGCCAAGAAAGAGAGCCGTGAACGCATCGTCGGCGGCTTCTCGTGCTTCAAGAGCATCACTGGGACGATCGACTTCGACCTCTTCAGGCGTCTCAGGATTGGCGGTTGCGGCCAGGACCGCCATGACATCGTCGATGGCGGCCGGATTCGCTCGCACGTAGATCGCAGTAGGGACATTGTCGTCGCCAAGGTATTTCTCGGCGGCTGGAAGGCCGACCAGAGCGGCTCTGTCGAGGTCGGGACTCAATTCGAACTGATCGAGAATGCCAATCACCGTAAACCACTGACCGCCGAGCCAGACGAGCTGGTCACCCGTCACCGAACCGATGCCGAGCCGTTGGGCTGCCACCGATCCGAGCACGGTTGTTGGATAGGTACTGGACGCGTCGTCGAGGAATCGGCCGGCAGAGATTGTTCCACCGAGCGTCTTGAGAAGGTCGGTACTTACCGCCTGTACCGTGATGCCGCCTGTCTGGCCCTCCGGGATGAAGTCGGTGCGAAAGACATTGGCCCCATCGACGGCCGATACCACGCTGGTTACTTCGACCGGTCCGATGCGGTTGATCATGGCGGCGGCGTCTTGGGGCAACTCACCCGCTCCCCGCCCGATCCCGGTGCCGGCCTGCACAGTGAGCAGGTTCGTTCCGAGCCGGTCCAACTGGGCAAGGAGTTCTGACTTGGAAGATTCCGATAGACCAAGAACCGCCACCATTGAAGCGATCCCGATCATGATGCCGAGCGCAGATAGTCCGGCGCGCAGTTTGCGGGTTCGAAGGCCCACCGCGGCCGTACGGGCAATATCCATGCCGTGCAATTTCGACGGTACGAGTACGGCTTTTTCATCGCTGTGAAGGCGGGTTTCGACCATCTACGAAACCCCCACTCCCGCCGTGTCATATTCGATGAGTCCGTCGCGCAATCCGATGGCTCTCGGCATGGCTTCGGCGATGTCGCGGTTGTGCGTGATCACGACGATGGTCGAACCCTCGTCGTTGAGTTCCTCCAGTAGCGACACGATCGAGTCACTCGTCTTTGTGTCGAGGTTGCCGGTCGGCTCATCGGCCAGGACGATTGACGGCCGACCGACCA
>JAHEDI010000010.1:48416-86633 GCA_024641305.1 bacterium | reverse complement strand
ACAGACGGGGACGCTGAGGAGTAATGGCTAAAGCACGAATTTACGAAATTGCCCGGGACCTGGGTCTCGATTCGAAAGATGTACTGGCCAAGGCCGAGGAGCTCGGACTTGCGGTGAAGACAGCGTCCTCCGGATTGGAGGCGTCCGATACGGTGCTGCTGAAAGCCGCCTTGGTTCCAGCGTCACCGTCCGAACCTGTGAAGAAGGCTGCCCCCAAACCTTCCGAGCCTCAGCCAGACCCTCAACCTGTCGCAGCGACCGAACCCGAACCTCAGGCCCAACCTGAGCCACCGAAGGCGATCGTCGACGCCGCTCCGGAACCTGCTGAACCGACCGTGGTCGCCTCACAGCGGGGTGCTGTGACTGTACTCATGGGCATTACGCCGAGTGGATTTGGTGATGTCATCGGCCGACCAGGAACCGAGGTGGTGGCTGCCCTCATTCAGATGGGCGAGCTGGTGGGTCTGGGAACCCCGATACCGGCTGACGCTTTTGAATTGCTTGGCGATCACTTCAGTGTTGTGGTGACCGTTGAAGGTGGCGAAGCTGAAGAGGAAGAGACTGCATCCCTCATCAGGCCCAAGCGGACGTTTGATGACGCCGATACCGATTTGGTGTCCAGGCCGGCCGTCGTGACCGTAATGGGCCACGTCGATCACGGAAAGACCACGTTGCTCGATGTCATTCGCAAAACCAGTGTCGTTGAGGGCGAGCACGGGGGGATCACCCAACACATCGCGGCCTATCAGGTCGATCATGATGGGGCACAGACCACGTTCCTCGATACGCCTGGTCATGCGGCTTTCACGGCCCTGCGGGCCAGGGGAGCCAATGTCACAGATATTGTCGTTCTCGTGGTGGCCGCCGACGACGGGATCATGCCGCAAACCCAGGAGGCGATCAGTCACTCCAAGGCGGCGAATGTGCCAATCATTGTCGCGATAAACAAGATGGACACACCCGGCGCGGATCCCCATCGGGTACGCGCCCAACTCACCGAGTATGGATTGATCGCTGAATCTCTCGGTGGCGACGTTCCGACGGTGGAACTCTCTGCACTCACGGGCGAGGGAGTCGACACCTTGCTTGAAGTTATTGACCTGGTAGCCCAGGTCGAGGATTTCAAGGCCAATCCGAAGGCATCTGCGTCGGGCACGGTCGTTGAGAGCCAGTTGGATAAGGGCCGCGGGCCCGTTGCCACGGTGATCGTCCAGCGTGGCACCTTGCGTCGGGGAGATGCCCTGGTTGCCGGACCCATTTCTGGCCGGGTTCGCGCCATGTTGGATTTCAACGGTCAGGAGCTCAAATCGGCCGGTCCGTCGACTCCAGTACTCGTGATGGGTTGGTCAGATGTTCCCACCGCCGGTGATGCTTTTGATGTGCGGAAGAATGAACGGATCGCCAGGCAAGAGGCGGCGGCCACCCTCGAAGGAATGCGTCAGGCCGAACTGGTGGTCCCGACCGCACGCGAGAGGTTGACGTCTCTGCTCGAACAGCTCCGAACGGCCGATGAGGCCGAGCTTCGCTTGATTGTCAAGACCGACGCTCACGGTTCGATGGAAGCAGTACGTGAAGCGACCAGCAAGATCACCCGCGATGGCGGAACGATCACCATCGTGCATGGGGCCGTTGGTGGCATCACCGAGAACGATGTGAGTCTCGCCGAAGTGACCGAGGCTTTGATCTTCGGGTTCAATGTCCGCCCCGATGCTCAGGCCCGCAAAGCAGCCGAAGCCAAGGGTATCCAGATCCGCACCTACAACATCATTTACGAACTGCTGAATGACATCGAAGCCCTTTTGGTCGGTCGTCTGGCTCCCGACGAGGTTGAGGCAGTTCTTGGCTCGGCTGAGGTTCGGGAAGTGTTCAAGGTTCCGCGTCGTGGAAATATCGCTGGCTGCTATATCACAGAAGGTTCCCTTACCCGGGGTGGGAAAGTCCGTCTCCTGCGAGCAGGGGTGGTCATCCATGACGGGGCCATCGGGACACTGCGCCGATTCAAAGACGACGTACGCGAGGTCCAGGCTGGTTTCGAGTGTGGTGTCTCTCTTGAGGGCTATAACGATGTCAAGGAAGGCGACGTGATCGAAGCGTACGAGGTCCGAGAGGTGGCCCGCTCGTAGCTGTTGTCGCGGCCGTTCTTGTTCTTGAGCTGAGAATGCCAGGCGTTCATTCCCTCAAGGAAAAGCGTCGGGTCCTCGCCAGGTTGGTCACTTCCGTTCGATCTATCGCCGACGTGGTCACAGCCGAGGTTGGCCATCAGGACACCTGGCAGCGAACAGAACTTGCCGTGGCCCTTGTCTCGTCCAGCCTCCTTGTGGTCGACTCGATGGTTATGAACGTGGTGGAATGTACGGAGAACCAGCTGGAGATCGAACTGGTATCCAGCTCGATCAGCTACCTAGAGCCACCGGAGGCGTAGATGTCAGACCGGATGCGAAAGATCAACTCGTCCGTGCATCATGTGATCGCAAGAGAGGTTGAGGATCTCAAAGATCCTCGATTGGGATTTGTCACGATCACCGGAGTGGAAACGGCTCCCAATTTGCGCACCGCCCGGGTGTTTTACTCCGTGCTGGGTCCGGCTGAACAACAAGTAGCCACGCAGGCGGCTCTCGAGTCTGCCGCCCCCCGGCTAAGCCGGGCGATCGGTTCGTCGATCCGGATGAAGTACACGCCGACGCTGAGGTTCGAAGTCGACCCGGCCATTGAATATGGCGTACGTATTTCGCAGAAGCTGCGGGAACTCGACGAAGAAGAATGAGCGATCGAGGGTTCCTGCTCATCGACAAACCGTCAGGTATGACGTCACACGATGTGGTCGCCAGGGTTCGGAGGGCCATCAACATCCGCAAAGTGGGCCATGCAGGAACGCTGGATCCGCTGGCCACCGGGCTACTGGTTTGTGGGGTTGGCCCGGCAACGAAACTCATGCGGTTTGTCCAGGACCTTCCAAAAGAATATGTCGGGCAGATTCAGTTCGGCGTCGCCACTGATTCCCTTGATGCAGATGGCGAAGAAACCTACCGCCAGCCCATGCTGGTGACGCCGGCTGACCTTGAAGCCGTAATTGGGAAGTTTACCGGGACGGTGTACCAGGTTCCGCCGATGGTCTCCGCTCTGAAGGTTGGGGGACGGCGGCTCCACGAATTGGCACGCCAGGGGATCGAGGTTGAGCGCGAAGCGCGCCCGGTTGAGATCTACTCTCTTCAGGTCCTCGACGTGCGGCCGCAGGAATATACCGAGGCGGTCATCAGGGTGGTCTGCGCAAAAGGGACCTATGTTCGGGTTCTGGCAGACGATCTCGCCAAAGCTCTCGGTGGGCGAGCTCACCTTAAGGCACTCCGTCGACTGAAGACAGGCGCATTGTCTGTCGAACATGCCATCACCCTTGAGCGCCTCGATGAGCTGGGTGAAGCCGGTCGATGGGATACGGCTCTCCTCAGTCCTTTTGATGCGCTGGCTTCGTTGCCCCACTGTTTGCTCCGTTCCGAAGTTGCGGATCGGGTCCGTAACGGAGCCCGGTTGACCGTCGAGGAGGTACCCGGCCAATGGACCGAGGGCGATATTGTTCGATTGGCCGATACCGCAGAGAACCTGCTGGCGGTTTACCGGCTCGTTTCAGGGACCTTTGTGCCTGAGGTGGTCTTGCCGTGAGAGTTCTTACCGGTGATCCAGCCGGGTGGGAGATAGCCAAGAAACGCTCGGTCGTGGCGATTGGCGTCTTTGACGGGGTTCATCGAGGCCACCAGGCCGTGCTCGATGAGTTGGTGTCTCTCGGCGAACGGGCCAATGGACCGGGCACGGTGCGGGGTGTGTTGACTTTCGATCCTCATCCTCTCGCCGTCATCGCCCCTGACCGGGCTCCCCGATTGTTGGGAACGATCCACCAACGGTTGAGCCAGCTTGAAGCCCATGGGGTCGATGTCGTAGGCGTGCTGCCCTTCACCCGAATTAGGTCCATGGAGCCCGACGAGTTCATCAAAGCCGTGCTCGTCGATGCGCTCGCCGCTCGGGCTGTTGCCGTTGGGGCCGATTTTCGTTTCGGGATGAATCGAGCCGGCGATGTCGCTACGTTGGTGGCGGCCGGCGAGCAATGGGGGTTCTTGGTCGACGCGGTGCCGCTCTTGTCAGAGCATGACTCACAACTCTCTTCTACTCGAATTCGGGCGCTGATCTCTGAAGGGAAGGTCGAAGAAGCCACTGAGCTTCTCGGCAGGCCGTATGCCATCGAAGGTCCAATAGTCCGCGGCGACGGTCGGGGTACAACGATTGGAATACCAACCGCCAACGTGAACTATGAACCGACCATCGTGCTACCCGAGACCGGGGTTTACGCCGGATACGCAATCCTCGACCAAGAGCGGGTTCCTGCCGTGACCAATGTCGGGGTTCGTCCGACGTTTGATGGCCGCTCGGTGACCGTTGAGGCTCATCTGATCGATTGGGACGGCGACCTGTACGGCCGGGTGATTGAGGTGGAGCTGGCCCATCGGCTGCGAGCGGAACAGAAGTTTGACGGAGTCGAGAACCTCGTCGCACAGATCCGCCGCGACATCGCGGCCGCCGGCGATGTACTGAATGCTGATCGCCGATCCACCAAGCCGAACGCCTTGGGCTAGTTTCACGGCATGAAACGCCGATTTGTTCGATCTGCCTCGCCCTTTGAGGAACGGTACGGGTTTTCAAGGGCGGTCCGGGTTGGTGAGATGATCCGGGTGGCGGGCACTGCGCCGATACCGCAGGACGGAGCTCCAACCCCCCACGGTCCTTTCGATCAGATGATGCTGTGCGGAACCATCGCCCTGGCGGCAATCGAAGAGCTTGGGGGTACGGCAGCGGGTGTCGTTCGGACGCGGATGTACATAACGGATGCCGCATTCGCTGACGAGGTCGGCAGGGCACACCGTCAGCTGTTTGATCAGTCAACTCCGCCGGCGACCATGGTGGTGGTGGCTGCGCTGCTTGATCCGGCCTGGAAGGTAGAGATCGAGGTCGACGCCCTCGCCGGGTGATCAAGGTCTCAGTCGCCGGAGACCTGGCCGAATTGGCACATGCGTGGGACCTGTTACACTTTCAACCGTCCCACTTACCACCTCTTGTCGAGTGGGCGTACATGTCGAGAAACATTGGATTCATGAAGACCACCGAAGAAATCATTTCCGAATTCGGCCAGCACGACTCTGACACGGGTTCGCCCGAGGTTCAGGTCGCTTTACTGACCGAGCGTATCAAGCATCTGACCGATCACATGCGAGAGCACAAGCACGACTTTCACACACAACGTGGCTTGCTCATGTTGGTCGGCAAGCGCCGTCGTCTGCTGAACTACCTGAAGCGCCAGGACGTCGAGCGATATCGTACGTTGATTACAACGCTCGGCCTTCGCCACTAAGACTTTGAGAAAGCGGCTGAACAGCCGCTTTCTTGATTATGGGGGAGTCACCCTCTTCCGAGTTTCGGGAAACCCCGAGATCACCTAAGAAACACCATCGGAGAAAGCCTGTCGATTGTCAGTGGAGACCGCTCCCGCGGGAGCTGTGACCACTGCCAATTGCGGCTCTTCTCCATGAAACAAAGGAGTAACCGTGCCAGAACATCAGGTACGTGGCCTAGTCGGTGACAAGGAAGTCACCATTAGCGCCGGAAAACTGGCCCTTCAGGCCGACGGTGCCGTCACCGTACAACTTGGCGGCGTGGAAGTTCTCGTCACCGCAACGGCATCGAAGACGATGCGTCCCGGTACCGATTTCTTCCCATTGACGGTGGATATCGAAGAGCGTATGTATGCAGCGGGTCGCATCCCGGGGTCGTTCTTTCGCAGGGAAGGTCGGGCTTCGGAGAAGGCGATCCTCACCTGTCGTTTGATCGATCGCCCACTACGCCCCAACTTTCGCGATGGATTCCGGTGCGATACGCACATCATCGGGACGGTTCTGGCCGTCGATGAAGAGCAGGCGTATGACATCCTGGCCCTCAACGGTGCTTCTGCTGCCTTGTCGGTAAGTTCGATTCCGTTTGAGCGTCCGGTTGGCGCCGTTCGTCTTGCCCTCAAAGATGGCGAGTGGATCCCGTTGCCGACCTTCGACGATCTCGACGAGTCGGTGTTTGAACTCACCGTTGCCGGGGTCCGTAATCCTGCTGGTGAGATCGACATCATCATGGTTGAGGCCGGTTCGACAGTGAACGGCATCCGGATGGCCCAGGATGGAGCTCCGACCTCGGACGAGGCCGCTGTGGCCCGTGGGTTGGAAGAGGCCAAACAGTACATTGGCCAATTCATCGATCTACAAACCCAGTTGCGTGCCATGTTCGACATCGAAGAAGTCGAATATGAGATATCGGTAGATTTCACCGACGATGTCTACAACAAGGTGAAATCCCTGGCCGCCCCGAAGCTTGAGTCGGTTATCCGGCTACCGGGTAAGAAGGAGCGTGGCCTCGCCCAGAGTGCCGCTCGCGACGAGGTCATGGTCGAGTATGGCGAAGCCGATGAAGACGAGCTGGCGATGGCCAAGAAGGCTTTTGGCAAGGTTGCCAAGGTCATGATGCGTGAGCGGGTTATCAATGAGGGCATCCGTCTCGACGGACGCGGACTCACCGACATTCGCGAATTGAAGGCGGAAGTTGGTGTCATTGGTCGTGCCCACGGTTCTGGTTTGTTCCAGCGCGGTGAGACGCAGGTCCTTAACGTAACGACGCTCGGCATGTTGAAGATGGAACAGATGCTCGACACGTTGGATCTTGAAACATCCAAGCGTTATATGCATCACTACAACTTCCCACCCTATTCGACTGGCGAGACCGGGTTCATGCGGGGTCCGAAGCGTCGCGAGATTGGCCACGGTGCGCTCGCCGAACGGGCGGTGCATCCGGTCATCCCAACGTCTGAAGATTTCCCGTATGCCTACCGGCTTGTCTCAGAAGTTCTGTCATCCAACGGTTCGTCCTCGATGGCGTCTGTATGTGGGTCTTCGCTGTCACTGATGGATGCCGGGGTGCCGATTATCGCGCCAGTGGCCGGCATTGCCATGGGGTTGATCAACGAGGGCGACACGTTCATCACGTTGACCGACATCCTTGGTGCTGAAGACGCCCTCGGAGACATGGACTTCAAGGTGGCCGGTACGGCTGATACCATTACGGCTTTACAGCTTGACACCAAGATCGAAGGCCTTCCGGCCGAGGTATTGGCAAAGGCCCTCGATCAGGCCAAAGATGCCCGGCTGAAGATTCTGGCGGCGATGGCGGAAGCGATTGCCGGCCCTCGGGAAGAACTCAACCCGAATGCTCCTCGCATCATTTCGATCCGTATCCCCAAGGACAAGATCGGTGAGGTCATCGGGCCAAAAGGCAAGGTCATCCGTGAACTCGAGGAAGAGACTGGCGCATCGATCGAGATCGAAGAGGACGGTGCCTACGGCATCGTTCGGGTCGGCGCTTCTGACAGTGTGAAGCTGGAACTGGCCAAGTCCCGGATCGAGGCGATTGCGAACCCGCCCGAGGCGGAAGTTGGCGAGACCTACGAAGGCACGGTTGTGAACATCACGAGCTTTGGTGCGTTCGTCAACATCTTGCCAGGCCGTGACGGGTTGTTGCATATCTCTAAGATCGACAGCGATCGTCGGGTTGAGAACGTCGAGGACTACCTGGCGCTTGGCCAGGCAGTCAAGGTGATCGTTCGCGAGATCGACCGTAACGGCAAGGTCAGCCTTGAGCCGGCCGAAGCGATTGAGCCATCGGAGGAAGCCAAGAACCGACCACCGTCGCAGAATACCGGTGGTGGTGGTCGTGACCGTGACCGTGGTGGCGATCGTGACCGGGGTGGCGACCGGGGTGGTCGTGACCGTGACCGGGGCGGTCGTGACCGTGACCGTGACCGTGGTGGTGACCGGGGCGGCAATCGGAGTGGCAACACCCGTGACAGCGCCAGTCGCGACGGAAACCGCAGCAGTGGGAATCGTGATAGTGCTTCGGATCGCCCCCGTGAGGCGGCCGGTGATTCAGGCAACACGAGTCAGCCCGCTCGCAAGATGGTCTCGTTTGAAGACGAGTTTGGTTCAGAGGTTTAGTCTGACCACAACCATTGAGTGAGGAACCCCCGGGGCAACCTGGGGGTTCCTTTTTGTTTGAATGTATGTCGGCATGCCTGAGCCGGACGGGTACGCTGTCCGACACATGACTGCCAGTACCTCTCGACCGGTTCGCCGTATTGTTGACGGTGTCGTCGCCGATACCTCCGATCTCGTGGCTGTTGAGGAGCCACTGGAGATTCGGCTCGGAAATGTGCCGATCGCCGTCCTCATGCGTACGCCGGGAGACGATCCGGACCTCATTCGTGGGTTTGCCCTCACTGAGGCCATCGTTCTTGGTTCCCACGAGCTTGGCGAGCCGATCGATCTCGGGGAGGGCCGATGGGAATTGACCATCACCGATGGTGTCGTGATCGATCCAGAGCAATTTCGTCGCAATCTGTATTCGTCGTCGTCCTGCGGGGTCTGCGGCAAAGCCTCGATCGACGCAGTACTCATTACGGCATCGGAGCTCCCGGTCGGCCCCAGGATCGGCGTGGATGTGCTGAACCGCCTCTCCGCTGTCATGCGGGTTCATCAGCAGGGTTTTGACGCAACCGGGAGTTTGCACGCCGCAGCTCTCTTCACGCCGGCTGGAGAGTTGTTGACCATTCGTGAAGATATCGGTCGGCACAATGCGGTTGACAAGGTCGTCGGGGTGGCCCTGGTTGACAGATTCGACCTCGCAAACACGATCCTATTTGTCTCTGGTCGGGTGTCGTTTGAGATTGCCCAAAAGGCCGCCGTGGCCGGTATTCCGATCGTGTGTGGGGTGTCTGCTGCCTCATCCTTGGCCGTCGACCTGGCGACGCAGGTTGGTTTGACACTGGCTGGCTTTGTGCGTGATGGCTCGCTCGTCGTCTACTCGGGTTTTCACCGATTGCACTGATACCCGCCAACTGATCGTTCTCGGACATCGGGTAATCGGGTGGTCCGACCGCTTCGCACAGACCGCGATAGGCTATGCGTCGATGCCCCTAACCTGCCGTCTTCAGTCGCGATGTTTCGTCATATGGTAGGACTACGTCCGTGGACGATATTTCTGGGCGGGCTGGTTCTGGCCGGGATTTTTCAAATGTTCGTGACTCGTGCTTTTGGCGATTCCGCTGCCATGCTCCAGGTTGGCGAGTCGTCTTCGGTGGCGCCGTTCATCAAGTCGGAACTCGGCGACGACATTCCCATCTTTCCTGACTTTGGACATGACGGGCAGGCTGCATACGTTATCGCCCGTCAACCATTCGGAGGGGAGGCGGGAGAGGCATTGGGTGCTCCAGCTTTTCGCTATCGCCGCTGGCTATATCCTGCGCTCGGAGGGGTCATGGGAACACTGTCGCCCCGTGCAACGATCGTGGGACTCGCCATCTGGTCGGCGATTGGATTTGGACTCGCCGCGGCTGCCCTCGTGGTGATCGGTGAGACGTATGGGGTCCGGTCGCGCCTGTTGGCTCTGGCGGTGTATCTCAACGTGGGGTTGATTCTTTCCACGGTGATATCGACGCCCGACTCGCTTGGACTGGGGCTGTCGCTGGCCGGGGTGGCCGCCTACCGTAAGGGTCATCGGGCCCTTGCCGTGCTGCTGTTGGCTGCGGCCGTTCTCACCAAGGAGCAGTTCTTGATATTTGCGATTGCCGTGGCGATCGACGCTTGGATTGGGGGCCAACGACGGGCAGCTCTCATCTACCTGCTCGTACCGTTTGGGGTTTTGGTCGTCGTCAGCCTGATTGTGGTCTCGGCTTTCGACGGGAGCGGAGGACTCGGCTCCAATGTAACGGCCCCGTTCTTCGGGATTGTCGAAGCGTCACACGGCTGGAGTTCTGCCTACGTCGTTTCCCGACGAGCCTCATATTTGAGCTTGTTCGGACTGGCGGCCATTGGCCCCGTAGCTCTCTGGTCCCGCCAACGTCTCATTATTCTCATGTCTGCAGGATGGTTTGCGGGAGCGGTCCTGGGCGGCGAGGTTGTGTGGCGGAAGGGAACAGATTCGCTCCGAGTGTATGCGGCCATCTGGGCGCTTATGGCGTTGGCCGCGGCCGTGGCGGTGCGGGAGCAGCGGCGCCGGCCGACCGGCGAGAACTAGGCTCCCGGCATGCCGGAACTTCCTGACATAGTCGTCTACGTAGAGGCTCTCGAACGCTTCACCGTAGGTCAAACGCTCGAGAAGCTCCGGGTGCGCTCGGTATCCCTGCTTCGGACCTACGACCCACCGGTGTCGGCCGTCGAAGGTAAGAAGGTCCGCGGGTTCCAGCGGATAGGCAAGCGAATCGTTTTCGAGTTCGAAGATGACTTGTTTGTTGTGCTTCATCTCATGGTGGCCGGGCGCTTGCGGTGGGTGAAGAAGGGCCAGGCCGTACCCAACAAGGTGGGGTTGTGCGCGTTCGACTTCCCAGAGGGCACCTTAATGCTTACCGAGCAGGGAACCAAGAAGCGAGCGTCGTTGCATATTGAACGAGGCATCGATGCCGTTCTGGCTCACGACCGGGGTGGCATTGAACCACTTACGGCGAGTCGGGCGGAGTTTGCTGGAGCGCTCATCCGGGAGAATCGCACGATGAAGAGAGGATTGACTGACCCGCGTATTTTCTCGGGCATCGGCAACGCTTATTCAGATGAGATTCTGCATAAAGCGAAGCTGTCTCCGGTAAGACGAACCAGGCAATTGACCGAAGATGAAATAACCCGGCTGTACGAGGCCACCCAAAGCTCTTTGCTGGAATGGACAGAGCGGCTTCGAGCCGAGGTCGGTGACGGGTTCCCTGACAAGGTGACTGCCTTCCGCAAAGACATGGCGGTCCATGGTAAGTACGCAGAACCGTGCCCGGTGTGCGGATCGAAAGTCCAACGTATCGTCTACGCAAGTAACGAAACAAATTACTGCGCTACCTGCCAAACCGACGGCAAATTACTCGCTGACCGGTCGTTATCGAGATTGCTCAAAGATGACTGGCCCAAGACCATTGACGAGCTCGAATGACCGGTTGACAGATCGAACGTATGTTCGATATCATGGCGTGTCCCTCCGATATGAGTGGACATGGCAGCAACGACGCTTCTCCAACAAAGGGTGCGACAAAAGGCACTCCAAACCGCCAATCAACGTGGCAGGCAAGCTTCACGGGAAGAACTCGCGGCGCTTATCGCAACCCACACAACCACGTTGTCAGGGCCGGCAACCGAGTTAACGCTCGTTCCAGGGCGAGTAATCGGTTTGGAGGGGCCGGTGGGTACGGGACTTACCCGATTGGCCCTGGTGATGCTGGCCGAGATTGCGAGTCGGGCTCCCGTGGCAATTGTTGATACGCGGGGATGGTTCTGTCCGGTTGCGGCCTGGGAAGTTGGGATTCCTCCGGCACGTCTTTCCGTGATTCGATGTTCTGATGCTGAGAAGTGGCCTTCTGTACTAGGTGCGTTACTGACCGGGTTGGGGGGTATCTATGCCGAGGTGCCCCCAGGGGTTCCTGATCAGGTACTTCGCCGCCTCTCGGCCAAGGCACGTCAAGAACGAGCGGCGGTCGCGTTGCGACCGATGAGTGGCCAGTTGCCTGCAGGCATAACCCACATGCGTCTGACCGCTGAGCGGGTCACCTGGTCAGGGCCGGATCGAGGACATGGGCGCCTCTCTGGACGAAGCCTATCCCTGTACGCATCTGGCAAGGGAGTTCGAGGAATAGAACAACGATTCGGAGTTGAAGACGATGGAACGAGTGATGTGCATCTGGTGGGAAACCTGGGCGCTGTTTCGCCCGGACGCGCCGTCGGATAAGCCATGTGTGGTAGCCGATAACCAGCATGTCGTTGCCGCCAATCAGGCTGCTCGGACTGCCGGAGTCGTCCGGGGTATGAAGCGGCGAAGTGCCGAGGCGATCTGTCCGGGAGGGTTGGTGCTTGATCAGGACATCTCCGCCGAACTAGCCCGATTTGAGCCAGTGGTTCGTAGCATCGAGGATCTGGTTCCGATGGTCGAAGTAGCCGAACCGGGATTGATATTTATTGATATCGACGGGGCGGTTGCCTTCTATGGGGGTGAGGGTGAACTCGTCGAACTTGTTGCCAAAACCATTCAGACCCGTGAACGGCCACGGATCGGGGTTGCCAATAGTCCATTTGCTGCCCGGCGAGCCGCCGGAGTAGCCCATCCTGGTGGGGTTTATGCCGTTACCGATGACGCCACGTTCTTGACTGACGTGGCCATCGATTCCCTCACCAACCAGGATTTGGTGGCTACGTTTCGTTGGTTGGGTATATCCACACTCGGCCAATTGTCGCAACTGCCTCGCGACACCATTGTTTCTCGTTTTGGGGCGGAAGGGTTACGGGCTCATCAGCTGGCCAGTGGACAGGATCGCTCGACCCAACCTCGAGCTGTGCCCGTGGATGTATTCGTCGAGCGTCGATTTGAGGACCCACTGGAGCGTCTGGAACAGGTTGGATTTGCGGCCAGAGCTGCGGCGACCGAACTGGTGGGGGAGTTGCGAAGAAATGGTTCGGCCACTCATCGGGTAGAGGTTGAAGCTGAAGCGGCCGATGGGGCTATTAGGTTGCGGGTTTGGAGAAATGCCGACCCCTTTGATGAGGTGATGTTGGCCGAACGTGTCTGGTGGCAATTGCGAGCCTGGATCGAATCGCATGGCATAACTGGCGGGATGGTTCGGCTGCGTCTGTCTCCTGCCGATGTTTCAGGGGGAGGACGTCAATTGGGTTTCTTCGAAGACACAATGGCCGTGATGGAGGCCGATCGAGCTTTGGCCAGGGTGCAAGCCTTGATTGGTCCTGATCAGGTGCTGGGAGCGGTGCCCCAAGGCGGGCGCGACCCCGCTGACCGGGTGAGTTGGCATCGATGGGGTGAACCCCCGGAACTTGTTGCACCAGCCGCTCCTTGGCCCGGGGCGACTCCTGGCCCATCTCCCGCACTGGTTATCTCGCAGCGTATCGAAGTGGAATGGGATGAGGAGCAACCCACCCGTGTTCGGCTGCGTAGCCGCTGGGAGCCAGTTCTCAATTGGGCGGGCCCGTGGCGTCGGACTGGCCGGTGGTGGACTGGCGAGCCCGATGCGGATCGGTATCAGTTGGTCACTTCGGTAGGAGCATTGCTGTGTGAACGGCGAGATGGGGGAATGTATCTCATCGGCCTCTATGACTGATCGGCGTCACGTTCGGCTCTGGTGGTGCGGGGCGGTGGAAAGTTGGTCATTGAGATCGGCCAGATCGGCGGCAATCGCCGCTCGGACCCGTTCGGAAAGCGACGCGATGTCATCTTTGGTCATGCCTACCGTCTCGATAGGGTCATGGACCCTGGCCACGATCGGTCCGCCCCGAACAGCCCCTTTGGGTGGCCAGGCCCGGTGGGAGCCAGCGATGGTAACTGGCAAGATCGGAAGTTGGCCGGCGATGGCGATTGCGAACGCGCCTCGTTTGAACGCCATGAGTTCCCCGGTTCGACTTCTGGTTCCCTCGGGATAGACGATGACGCTGCGGGCGGCATCGGTGTTGGCCCGGGCGTCTGCCGTCAGCTGAGCATGAACGCTTGATCCGTGTTGGGTCCGGTCAACTTTGACCATCCCGGTTGCCTTCATTGCCGATCCAACTACCGGGATCCGATACAGCTCCTTTTTGGCCATGAACCGGCCGGGAACCGGTACCGCCAACAGATCGGCCATGATGTCGAAATTCGACTGGTGGTTCGACACGATCACATATGATCGGGATTCGTCAATCGTGGCTCCGTCCGCGGAGAATGTGACACCTCCCAACGTGAACCAGGCTTGGCTCCACTTTCTGAGTATCCGGTCAAGCACAGGAGAGTTCGGTCGAACCGCCGCCACGGCGATCAGCATCGCGGAGACAATGAGCGTGACGATGAAGCCGCTCACTATGAGCAAGCCAGTTCTGATCCAAGCAATCATGGCGGCCCAAACTAGCCGCCTGACAGTAGGCTCGCCTTTCATGACGACGAAACGATTGTGGCGAGAGTGGGCGAATGGTCAGAACTGGACTGTCGATAGTGAGCGGATTCGATCCGGGATCGAAGCCTTTCTCATGGGACTTGAAGCTCCGACCGTACTGACGTATTCGGCGATGCCCGGTGAAGCCGATGTTGAGTCAATCGAAGGGGCGGGCGAACTGCTCTTGACCCGGACGCCAGAGGTAGGTGGTCTCACCGTTCATCGGGCTGATTCGCCGATGGAAACCCACCGTTGGGGATACCGGCAACCTGTGGCAGACGCGGCCCGGGTTGAACCCATGCACATCGATGTCGTACTCGTTCCTGGTGCATTGTTTGATAGACGAGGCGGCCGCCTTGGCCACGGGCGGGGGTATTACGATCGGCTGCTCGCCACATGCCGACCTGATGTGGTCCGGGTGGGGGTAACCACGGCAGCCGCGGTTGTTGAGAGAATCCCGACCGAGTCGCATGACATTGCGATGACCCACCTTGCCACTGAAACCGGTGTTCGCCAGGTGTCAGGTTGATCCCATGAAGCTGGCGCTCAACTTGGGGTATCTCGCCCGTGCGGACCGACCCGATATGGAGCTGATTCTCGAGGCAGAGCGGCTTGGGTACGACTCTGTGTGGGCTGCGGAGGCTTGGGGGTCGGATGCGGTGACGGTGCTGTCGTGGATTGGCGCGCAGACCTCGACCATCAAACTCGGTTCGGCCATTCTTCAGATGCCCGCTCGTACGCCAGCCATGACAGCCATGACCGCCGCCACCCTGGACCGTTTGTCCGGGGGTCGATTGCTGCTTGGTCTCGGACTGTCGGGACCGCAGGTCGTCGAGGGGTGGCATGGGGAGGCGTACGGCAAACCGCTCGGCAAGAGTCGTGAGTACGTTTCCATCGTTCGGAAAGTATTCAGCCGCAATGGGCCGCTTATTCATAGTGGCGAGCATTACGAGATCCCGTTTGCCGGTCCGCAGGCAACGGGCCTTGGCAAGCCATTGAAGCTGATGACTCATCCGCTCCGATCGGATCTACCCATCTATCTCGCTGCCATCGGTCCCAGGAACGTCGCGTTGACTGCCGAAATCGCCGACGGTTGGCTACCGGTCTTCTACTCGCCCGAACGGGCTGGCGAAGTGTTCGGCCCAAGCCTGGCGTCTGGATTGGCGAAGGCATCCGACCCCGACAAATCGTTTGATGTTGCGCCAAGCCTGGCGGTTGTCATTTCCGATGATCTCGCTGCGGCTCGCGATCGGCTCCGCCCCCAAGCAGCCCTCTATATCGGCGGGATGGGTGCCAAGGGACGCAACTTTTACAACGATCTTGCGTGCCGGTACGGATTTGCAGAGGCGGCCGGGCGGGTCCAGGATCTGTATTTGGGCGGCGACAAGATGGCCGCCGTTCATGCGGTGCCCGACGAGCTCCTAGACGAGGTGAACCTGGTGGGAACCCGCGAGATGGTGCGTGATCGGCTTGATGTCTGGGAGGCGTCGAACGCGTCTACTCTCCTCGTATCTGTCGCCAATCTGGCGACCCTACGAACGCTGGCTGAGCTGGTTCTTTGATGGCGTCTAGGGCAGGATCTCGAACGACTCGGTAACCCCACACGGCTGGACTGTGTTGTCGATCGAGTTGATGCAGTCGTCCCCGATGAACAACCGGTACTTGCCTGGCGTGACTTGCGCAGCCAGCTTGAATTCGCCCCAGGTAGGTTGGTACGGCGCCCTCAGTGAGGCGAAGCCTCCTTCGCTCGCAACCAACGATGGTCCAGACCAGGTGATGGTGGTTGGATCTTGCGCGTCGCGCGTGAGCACCGTGGCATAGCCCTGACTTTCGAACCACCGGGCATAACCGATCACCGTGAAGCCACCGGAGATGCCCACGTTGTCGACCGATTGGTCGACCGAGTATTCGAGGACGGTATTACCCGTCTCTATGACCGGTCGGAAGTCGAGGCCGGCACCGATCGGCGTCTCCGCTACGTCGATGACGACCCGAGCCGGATTGGAGAGCACGGTGACGCCGGCTACCCGGCCCTGTTCATGGAGGAAACGGACTTCCAGTCTTTCGGGTTGGTCCACCGGAACCACCGTCAGGGCGAGCGCCAACTTGAAATCGGCGTTGGTCGCTTGGGGAATCACATCGACCACACCGGGTGGAAGACTGACCGAAACACGCGTCTTTCCGCTGGTCACGACGACATCGCCCCCGCCGAGAATATCGCCAGCCTCGAAGCTTGCTCCGTCGGTCGTTCCGAGAACGATCACATACCTGTCGCAGGTGGCGGTCTGAAACTGGAATAGTCCGATCACGGCCGTTGCGTCTCCGGTAGCGGGAGTACTGGCTGTTGTGGACCCGGTGGCCGTCTGAGCCATGCACGGAGAAGCCTTGATTCCGGCGTCCCACTGATTGGGGTGAGCGAGGTACCGGCTGTTCACAAACCCCTCGACGCCGCTGGGCAACTGGACGCCGTACCAGGCGGTTCCACCGATCGGGTTGGCGGCCATCGGTAGGACGACGATCTCGTCCTGATTGGGCCGCAGAATGCCGACCACCTCAGCATTGACAGTCGGAGCAGCTCTCACGTTGAGAACATCGCCAGGTGCGATGCCGGTCACATACCAACCGATGTTTGCTGTTGTATCGGGACCCAGGGTGGTCGTGGTCGTTGTTTCGATGGTGGTTTCTGTCGTCCCCGACGTGGTCGGAGTCGGTGGTGCCGTCGTAGATGGCGGCTGCGTGGTGCTCGGGGTCGGAGCCGTGGTCGGGGCGGTCGCGGGGATGCTCTCATTGGGCCCGACCGTCACGGCGGCAGGACCGCCCAAAGCTTTGGAGGCAAACCAGCTGGCGGCAACGAGGAGGGTAACCGCAGCGGCCACGACTACGTAGCTGCGACCCTTTTCATTTGGCGTTGTCATCGGTCTCCTCAGCGTACGCGAAACTGGTCCCGGACGAGCAATGATGCCACGTCCGGGACCAGGCAGTGGTCATGGGGATTACGGAGCCACGTCGAAGGTCTCCGTCACGCCGCATGGCTGGCTTGAGTTGCCGTCATCGCTCATGCAGTCGTCGCCGACGAATAGCTCGTAGCCACCGGACGGAAGGTCGACCGTGAACGTGAACTCGCCCCACGTTGGAATGTAGAAGGCGTAGATGGAAGCCATACTTCCGTTCGCGGTGATCATCGATGGGCCTGACCAGGAGATGTCAGTCGGCCGGGCGCCATCGGCCGTCGCAATGGTTGCGTACCCTTGGGCTTCGAACCAGCGGGCGTAGCCGGTGACGCTGAACGGGTGGGCGACGCCGAGCTTGTCTGCTGACTGATCAACCGGGTGCTCGAGGATGGTGTTGCCGGTTCCGACGACCGGTGCGTAGTCGAGTCCGGTACCGGTCGGGGCGGAGCCGACGTCAATGACGATGCGGGCCGGGTTGGACAGCACCGTAACACCAGCTATTCGAGACGAGTCGTGCAAGAAACGCACTTCGAGCCGATCGGGCGAACCGGTCGTGTTGATCGGCAGAACGGTGAGTGCCAGGGCGTCTGTGAAGTCGGCATTGGTCGCCTGGGGGGCCACACCGGTGATCGAGTCGGGTAACTCGACGGTAACCCGGGTTCCTCCGCTGGTCACACGGACCTCTCCGCCGCCGAGTGTGTCGGCGGTTTCGAACACGTCCACGCTGTCTAATCCGAGAACGATTACGTAACGGTCACAGTTGCCGGCACTGACCTGGAACAATCCGACGACCGCTGAGGCATCTCCGCTAGTTGGCGTCGAGGCGGTGGCCTCGCCCGAGCTCCGGCTCGTCGTACAGGGTGCCCCGGCGATACCTGAGTCCCAGGTCGACGGGTGGCCGAGGAACCGGCTGTTTACGAAGCCTTCGGTTCCATCAGTGAGCCGGACTCCGTACCAGGCTGGTCCACCTATCGGATTCCCCGCTCGGGGGAGCACGGTCACGTCGTCCTGGTTGTAGGCCAGGGTTCCGACGATCGGGGATACGGCAGAGGGGGATTGGCGCACGTTGAGGACATCGTTGCTGGCGACATCTACGACGTGCCAGCCAATCGCCGGGCTCGCCACAGCAGTCGTGGTGGTTGGGGTGCTGGTCGTTGACGTGTTTGGTGCAGTGGTTGTAGTGGATTCGCCTGGGCGGGTCGAGTCAGTGGACGGGACCGTCGAGTTGGTGGATCCAGATGTCGTCACGGTAGTGCTGGCCGGCGGCGAAACTACGTCTCGGGATCGGTTTGCGTTTAAGGCAATTGCCACCGAGCCCAGTACGAGAACGATGACGGCGGCGGCGGCCAGGTATATCCAGCGGTTCTTGGCGTTTTCTTGCGGGTTCATGAGGGCTCCTAAGGAGGCATCCGGGTTGGCTTGTCTGGCCTGGCGGCTCAAGTTGTCGAATGCCCGGCGAATCCGGTCTTCGCTCATTGCTGATTCTCCTTGAGGTGGCTGGCCAGAGACTGTCGACCATGATGAAGGTGTGCTTTGGCGGTGTTCGGTGAGCACTCGAGAATGCCGGCGATCTCGTCGATCGACCGGTCCTCGAGGTAGTGCAAGGCGACTGCAGCTCGTTGACGGACCGGCAAGGCGGCCACTGCCTGCCAGACCGCAGGGTCACTGAGAATGATCTCGACCGGGTTGGCAGGGCGGCTTCCAAGCCGTTGGATGGCTGCTCCCTGGCGGCGGGATCCACGCCGGACATTGAGCGCCAGGTTGATCGTTGTGCGACGTAACCACGTCCCGGGCCGTTCGTATGAGCAAATCTTTGCCCAGTTCTTGTGTGCACGAATCAGGGCTTCCTGGGCGATGTCTTCGCCAACGGCAGGGTTGCCTCCTACCGCGGTCGCCAGGGCCACCATCGGGCCGTATTCGGTCCGGTAGAAGGCCTCAAACGAAATAACTTGCGGGTTGTCGGTCACAGTCGCCATTCACTGAACACACACCGGACAAGGCCGGAAGGTTTAATGAGTCTATGTCCGTCGAGGGGATGCGAGTCGACGTCGTACAGCAGAACCTGGTCGGGGCAGTGCTCGATGAGGTCACTGATGAATCGTGACTCGATCAAGTGGCAGATTCCCGTGATCAGCGGTGGTTAGTCGTAGACCCTGGTCATTTCCGGATCGTAGAGCGGCTTGGAGGTGACCAGGGCCGGATAATCATGGCCGAGGAATCTGATGTGTAACGATTTGCCCGGGTAGGAGTATTTGATCGGCAGGTACCCGTAGACGATGGTCTTCCCGACCGAGTATCCAAAGTTGGCGGTCGTCACGTTTCCGATCGGTTCGCCATCGGCGATGATTGCCTCATAACCGGTGGGGACGCAGTCAGGATCATCCACGGTCAGACATGTCAGTTCTCGGTGGAGCCCGTCGGCTTTGAGAACCTGGGTCGCCGCTTTACCGATGAAGTCGTCTTTGGTGAGCCGGGCCGTCCAACCCAGGCCGGCTTCGTAGACGTCATAGTCGGCATGTATGTCAGCGCCCCAGAGCCGGTATCCCTTTTCGACGCGCAATGAATCCCTACACGCCAACCCGGCCAGTATGAGATCGTGCCTCTCGCCTGCCTGCCGGATCTCGTCCCAGACATGGAGGCTCATGTCGGTCGGGACATGAAGTTCCCAGCCCAGCTCACCCGCATAGGAGATACGCATGGCGAACACCCTGGCCATCCCAACGTCGATCCATTGGCCGGTGTAGTAGGCGAAAGCCTGGTTGGAGAGATCGGCTTCCGATACCGACTGCAAGATGTTGCGGGCGTTTGGGCCAAAGAGGCCGATCGCCGAGTAGGAATCAGAGATGTTCGAGACGACCACATCGTTGGGAGCATTGCGTTCGACCCAGTCGAGGTCCTGTGGGAGGGTTTCTTCCGTGGTGAACATCCAGAAGCGGTTGGAGGCCATACGGGCTACCACCAGGTCCCGCTTGATTCCTCCGGACCTCGTGAGCCAGCAGGTATAGACCACTTTGCCGATCGGACCATCCATGCGATTTGAACATAGGTAGTCGGAGAACTTGGCGGCGCGCGGCCCTGCCACGTCAATAATCGACAGTCCACTTAGATCGAACAACCCGGCAGTGTCTCTGACAGCCAGGTGTTCTGCGCCGACGATTGGTGACCAGTACTTGGCGGAGTAGCCGGTCCGGGCGGGAACCGCCTGGCCGTACTTGTCGAGAAGGTTCGCATTCGAGTCAAACCAATTAGGGATTTCGTAGCCAGCTTCGGTAGTGAAGGCGGCTTCGGCTTCGACATGGCAGCTGTGCAGCGGGGTCTGCCGAACCTTGCGAGGTTCACGACTCGGTTGGCGCGGGTGGACGATGTCATGGATTTCGCGATAGTTCGTCGGCGTGACTCGTTCGATGAAAGCTGGAGTGGTGACATGGCTCTGGAATCGATACAGATTGCAGGCCCGCATGTCCCATTCGGTTTCGCCTGTGGTCATCCATTCTGCCAGGGATTTGGCGATGCCCCCGGCGTGGCTGATCGATCCTGCGTTGGCCGACCAGAGACCTCGGATCTCCCTGGACTCACCGATGATCGGCATTCCGTCAACAGAAACCGCGGTCAGGCCATTGAAGGCCGAGTCGAATTCGGGTTGGTGATCTCGGAGGATCGGAATCAATTCTTGGGCCCGCGACCAGGGTTCCACCATGTCCTGTGGGGTGAAGGCGCGCCGGGCCGTTGGACCGACATCCTTCGGGTGCACCATGTGAGGTGGGTGGTTGTATGAGCCCAGGCCGAGAGCGTTCCAGTGTTTGCGGTAATACATGGCGTTGTCGAGGTCGCGCAGGATCGGGAACGTCATTTCGTCGTCGAGGTTGGACGGGAGGTACTCCGATAGTTCGGGGAGGGGGGGCGTGATGGCGTATTGGTGCTCGAAGGCCATCAGCGGGACCCGGAATCCGAAGGCACCGCGGATGGCGGGTGTCCAGATGTTGGCGGCGATGACCACGTGGTCGCAGTCGATGTGCGCCAGAGCCGGATTATTCGTGCTGACGCCCCTGACGCGACCGTTGATGCTTTCAATGCCTTCCAGTTTCGTGTGGGCAAGAAAACTCGCTCCGAGCGCCCGGCTCCGTTTCATGAGGTCTCCGACCACCTGGTAACCCTTGATTTGCGCCGAGGCGGGTGCAAACAGGGCGCCAAGGAATGCTTCGGGATCAAGGATGTGCATCTGTTTGACGGTTTCGGCCGGGGTGAGCAGTTCGGTTTCGACGTCCCATCCGCTGCACTCGCCGTGTAATCGAACCAGATCCTCCATACGCTCGGGGGTCCTGGCGAGCTCGAGCCCGCCAACCCCGGCGTAGTGGCGATGTTTGTCGTCGAGTGGATCAAGTCCGGCGTAGAACCGTGATGAGTACACGGCCATCTGGGTCAGTGTCTGGTTGTGGCTGACGGCGACCACCCCACCGGCCGCCTGCGAGGTGGACCCGGCGTTGATCGGGAGTTCGCCTTGGTCGATGACCACGACCTCTTTCCACCCGTGCAAGCGTGTTAGGTGGTATGCGGTGAGGGCGCCGATGATGCCGCCACCGACGATTACAACTTTGCCTGGCATGTGTTTCTCGTTCCCGCTTGTTCTGCCCGAGCAGTCTGGCTGATCGACCGACATACTGCACCTTCAACTCAGGTTTCCTTCACTGTGAACTCGGGTTGGATCAGGATTCGAATGTGAGTGGACCCGATGTTCGGCGGACGCCGGGCCGAATTAGAAGGTCGGATAGACCGCGATGTCGCCGCCGCCGGAGATGAGGAAGATCGACGCCATCGTGAAGATCATCAGGTCGTATTCCCATCCGCCGCTCGCAGTCCACTATGTGCTCTTCCACTTAAAGATGTGGAACGACCTGGATCCGACCATCGAACCCATGATCACCAGGGCAGCCAATTGGGGAAGGATGCCAAGGATAAACCCAGTCCGCCCGATGCCTCGGCGATGATCAATCCCCAGGCGATGGGGACACTGAGGCCGTTGTGCTTGGCGAACGCCGGCGCATCCTTGAGGTCGTTCCGGCCGGCCACGACGAATACCAAGCCGACGACGAGTCGGAGGAGTAGGAGGATGTCCGGGTAATCAAGGACAGATTCGAAGAGTTGGCGGTCGCTGTTGATCATTGGCTTCTCCTGATTGCGTACCGGTACAACCCGTCCCGGTCAGTTCGACGCGCAAATGTCACCTCAACGACAGTTGTCGGGAACCGGATGGTTCGTGACATGTGGGCGAGTCGGCTTCACCAGCTACAGTCTGGTCGATGGTGTCAGACCGGTTTGCTCCCTTCGGGGCTACGATTTTTACGACGATTACTGCGCTGGCGAGAGAGCACCAGGCTATCGATCTCGGCCAGGGGTACCCCTCGTGGGAAGGCCCCGACTTCGTCAAGCAGGCCGCGATGAACGCCATCGCCGTGGAGTCGAACCAATATCCACCGTCGATGGGAATCCCCGTCCTCCAGGAGGCGATATGCGATCGGTTCCTGCAGGTCAGCGGGCTTCAGATCGATCCAATTGTCGAAGTGACGGTGACATCAGGGTGTACCGAAGCCCTGGCGGCCACTTTTCTGGGCTTGGTAAATCCCGGTGACGAGGTCATCCTGTTCGAACCAACGTACGATGCCTATCCGGTTGGTTGTGCCATGGCCGGCGCCACAGTGCGATATGTGACTCTCCATGGGCCGGATTTCAGGTTCGATGAGGCGCAACTTCGCGCCGCGTTTGGTTCACGGACCCGCTTGATCGTCGTCAACACCCCGCACAATCCAACCGGTCGGGTGTTCGACGCCGGAGAGATGGCCCTGATCAGCGAGTTATGTCGGGAATATGACGTGGTGGCCGTTACTGATGAGGTATATGAGTACATCACCTACGGGCGGGACCACATACGGATGGCGGCCCTGCCCGGCATGTGGGAACGAACCATAACCTTGTCCTCGATCGGTAAAACGTTCTCGCTGACAGGTTGGAAGACCGGTTGGGCGATTGCTCCCGCCCACCTGACTCAGCCGATCCGGGCCGCCCACCAGTACCTGACCTTCACGACCCCTAATCCTATGCAGTACGGATCAGCGGCCGCTCTCCGAGCCCCCGAGGCCTATTTCACTGAGCTTCGGGCGATGTACCTATCGAAACGAGACCTCCTTGTCGATGGCCTGAGGTCGGTCGGCTTTACTGCCGAGGCTCCCGAAGGTGCCTACTACGTCCTGGCGGATCATCGGCCGTTCGGGTTGGGGACCGATGTCGAGTTCGTCCAACATTTGATCACTGAGATTGGAGTCGCGGCTATCCCTCCATCGGTGTTCTACCACGGTTCCGACGAGGGAACCCACCTCGTTCGCTTCGCATTTTGCAAAGACGAGGGAACCTTGGAACAAGCGTTGGAGAGAATGTCCGGGCTATAGCTCGTCATGCCGCCTGGCGGACTTCACGCTGACCGTCTCGTGACGGGGACCGTTAGGCGAGTAGCGTTCGAATCTGGCGAATGGCCACGATCAGTGGTGTCAGGTCTTCGTGTGAGGCGTGTTCGAAACTTTCCATAACGCGTTCGATGCGGGCGATCTGCTGGCCGTGACGTTCTACGTATTTGTCGACGGCTTCGGGACCGGTCAGACCTTCGGCCCGTCGCAGAACGGCGGACCCCAACCGGCGTCTGAGTCCAATGAGGTCATCCATGATGCTTTGGATCGCCCATCGGTCCCAGGGCACCCGTGGGACGAAGTTCTGTTGGACTTCATCCAATCGATCAAGGGATACGACGACGCCAATGTTGAGCATCACCTCTAGGCATTCGATCGGTTCGCGATTGTATCGCTTGGCGAGCCGTATTGCTCCCGGCGCGTGCACAAAGAGCGGCGTGTACGCGTGCCAACGCGCCACGTCGGGGGGAACGTTGGATATGACGAGATGGTCGATGGTGCTTGCCCGGGCGGCCCGCCAGTAATCGGATCCACCTTGGTCCATAATCTGCTCGACGGCGACAAAGCCGTCCACGGAGCCCTCGACGACCTCGCCGATCGAGGTGCTTTCTGGCACCTCGGCAAGATATCGCCTGGTCAAGGCGGCCACGAGTCCATCGGCCCCGGACATGAGTTTGTGCCAGATGCCGGTTTCGACCGTATCGAAAATCGCTTCGATCGCCTCCCATCGCTTGACAACCCCACTGGCATCGCGAGCGATCTGATAGGCCTTGACGACTTCCTCAGGTTTCGCCCCTGCCCGGCGACAAATGCGCGACACAAAGGTCGGCCCTTCAGAATTCACGACTTCGTTGGAGACAATGGTTGCAATGAGTCGTTTTCGGAGCGGGTGCTCGCTGATCAAGTCCCCGAACCGTTCGACGATGGCAGGCGGGAAGTACGTGTTGAGGTCGGCAATGAAATAGTCATCATCGGGCAGCCCTGACGCCTGGATGGATTCTCGGAGGCTCCGCTTGGAGTAGGCAACGAGCACGGCGAGTTCAGGGCGGGTGAGTCCCAGGTCCGACGTCTGGCGTTCAGCCATGATCTCCGAGCTCGGCAATCCCTCCAACGTACGATCGAGGATGCCGTCAGCTTCAAGTTCGACCATGAGATCTTCGTAAGCGTCGAGTCGGGGAGCCGAACTCCGCACCTCTTGAGAAAGGATCTGTGCCTGTAGATAGTTGTCGTAGAGAACCCCCGCAACAACATCCTGGGCGACCTGAGCGATGAGCTCGTCGCGTTCTTCCAGGGTCAACCGCCCGGCTTCCATGGCCAGCTGTAGCAGTATCTTGATATTGACTTCTCGGTCTGAACAATCCACCCCGCCAGAATTGTCGATGAAGTCCGTGTTGATATTCCCGCCATGTTCGGCGAACTCGATTCGGGCTTGTTGGGTGAAACCGAGGTTTCCTCCTTCGATGACGATCCGGGTTCGCAGTTGAGATCCGTTGATGCGTAGACCGTCGTTGGCACGATCCCCGACGTCGGCGTGCGACTCAGTCACAGACTTCACATAGGTTCCGATTCCTCCGTTCCAGAAGACGTCGACGGGGGCCCGTAAGATGGTCGAAATGAGTTCAGTCGGGGTGAATTCGGCGATATCGGTGCCGAGTGCGGTCCTGGCCGCTTCCGACAGGGTGATGGTTTTCGTCGAGCGGGGCCAGATTTCGCCACCTTCTGAGAGAAGCTCCCGGTTGTAATCGTCCCATGAGGATCGCGGCAGGTTGAAGAGGCGTTCCCGCTCGGCGTGACTGCGGGCGGCGTCGGGATTGGGGTCAACAAGAATATGTCGATGGTCGAATGCTGCAACCAGCTGAATACGATCCGAGAGCAGCATGCCGTTGCCAAAAACATCGCCAGACATGTCCCCGATGCCGATCACCCGGAACTCGTCAGCCGCTGGGTCCAGACCGAGTTCGCCGAAATGGCGTTTGAGGGATTCCCAGGCGCCTTTGGCAGTTATGGCAAGTGCTTTGTGGTCGTAGCCGGCAGACCCTCCTGAGGCGAACGCGTCTCCGAGCCAGAAGTTGTACCGGGCAGCTATTGCGTTCGCAACATCACTGAACGAAGCAGTTCCTTTGTCGGCCGCTACGACGAGATATGGATCGTCCTCGTCGTAGTGGCGAACCCGGTCAGGGTGCACGACTGCTCCGGCAACGATGTTGTCGGTAATGTCGAGCAGGCCCGCTACGAACTCCTCATATTGAACCCGGACGGCTTCGCGATGCTCATCACGGTCTTCGGGGGGATATCTGAGTACAAAGCCGCCTTTTGATCCGTCAGGGACAATGACGGCGTTTTTGGTGTTTTGGGCCTTCATCAGCCCGAGGACTTCGGTTCGATAGTCTTCCCGACGGTCTGAGGCACGTAGCCCGCCGCGCGAAACCATGCCTCCTCGCAGATGGACCCCTTCCATTTCGGGTCCCAGTACAAAGATCTCCGCCATCGGCCGGGGGTCGGGCATGTCGGGGACGTCCGATGAGCGGAACTTGAGGCTCAATACGGTCCGGTCGGTTTGATAGAAGTTGGTGCGCAGAGTTGCCTGCACCAGGCTCACCAGCGCCCTGATTATCCGGTCGTCGTCGATTGACGGAACCGCATCGAGTTTCGTGAGAATAGCGGCGGCTCTCGCATCGTCATCGGCCGGCTGACGATCTGGATCGAATTTGCTTTCGAAGAGACCAACTATTTCGGAGGCGAGGCCGCCGTGACGAAGCAAGGCCTCATTGATATACCCTTCCGTGAACACCGGCCGGACCCGGCGCCAGTAGGTGCGATAGGCCCGCAAGATTTCGACCTGATGATGTGTGAAGCCGTGCGTGACGATCAGGCCGTTCAGAGTGTCAGAGCCGGTGTTGCCTGACCACACCGCCTCCAGTGAAGCGGCTATGCGATCCCCAACATGCTCTGCATCGAGAGTCTCATTGGCTTTGTTCAGTACACCGAAATCGTGGAGAAACTGTCCGCTTCCGACTCTCGTCGGGACTTCTTCGACGACCTGTAGGCCGAGATCCTCGAGGGCGGGCACGAGCTCTGTGAGCGTCTTCTTCTCGCCGGCCCGGTACAGGGTGATGCGAGTCAGGCGTTCCCCAAAGGTGTGGCCTGGCTCATTGTGAACTCCGACGAGGAACTTGCGGTCTGAGGTGGCGAGTTCATCGAGATGTTCAAGGTCGATGGCGGCGATCGCCAGCGGGGTAGAGCTCCGATAGTACTCGGGAAGCTGATCGCACCACTGCGTGCAAATCCGGTCGGCATCGGATCCCCGGTCGGCTAGCTGGTCGTGCACCTGATCGCGCCAGGAGCGCGCCATACGACGGACCTCCGCCTCCAGCTCGCCGAAGGGGATTTCCGGAATGACTCCCTGCTCAACCCAGATGGTGAAGTGAATTTGAGCGGCGGCAGCCTCTGCCAGGTTGAGGTGATAGTCAACTGACGTACCATGGAAACGCTCGAGAAAATATCCCTGCAGCTGTCTGCGAAGGCGGGGGTTGAAGCTTTCATGAGGGAGTGAGAGCAGCACAAAAACCGAACGCTCGAGCTGATCGCGCCGCACGTAGAGGTGGATGCCTCCCGATTTGGCCATCTGGAGAAGCCCGACCACTTCACGCTTGAGGTCGGCGATTGGACTTGCGAAGAGATCATGCTTCGAGAAGCCGTCGAACATCTGGATGGCTGCTTTGTGATCCCGAGATCCTTCGATGAGATCTTCTGCCTCGATGATCGCTTCAAGCTTGCGGCGGAGAATGGGGGTGTTCAGGGCCGATTCCGAAGCCGCCTTTGTCGTAAACAAGCCGATCATTCTGGCTTCGCCGGTCGTCTTTCCCCAGGCATCGACCAGCCGGAGGCCGATGTAGTCCATTTTTGTGTCGCGTTGGACGGTCGATCTACGGTTGGTCTTCGTGATGGTCAGCAGGGGTCCGTCAAGATATCGAGCTGCCAATTCGGGACGAAGGGTCGATAGCTGGACCGGTTTGTCGACGTTCGAATTGGAAATGTCGGCGAGGAGGCCGAGACCCGAGCCGGGCACGGTGTGCACCGCCGGCCCGTCGTCTTCTTTGGTTATGGCGTATTCACGATATCCGAGAAAGATGAAGTTGCCTCGTCGGAGCCAGTCGAGGAAGGCGGCTGTTTCGTTGACGTCGTCCTCAGGGTAATTGGCTGCCGCCTGCTGGGTGAGTGAGATCATCCGGTCGATTCGGGTGAGCATCAGGGGGTGATCCAGAGCCACTTGTTGGGCATCGGCCACAACCCGTTCGACCGCTTTTTCCAAATCTGCTCGTTCGTGGTCGTCGAGTGGACGGTGCAGTTCAAAATGCTGGACAGATTCACGATGGCTGGTCTGACGGCCCGGAACGATGCTGATCAGGACGTCGGCCTCGCGCAAGGTCCCGATAACGGGATGCTCGGCTCTGACTACCTTCAGTTCCCGACGACTGAGCTCCGCGGCCACAGTGTCGAACAGAAAGGGACCATCGTTGACGCACAGCTCAAGGACGGACCCGACCGAGTCGTAGCCATGTTGGGCGCGCTTGGCATTGAAGACCCGGATCTTCGTGGCAACGGACCGTGTCTCTATGAACCTGAAGACGTCGATGACCCGGGCATACGTCTCGTCGAGACCCAGCGTGTCATCTTCGGTTCGGCGCAGAAAGGCGTTGGCGAGTTGGGCCAAGGCCTCGCCGCGGGGTCCGGACTCTGTTTTGGCGATCCGTTCGAGTACCCCGGCGATTGTGTCCACGGTGACATGGTAACGAGTCGATACCTGGCTCGCGGTCTTCTTGGACCCATGACAGGTAGGGTGTGTTGATGGTTTGGATTGCGGTGGTTTTCGGTGCCCTATCAGGGATCTTTCATATTCTGTTCTGGCTGATGGAGGCCGTTTGGTGGCGCCGACCCGAGTGGTGGCGTCGCTTCGGCATCAAAACGCAAGAGCAAGCAGACTCGCTTGCCTTCAACATGCTGAATCAGGGGTATTACAACCTCTTTCTGGGCGTCGGAGCCGTGGTCGGGTCCGTGCTGTTGGCCGTCGAGGTACCCGGTCGAACCACCTTGCTTGGGTATTGCTGTCTCTTCATGGTCGGAGCCGGCGTGGTGCTTGCAGTCAGTCGCCGTTCTATGCTGCGCGCTGCGCTCATCCAGGCGGGACCACCACTCGTGACGCTGATCGCCTTGATCTGGGTCTGAACGATGGCTCGCAGTGACCGGTTTGGCGAGCAAGGTATTGCTCGGGTCGCGTGATTAGGCATCGACTCCAAGGCTGAGTTGCTGTTTCATCCAGTCCGCCGAATTATGGAAGTTGGCGATGGCGCTGCCCGGCGGACACAGGTCGTCGACGGCGGCGTTGAGCTCAGGCGGGAACGACATGGCGCCGACGGTGACCATGTCGTTGAGCTGATCGATGGTCTTGGCTCCGAACAGTGGAGCGACCACGCCCGGTTGGTCTTTCACCCAGCAGATAGCGAGTCGGGCCGGGTCGTACCCATGGGCCCTGGCAAGGGCGGCGAACTGGTTGCCGGCGGCAACCGCCCGGCTGGTTACTCGTTCGGCGTAGATGCCACCTCGTGCGGTTGCCCGTGACCCGGTCGGCGTCGGGTGGTTGTTGTCGTATCTTCCCGCCAGCATGCCCATCGCCAGGGGCGACCATGGCAGGAGGCCCAGACCGAAGGTTTGGGCCATGGGCACGATCTCGTTCTCGATTCGCCGGTCGAGAATGTTGTACGGGGGCTGCTCGGTGACAAACCCCTCCCACCCGGCCGCTTCTGCGACGTTGATACCTTCGAGAATCCGCCACGCCGGCGAGGTCGAACTGCCTACAAAGCGCACCTTGCCTGCTTCAACGAGCTCGTGAAGAGCCCCCATCGTTTCAGCCATCGGCACGTCGAAGTCGGGCCGATGTAGCTGAAAAAGGTCGATGTAGTCCGTGTTCAAACGGGTGAGTGAAGCGTCGCACGCCTTGAGAATCGCCTGGCGCGAATTGCCTCGGTCGTCCGGTTCTGGACCGGTCGGGTAGTAGGCCTTGGTCGCCACAACCGCTTCAGCTCGACGTCCGGCAATGGCCCTCCCGAGAATTCGTTCGGCGTCTCCGCCTGCATAGGTATTGGCGGTATCAAAGAGCGTGATGCCGGCATTGAGGGCGGCGTGTACGAGCCGTACGCACTCGGCCTCGGGTGTGGGATTTGCGAAGTTGTCCGTTCCTAGCGCCAGGGCAGAGACTTCGATGTCGGATCTGCCGAGCCGCCGATACTGCATCAGTGAGCGCCGTATCCGGCGTCGACGCTGACGAGCGCCCCGGTCATGTAACTGGATCGGTCTGAAGCCAGGAAGGCCACTACTTCGGCGACTTCGGCAGGTCGGGCGAGCCGCCCCATGGGAACCGTTGCGGCGATGTCCGCCAGCATGGCATCGGTGACTGGACCGGTTCGTTCAGAGCGGAGCATGGGTGTGTCTACCTCTCCGGGGCAGACGGCGTTGACCCTGATACCGCCTGAGGCGTGCTCGATCGCCAGCGCTCTTGTGAGGTTATGTACGGCGCCTTTTGAGGCGCAGTAGGCGGCGACTCCCGCAGCCCCGAGATCCCCCCAAATCGACCCGAAGTTGACGATGGCACCGCCGGTTCCGGCCATGGCTCTGACAGCCGCCCGGCACATGAAGAACGTCCCGTCGACGTTCACACCCATGACCCGGCGCCACTCGTCATCGGAGGTTGTCGCGGCTCGGGAGCGGACGATTATGCCAGCGGCATTGACCAAAACGTCGAGGCGACCGTGGGTGGCAGTCACCTCGGCAACGGTCGCGTCGCAAAACGCCGAGTTGCTGACGTCTCCGACAATGGGCGGGAGGAGCTGGAGTGATTCACTCACCTTCGCGGCGAGATCCCTATTTTGATCAACGACGATTACGGTTGCCCCACGTTCGGCCAGCAGACCGGACGTAGCAGCTCCCATTCCTGAGGCTCCTCCAGTGACGATGGCAACCCGGCCCGTAAAATCGTTCAGCATCAGAGCGAGCCTACTCGGTACCCGGTCTGGCTACTCCAGTACAATTGGCTTTCACAATATGTCAATCGGCACCACTTCAGTTGGGCGGGTGTCGGCCAAGCGGCAAACGCGAATCCTGGCCAAGTGGGGGCTAGGCTCGCTGACGCCTGCCAAGAGGAGTCGCTATGAACAAAATCAATCATTGGGTTTCTGGATCGCATTGGGAAGGGGTCGGCAGCGACACGGCGCCCGTGTTCAACCCGGCGACCGGGCAGCAATCGGCCGAAGTCGTTCTCGCTGGCGACGAAGATGTCAATCAGGCGGTTGCGGCTGCCGCCCTGGCCTTTCCTGCGTGGCGCGATACGCCCTTGACTCGTCGCCAGAACATCATGTTCGAGTTCCGACGGATCCTCAATGACCGCAAGCTCGATCTCGCCCGGCAGGTCAGCGCCGAGCACGGAAAGACCGTCGACGATGCCTTGGGCGAAGTTCAGCGCGGCCTGGAAGTGGTTGAGTTCGTCTGCAATATTGCCCATCTGCTCAAAGGGGATTACTCGGAGCAGGTTTCCACGGCCGTCGACACCTACACCATCCGCCAACCGCTCGGGGTGGTCGCCGGAATCACACCATTCAACTTCCCGGCCATGGTCCCGATGTGGATGTACCCCGTCGCGATTGCGTGTGGGAATACCTTCGTCCTGAAGCCATCGGAAAAGGATCCGTCGGTCTCGATGATGGCGGCCGAGATGTTTCAAGAGGCCGGGCTGCCCGACGGCGTGTTCAACGTGGTGCACGGCCAGAAACCCGCCGTGGACGCCTTATTGGCCCATCCCGACGTTGCGGCGCTGAGCTTTGTCGGGTCGACCCCGATCGCCCGATACATGTATGAGACCGGCACCAAGAATGGCAAGCGGGTCCAGGCCCTCGGCGGAGCCAAGAATCACATGATCGTGCTCCCGGACGCCGATATGGATCTGGCCGCCGATGCCGCCGTTTCGGCCGGATACGGATCGGCCGGCGAACGGTGCATGGCCATTTCGGTTGTCGTGACCGTGGGCGATGCGGCCGATAGACTTCTTCCCAAGGTTCGGGAAAGGATGGCCGATCTCACCGTCGCTCCCGGCGATGTCGAGGGTGCCCAGATGGGTCCCCTGGTAACGAAGCAGCATCTTGAGCGGGTGGCTGGATACGTCGATGCCGGAGAAGCTGCCGGGGCGACCATGCTCGAAGACGGACGGGGCCTGGTCGTCGAAGGGCACGAAGAGGGTTATTTTATCGGCCCCACCCTGTTCGACAACGTGACGCCTGACATGTCGATTTACCGGGATGAGATCTTTGGGCCAGTGCTGTCGACCGTTCGGACGAGTTCGTATCAGGAGGCCATCGACCTTATCAATGCGAATCCGTATGGAAATGGCACGGCCATTTTCACGAACGACGGTGGCGCGGCTCGTAAATTCCAGAACGAGATCCAGGTGGGCATGGTGGGGATCAATGTGCCGATCCCGGTGCCGCTGTCGTTCTACAGTTTCGGCGGATGGAAGGACTCCAACTTCGGTGATCATGCCATCTACGGTCCCGACGGAATCCACTTCTATACCCGGGGCAAGGTCATCATCAGTCGCTGGCCCGACCCGATCCATCGAGGGGTGGATCTCGGCTTTCCCCAACACGGCTAGATCGGGGCCCGCGGGATGGCCGGCACCGAGACAGAGCTTCACTTGTTGAGTCGGTATCTTGACGCCTACCGGGGCGCCATCAGATGGAAAGTCGCCGGTTTGGCAAGAGAACAGGCCGCCCGATCGATGGTTTCGTCCGGAACGTCGCTACTTGGGATTGTCAAGCACATGGGATATGTCGAGCAAGGCTGGTTCCAGGAAGTCATCGATCGGCGTAAGCTCGAATCAATCCCGCCCGCCGACGAGTTCACGCCGGCTGACGACGAGACCGTTGACCAGATAGTGGCGTTCTTCGACGAGCAGTGTGCCATCAGCCGCGAGATCCTGTCTACCCGAAACCTCAACGACCTGGTGCCTTTCGGTGACGGTGAGCTCTCGATTCGCGACGTGGTGGTTCACATGATTGAAGAAACCGCTCGTCATGCCGGGCACATGGACATCTTGCGCGAGCAGATCGACGGGCAAACTGGAGGTTTCCCCCCAGGTGGTCTTCCCTGGTCCTAGCCGGCTGGGGGCACCAGGTCGATGGTGCCGGCCATCGTGGCGGCTTCATAGTCATCGGCTACCGCAACCGGGCAGATTCGGTCGGGGTATAACTCGGCGGCCACCAGTGCCCCCAGGGCCAGGATCGGGTCGGCTTCACCGAGAACGATGCCAGCCGGTCCGGTTCCGGCCCGGATACATTCGGCGAGGACGCTGCTTGACGATGAAGATCCCCGGCCGGCTGGCATGACCATGATGTGGCCGGTGATCGTCGACCCGGCCTGGGGGTGAGCCCGGTCGATGATCATCCCGGACGCCGGATCGACTCCACCCCAGAAGCTGAGTGGCTCATCAAGTACCAGGGTTGGGCCCGAGCCGCTCCCGGCCACCAGAAACGTCACGTCCACTGGTCATCTCGTTTCACGAGATGACCAGTGACGGCCGATTCGACGCATTCTTCGACCGAGCCAAAGACCGCCTGCAAGCCGATGTTTCCGGGCGCGTAGTACGCCCATTTGGCTGAATCGGTCATCGCCATGCCACTGTCGATAGGGGTGATCGACGTGACGTAGGTGCACGTGTCGGTCACGATCGTCACACCTAGCGCGGCAAGCTCATCATCTCGACCCCAGGTCTTCAATACGTCTCGACCGGTACTCACATATAGGCTCAGACGTACCGCACGCCCGCCGAGTGTGTCGAGCAGGTGATCGAGTTGGTTGGCCGAGTAGTGGGGCGTCCCGAGGTGTACGGAACCCAGGTGGCCGGCACCGGCGTCCGCACTGATCCGCTGACGAGCTGCGCTGAGTAGGTCGGTTGTCACCATGATCTGTGGCAGTGTGCAAGCGGTAAGTTGGCTGGCCGTTGGAGCTTCGGGGGTGATCCCGACCATGTGAAAAAGACCAACTGACCCAGCCGATGCGGCTGCCGCCCCGAGGATCTTCAGCTGATCCTCTGTGGCCGTCTCGACCCCCACGATTGCCGGAACCAGTCCACCGGATCGAGCGCCGACGACCAGGCCAAGGACGGCGAAGAATGCATCCCGCCGCTTGAGTCCGGTGGAAAGACTGGAGACGTCGAAGATAATCCCGGTCCGCCGGTTTTCGTCGAGGTGAAGACCGGCGGCAGGCGCCCGTCCGGTGATGGCCGCCGCCGCATCGATAAAGTCGCCATACCGGCCGGTCCGGGCTCCCAGCACGCTATTGGCGAAAACGATGGCGCTCGATTCCGCCCAGGCGATGTGGTCGCCGAATGCCGGTCGGGTGAGTTCCTGATAGGGCGCACATGTCCAGGTGGGGCGAGCCCCAATTGCGGTGTAGGCATCCATGAGTTGACGGGCCCGGCCCTGGGTTTCGGGGTCGGATCGAATGAGGTCGGGATGGAGGAGATCGAGGGAGGAGACGTTGAGGGTGGTCGGTACCCGCACCCGGGCTCCAGCCAGGCGTTTGGCGAAATCCAGGCTGGCTTGGCCGTTGTACAGGCATCCGTCAATGTGGGCTGCTGATATGTCGAGGAGTCTCCGGGCGCCGGATGCCCTGGCGAGGCCGGAAACGATCCGCATCGCCAATGCCACCTGGGGGCCGGCTTGGCCATGCAGCATTGCCCGGTCATCGTCATCGAGCATAAGATCGTTCACCTCGCCAGATTAGGGCGGACTGGTTGGTTGCCGAGTCCTCCATCCTTGATCGAACATACGTTCGATGATTTGGATATACTGCGGTGTCCGACATGGACTATGCAGAGCTACACGCCCACACCAATTTCAGTTTTCTCGATGGGGCTTCTCACCCTCATGAGTTGGTGGAAAAGGCCGCCGAATTGGGGTACACGGCGTTGGCGGTAACCGATCATCACGGCTTCTATGGGGCGGCCCACGTAGCCAATGCCGCCAAAGAGTTTGGCATGCCCATCGTGTATGGCACCGAAATCGGCCTTCCTGCTTTTGGAGAGAAAACCGAAGACGCTCCCTTCGTCGATGCCGAAGCCTGGGACCTTGATCGAGCGCCTGAGCTGCTCTTCGATCTTGATCAACCGCGTCGAGGTCGTACCAAGCGTATGCACGGGACCAAACCGACTATGCCATTGCTTACTGATCATCTGGTTCTTCTCGCTACCGGGCCGGCGGGATATGGCGATATTTCCAAATTGGTATCCACTGCACAATTTCGCGGGGAGAAGGACCGGCCTGAATATGCGTGGGAGGATCTGGCGACGGCCGCTGAATCGGGAAACATCATTGCCTTGACGGGGTGTTGGCAGGGGGCGGTCCCTCGGTCTGCTCAGGCGGGTGATCTGTCAGTGGCCATGACCGAAGCGGGTCATCTGCGCGAGTTGTTCGGGGAACGCATGTACCTCGAACTGACTCACCATCGGATGCCCGAGGACGACATACGCAATGATGTTCTGGCAGAAGTCGGAGCCCGTCTGGGGCTGGCGACGATCGCCACCAATAACGTTCACTACGACAGCCGCAATAAAGCAGACTTGTCTGAAGTGTTGGCAGCCGTCGCTGGTCGGAGGACGCTGGGTATCAATGATGGGTTCAGGCCGGCCACCGACGAACGCCACCTCAAGACGCCCGCCGAAATGGAGGCCCGTTTTCGACGTTACCCGGGTGCCGTGGGGAGGGCTGGGGAACTCGGAGCGGACCTCGCCTTCGACCTTGACTTGATTGCGCCCGAGTTGCCCGACTTTCCCATGCCAGGTCATTTCCGGTCCGAAATGGAGTTCCTCCGTCATCTCACCCTTGAGGGAGCTCGCCAGGTGTACTCGGATGGCTCGGGGGGAATTGATCCCCGGGCGCTATCGAGGCTTGAACATGAACTCGGGGTGATCGATCGGCTGAATTTTCCCGGCTACTTCCTCATCGTATGGGACATCGTTCAGTTCGCACGCTCCCGGGATATTTATTGCCAGATTCGAGGGTCGGGAGGTGACTCGGCGATCTGTCGGTGTATCGGACTGACGCAAGTGGACCCGATTCGGCTCAACCTGCCGTTCGAGCGATTCCTATCAGAAGAGCGGGGTAGAGCGCCCGATATCGACCTTGATCTGGAGGCGGACCGTCGGGAAGAAGTGATCCAATACTGTTACCGCCGGTACGGGCGGGAGCGGGCCGCAATGGTTGCCAACGTGGTTACGTATCGAGCCAGGTCCGTGTTACGTGATGTGGCCAAAACGTTCGGGTTCACCCAGGCGCAGGTCGATGGCCTTTCCAAATACATCGACACCCGCAATCCGGCCAAGCTGCGTCTTGAAGCCCCCCTCCCGGAAGGCTTGACGGCTGACCAGATCTACGACGTGTGTTGGCGACTGGACGGGTTTCCCCGTCACATGGGGATTCATTCGGGAGGCATGGTGATTGCCGACCGACCGTTGTGGCAGGTGGTCCCGTTGGAATGGGGGAGGATGGAAGGTCGGTCGATCCTGCAATGGGACAAAGAATCGTGCGGCATGATCGGCATCGTAAAGTTCGACCTGTTGGGACTCGGGATGCTCAACGCGTTGCATCTTGCGGTGGATGGCATCCGTGAAATGCATGGTGTTTCGATCGATCTGGCCGTCATCGAACAAGAACCGGCCATTTACGAATCGCTGACGGCCGCCGACACGGTCGGATTGTTTCAGATCGAATCGCGCGCCCAGATGGCCACGCTGCCCCGGATGAAGCCCAAAACCTTTTACGACCTGGCGGTGGAGGTGGCGCTCATTCGGCCAGGCCCGATCCAGGGCCATTCCGTGCATCCGTATCTACGACGCCGCAACGGTGAGGAACCGATCAGGTATCCGCACCCGCTCGCTGAACCCGTTCTTGCCAAAACGCTTGGAGTTCCCATCTTCCAAGAGCAGCTCATGGAGTTGGCACGAGTGTGTGCAGGGTTTGATCCGGGTCAATGTGACCGTCTTCGCCAGGCGATGACGCATAAGCGCTCCGAACAAGCGATGGAAAAACTGAAGGCCGAGGTATACGAGGGGATGGTCGGTCAGGGGGTGGTCGGGGCAGCTGCCGATGAGATCTGGGAGAAACTTCAGGGGTTTGGATCGTTCGGATTTCCCGAGAGTCATTCGGTGTCGTTTGCCTACATCGTGTATATGTCAGCCTGGCTTCGCTATCACTGGCCGGCCGAATATCTGGCTGGCCTGCTCAATGCCCAGCCAATGGGGTTTTACAGTCCCAATTCGCTCGTACATGACGCCCAGCGTCACGGCGTGGTGGTGAACCAACCCGACATCAACCGGTCGTGGCATGATTGCACGATTGAGGTAGAGGACGCCGACCCCGATGACATTGTTGCGTTCCTTGGCAAGTCATGGCGACGGGGGAGAGGTCCGGTGGACGACCCGATCCGGATGGCGGTCTCGTTGCGGATCGGGTTGCGGTATGTGCGCAACCTCGGTGATGCTGAGATAACCCGCATCGAAGCGGCCCGGCAGATCGGCGGTCCATTTAGCTCTCCAGAAGAGCTCGCCCATCGGACCGGCCTTGGAGTGGGAGCCTTTGAAGCGCTGGCGGTCTCCGGTGCGCTTGTATCCATAGGCCTTGGTAAGCGAGACGGGTTGTGGGCGGCAGGCGCTCTGGCCGACATCGGCCCTGAGCGGCTTCCGCTGGCTCCGGGAGTAGCGGCACCCACCCTTCCTGGAATGAGCCCGGAAGAGGCTTCGGCAGCCGAACGGTGGGCGACCGGTATCTCGGTGAATCATCCGGTCGTGTTCATCCGGGAATGGTTGGTCGAACAGGGATGCTGGACGACGGCCGAGGCTCTTGCCAGACAGAAGCATGGGGTTATCGTCAGGATTGGTGGCATTGTCACCCACCGGCAACGACCTGGCACCGCGTCGGGGGTCATTTTTTTCAACCTGGAGGACGAGACCGGTCTGTTGAATGTGGTGGTTCTACCTGACGTATGGGCGGCCAACCACCTCATTGCTCGCCGGAACCCGGGTCTGGTCATTGACGGAGTCTTGGAGTATCGAGACGGAGTAACCAATCTGGTGGCGAGATCGTTTACCCCGTTTCCGACCCTCCACACCCAGTCACGAAACTTCCGCTGAGGACCGTCAGCGAGGCGCGAACGTCGGTCCCGAATAGGGGTCCGGGGAGGGAGCAGTCAGACTTTTTTCCACTTCGACGAGACAGCTTTGGGCGACCGGGCCCTGGGCGAGACCCGAAGTACCTTCGTCGCGGGTGAGCACGTTCGGGTTGCCGTGGCGGCACGCCGAACCAGGGGTGGCCGGATCGACCGGGTCGTACCAGGCGCCAGTGGGAAGTTCCACGACTCCGGGACGGATACGGTCCGAAACTTCGATACCGACGTAGCAAACGCCCCGGTCGTTGAATACTTTGGCTGTGTCTCCGTCCGACAGCCCGCGGGCCGCAGCATCAGACGGATGTATTCGCATGCGCTCGCGTCCGTCGATCTTGCGGTCGGTGCTCGTGACACCGTGGTCGAGCTGTGAGTGGAGTCGCCCTGGCGGCTGATTGGAGATGAGTTGCAGTGGGAAGCGAGTTACCGCTCCCAGCCATTCCTTCGGTTCGAAGAATGTCGGATGGGCCGGGCAGTCTTCGTAGCTGAACGATGCCAGGGTGGACGAGTAGAGCTCGATCTTGCCGGACGGGGT
>JAHEDI010000010.1:0-48316 GCA_024641305.1 bacterium | reverse complement strand
GTAGCGTCCGCCGGGTTTCTCGAGAAGGTCGGCGATCCGGGCGACCGGAATGAACTCCTCAACCGGGTTGTGTCCTCGTTCGAGAGATGGGAATGGTCGCCGGGTCACCCCATTGCCTACCGAGGCCACTGCCCCATAGCCAAGGCCGAACCCGCCACCGGGTAGGCCGATCTGGCCGACGACCGAGGCGAGCGCGATGAGCGTCCACCAGGTCTGCTCCCCGTAGTCGGCGCGTTGAACGCCCCAGGCGATATTCAGCATCGATCGTGAACCGGCCAGGTCACGCGCCAACGACTGAATACGATCCGCGTCCAGGCCGGCGATGGCCGATGCCCAGGAAGCCGACTTGGCTACCCCGTCGGTTTCGCCGGTCAGGTACGCACGAAGTTGTGGCCATCCTTCGCAGTAGCGATGCAGGAATGCCTCGTCGGCCAGACCTTCTTCGACAAGCGTGTGCATCATTCCCAGCATGATTGCCACGTCGGTGCCGGGGCGAGGGGCCAGCCACTCCGCGTCAAGCTCATCCATGAGGTCATCGCGAATCGGGGAGACGTTCACGAATCGGGTACCCCGATCCTTCGCTTGGTCCAACCACCCTCGCAACGTGTGGCGGCCCATGCCGCCATTTTGAATCTGGGCGTTTTTCATGGGGATGCCACCAAATGACACCATCAGTTCGCAGTGTTCGGCGATGATCGACATCGAGGTGTGTTCCTGCTGCAGGTCCCAGTAGTTGTAGCCAACGACGTGGGGAACGATCACTTCTCCGGCGGCGTGACTGTACGTGTCACGCTTGGACGTGTACCCGCCGATGGTCGTGAGAAACCGATGAAGTTGGCTTTGGGCATGGTGGAACCTGCCGGCGCTCGACCACCCGTAGGAGCCACCGAAGATCGCCTGGTTACCGTGGTCGGTGCGAACCCGGTCGAGCTCGGCAGCCGCCAAGTCAAGTGCCGTCTCCCAATCGACCTCGATGAATGGATCAACCCCCCTGAGGTCACCGCGGCTACCGGGACCTCCCTCAAGCCAGCTCTTTCGGATGGAGGGATGGAGCACCCTGCTCCTCGTCACAGCCTCGAGTGAAGCCCCGATCGGTGACGGATCGGGATCCTTGGCGAAGGGTCGAACCCCGGTGACGTTGATTCCATCGCTGTCAACATCGAACGCACCCCAATGGGTGACGGTTGTTTTGGCTGCCATGGCGTCCATACTGGTCGATTGCCGAGGGACCCGCACAACATTTGTGAGTTAGGCTCAGACCGATGGCCTTTTCGAATCGGCGCATCGTGGTCGGGTTGTCCACCGTCATCGTGGTCGCCTTCGGCTCGATCTTGTACGGGTTCAGCGTGTTCGTCACCGATCACGCCGCCGGCGCGGATTTTTCGACCACCGTACTCTCCCTCGGCATCACCGGGGCCGGGATTGCCTCGGCGCTCGTGGCCAGGCCGCTTGGTCGGTATATGGACGGACACGGGGTCCGCGGTGTCATCATCCTCGGGTCCGCTCTGGCATGTGCGGGGATGGTGGCGTTTTCGTTTTCGACTGAACCGTGGCAGGTGTTCGCCGCCTGGTGGGTGCTCATAGGTCCAGCCACTGCGGCGGTCTACTACGAACCGGCAATGGTCGGCATTGCCGGATGGATCGCTCCGATCAGCCAACCGAAGGCATTCGGGGCGTTGACGCTGATTGGCGGTCTAGCTGGGGCGATCTTCATCCCGTTGACCGAACGGCTGGTTTCGGCTTTTGGCTGGCGGCCGACCGCGCAGATCCTGGGAGGGGCCATCTTCCTCACGGCCCTGATCACAGGATGGTTGGCTATTCCGGGCGGGACCGGAGCGTTTGGGGCGCACGCCAGTCCGATCCCCGCTGGTATCCGTTCCCTGCTCGCAGACCGTCGGTTTGTGTACTTCACGGTGGCACTGCTGCTCGCCTACCTGTCCGTGCAGGGCCTGGTTGCCCATCGGGTCGACCGATTCACCGAAGCGGGATTTCCACTATCGGTGGTGGCGCTGTGGGCGGGCCTCGCCTCGGTGATTTCCATGCCAGGACGCTATGTCGCCCCGCTGCTGGTCGGCCGGATCAGGGCCACCGTCATGACGGGTGGAGTTTTCGGGGTGCTGGCGATCGCCATACTCGTCGCGATACCAGGCAGTTCAAGCGTTTCGATGGTTGGCCACTTTGTCTTGTTCGGCATTGCGTTTGGCGCCATCACACCCTTGCGAGCCATGGTGATGACCAAATGGTATGCGGGAAGCGAGTACGGAGAGATCTCGGGTACTCAGTCGTCGGTGATCTTCTTCGTGGCTGCCTTCGGTGCTACGGTCGTTGGGCTTGCCAGAGATCTGACCGGATCTTATGTCCCCGTTCTCTTGGCGCTCACCGGTGCCGTTGGCCTGGCCGCCCTCCTCACGCTTGCGGCGGGGCGGGCCGACGATCGCCTCCAAGACGACAGATCCATGTAAAACGGGGTCTGACCTGCCAGGATGCGCGTATGGCAGGTGTGGGCACTCTTAACGAGAAGTCATTGCACGCCCAGTTGAAGCAGTGGTATTCCGAACCGGGTGATCAGTTTGAGGTACCGCTCGATGGTTTCATCATCGACGTGGTGCGTGGCGATGAACTCATTGAGATCCAAACTCGTAATTTCTCGGCCATGCGTTCCAAATTGGATCGGCTCACGGAGGACTATTCGGTCACCGTCGTGCATCCGATCGCCGTTACGAAATGGTTGAACAAGCTCAGCGAACCGCCAACGAAGCCTCGTCGATCTCCGAAGCGGGGTCACATCTTTGATGTGTTTGGCGAGGTCGTCTATCTCCCACACCTCATCCACCGGCCGAACCTGACCATTGAGGTGCTTCTCATAGAGGAACAGGAGGACCGGGCGTTTGATGCGAAGAAAGAACGTCGCCGTCGGCGAGGCTGGGTGACGCAAGAGCGGCGTCTCATGCGGGTACTCGAAACCCATCGGTTCGAGTCGGTGGGCGATTTTGTGGACTTACTCCCTGTTCTCCCTGGAGAATTCACCACGGCAGATATCGCCGAGCAGGCTTCCGTGTCGCGAAGGTCCGCCCAGCAAGCCGCCTATTGCCTTCGGAAGATGGATGCGATCACCATTACCGGAAAGCAAGGTAACGCGACGGTCTACAAGATCGCCTGAGACCCGACTTGATTGTGATCCAGCGGGTTAGAAATTGGCCTGGGTGGTCTCGTGGTCGTTCGCCCAATCGGCATCTTCTGGCTGGCGGTAGGACTCGTGCCCGGGGGAACCGTCCTTCAGCACTGACGGAGGAACCGCCTTGTCTGGATTGGTGAACACCTCGGTTCCCTGAGCCGCTTCTTCGGCCGTTCCATGGAACGAGAACGGACTTTCGAACACTTCCACCCCTTCGGCGTCTTCGATGGCTCGGTCGAAGAATGGGTCGCTGGGCGGGTCGGCCGGGCGGGCGGAGGTAGGAGTCGGCATCGCTTTGAGATGGAAGGCAAACCAATCGCCAGCGAGTTCGGCCACCTTCGCAAGCGCGCCTGGCTCTTCGAAAAGGTGAGTGGCGCCATCTACCACGGTCAAGTCGCTTTCACATCGAATCTCTGCCATGGCATCGGTATTGAGCTTCAGTACGGTTTGGTCGTTGCCTCCCACGATCAGGCGGGTCGGAGAAGCTACCTTCCCGAGTCGATCTGCGGCGAGGTCAGGACGACCACCGCGTGAAACGATGGCAGCGATTCGCATTTCCCGCTCAGTAGACGCCCACAAAGCGGCCGCGGCGCCCGTGCTTGCACCGAAGTAGCCGACGGGCATTCGGCGAGTGTCAGGTTGTGAAGTGACCCAGTTGGTGACGGCCACCAGACGGGTCGCCAGGAGTTCAATATCGAAAACGTTGTTGCGGTTTTGTTCCTCCTCGGCTGTCAACAGGTCAAACAGCAACGTGGCGAATCCGGCCCTGTTGAGGCTTTCGGCAACGAAACGATTTCGACGGCTCAGGCGGCTACTGCCGCTTCCGTGGGCGAACACCACGATCCCGACAGAATGGGAGGGCGCGGTGAGCTGCCCGTCGAGGGTGACTGGTCCGGCCGGGATCCGAACCTCCTTGAAGCCTTCGGTGGTCTTGAAAGCAGCCGGATCAAGAGGTCCGCTTTCCGATGCTGATGGGTCCCTGTTGCGATCGAGGCAGGCAAGGACCTCGGTTTCGGGGACTTGGGAAAAGTCTTCGTACCATTGGCCAATGGACTGAAAGTCCGACGGTATCTCCAGGCAGATGAATTCGTCTGCAACGTCTCTCAGGTCGAGCGTCCAGCCGGGTGGAGCAACCGGCACAGCCAACACGATGCGGGAGGCACCGTGAGCCTTGGCGACCTGACAGGCCGCCCGCGCGGTGGAACCCGTTGCTACTCCATCATCAACCACGACGGCAACACGACCCTCAAGAGGAAGACGCGGCCAAACATCACGTATGCGTTGGTCCCGTCGTTCAAGTTCGGCCCGTTCGTGAGCTTCGACATTGGCGAACTCATGCCTGGTCACGGCTGCCATTTCGACAATCGCGGAATTGACGATTCGAACCCCATCCTCACCGATGGCGCCCATCCCCACCTCCGGCTGGAAAGGCACGCCCAGCTTGCGCACCACGATGATGTCGAGCGGGGCGTCGAGTCGCCGGGCAATTTCGAAGGCGACCGGAACGCCCCCACGGGGCAGGCCGAGGACTACGAGATCCTGGTTGCGGAGGTGCTTTAGCTGGCTGGCAAGGCGTTTGCCTGCCTCAGATCGGTTGATGAATGGGACCCGCATGTCCGACTCCTCTCATGGCATTCGTAATCGTCTCGCTTCGTGCGGTGATGTGCCAGGGCCAATTGCCCCGACCGCGGAGGTACGGACGTTTTCAACGGAACCGAACGCCGACGCGGACCTAGTTGACGGTCGACGCGAGAATCAACTGAGCCGCGTAATAGAGCGGCAACCCGATCAGCTTGTTCTCAAGGCCGGGAGCGACAAACCGGTGACGTGCCACCGCCAGATCTGAGAGATAAAACAGCGCCGCTCCGGTGTAGATGACGAGGCTCGACGAACCGGCGGCAGCCACGAGCATGACGGAAATGATCAACATGTAGCCGAGTACCGGATTTTGGAGGCGACTGTTGACCCGCCAAAGCAGCCAACGGCGGACCGCCAGGAATGCCACGAGGGCGATAGCCGCTACGGGAACCACGACGGGGAGGTTGACCCCGGTGGACATGAATCCGACGGCGTAGGCAAGGTGCGCCGCCGCGAACGCTACCAGACCAACCAGGAATTGGTTTTCGAATACGAGCACCACGTCCCCGATGAACGACAGGCAGAGTCCCACCAGAATCAGGGCGCCTGGCAGGCTGGCAGGCAGGCCGCCGGCAACAGCAGACCAGATGAACCCGAGCGAGGCCAGCGTTTTGAACACGAGTCGAGATCGGCTGTTCAGGTTTTCGGCAACGAGCAGCCCCAAAAGGGCGAGCCCGGTGAGCAGGACCGGAGTGGAGACGACGGCTGAACTCACGACACCGCGGAAAGGGCGGTTCGCCACGCCTCCGAAGCCGGGTCGATGAGGCTCATGTGGTCTACGTCGTTGAATTCGTGATAAACGACCCGATCTCCCGCTTCGCGAGCTGCCCGGGTGTACGCCTGGCTTTGCTCGACAGGTACGCTCGAATCGGCTGTTCCGTGGACGATGATCTGATTGATGCCAACCGGCAAGAAGTCGATCGGCGAGGCGGCGCGGTACACCTTCGTATGTGTCTGAGCCGTGGCGAGAAAATCGTCAACGATCCCGTCGCTTAGTGATCGAGCCTTGACGAGGTCGGTGACGGGAGCGAGACCGATCACGTCTGTGGCTCGCACGAGTGGGTCGGCGCCCAACGAGTTGGTAGGTCGCCCGGCACGGGCACCCGCCCACAGGGCTAGCTGTCCTCCGGCAGAATGACCAACCAGAACCACCCTGGATAGGTCCAGGTCATGCTCGATTGAGATTTCAGCGAGGTGATCAATTGCCTGGGCGACATCGAAGCTGGTGTTCGGCCAGCCGCCTCCGTTGCCCAATCGCCGGTATTCGATGTTCCAGGTCGCCCAACCTGATCGGGTGGCGTCGATGGCCACCCGATCCATGAGGTCTCGGGTCCATTGTGGGCGCCAGAATCCGCCGTGAATGAACACCATGACGGGACTCGCTGGGCCAGGCACCCGAAGGTCACCGATCTGATCGGGTTCTTGTCCATAGCCAATGGTCGTGGCCGGCATCGCCAGGTGGCTGGCCAGGTGGAAGATGGCGTCGCGATATCCATCGGCGCCTCGCCCATAGATCGTGTACTCGCAGGCCGGACCAATGACCGAATTGGCCCGCCACCTTTCCCGTTCCTTGATGTTGGAAATGTGAATTTCGACGCTTGGCACGGTGGCGTCGAGCAAGGCGTCGTGAAGCGCATATGAGTAGTGGGTGAGTGCCCCGGGGTTGATGACAATGCCATCGGCCCCCCGTTGTTGGATGGCGTCGATCAGGTCGCCCTCATGGTTTGATTGCATCGCGTCGAGTTCGCAGTCGACCGATCTCGCCCACGCTTGGCACTGCTTCTCGACATCAGACAAGGTGGTTGTCCCGTATGTCTCGGCGTCTCGATAGCCGAGGCGATTCAGGTTTGGACCATTGATAAGCAGTATCTTTGCCATGTCACCCTCGGATGGTGTGTCGCAAGCCTAACGGCCTGGGGGCTGATGGTTGGGCACCAGGAGGGCTGCCTGGGAGATCAGTCCCGCCGGGAGCGCCAGGTCGAACAAGTCCAGTCGTTTCCCCAATTCGGCGATCACCTGGCCAGCCACGTCTGACATGTTGACTGGGCGATGGTCGGCGAGCGCTCCGGTCACGCCGGGTTCCCAGGTCAGGTCCAGGGCTCGATAGACCGGTCCGAGGACGCGGTTAATCGAGGTACGGTCGTCAACAACGATGACGCCTCCGACGTGCGCGGCGCCATCGACGAGTCGCTGTCCAATCCCGATCACCTTCTGCCCGGAGACATGGATGCTGTACCGACCGGGACAGTATTCGCCAGAGATCTCTCCGACCTCTGCCTCGAAGCCCAACGAGCCCAACGCCGCCACGAGAACGCCGGTGATGAACTCAAATCGCTCGGAGATGCCGAGTTTCGGCTGGGTTGTCCTGGTCTGCCAGGAGAACGCCAGAGTTGCTTCGTGGAACACCGCGGCCCGGCCTCCCGCCAAACGAACGACGGGGGTGAAGCCCTCCTCTTCGCAGGAGGCGACTGCCTCCTCATATCCGGGTGAATGGGTGTCCTGGCGTCCGAATGCCACGATCCTGGCGGGAGTGTGGATGCGGAAGAGGTCTGGCAGGCGTCCGGCAGCGACTTCTTTCAAGCTGGCGTACGACACGGCTGTGTCGAGTTCAGGAGGGTTTGAGAAGGCGGATACGACAAGGCCGGTTCGGGTCACTGGTCGATCTTATCTCGTCGAGGAAACCGTTTTCGAGCAGCTAGCGTTAGACCCGTTGCATGGTGATTGTTCGGATCGGAATCGTGGCGCTGGTTGGCGCCGTACTTTTGTCGGCCTGTGGCGACAACCCATTGGGCGGCTTTGGCGTGACCGAGGATTGGTTGGGTGATCCGGGTGATGGGGTCGTCCGGACCGTTACGACGGAGGCCGCCGCCTCCCGACCCGAAGTGGGTTCTTTGGATTGGTACAACCCACCAGTTTCTTTTGTGGAGCGTGACCCGGCCGTCCTCCTAGAAGAGATATGGGCCCGATCGTCGGGGACCGACGCATTCGTTCAAGCCGCTCCTAACGAGATCAGTGCGGTGGTACCCGCTATCAAAGTTCCCCAATTCCTGCCGGTTGGTACCGCCTATGTGACGTCGCAGTTGGTCTTCGGTGTTTCGACCGGCCAGCTGACGAACGCGTATGTTGCTGCGTTCGGCTTTTGGAAGTCGACCCCGTACCGTTCCAGCCGGTCGGTTTCTCAGCTTCTTCAGCTGAAGGTTGCCGAGGATCTCACAGACCCGGCCTCGGCCGCAGAAGATGAAACTCGGGGATGTAATCGGTTCAATGATCTTGATATCACATCATGCGAGCCGGTGAGTATTTCGCCGGGGCAGGGGTGGTGGGTCACCACCCGCGACGGACCCGTCCTCACCTGGTACGACGGGGGGCTTCGGTATGAGTTGCTCGATCGTCAGAAGTTCGGCAAGGAAGTCTTGGTTGAATTCGTCCGATCTATGATCCTCCTCAGTGCCGTCGAGATCGGGGAACAAACGGGGCCCTGATCGGGTTCGGACGGTCCGAGGAGAGAAAGCATGTTTCACGGTGGTGGCTGGTACGCCCGCCTGCAATACGACGAGAATCAAGACAAACCGAAAGTGGACCGTGGTCTACTGAGGCGCGTCTTTGCGTACGCTAGACCCCATCGGGTCGCACTGGCCGGCGTGTTCGCCACCATCCTGGTGATTTCGGGTCTCACCGTGTTGCCCGCCATCCTGATCCGCGAGCTGTTGGACAAGGCCATCCCCAACAAAGACTTCGGTTACCTCACGGTGCTTGGACTGGCCATGGTCGCCGTACCCTTTGGAAATGCCATCATCGGTGGATTCCAGCGATGGTTGTCTGCCAGGGTCGGTGAGGGGATCATTTTTGACTTGCGGAGACAGTCGTACGCACACCTGCAGGCAATGTCGCTCAGATTCTTCACGAACACGCGTACCGGTGAACTGATTTCTCGTTTGAACAATGACGTGGTCGGTGCTCAGTCGGCCATTACCGGGACGTTCGTGACAATCGTTTCAAACCTCGTCTCGGTCATCGTGATCCTCGTTGTCATGCTCGGCACCGAGTGGCGCCTTACCCTGTTGGCGGTCGCTGCGTTGCCCCTATTCGTCTACCCGGCCCGGCGAGTCGCCAAGGTGTTGCGGCGAGTCACCGAGCAGGCGATGGAACACAACGCCAACATGTCGAGCATTCTCCAGGAGACGTTCAACGTGAGTGGAGCTTTGCTCGTGAAGCTCTTCAATCGGTCTCAGTTGGAGCAGGACAAGTTCGCGATCGAGGCTGCCGCTGTTAGGGACCTTGGTGTCCGTCGGGCACTGGTCGGTCGTTGGTTCTTTGCTGCTTTGGGTCTCGTCACGGCCGTCGGGACGGCCGGTGTCTTTTGGGTGGGTGGCGCCATGGTCATCAACGGTGTTATCGACGTCGGCGAACTCGTTATGTTCTCGACCTTGACCGCCCAGTTGTATGGGCCGCTGTCTGCGCTGTCGAATGCCCGCGTTGAGTTCGCCACGTCGCTCGTGAGTTTCGAACGGGTCTTTGAAGTTCTTGATTTACCTCTTGATATTGCGGAGAAGGTCGATGCCGTCCATCTGACCGATCCCCAGGGCAGGATTTCGTTCGAGAACGTGTCGTTTCGGTATGACGCCGGTGAAGGGCTGGAGGCCGTGAAGCGATTCCGGGCGTTCGGGGGTGGTTCCTCCGACCAAGGAGAATCGGTGGCTGGCCCGATCGGACGGCCTTGGGCGGTACGTAACGTGACGTTTGAAGCCAAACCCGGTCAGATGATCGCGCTGGTCGGGCCGTCAGGGGCCGGCAAGACCACGATGTCCTATCTCGTACCAAGGTTGTATGACGTCACGGAAGGATCAATTCGGATTGATGACCATGATGTGCGAGATCTCACATTGGCATCGATTGCCGATGGCACCGGCGTCGTTACCCAAGAGAGTTATCTATTCCATGACACCATTGGAGCGAACCTACGATATGCCAAGCCTGATGCGACCGAAGTCGAACTTGTGGAGGCATGTCGTGCGGCGAATATTCTCGACTTTGTCGACTCTCTGCCGAACCGGTTCGACACTCTGGTTGGTGAGCGCGGGTACCGGTTGTCTGGCGGGGAAAAGCAGAGGATCGCCATCGCCAGGGTGATCCTCAAGAATCCTCGCATGTTGATCCTCGACGAAGCCACTTCGCACCTGGACTCTCAGGCGGAGGCGCTTATCCAGGATGCGCTCGAGCGAGTGATGGAGGGCAGAACCTCGATTGTTATCGCCCATCGGTTGTCGACCATTTTGGCCGCTGATCGAATCCTCGTACTGGAGGAGGGTCATCTGGTGGAGTCTGGAACCCATGCAGAATTGTTAGATGCCGATGGACTGTACGCCTCCCTCTTTGAAACCCAGTTTCGGCATCAGCCGATCCCTTGATGATCAGCCGTTCTGACGTCCTCGCCGCATCAGAGACAATCAGGGGCCACATTCGCAGGACGCCGGTTGTCGATCTCGATGGAGTAACTCTGAAACTTGAGTTACTCCAACACACCGGGTCGTTCAAGCCGCGGGGAACGTTCAACAAGGTTTTGCGAGATGGCTGTGGCCCGGAGGGCCTTATTGCCGCATCGGGTGGGAATCATGGCCTGGCTGTGGCCTACGCCGCCAGGCGGCTTGGGGTACCGGCCGAGGTATTTGTGCCGACGATCTCATCCCCGACAAAAGTGGCCCGGCTTCGATCACTGGAGGCCACGGTTCATGTAGGCGGTTCTGAGTATGCCGAAGCGCTCCTCAAGGCGCAAGCCCGGCAGACCGAGACCGGGGCACTCGGCGTGCACGCCTATGACGATCCGTTGGTGATCGCCGGCCAGGGCACCGTGGGCGCTGAGCTGCACGAACAGGCGGGAGACCTTGATGTGGTCCTGGTGGCGGTTGGCGGTGGGGGTCTGGCATCTGGGATCGCCGCCTATTACGGATCTGACGTGCAGGTCGTTGCCGTTGAGACCGAGCACACCAATGCGTACGCGGCGGCCGTCGCCGCCGGGCGACCGGTCGTCGTTGATCGTGTGGGCGGTCCGGCAGCCGATTCCCTCGGCGCCAGTTCCATTGGCGTGCTGGCTTTCGATATCTTGCAGACCAACCTGGTTCCCTCATTGTTGGTGAGCGACCGTTGGGTACTGGTTGCCCAGCAATTGCTGTGGACGGAATTTCGCCTTGTCGCAGAGCCCGGCGGTGCGACAGCGTTGGCCGCGTTGTTGTCCGGCGTATATGTTCCGGAGGAATCGTGCAAGGTTGGGGTGGTTGTTTGCGGATCGAATACTGATCCACAAACGGTGATCGCCTAACCGAGCGCCTGCAGATTGCGCGAAACGGATGGGTCGCCGGGGGCCAACAAGAGGTTCGCACCATCCTGGCTGGCGAAGAGGTCTGGATGAATTTCGATCCAGGTGCCGAACGGCAAGACCTCCAGCCGGGATCGGAACCTTCGCGGGACCTGGTAGATGAATGCATGGCCCCCCGGGGCGCCGATATAGGGCAGAATGCCCGCCAGGATGAAGGAGCCGTAGGCGATAGCTATTCCTTCGGCCGAGTCCAGGGTCCCCCCACGTTTGTTCGTCCAGATGTAGCGGTGGCAGTGGTCGCAGATCGCCAAATTGACCGATCCGAGCGAAGTTGGGGACGTGTCGCACTGGTGCATGAGGTCATCATGGCAACCGGGTGTGACAAAATTAGGTATTCATCTGGAGGGTCCAATGAAAAAGCGCCCCGGAGGAAGGGCGCCTTTTCGCTTTGGGCCGGCAGGACTAGCCCCAGGTTGATCCAAGTATCGAGTAGGTGGTTGTTTCTACCTGGTCAGAAAGGGTTGGCTTTGTTCCTTTGGCTGCGTCAAAGCTTGAAGCCGTTGGTGCGACCGCCAGGGCGATTGCGATGGCCAACAGTGCCACGGCCGCAATGAGCTTTTGTTTTCCGTGTTGCCATGACAATCCCAAATTCTGTTTCATGTCAGTCCCTTTTCCCCGGTTCTGTGTCTTGTCTCTGATATCGGCTGAGCGGCGCGATTCCTCGAGAACCAAAGGTGCGGACCTCCAACTAACTAGTCACTCGAACGGCAACTCGGCTCCGCCGCCTCATCGCTACAAACGAGGAAAAGGCGCCCCGGAGGAAGGGCGCCTTCTCTAGTTGGATCTTGATTGTTAACCCCAGGTTGATCCCCGGTGGGTGAAACTGCCGGTATCCGAGTGGACGCTCACACCAGAGTCGATGGATCTCGATGCCTGGAGGCTTGATGCTGCCGGTGTGGCGGCGAGGGTGATGGCTATAAGCAGAAGGGCAACGGCGGCGACCAGCTTGCGCTTGCCGTGTTCCCAGGACAGTCCGAGCGTTTGCTTCATGTCGTGTCTTACCTCCGTTGTGGCGTGTTGTGTCTGTTATCGGCAGCAGCCCCGAAATTCTCAAGTCGCGATGGAAAATTCTTGGCCGACATGATGAGCGGTCTCGTGCACCAAAGAAAAGACGCCCCGGAGGAAGGGCGCCCTTTCTGGTTGTGACTCGCGGGGGTTAACCCCAGGTTGATCCGCGAAACGAAACGCTCGTGGTTTGAATCTCGACGGTTGTGCCAGCGTCAAGTGACTTGGCCGATTCGAGGCTTGAGACCGCTGGCGTGACAGCGAGGGTGATGGCGATGAGTAGAAGAGCTACGGCGGCAGCAAGCTTTCGTTTCCCGTGATCCCATGAAAGTCCATGTGTGTTCATTTCAGTCCTTTGCCCTGTCGTGGTGTGTAATCGTTGTATCGACCGCAGCTGCCAAGTTCCAAAGAATCAAAGCATCGCCTCCCTAAGTGACTAGTCCACACGCCGTAGGGATGCGGGCTGCGCCACGTGACCTTGCGCTCTAAGGTAAGGGCGTGCACATTCTCATCGCAACTGCGGGGGCGCTTCCCCCGGCAGCAGTCGTAGAGCTCGTTGCCGGGTTATGGTCTCCCGGTAGCACCATCACCGTCATGACCAGCATCGAAGTGCCCCGCTCCTTTCTCGAGGAACTTGATACCGAGGAGTGGCGACCGTTCTCTGACGCCGTGATGAGTCCGGAATCGGAGCGTCAAGTTGCCCGGTATGTCGAGGAGCGTGGTCGGCGCCTGGTCGAACCGATTCTGGCCGGTCTCGACGCGGCAGGCTTGGCTGCTCAACCGTTATTCGTCGATTCGAGTGCGCCTGCCAGCGCCATCATCGAGACAGCCACCGAGCGAGAATCCGATCTGATCATCATGGGGGCGACCCGGCCGATCTTTACCGAGGATGTCTGGCAGAGTGTCGCCGTCAAGGTGATGCAGGCCTCATCTATCCCGGTGGTGATGGTGCCGGGCCTATCGAGGACCGCTGACGATGCCGCTGACGCGGAACGGTCAGGGTGATGGCGGCGTCCGAGCTCATCAATCGGATCACCTGGAAGATCCCCAATGCCCTGGCATTGGTTGGTTCACGTTGGGGCGATGAGTGGAACGCCATGACGACGTCGTGGGTCACGCAGGTTTCCATGAAGCCAGTGCTCATCGCGGTGGGAGTCGACAACACGGCCGTCACGCACCGTTTGATCTCAGAGGGAGGGTCGTTCTCCGTGAATCTGTGGTCGGCAGACGACACGACGCCTTTCCGCAAGTTTTCCAAACCAGCTGTCAAAGACGGAATGACGCTCAACGGGTGGGCGATCCGGGAGGCTCCGTCGGGTGCCCCAATTTTCGTGGGGGCCATCGCCTGGATGGACTGTACGGTGCGCCAGGCTATCGATTGCGGGACCCACACGCTGTTCCTCGGAGAACTGCTCGATTGCGAACTCCTCGATGACGAGGCCCGTCCCGCTTCCATGGCAGACACCCGGATGAAATACGGGGGCGTTCCTCGGGGCGGCCACGAAGTGGAGTGACACTCGTCACGGTTTAGGATCGGCCCCTGGAGGTATCGGCGATGGACGCACGGGTAGATGACAAGGTAGCGATTGTTACGGGTGGTTCGCGAGGAATCGGGCTTGCCACGGCTGTAGAGTTCATCAACTCGGGGGCCAGAGGAGTCGTTATCACGTCTCGCAAGGCAGACAACGTTGCCGATGCGGTTGAGGAGGTCGTCAGACTTACTGGCCGCCGCGAGGCCATCTACGGGATTGTGGCTGCCGCAGACGACGCCGAACGCGCCACGGAAGCGGTGGCCGAGACGATTGCCCACTTCGGCGCTTGCGACATTCTCGTCAATAACGCCGGCACCAATCCGGCTCCTGGGAATCTGGCGGACGTCGATCTCGGAGCCATGGACAAGACCTGGTCGGTGAACCAGCGTGGCCCGATTTTGTGGGCGGCTCAAGTGTGGAAGCAGTGGATGGGTGAGCACGGCGGGTCGATCGTCAACGTTGCGTCGGTTGGGGGGATCATGCCAGCCCCGGTAATCGGAGCCTATAACGTTGCCAAAGCGGCGCTGATTCACACGACCCGGCAACTGGCCCTGGAGATGGCTCCCACCGTCACGGTGAACGCAGTTGCCCCGGCCGTCGTCAAAACCCGCATTTCGCGAATGTTGTGGGAGTCCAACGAAACGGCGGCGGCGGCGACCCATCCGCTCAAGCGACTTGGTGTCCCCGAAGATGTCGCCAATGCGATTGTCTTTCTGTGCTCTGACAAAGCAACCTGGATCACCGGGGTAATCCTTCCCGTTGATGGTGGCGTGACCGGAGCCGGAGGCATACTTGGTTAGACGGGGTCTGGCCCTGGCTTGCCTGCTCGTCGTCGCTTGCGTCCCGTCGACAAACCCCGATGAGGCGTTGCTGATCGAGCCAGGACTGCGATTCGCAACCACGTACGGTGATGCCGATGGCAATCGTTATGTGACGGGCGCCGGGTCGATACAACCTGGCGAGTTCGTTGAGCAGGCCGTGGCCGGGACACCTGCCTGGCTGGTCGGGATCGCCGACGGCTCTGACGTGGTCCTGGTCATGGCCGATACCGATGGTGCCTTATCCGGCTTCACGATCGGCGCTGACAGTGTTTCTGATCGAGAATTGAATCTCGCAGTGGCCGCCCCAGGGACGCCACCAGCGTTGGTGGCCGGCCGGGGGGTCCTGGTGATTCTGCCGCCGGCCGCATCCGGTTCACCTGATTCGAATGCCCTGGCCCTCAAGTCTGGTGGACTTGCGTTCGTCGGGTCTGATGGGGCGGTCATTGTCACCGACGAGGTCGGTAACCGGCGCATTGAATTGAATGCGCTTACCGATGGCCGGCTCACGCTGTCGTCGGATCGGCGACTCGGGGTCCTGGTCGATCCAACCGATCGTTATGACCACGGTGTGGTTGGCGATCGATTCGAGGCTTCCGGTGTTGTATTTGTATCGCTTGACACCCAGGAGATCGTAAGCGCGTTGTCTCTGGAGAGCGATGTGTTCGAGGGAATGCTCGGGATGTTCGCGGACCTCGACGGCGACCAGGTCGATGAATACATCATGACGGTATCGAATGCGGAAACGGGAGCCCGCTTGGTGGTGCTTGACGACAATGCCGAGCTGGCCGCCGAGTCTGATCCGATCGGTCAGGGGGGCCGCTGGCGCCACCAGATCGCCGCGGCTCCTTTTGGCCCGAACGGTGAGGTTGAGCTGGTCGATGTACGGACCCCTCACATTGGAGGGGTGGTCGAATACTTTACGATGCGCAACAGTCAGCTGGAACTGGTCGCCTCGCTCGAAGGGTTTTCATCGCACACCGTCGGGAGCCGGAATCTGGATATGGCGGTGGCGTTCGACGTTGATGGCGATGGACAGGTTGAGCTGGTTGTGCCCAACATGCCCAAAGACGAGCTGGCCGTGCTGCGTAGGGTGGGAGACACGGTCGAGGTCGTCATGACCCTGCCTCTGGGCGGAGTGTTGTCGACAAACCTGGTGGCCGTTGAGGTCGCCGGCCACGTCGTTCTGGCCGCGGGAACCGCCGACGGTCGATTGCTCATCTGGCGGTAGCTACCAGCTCCGCGTGCCAGGTGTGCCTTTGAATGGGCCGACGACCTCAGGCGTCACCCAGCCACCGTAGAAGTCACCCGGTTGGCTCTCGACCACGATGCCATCGACCGTGCACCGGTCCATTTTGGATGGATAGAACGCAAACCGCCCGGCGAGTTCGGCGTACGTCTCGACCGGTGTCGGGTATCCCCATACCGCATCGATGGCTTCCCGGTCGCCAACCGCCACGGTCCAGTAGCTGGCCCGACCCTTGAACTCGCACCACGAGGTAGTTGTGGTCGGACACAGATAGGCCAGATTTATATCAGAGCCGGGGAAGTAGAAAACCGGCGGATGCGATGTTTCGAGCACTTTCACGGCTTTGATCGAGTCGGCGACTACTGCGCGGTTGTATTCGACGATGATTCGGCGCCCATCGCCCACGATGGCGGGCGGACGGGGATAGTCCCAGACAGACTCCTGGCCGGGCAATGGCGTGATTCGTTTCACGGTGCGATCGTAGGACGGCTTACGAATTAGCGGAAACGTCGTAGCCGGGTCGACCTTCAGCCACCCAGCCGACATATGCCTGTTGCGTGCCGATGTCGGTGCCCGCCGCCTGAGAAGCGAGATAGCGATGGTGCAGGACGTCGCAAAACGCCTGAAGCGGATCCAGCACCCCTTCGGTCTTGCGGAGTTGTTCCATCATCGGTTCGAATTCGCTCACCCGCCATCGCACCGCCGCGACCGACTTCCCGGTGGATCCCGGACTTTTCACTCTTGCCTGGAAGTAGTAGACGTCCGACAGAATCTGGCGGGCCTGATTTTCTAACGCATCGATCCCGGTTAGCTCGCGAAGTCGATCGTGGTGGTAGGTACGGCCAACTACCTTGGCTCGAACAACCATCCGGTGCTCGTCTGGCCGCACTTCGATCTCGTCGACGGTGAAACCAAGGCCGTTAAGGCGCTCGATTCGTTCGTCGATGTGGTGCCGCTCATCAGGTCCGATGGAGATCTGAGTCGTAAGTTCGTTCCAGAGCCCCCGATATCTAGCTGAGATGTCCTCGCCGAGTGCCAGGTCTGCCACGTCAAGGTCCTTACCCGAAGCGGCGGCGATATCAGCCATGCCGCCCGCAACATTTAACTCCATGATCGAGAGGTCCTCCTCCCGCCGCCCGGTACTGAGGTTCTCATATATCGAGGCGGTTTCGCCGTCAACCATGATCGTCTCGATCGCCGGCCCGTCATAGCGATAGAGAACGTTCGACAGGGAACAGTCACCCCAGAAACAGCCAGCCAGATGGAGCTCGACGAGGAGGTTGGCGAAAGCGTCGAGCATCTGATTACGTCTTGTCCCGAATCCAGGGCCTTGGAGAAGTTCGCGGTACGAGAACGAAAAGTCGACGTACCGGGTGATCAGGGCGGCCGACTGTTCTTCTGTCGGATCGTCGGTGCGCCGTTCGACGAGACCCACCGCGGTCACCGATGGCACCGACAGCGGTTCCAACGCCCGGAGGATCTGGTAGTCCCGCCGGGCCGGTTCCGTCGGGAGTTCCTTGATGGCGTAAATCCCATCCTCGTAGGCAACGAACCGGACCGTATGGCGCGAGATTCCCTTCGGGAGCTCGACCAGGTGCTCAATGGCCCAATCTCCAAGTGGGGTCGCCCAGGGGAGATCAAGGAAATCCGGGTTTCCCGGTCGAATGGTCAGCTCTGCCATTGGGACACACTACCGGTAGTCTGGCGAGGCTTTGGATGTACCTGTGCGGATAGAAGTTGGCGACGAAGGCTCCACGCTCTCGATGGCGTGGGCGGATGGGACGATCGACACCTGGCCGGCATCGTCGATTCGGAATGCGTGTGGGTGCGCCGACTGCCGCTCGAAAGACTCCAACCCGCTCCGTCTCACGGCCCCGGGCCTGACCCGGATCGTCGACGCACAGCTGGTGGGTAATTATGGGATCAACTTCGTTTTTCAACCGGATGGCCATTCCACCGGAATCTTCACGTTTGCCCAGCTCCGGGGCCTGGCCAAGCAGGGCTAGCCACCCGGTCGTCTTTCGGTCAGTTCTTGAGGGGGTGGGGCTAGCTTTCGTCTACCTGGCCGACGGTTTCATCAATGGCATATTCAACAGCTCCGGCTTCGAAGATGGCGATGGTCGTTTTGTCGGCCGCTTTGATGGACAACCAGTTCCCTTCGGCGCTCAATGTGGCGCCTTCGATCCGCATGGCTCGACCCGAACCGCGGGACTTGACCCTAAAAACTGTCATGGCGCTCCTTGAGTTGATGGGGTCAGGCTACTGGCCGCGGGCTCCCTTCGACAGCCCGCAATCCGGACATGGAGCGCAGACGAAGGATCTCATGGGATCGGTCGAGGGTCTCGGTTGTCGGGCTCGTCGGGCGGCTTCGTTTCGCTGGTGTTCCTGATCTGTTACTCAACCGGAAAGGTGAGCTCGATATGTTCTGCATAGATCCCGATCAGCGGGACCAAGAACCAAGGAGACATCATGCGAAGACTATCGATATTCATCCTGGGAGCAGCCCTTCTGCTGGTACCAGGAACCGCGCTTGCGGCCGGCAACGGCGCCGGAGGAGTCTCGGGACCGGCTTTCTACGTCGATGGCGAGTTGTACCGGACGGTCGGAACACCCACCGATCTGTCGGGGACCGGGGCACCGGCACATAGCTTCGACACGATCTATGCCATCGCTGGCCAACCGAATGTGGCGACTGCCGCACCCGGTGACCGGGGGTTCAACGGTGGTCGGTGGATGGTGCACGCCCTGACGTTTGTCGACTACGCGGCGGCGCTGACCGAGGTAGACGCGAACAACAGCGGTGACATCGATTCGAACGCCGAGGTCCAGGCGGCCATTGGCGGTGGCTTCGTCAGTGGTAACGACGTCGTCGCTCAGTTCGAGTGTCCAGTGATCCCGGTTCCACCAGCAAGGTCATGAGCTGAATCACAATCTCCATTTCAGGCCCTTGCTGCCCGGTCCTTGTCCGGGCAGCAAGGGGGCGGGTGAAAAGACGACAGCTCTGGAGCCGGCTCTGAAGCACACCGCCACCGACCGGACGATATCTAGTGCCGCCCGGGCGGCACTCGGGTGATGCCGTCGCCGGCCGGGCTTGTACACCTCCCAGGTACCCGACATCCGCATATGGGTCCGAATCACCAGATCGGCGTCGGTCTCGACAAGTACGTGTTTACCGATGCTGCGGACGTCAACAACCGAAGCCCCGGTCAACCTGGCGGAATTGGCCCGGATGGATCCGGAAGATCCCGAAACGGCGGTCAGGGTCTGGCAGGAAAGCACGGCTCTGACCCGTTCGGCCGTCCGGTAGATCGTGTCGCCCTCAGGCATGCCGGTACGTAAGGCCCCGGTGGCCGAGCACGAAACCTGATTCTTTCAACAGGTCCCCGAGGGCGGTCTGGCTGATCGGCTCATCGTCGGCCGTCAGAAGTCTCAAGCCGGTCCTGCGCCGGCCGGCTTCGGCGATTTGCCCGGCCGCCTCGCCTAGTTGGTTGACGTCCGCCGTAAACGTGAGAACTTTGCGGTTTTCGACGTAGGCGATCAGCGTGCCTGCTGACAGAATCACGTACGCCCCAGCCGACCGCGAAGCCCGGCCGTGCTCGTGGGGTGGCCAGTCGAGGGCTGCCCCGTACGGGTTGGCCGGATCGGTAGCGGCTACGAGAAGCGGATGGTCCGCCGGGTCGGTGCGGAGCCGGTCGACGGCGCCTGGGAGGGCGAACTGTGACCCACCCAATCTCTCGACGAAGTAGCCGCGGCGCACCTTTCCAATGTCCTCCATGTGGCTGAGCACCGGGTACAGGGCCGAGAACCCGCCGGGGAAACCTTCCCCGAGCACCGCCCGGCGAGTGAGGACCCCGTGACGGTCGAGGAGCTGATCTGCCCAGGCGGTCGCCCGGGCGGTCGGTTCTGGCAACTTGCCGATGAGGTCGGACACGAGATACCAACGTCCGGCCGACGATGGCGGGAACGAACTGGACACCGACGGTCGGCCCTTGGCGGTCTTGCGGGGGCGAGACGTCAAAAGGGCTCTAACCGGAGCGAGGGTGTCGTTGGTGATCTCGCCGTGCCACACGAGGTCCCAGAGGGCGTCGAGGGACTCGGAGGGGTCTCCACCCCCTGCCGCATCGTATATGTCTCGAAAGAACGAGGCGCCGCGATCGGTGAGGTGCTGGCGGATCGCCTCGTGCAGTTGGCCGGTTAGCGGTTCGTCGGTCGAAGGTAGCGCCAGTAACGGCAACTGTTCACGCAGATAGAGAGCCAGCTTGCCGTCGCGGCTTCCCAGCGTTCCCCGGCCCATCCACACCACGTCACCGGTCATCATGAGCTGATCGAGCACGCCGGGGGAGTAGTCGACCCGGCCCGCCAGAACGTCGGTTTCCAACACCGACGCAGGGATGACCGCTCCTTGTAGGCGGCGCACTGCGTCGAGTAACGGCCCGGCGCCGGGACGACGCCTGGCCGTCAAACCATTCCAGGTGACTGCGAGACGGGCCAGGGCGGCTGATTCGGTCGGCTCGATCTCCTTGCGCAGCACCGCCAACGAGCGGCGCTTAAGTCGCCTTAGTACCTCATTGTCCATCCATTCACGATCACGCCCGCCTGGTCGGAATTCACCCGCCGTGACCCGTCCGGCCGCCTCGAGACGTTGCAGGGTCGTGTCGACGACCGCTGTTGGCAGACCCAGCCGCTGGGCAACGTGTTCGACGGTGAAGGGCCCGTGGGTTCTGGCGTAGCGACCGATGAGATCGCCGAGCGGGTCGACGACTGGCTCGAGGAAGGTGTGGGGGACCCCGGGAGGCATCTGTACGCCGAGACCGTCACGGAGTCGCGAGGCATCTTCGATGATTGCCCATTGCCCCGTGCCGGCGATGGTGACGGGAATGATCCGCCGTGCCTCTTGAAGGGTCGCCAGGGTCTCAATTGCGGCGTCTTCCGTGCGCACGTCGACTTCGACCGTTGTCAAGGGTCCGAGCGTCCTTAGTAGATCTGCAACTCCTTCGGCTCCTTTGGTTCGATAGCCGTCGGCCAGTCGCTGTAACTCCAACTCGATCGTCGCTACGACATCGGCCGATAGCAGTTCTCGAAGCTCGCCCTCCCCGAGAAGCTCCCTAAGCAAATCCTGGTCGAGGGTTAGCGCGGCAGCTCGTCGCTCGGCCAGAGGTGTGTCTGCCTCGTAGAGGTAGGCGGCGATGAACGAGAACAACAGGGAGGCCGCAAACGGGGAAGGAACGTCGACATCCATTTCGACAACCCGAACCGTGCGGGAGCGGATGTCTCCGAGGACTTCAATGAGGGCCGGGAGATCGAAGTCGTCCTGGAGTATCTCCCGGTAGGTCTCAAGCATGATCGGGAAGGAGCCAAACTCCCTGGCGACCGATAAGAGGTCAGCCGACTTGCGACGTTGCAGCCACAGGGGGGTGCGACTCCCCGGCCGTCGGCGGGGCAGAAGTAGGGCGCGGGCCGCCGCTTCCCGAAACCGGGCGGCGAACAGCGCAGACTCGGCGACCCGGTCGACCACCATCGCCTCGATTTCTTCGGGGTCGATGAGCAGGTCTTGCGGATTGGGAGGCTCGTCGGCATCGGGAAACCGGAACGCAATACCATCATCTGCCCAAATGACGTTGGGATCGTGGCCATACTGTTCGGCGAAGCGTTTGCCGAGAGCCATGGCCCACGGGGCGTGAACCTTGGCACCGAATGGTGACAACAACACGAGGCGCCAGTCGCCGATCTCGTCGCGGAACCGTTCGATGACGATGGTGCGGTCGGTGGGAAGCGATCCGATCGTTTCTTTCTCTTCTGTGATGTAGGCGACGAGGTTCCTGGCGGCCAGAGCGTCAAGCCGGTATTCGGTCTGGAGTCGCTCCGCGGCGTCTTTCGGGTCGGCCGCCCCGATTTCGCGTACGAAGGTTCCCAGGGCCCGACCGGTAGTCAGCGGACGGCCCGCCTGATCTCCATGCCAAAACGGCATTTTTGCGCCGGGGGCGCCGGGCGCCGGAAGCACGATGACCCGGTCGTGGGTGATGTCGGTGATCTTCCACGCGGTGGTCCCGAGGAGGAAAACATCGCCTACCCGGGACTCGTAGACCATCTCCTCGTCCAACTCTCCAACTTTGCCGCCCTCGGGCAAGGTCACGATGTATAACCCCCGGTCAGGGATGGTGCCTGCGTTCTGGACGGCAAGTCGTTGAGCACCCGGCCGAGCTTTCAATTCGCCTGTCACGCGGTCCCAGGTGATGCGGGGCCGGAGTTCGGCAAAGAGATCGGACGGATACCGCCCGGCGAGCATGTCGAGGGTTGCCTCGAACGGACCCCGTCCCAGGTCGGCATACGGAGCAGCCCGTCGGACCACTTCGAAAACCTTGTCGACTGTTGAGGCGTCGATGGCGACCATGGCGACGATGTGCTGAGCGAGTACATCAAGCGGATTGCGAGGGATCCTCGTAGCTTCGACCAATCGTTTCCGCATGAGGTCAGCTACCACGGTGCTGACCAGGAGATCACCGCGATATTTTGGGAAAATGGTCATGGCGGAGGTCGCACCGACCTGGTGACCGGCCCGACCGACTCGCTGAAGGCCGGACGCCACACTGATTGGTGCTTCAACCTGGACGACGTGATCTACCGCTCCCATGTCGATACCGAGTTCAAGTGTTGAGGTGGCCACGACTGCCGGAAGCGTGCCTCCCTTGAGGGCCTCCTCGATCTCGGCGCGTTGCTCGCGGGCCACCGAGCCATGATGGGCCCTGGTGAGCGGTTCGTCGGCAATCCGGTTCAGTTCGTTCGACAGTCGTTCGGCCAATCTGCGGCTGTTGGCAAACACGATCGTTGACGTGTTTTTCCTGATGGTTTCAAGAATCCGCGGATACACGGCAGGCCAGATCGATCGGCTGTCTTGAGGTTCGCCCGACTCGCCGTCAAGCGGGGTAGGGGCGGTCATATCCTCGACCGGGACCACGATGTTGATGTCGAGTTCCTTCTCGCTCTTGTCATCGACGATGGTCACGGGCCGAGGTCGCCAGCTGTCGTCGATAACCGCTCCGCCTGCCAGGAACTTCCCGATGGTCTCGAGCGGACGCTGGGTGGCGGAAAGCCCGATTCGTTGTGGTGGTCGGTGGCAAATCTCTTCGAGGCGTTCCAAAGACAATGAAAGGTGGGCGCCACGCTTGGTGCCTGCCACCGCGTGTACTTCGTCGACGATGACCGTTTCGACCGATCGCAGGAACTCGCGGGCTTCGGACGTCAACAGCAGAAACAGCGATTCGGGGGTCGTAATGAGGATGTCGGGTGGCGTGCGTCGCATTCGTTGGCGCTCGTTCGCCGGCGTGTCACCGGTTCTCAGCGAGGTGGTTATCTCTGGCATCTCGCCCAAGTCGAGGCGGGTGGCCGCGTGGCGAATACCCCGAAGCGGGGCTCGGAGGTTTCGCTCGACGTCATAGGCCAGGGCCTTAAGCGGTGAGATGTAGAGAACCCGGCATCGATCGGCCCGGGCAGGTACCGGAGCGTGAAGTAACCCGTCGAGTGCCCAGAGGAAAGCGGCGAGGGTTTTTCCCGACCCGGTTGGGGCATGAATGAGCGTGTGGGCGCCTCCACCGATGGCCTTCCAACCGTCTGATTGGGCGACGGTGGGTGCCTGAAAGGAGGCCTCGAACCACGCCGAGGTTGCAGGACTGAACGGAAGATCCATGTTCGTATCGTAGAAGGATCCGCCGGGTTGGCGACCGGGACGACCACAATGGCCGTATGGATATTGCAGTTAATCTCGTGGAGTCCTACCTGCGTCTCAATGGGTATCTCACGTTGAGCGAAATGGAAGTCCAGAAAAAGACGAAGTCCGGAATCTATGAAACGCTCACCGATGTCGATATCGTCGCTCTGCGGTTCCCCGGGCAGATCTATGCCACCGACCCTCATGACGGAGACGACTGTCGCATGCTGCTCATCAACGATGACGTCCTCCAACTCGAATCTGAAACCATCGATGTCATCGTCGGTGAAGTGAAACAGGGTGACGCCGTGTTCAATCCAGGTCTCACCCGCCACGAGGTGCTTCACACGGTGTTGCATCGCGTTGAATGGATCTATGCCACCCAACTCGACGAGGTGATCGGTCAGGTGACCGAATCCGGCGTTTCGCTTGTGCCAGCCCGGTCCGGTGGGCTCGTCCGCACGCGGTTGGTGGCGTTTGGTAGGGCAGATGCTTCGAACCTCAATACGGTTTCGTTATCGCACATCGTTGAGGCCATGGTGCGGTTCATGGACGAATTCGCCGATGTCTTGCGTCCGGCCCAGTTCAAAGAGCCAGCCCAGGCGTTCCTCCGACTACTCGCCAAAACAGGATTTAGTGTGACCAAGGAGGATTAGCTGGCTGCGGCCACGAACGCTCTGGCCAAACCGGCGTCAACCGGCCCGGTCACCGGACCCATTTTCAAGGCGGAGCCCACGATGAAACCAGTGGCCCACGGTGCGAGCTCGGCAATCGAATCTGGCGTGGCTCCCGAACCTACGAAGATCGGCGCATCGGGGATCGCCGCTCGGACCCGTTGCAAGTCTTTCGGATCGGTGGCTGACCCGGTACCGGTCCCGGATACGACGACTCCGTCAGCTCCTGAGCGTTCCCACAGGTCGATGGCGGCCTGCTCGAGCGTCAGACCTTCCGGTGGGACGGCATGCTTGACGTAGACATCGGCCAGAATGGCGATCTGTGGGCACAGTTGGGCTCGTAAACGTCCGATCTCGGCCGCCCGGCCTTCGATGATCCCCTGATCGGTGAACATCATGCTGGAGAGCACATTCACCCGGACAAAGTTCGCACCCGTGACTGCCGCAATCGCCAGCGCTGCCAGGCCATCGTTGCGCAGCACGTTGACGCCAATGGGAAGATCGATGACTCGCCGGACCGCGTCAACTGCGCTGGTCATCGCTGCCACGGTCGTGGGGGGTACATCGTCCTTGAAAAAGGGTGCGTCGCCGAAGTTTTCGACCATGACCCCGCCAAAACCGGATTCGGCGAGAACTTGGGCGTCAGCTTGCGCCTGGGCTACGACAGACGCCATATCGCCACCGAATGATGGAGAACCCGGGAGTGGCCGTAGGTGGACCATCCCGATCAGCCGGGGGAACGTCACAGCTGGACGTTGACGAGCTCAAGAGCTGTGGCGGCCATGTCGCCTTCGGTCTTGATGGTAGGAGCATCTTCGGGCCGGATGAATCCGACGGCGATCCTGCACCAGTCGGAAGCCTGGCCGCGGATTACCTGGTCCGAGTCGCTCGGCCCCAGTACCCACTTGGAATATTTCGGACCCATGACTTCGAGCCTGACCGTCCCGTCATATTCGACGCCCGCCTTGCGAAAAGCGTATGGGAGGCTCGCCAGGGCGAACCAGGCGACATGTCGGAGTCGCAGAGTGTCCTCCATCTCTTCCTCCGCACCGATGGTTTCGTCGATCTCAAGTGCGAACGACCAGGCCTCTACAAGTTTGGCGGTGGCAAACGTGCGGGCGCTCATGGTCCCGTTGAACGTTGGCACTCGATCGGAGGGGTTGGCTCGGAACAGTTCCTCGATGACTTTCGCCCTGGCCCCACGCCACACCTCGATGATGTCCTGGGAGCGCATTCCGTCTCCCACCCGGATCGCCTTGTTGCGAACACCGTCAATCCCGCCGAGGGTCTCGAAGTCGACGAGCTGGGAGCCTCCCTCGGCCAGGGCATTGTACGCGTACCGTTCGGATTCAGAGAGGTAGCTGACCAATTCGTGGATGGTCCATCCATTACGGATCTTCTTTTTGTGCCAGTCGCGCGGATTGATCCGCTGTAACAGCTGATCAAGTGCCTGTTCTTCGGCCACCAGGTCGGAAAGTATTTCTCTCAAAGCAGGAATATGGTAGCTGGATTGGTTGCGGCTCGTTGGAAGATGGTCACCACGGTCGGTCCTGCTGTTCGTCAGTGAACGGTGTGCCTGGGTGAATGATCTCGGGGGTTGCCACCCAGTCATTGACGGTATTGACCAGCGAGCGAAGCCGCCCGTAGCGGCGGCGATCAAAGTGAAGTTGAAGTCGGCTGGCCGATACATCATCGTTGTCCCGCAACTCTGCACCACTCGGCGCGACGGTCTCGATCATGCCAGACACGAGGATGTCCGAGAAGCGGTCATTGAGATCTGAAAGCTGGTCCCGGGTCGGGCCGTGGGTGATCCGCAACATCAGTTTGCCGTCCACATATCGCTGGGATCGATAGTTTGCGTAGAAGTGACAGATCTCGTCGGCCGCCTGCGTCGGATCGGTAGTGATGAGGTACAGATTCTGGTCGTCGGGCGAGATCAGTTCAGACGCCACCAACTCATCGACGACGAATTCATTCCATTTGGCCCAATAGTTGGATTCGCCAGAACTGACCATCACAATCGGATGGAGATCAGCCTTGCCGGTCTGGATAAGCGTGAGCAACTCAAAGGCCTCGTCCATCGTGCCGAACCCTCCGGGAAAGAGGGCAAAAGCCGAGGATTCCTTGACGAATCCGAGTTTTCTGGTGAAGAAGTACTTGAAGTTGATGAGCCGATCCGGCGACACGAACGGATTGGCCTCCGACTCGAAAGGAAGTCGAATATTGACGCCATACGATGCGTCCATCCCGGCCCCCTCATTACCTGCTTCCATGATGCCGGGGCCGGCCCCGGTGATGACCGCCCAACTGCGAGTCGCCATGATCTCGGCAAACTGTTTCGCCAATTGATATTCGACCGTGGTGCTTGGGGTACGCGCCGATCCATACATGGTCACCTTGGGCCGATCGCGATCACGCGAAAAGACGAGCATCGAATAGCGCATCTCTTTTAGTGCCGTGTTTACGAGTTTTAGGTCACCACGTGCGGCACCGTCCCGATAGAGCTTGAGGGCCGTGGTGATGATCTCGGCGGTGAGGTCCTCGTTGGCATTCTCTCCGGCCTGGGCGACAAGAGCCACGACGGCCGCGTCGATGGCCTCGTTCCCGGTGTCGTATTTGCGCATCGCCCTACGCTCGCCCGGTATACGGTTTTTCCGATGGGCCCTTGCGCACCACGGCATTCCATACGGTTTCGTAGTGATCCTGGTCGTATTCATCAACATGGGGTAGGACGAATTCTTCCCAGGCGCGTCGCAGCGGGTCGTCCGAGTCCGAAAACATTTGTAGGCCGGTCGGGAGCCTGTCGAGGGTGCCTCGCAAACTCATCGGGGTCTCCACCCTGGTTCCGGCATCGGTCTGTTCGAAGGACTCGTTGATTTCGCTGGCGAGGCGGGCGATTGCCTCGACGAACGGATCGGCGAGGGTCGGATACCGCATGGTGATCATGGTTCGAAGCTGCTCGGCGTTCGGGAACCGTTTATGCCAGATAACCCACCGGTCGGCGAACGCCTTGTTGAGCGTCTGGGTACCGGCATAGTCCCGCAGGTCGGTCGGGTTCATCGTTCCGAAGAGTCGGACGTCGTCTCGTAGCTCGACATTTTCACCGTTCGGCAGGTCGATCGCCTGATAACGATCGAGGAGGCCGTGCAGCGCAAAGAGCGTCTCGGCTCCGGCGGCGTTGAGCTCGGAAAGGTTGACAAGAGCAGGTCCGCGCAGCGCCCGGGTGATGTCCCCGTCCTCCCAGCGGGATTCCGTTCCACCTTTTCCATCGCCGTGCAGTTTCGTCGAGCCGATCAGCGTGATGTCACGAACCTCGCCCGTCAGTGGAATGCGGTAGTAGGGAAGTTCGATCAGAGCGGCGAATTGCTCGATGTCGTGATCTTTACCCGTACCCATATGGCCACGCACTGCGACATGGAGCGGGACAAAGGAGTCCGAACTTTCCCGACGAACCTTTTCGACTTGCGCAAACCGGTAGAGCATGCCGAGGTCCACATAATGTGGGTCAGGCTCCGGGACCTTTTTGATACGGTGTTCATAATCCGGGATTGACTTCGGCACCGTGAAGGTGGCGAGTTCGATCGGCGAACCCTCTCCGGTGGGATCTTTGAATATGACCGTTTTAGACATGAGTCGTCTCCTTCCAATGGAAGTCGGACGAGAATGTCCGACTTGAAAAACCTTCTGCGTGGAGGGTCCGTCGCAACGAACCCTTCACACCTTCGATAACCGACCGTGCCAACGTTTCGGGCCGTTCGACGATTTGGTACCGGGAGTAAACCGTCTCGACGGTATCCTCACCAATTCCGATACCCAACACGATGGTCCCGTTGGCTTCCGCTCTTGCCACGGACGCCTGAAGCTCATGGCTCGAGCCCCGGGTCATCCCATCGGCGAGGACCACCAGAACTCGCACAGTCGCTCCCAGGCGGGCCATACGCTCGGCGGCATGAGTCACGTTGAACTCGTCAACGTTGGCGCCTTTGGAGAACATCGAGATCGGGGGAGATTCGCGGGGCTCGCGGCGAGCGTATTCGGCAGCGGTCCTGGCGTCGGCGGCTGAAAAAAACAGCCCGGCCATCACATCGCTTACTGATCGCCAACGCTGTTGGAACGACTTGATCATGTAATGGTTGACGGTCGAGGCGAGTCGGTCGGCGTTGGAACCCTGCGTCCGGCGCAGCCCGCTGGTCGTCCGTGTCGAGCGGCGAGCATACTCCCATTCGGTGTCCAAAGGCTCTGCCGCAAAAGAGCGGTTGAACAAGGCCACCTCAAAGTCGATCTGCAGTTCGTCACACAGATGGGCTAGCGACCAGGCGCCCAGGGTGGCGGCCGCCAGGCCCCATGGCGATTTGCGACTCGTGCCGTCAATCGATCGTGGTTGGAGCATCGAGGCCGAGCCATCGATGAGCAAGCTTACGGCGTATGACCTTCGGGTGCGTCGGGCCCGGCGCTCGTACATTCGCTCGTAGAGGCCGCCGGCCAGCAGGAGGGGGGCGTGTGGGGACAGATCTCCCGCATCGAAACCGGATTGCAGGCCGCGGCGCTGATTGGCCGCGAAAAGCGGAAACAACTCTCCAGAAATCCGGCCCTGAGCCATGTTCCACCGGCGGGTAGCTTCCTTGAGGCTCTCACGCCCCTGTGGGCTCCACTGTCGGAACCGTTCGGGGAATGGGGCAACGATGAGCTTGCCTGCTTGACCTGACGGCAGATACACGGTCGGCGCCTGAGAAACCTTGAGGATCTGGTCGGTTGATTCCTGACTGGCAACCTCCGACGGGGCCCGCCGCATGGACTCACCCGCCCGGGCATCAGACGCCTTACGGGTCCTTTCGTACGCTTCGCTGTCCTGGAGAATCGGTGTGAGCAATCGGACTTCGTCGACGCCTTCGGCGATCGTGGATTCGTCCTCGTCCTGGCGGGTCTTCTTCTGCCCGGCAGTCTCTGTAGCCGAAGACGGTGTCACGATCTTGTGGAGTTTGGCGACGTTGAGGAGCTGCAAAGCGAGGGTTCCGATTTCCCATGGGTCGGTGCTCTCGGCGGCCGCTTCGATAAAGGGAGCTGCGTCAGCGAGGGCCACCGCCACTCGGCCGTCCGTCTTTTTCTCAAGGTAGTCGCGGTCAACATGTCCACCGAGCAGCATGAAACAGGCGATTCCGAACTGGGCGAGCGGTTTGGATCCAGCGAGGGCCTGGCCGAGGGCCGCTACGTACATGTCAGTGAGGACCGATCGGGCGCCCGGATAGACATTGAGTCCCTGGCGTTCCTGGCGGGCGTCCTCCAGGGCGAAGAACAGGGCTTCGGCGGCGCCGCCACCCGCTCGTCCGAGCGCATCAAGCAGGTCGAACTCGCCTTCAGGAATCTCATCGTTCTCCGCAAACCATTGGCGAGGGAGCGGACGTCGTTCGTCAAGGTTGGTCGACACCAGATGGACGACTTCATGCAAGGCCGATGCCAGCGCAACCTCTTCGGGCGTGACCGGGGCACGCCGTGAGTAGGCCGCCTGGAAGATCCCCGGATTCACGACGATCTCGTTGGCAGAGCTCTTGGCCTCTGAACCCAGCCGGACTCGAAGTTCCTGGTTGCCGCATAGCGTCCTGGCGAACCGGGTCACGGCCGGAGCTACCCGTTGGTAGCGTTCGACCACCTTTTCGATGGCCCGTTCCTCCGGCGGAAGTATCTCGGTAAGCATGGATCGGTCGCGCATTAGTCGCCCATTGTCTCATGCGCGTCAAATTGAATCGGTCGGTTTTGTGATCAATCGCTTTCGGGCCACTATCCGCGCGAGCGTTCATCCCACCTGGCTATCTCGGATCGGTGGCACCACCGGTTGAGCGGGTCGGCCAGACGGGAGCCATGGGTCTTGGTCGATGGTGGACGTTGAGGTGGAGAGTGCCTCTATCATGGCGAGCCATGTATTACGACCTTACGACGCTCCCGAATGGTCTGCGCGTCATCACCGAGACCATGCCCGGCATTCGATCCGTTGCCGCAGGTGCCTGGGTTGACACGGGCACCCGGGACGAGTTGCCCAATGAAGCCGGTGCTTCTCACTTTCTCGAACACCTCTTGTTCAAAGGATCCGAGCGGGTGTCGGCGATGGAACTTTCCCGCTCTTTTGATCGAATGGGCGCCGAGTCAAATGCCTTTACGTCCAAGGAGTACACGTGTTTTTGGGCGCGACTCCTTGATGATGACCTTGACGACGGCATGGAGCTCTTGGGGGAGATGCTTCAACAGCCGGCCTTCCGAGCCGATGAGATCGACTCGGAACGTCATGTCGTGATCGAAGAGATCAACATGTCAGAGGACGACCCTCAAGATGCGGTGTTTGAGCGTTTCACCGAGGCAGCTTTTGCCGGGCACGTTTTGGATATGCCGATCCTCGGGAGTCGAGAGTCGATTCTCGGCATGACTCGCGACGACATTGTCGGCTATTGGAAACGCCGGTATGGAGCTGGCTCGACGGTATTCGCCATCGCCGGTGCGGTGGAGCACGAACAAGCCGTTGAGCTCGTCAGTCGACATTTTGGCGGATGGAGCGGGGCGGCGGTGCCGCACGAGTTCGCCGAGCACAAATGGGCTTCGGCCCTAAAAATCGAGGTCAAAGATACCGAACAGGCCAATCTGGTCATGGGCGGCCAAGGATTGGAGCGTGGAGACGACCGCCGGTTCGCCTTTGACGTCCTGCACCACATTCTCGGTGGTGGGATGTCGTCGCGGCTGTTCCAGACGATTCGCGAGGAACGGGGCCTGGCCTATTCGGTGTACAGCTTTGCGCTGCCGTTTACGGATGCGGGCGCCTGGGGCGTATATGTCGGAACCACCCCGGACCAAACCGAGACGGTTATGGACCTCGTCAGCGTCGAACTGGAGAAGATGATGGCTGTAGGAATTACCGCCGAGGAACTCGACCGGGCCAAGTCGAACATGCGGGGAGCGATGGCTCTCGGGTTCGAAGATGCCAATTCGCGGATGGTGCGGCTTGGTAAGCGGGAATTGACTAGCCAGGAACACCTCTCGATCTCCGAACACATTGCCAGGGTCGAAGCGGTTACCGGTCAGGACGTGCTCGATGTTGCGCGGGCGGTTCTTGGTGGCCCCCGGGTCATCGGGGCAGTCGGGCCATTCGAAGAATCCAATTTAAGGAAATATCTGACATGATGCGGGTGGCGGTATCAGGTGCTCGCGGACGGATGGGGCAGCTCGCCTGCTCGGTCATCGATTCGGCCCCCGATCTGCTGCTTGGCCCGTTGTATGCTCCCGGCCACGGCGGGGAGATGCTGTTCGATCAAGCTTTGATCGAAGATCCGGCCCGCGTCGCCGACGCCGATGTTGTTGTCGAGTTTTCGACTCCAGACTCGGTGATGGGCAACCTGGCCCTGTGGCACGATATGGGCGTTCACGTCGTGGTGGGCACCTCCGGGTTTGACGCGCAGCGGGTTGAAGAGGTAGCCGGGATCTGGATCGACGCAATCTCCCGCTGTCTTATTGTGCCGAACTTCGCCATCGGGGCCATCCTCATGATGCGGTTCTCCGAAATGGCGGCCCCCTACTTTCCCGTTGCGGAGATCATTGAACTGCATCACGATCGCAAGGTGGACGCGCCGTCTGGTACGGCTCTCAGTACGGCCGCTCGGATTGGCGCTGCTCAGCCCGACCAGCGGCGGGCGGGAGCTTCCCAGACAGCCAGTGGCGCCCTCGGCGTCGATGTGGATGGTGTACGAATCCATTCCGTACGGCTTCCCGGTCTCGTGGCCAACCAGGAAGTTATCTTTGGGGGACCCGGGCAAACGTTGACGATTCGTCATGACACGACTGATCGCTCAGCCTTCGGGCAGGGCATCGAGTTGGCGATTCGCCGGGTCGGCAGTCTTTCCGATCCCGTCACCTTGGGCCTCGACGCGCTTGTCTGAAATCAGAGAATTGACCCGGTCGGTTCGACAAACTGGCTGAGGGTGAACCCGTAGATGAGGGCCGCGATCAAAACGATGAGAACGGCCCGGAGGTAGCGGTTCGGGGGCACCCGGGTACCGACCATCCAGGCAGCCGATATCCACAGCAGTGCATCGAGCGGCCAGGCGAGCACGAGTTCGGACCCGAAGAGGGTGAACAGCCCTGACGTCGGAAGGCCGGCAAAGTACAAGGCGAGATTGGTTGTGCCAATGCCGATCCAGGTCGCTGCCACGGCGAATCCCACGAAGGACAAGAGGACGGCTACCGCCGAACCGCAGCCGCCAGGCTCGTCGGCAGCTTCGCTTGGTTCTGGAGCTAGTGGTTCAGAAATTCGAAAAGTCCGACAGTGAAACGCCGATGGCGATGAAGACGATGGCGCTGATCAGAATGCTCAGTGCCGTCATGATTGTGATAATGGCGAAATAAGTGTTCAGATGGCTCGCCGCCTTCTCAAGTGACTCGAGTGACCCGGTTCGTCGAGCGTTCTCAAGCGATGTGTTGGCTTTGAAAAGCATGACGGCCATCCAAATCACCACGATGGCGAAGGGGATTGTGACAATCCCGAGCACGAGCAGGAGGCCCGACAGGCCAGTCACGATTGCGTTGATCACCAGCCAAAGCGGTTTGGGCATTTTGGCTGCCACTCGTTGCACGGTGCCGAGATCGGAGGTGGTCGTCGAAGATGAGACCATGGATGTCGTCGACGGTGTCTCCGGATCTGGCGACCAGGGGGCAGTCGGCGTCGAAGCGTTTGGCTGATCGATCGAGCTCAGGCTTTCGAGGTCGGCAGGGTCGGCCAGGGTTGACGGGGAGGAAAGGTCCGTTTCTGCAACCGTCTCGCTGGCCGCATCTGTCGTCGGTATGCCGGCATCGGGCGGAACAGAAAACAGCTCGGAGCTGGCTACGGTCGCCCAGTCAGCCATTCCCGTCGTCCAGTAGTACTCGGTCCCCTTCACCTGGCCGGATGTCACGAGGTCCTGTAACTCGGCGAGGTCAATCGGCCCGTGTCGGTCTTTTCCCTGTGTGTGGTAGTACTCAGCCATGGGTACAGGTTACGCGCTCAAGCGAGCAAGAACACGCATTGCTACGGGCCGGTAACCGAAATCGATCCAATGACCACATCCGTCGTTGGCCGATCGCCCGGTCCCGTGGGGATGGCGGCAATGGCGTCTACGACCTCCATGCCGGCGGTGACCTCACCAAAAATGGTATACGAGTAGGGGAGACCGTAATCCGCCTGCATGATGAAGAACTGGCTCCCGTTGGTGTTTGGTCCCGAGTTGGCCATGGCCACAATTCCCCGGTTATATGCTCGGGGAGTCGTCAGCTCATCGGCGAACGAGTATCCGGGTCCGCCTCTCCCGGTCCCGGTTGGATCGCCACCTTGGATCATGAAGCCTGGAATGACCCGGTGGAAGATCACCCCGTCGTAGTAACCCTGTTGTGCCAGAAACAGGAAGTTGTTGACCGTCTGGGGTGCCGAGTCCGCGAAAAACTCGATGACGATATCGCCGAGATTGGTCGTGATGGTCGCCGTGTACTGTGCGGAGGGATCGATGGTGAGCGCCGGCGGGCCGTCATAGGACAACGGTCCTGCCCCCCGACTGGTTGATGGGGGCGGAGTCGGTACCGACGGCACCGTGGTGTCTACCGAATCGGCTGGCACCGATGAACTCGTCGAAGACTCGTCAGCTGCCAGCGTGTTTGACGTCGACCCCCCGCCGGAGGCATAGCCCTCGACCGGGGTTGGCGGGCCACATGCCGAGACGAAAATCGTCAAAACCAGCGCGGCCAGGACCGTGAATGCGGACCGCATCAGGTCTCGAGGATCTCCACTGCGGTGATCACACAATCCTGGTGGGGACGGTCGCCAGGGCCGGTGGATGTCGTGGCAATCGAATCGACCGTGTCGAGCCCCTCGAGCACCTTCCCAAAGATTGTGTAGTCGTTGGGCAGCCCGGCATCTTTGTGGACGATGAAGAACTGGCTTCCGTTGGTGTTGGGTCCAGCATTGGCCATGGCGAGCGTACCCCGGCTGTACATGCCGCCCGCGTCGAGTTCATCGCGGAATTTGTATCCTGGCCCGCCGCGGCCGGTGCCGGTGGGGTCGCCACCCTGGATCATGAATGACTCAATGACGCGATGGAAAATCACCCCATCGTAGAAACCATCCCTGGCAAGGAAGACAAAGTTGTTGACCGCCAGCGGGGCGTTGACGGCGTCGAGTTCGACTGTGATGTCACCGTGGTTGGTGGTCAGTTTGGCTGTGTATGACTTGTCGAGGTCAATCGTGAGTGCCGGAGCGGCATCGTACTGAGATGGCATGGTGGGAACCTTTTCATTGGGTTGACTGGTCGGTCGAATCCGAGTCCGGCACAATAGCCAAGCCGGACGCGCTTTGGGAAACCCTCAGTAGAGGGCGTTGGCGAGTCGTTTTCGGTAGATGCCGACGACCGGATGGTCGTTCCCGAGCATGTCGAAGATCTCGATCATCGCCACCCGGGCTGTGTCACTGTCGTCATCGCGCTGCTCGATCGCCTCAAGCAATTCGTCGAATGCAAGTTCGGGTTCGCCTGCCCCGGCCAGAGCTTTTGCGTAAGAGACCAGGGTTTCGACGGTCGGATTCTCCGAAAATGCCACTCTGAATTCCTCCAGATTGGCGCCGGCAGACGCCATGACGGCCAGAGCGCTGAGTCGCTTGGTCTCCTCGTCGGCCGGCAGCGTCGAGAGTACTTCGAGCGCTTCTTCCATACGGTCGGTGTCGATGTACAGCATCGCCAGAGTCTTGGCGGCGTCTTCGCTGGTTCGAAGCGTCAGGATGTTGCGGAGGGCGGCTTCGGCACCGGCGACATTACCGATATCGAGGAGGTCGAGGGCTGCTTCGACATCTGGATCAGTCAGCGGTCCGACGAACTGTTCGATGAATGATCGAAGTTCTGCCTCGGCTATGGCTCCGGAGAACTGCCCGACCGGTTTGCCGCCAACGAAAGCGATCACCGTGGGGATGCCTTGAACCTTCATTGATTGAGATAGCGCCTGATTGGCGTCGACGTCGACCTTGGCCAATTCGAACGCTCCGCCATAGTCGGCGGCTGCGGCTTCGAGCAGCGGACTCAGGGTCTTGCACGGTCCGCACCATTCCGCCCAAAAGTCGACAAGGACTGGAACCTGGGTCGAGCGATCGACCACTTCGGTCATGAATTGCGCCTCTGAGACATCTTTTACATAAGGATTTGGCATGGGGAAATCCTAGTTGCGGTTTGCGGGTTAGAACCCGCATGAAGTTCGGGCCAATGCGTGTAACCTCATCCCAATGCCAACCGGTACCCGAACATCGATACAAGCCCCGTTTGGAGCGGTCGTCACTGCGATGATTACTCCGTTCGATTCTGACGGTTCGGTGCAGTACGATCAGTTTCATCGGTTATGCCGATTTCTCATATCGCACGGCTCCGATGCCCTGCTGGTGACCGGTACAACCGGAGAATCGCCCACCCTCACCTCATCGGAAAAACTGGCCTTGTATGCCGCGGCCGTTGAGGCCGTCGATGGCAAGGCCCCGGTGATCGCGGGAACCGGGACCTACGACACTCGCGCCTCGATCGAGGCATCGAAGGCGGCCGCTGATCTGGGGGTTGACGGTCTGCTGGCGGTTACTCCCTACTATTCGAAGCCGAGCCAGCGGATGCTCATCGCCCACTTCACTGCCATTGCCGATGCCACCGACCTTCCGGTGATTCTGTACAACATTCCGGGCCGAACGGCGAGGCTCATCGAGATTCCGACTCTCGTCGAACTTGCCCAACACCCCAGAATTGTCGCTACCAAGGATGCCGTCGGAGACGTGGGATTTTCCTCACGAACCAGACAGCAGGTGCCAGAGGACTTTGCGATTTACTCAGGAGATGATTCGATGACACTGCCCATAATGTCGGTGGGAGGGTGTGGAGTTGTCTCGGTGGCCAGCCACCTGGTCGGCCCACAAATCAACGCAATGGTGATGGCGGCAGGTTCAGGCGATCTCGCTGAGGCAACCCGGCTTCATGATGCGCTGATGCCGACGTTCGAAGGTTGTTTTTTGGAGCCCAACCCGGTACCCCTCAAGGGTGCCATGTCGGCCCTGTGGGAGCCGATGGGTTCGCCCCGTCTTCCCTTGCTTCCAGCATTGGCGGAGACGACTGCCACGCTGGTTGCCGCAGTGGGAAAGGTGCAATCTCTGTGACCGTCAAAATCACATTCCTCGGTGGGTTGGGCGAGATTGGCCGTAACTGTGCCGCCATTGAACACGATGGGAAAATCGCCCTCGTTGACTGCGGGCTGATGTTCCCCGAAGCGGACATGCTCGGAGTTGATCTGGTGTTTCCGAACTGGGAATGGCTCATCGAGCGAAAGACGGACGTCGAATGCGTCATCGTCACCCACGGACATGAGGATCACGTCGGAGCTCTCGCCTACTTCCTTCAGGAGTTCCCGGGTGTACCGGTTTACGGCACCGAGCTATCGGTTGCCCTGGCGAGGGGCCGGGTCGACGAAATAGGCGTTGAGGCCGACTTCATAGGCTGCGAAGACAACCGTTGGGTTGAGCACGGGCCGTTTGGTTTCATGTTTGTTCCGGTTTCGCATTCCATTCCCCAAGGGGCCGGGATTGTGTTTGACACGCCGGAAGGCTTCGTCATTCATTCGGGCGACTTCAAGCTCGACCCCACCCCGGTCGATGGCCGCCCTACGGATCTTCAGCAGTTTGCCCACTTCGGACGCGAGGGTGTCCGTTTGTTGATGGCCGACTCCACCAATGCCGAAATCCCTGGTTTTGTCCCTTCCGAGACGTCACTGGCGTCAGAGATCGGCGAGATCGTCAGTCACGCCGAAGGCCGAGTCGTCGCGGCCTGCTTCGCCTCGCACGTCCATCGGGTGCAGCAAATTGCCAATGCCGGGATTGCCGCCGGTCGCAAAGTCGCATTTGCCGGTCGATCGATGCACCGGGTCTCGGCGGTCGGAACTGAGCTCGGAGTCCTCGATATTCCCGCCGACAACATCATGGACATCCAGGACCTCATGAAACTTCCCCCCCACCAACAGCTGCTTATCACGACCGGTAGTCAGGGTGAGCCATTCGCCGCCCTGTCGCTTATGGCTGCCGGGCGTCACAAGTGGGTCACCCTTGAACCGGAAGATACCGTTCTCATTTCGGCCACACCGATTCCCGGGAACGAAGCAGCTGTTTCAAAAGTCATCAGCAAACTGAACCGGACGGGTGCGCGGGTGTATCACGGTCGCAACGCCAAGGTGCACGTTTCCGGTCATGCCGCCCGCGACGAGTTGACCACATTTCTCAATGTCATTCGTCCTAAGAGCTTTGTCCCTGTCCATGGTGAATACCGCCATCTGCGCGCCCATGCCGAACTGGCCGAACAGATGAAGGTGCCTGACGTCCACATTCTTGAAGACGGGGACATGATCGAGATCGTCGGCGACAAAACCATCGTGTCCCGTCGGGCGGTCGATGCCAGCTATGTCTACTTTGACGGTACGGGAGACGTGAACAATTCGGTGTTGCGGGCCCGTGGGCATCTCTCCGACGACGGCGTGGTCGTGGTCACGGTCGGGGTGCAGCGATCAGACAGCAGCGTCATTCTTGGACCCGATATCGACTCGCATGGGTTTGCCGATGACCCTCGCCCGATCCTCGCCAAAGCGGCCGAGGCGGTTCGAGCGGCGGTTTCCGAGTTGAGTCCTCAGTCGGAGCTTGGTCAATATCAGAAGGCGGTCCGTTTGGCTGCCCAACAGGTGATCAGGGCCGAGACGAGTCGCAAGCCAGTGGTCATCCCGGTTGTCCTCGAGGTATAGGCCCGGTTGAGCGCCCGCCTGATTCGCGCGCTCCGCGCGATTGATCGCGCGGAGGTGGTTGGTGCAGGGACCAGAACCGTGTATCGTGAAAACCAATGGCAAAGAAGACACCCACCCGTCCAGGGGCTAACGGTCGGAAACGGGTGTCTCCCACCAAGAACAAACGAAAAATTCCGGTCAAGAACAGGACCACGCTGGCTTCCTTGTTCGAGTCGCTCAGGCGTCGGCTGGGGTCCCAAACCGACGATGTCTGGGGCGTCGCCCTGGTCGTGTTGGCCATACTCATCGGCCTGGCCTTCTTCGGGAACGCCGGACCGTTTGGTTCATGGATCACCGATGGACTGACGTTCTTGTTCGGTCTATGGGCGTATCTGATACCGGCCCTTTTCACAACGGTTGGCGTGATTCTCATTGTCGGCAACCCTCGCACCGACTACCCGAAGATCGGTATTGGCACCACGGTGTCCTACCTCGGGGCGTTGTCACTGTTCCACCTTCTCACCGGAGCTGTCGAACTGTTCGGCAACGCCGATCTCATTCGAGCGCGGGGCGGGGCGATCGGTTCGCTCGTTTCCTTTCCGATGAGCCGGGTCATCGGATTCTGGGGTGCCTTCGTCGTGTTATCCGCGTTGACGTCGATGGGTATTCTTCTCGCCACCCGAACGAGCGTTCGCGAACTGTTCCTCGGCTTCAGGGCCGTTGGCAAGCGGCTCAAGACGTGGGCCGGTGGCCTCAGGATTGATCTGCCAGACAAGGGCCCCACCCAACGCCCCCGTCACGTGGCGAGCAAAGCGCCTTCGGCTCATCGACCCAAGTTGAAGAAACCGGCGTCGGCGCCGGAAAAGTCGCGGCCAGAGCCGGTGAAGAAGGCCAAGAAAGAGACGGTTCCTGCGGTGAACCGGGTGGCGGACAAGGCCTACCAGCTGCCTCCAATCGAACTGTTGCGAGAAAGCAAGGCGGAGAGCCACAATCGGCGGGCCCTGGAAGAAACTGCTGCCGACCTCGAAGAAACCCTCCGCCAGCACGGGGTCGATGCCAAGTTGACCAAGATCGTCCCCGGCCCGACGGTGACCCGGTACGAAATCGAGTTAGCGGCCGGCGTCAAGGTATCGCGGGTAACGAACCTGGCGACGGACATTGCCTACGCGATGGCAACGCCCGACGTCCGATTGCTTGCCCCGATTCCCGGCAAGTCCGCCATTGGTGTCGAGGTGCCGAATCGTAAGCGTCGCATGGTCACGCTTGGAGACATTCTGCGTACCCAGGAAGCTCACGACGAGACCCACCCGATGACCGTCGGGATCGGCATGGACATCAATAGCCGGGCCGCCCTCGTGAATCTTTCTGAGCTGCCCCACGTCCTCATCGCAGGCGCAACCGGTGCCGGAAAGTCGTCTTGTATGAATTCGCTCATTACGTCGATCCTCATGCGAGCCCATCCCGACGAGGTCCGAATGATCATGGTGGATCCGAAACGAGTGGAGCTGGGCCAGTACAACGGCGTCCCGCATCTGCTCACCCGGGTCATCACGAATCCCAAGAAGGCCAATGAGGTCCTCAAATGGGCGGTGGACGAGATGGACCGTAGGTACGACCTCCTGGCCGACTCGGGAGTACGCGATATCGGCGGTTACCACGAGAAGTGGGATGCCGGCGGTATCGACGAGGAAGGCTTTGACCGATTCCCCTACCTCGTCATTCTCATCGACGAACTCAATGACCTCATGATGGTGGCCGGGCGTGACGTCGAAAACTCGATTGTCCGGATTGCCCAAATGGCCAGGGCTGTCGGGATCCACCTCGTGATTGCAACGCAGCGTCCGTCCGTCAATGTCATCACCGGGGTCATCAAGGCGAATATCCCTTCACGGATGGCCTTCTCGGTCGCCTCTCAGACCGACAGCCGCGTCATTATCGACACGATCGGGGCCGAGAAGCTGGTTGGGATGGGAGACCTGCTCCTCGTCACTGCCAAAGACCCCAAACCTGCCAGGGTCCAGGGCGCTTGGGTGTCTGAAGAAGAAGTACGAGCCGTCGTTGACTGGGTCAAGAAGCAGAAAGAGGCCAAGTACGAGGACAAGGTTATTGAAGCTTCAGTTGAGAAGGCGCGGGTCGAGGCTGCCGAGGAAGACGACGAGGATGCCGAGCTGATCCGCCAGGCAATGGATCTGGTGGTTCGCTCGGGACTCGGCTCGACGTCGATGCTTCAGCGCAAATTGCGGGTCGGATTTGCCAGGGCCGGGCGCCTGATGGACACGCTTGAGAGTCGGGGAGTGGTCGGCCCATCTCACGGTTCCAAAGCTCGCGAAGTTCTTATTTCGCTGGAGGATCTTGAACAGATGGCTGGCGCTTCGGACTGATCACGCAGTAGCCTCACAGCATGCACCGCTGCCTGGTACTCATCGACGGTCAGCACTACCCGCCGGTGGTCGAACGGGCTCTTGAGGCGCTTTCTGCCGACGGCTATCTGGTGGTGGGAGCGGTGTTCCTCGGCGGAACCGAAAAGACCGACCGTCCACCGGATCTCGCCATGCCGGTCGGGGTGGGCGATCCGTCCCGGGTTCTTGCCGAGTTCATTCAAACCTATGACCCCGAGGTAGTCATCGATCTCAGCGATGAACCGGTCCTCGATCATCGAAAGAGATTTGAGCTCATATCGGTGGCGTTGCAAGGCGGAGTCGGCTATCGGGGGGCCGGATATCGTTTTGATCCTCCTGAGCTCCCGCAGCTTACGACGGTGCCTACCGTCGCCGTGACGGGCACCGGGAAACGTGCGGGCAAGACTTCGGTGGCGATTGAGTTGGCGCGTTTCTGGCGTGATGCCGGGCGACAGGTATGCATTGTGACGATGGGGCGAGGCGGTCCGGCCCATCCGACCGTCCTGCGGGCAGGGGAGTTCTCGCCATCGATTGCCGGGTTGGCCGCGTTGGCCGAACGGGGCATGCACGCAGCCTCTGACTATGTCGAAGATGCGGTATTTGCTGGTGTCGACACGATCGGTACTTTTCGCTGTGGGGCCGGGGTTTCTGGCGAAACCGACATCCACAATTTCGCAGCCGGGGTGGCGGCGGCCGGTCGGCTCAGCCCGGAGTTGATGATCCTCGAGGGCAGCGGAACGGCCATTCCTCCTGCTCGCACCGATGCCCACGTTCTTGTCATGCCGATCGATATCGATCCGGAGTTCGTGGCCGGCTATCTGGGTCCGTATCGGGTCCGGACCGCTTCTGTGGCTGTCGTCATTGATTCCGGATCTGACGACGCGGGTCGCATCGAGTCACTGAAGGTGGTCCTTTCCCGGCTTAATCAGGACCTGACGATCATGAGTGCCAGCTATGAGATGGAGCCGTCGCTCCCGGTTGGAGGTCGGCGGGTGTTGGCCGTTACTACCGCTCCCGAATGGGCCAGCCATCAGCTCGTAGACGATCTGCGCAGGCAGGGAGCGAGCGCGGTTGAGGTGGTGCACAGTCTCTCTGATCGGACCCGTTTGCGTGACGATCTCGAGGCGGCCACGGAGGTCGATGTGCTTCTTGTCGAGGTGAAGGCCGCCGCAGTCGACCTTGTGCTCCCGTGGGCAGTCGACCGGGGCATCGAGGTTGGTCTCATTCACAATCGGGTGATCGTGACGGGAGGTACCGATCGCCTCGTGGCGAGGATCGAAGACGTTCTCGCTAAGAGATAACTTCGTACACTTTGCGTAACGGTTCACGGCGCAACAGGGCCCGAACCCGCTCCTGGCTCTCGACGACGGCCGGGTCGGTGAGAGCAGTCTCCATGGATTCGGCAGAGTCCCAGCGAATGATGACGCCGCCCTCGATTAGGCCACCGACGCCGGCGGCTTCGGCCCGAATTAGCTCGATTCCCAGGCACCCGGGCGCCGCCGTGAACGCGGGTACGACGTCTGCTTTGAACATGGCGATAAGATCGTCAAGGTCTGCTTCCGCAACAGCCGATAGGAACAATCTGATCACCATCGCCAGGCTGCTTTCGAGAACATGCCGGCCATATCCGGGTTGCGGGTGAGTTCGGTGGTTGTTCGATCGAAATAGGCGGCCGTCTGTTGTCCGGCTCCAGGGTACATCAGGGTCACTTCGACGGTCTGTTCGTCGATGCGAACGACGTTGTACGACGGCCGGGTGTACCCCCTCAGTCGGTAGGACGAAACCGTACCGCTGTTGATGATGAGCATGCGGTCGACCTGCCAGACGTGGGGGACGTGCTTGTGGCCGGCCAGGACGATATCGACGTTCACGTCCTCGAGAAGTGCCATGACGTCGCCGGCGTCCCAAACGATGTTACGTTCGCGGCCGGTCCCCGGAACAGACACGAGGTGATGATGCATCACGAAGAGACGCAGATCGGCCGCGTCGCCGAACTCCTGGCGGATCCACTCGTACCGGGCTCGTCCAATTTCGCCCTCGGCCAGGTCCGGTTTTGAACTATCGACAGCCACCACCTTCGTTCGGCGGGGATACGCGTCGCTCGATAAGGACAGGGAGACGTCGCCCTTTGACTCGTTGTTGCCCTTCCCGAAATGATCCTGGAAGTGCAGATAGCCGACGTTCTTCGAATCATGGTTGCCAGGAACGATCACCGTGGTGAGCGCTTCGCGAAGCGGTCGTAGCGCATCGCGGGCCGTCTCGAATTCTTCGGCATACCCTTCCTGGGTGAGGTCGCCCGCTACGACGACGAGATCTGGTTGCAGGTCGAGTATCTCGTGAACAGCTGCCGAAAGGAGATCAGGGTCGAAGTACGGCGAACCGCAGTGAAGGTCTGACAGTTGAGCGATCGTCAGCGAGGGCATCGAGATGTCATACTAGCTGGAGCGGGTGGCGCCGATCGGCACCGCAGAAGGGACGGACACGGATGGTCAGCCCGGGTGGACGTTATATACGGGTGCTCGATCGGCGCGAGAACCCGTTGCCCTTCTCGAAGTTTGTTGCGGCGTCTTCGATGATCGTCGTTGGGATCGAGCCAGAAATGTCCTACACGATTGCCGAGGAGACTGAAGCTCGCCTTATCGAACGCAACCTGTCTGAGGTGGCGGTCGATGAACTCATGGACATCACAACCCGATCCATCGAAGCGCATCTCGGGGTGGGTTCGGCCGATCGCTACCTGGCGTGGCTAAAGGCGCGTCGGCGCGGAAAGCCGATCATCGTTCTCCTGGGCGGCGCACCGGGAGTTGGCAAGTCGTCCGTCGCCGGTGAGGTGGGCGCCCGCCTCAGGATTTCGAGTGTGATTCCCACCGACGCGGTTCGCCAGGTCATGCGCCAGTTGGTCCCGGATACCCTGGCACCCATGCTGCACTTGTCGTCGTTTGACGCCCATCGGGCCCTGCGGTCACCCGTCCCCGCTGATCACGATCCCGTGGTCGTTGGGTTCCAGAGCCAGGTCGACTTGGTTTCGACCGGCGTGCGGGGCCTCATCGACCGGGCCATCCGGGAGGGGTCGGGTCTGGTCGTTGAGGGCGTTCACATGGTCCCCGGCCTTTTCGATGCCGATGTTTCTCAATGGTCCAATGAGGCCGTTATCTGCCAAATGGTTCTCGTAGTCGATGAAGCCGCTGTGCACCGGGCCCATTTCCTTGCCAGGGCCGAGCAAGCCAGTCAACGCAGCGCCGATCGCTATTTGGACGCGTTCGATGAACTGAGGCGAATCGATCGTTACATCCGTTTGTGCGCCGAAGAGCGTGGAGTACCCGTCATCGCCATGGAACAACTTGACGACAGTATTCAACGGGTGGTCGAGATGATTGTCGATGCGGTCATCGCCGGGTCACCCGTCGATGGGATCTGAGGCGTATGCAGGCCGAATTGTTTTGCGGTGACCTTGCCTGGCCATCACCGCCGACTCGACCAGGTTTGGCGGATGGAAAGCGAGTCGGAGCCGAGTAGCCTGGCTTGATATGCGAAACATTCTTGATCGGGAGGGGCGGCTTGTCGGGGAGGCGCCCATCGATATCGACACCACCCGTCGGTTGTACCGGGCCATGGTTGAAGCACGCGCCTACGACAAGAAGGGAACCACCCTTCAGCGTCAGGGCCGGTTGGCAACCTATGCTCCTCTGCTCGGCCAGGAGGCGGCCCAGGTTGGATCCGCCGCGGCGTTGCATCCGAACGACTGGATGGTGGCGACGTATCGGGATGCGGCCGCCATGTGGATGCAGGGGTATCCGTGGGAAGTGTTGTTTCTTTCACGGTCGGGAGACGAGCGGGGTGGGCGCCCACCGGTACATGTCGACGTCCTTCCCCCATCGATCACCGTTGGCGCCCACATGATCCATGCGGTCGGCATCGCATGGGCCGAAAAGCTTCAAGGAACAAGTCGCATCGCAATCACCTATTTCGGTGATGGAGCTACTTCTGAAGGTGATTTTCACGAGGCGATGAACTTTGCTGGTGTCTTCAAGACACCGACGGTGTTCTTATGTCAGAACAATGGATATGCCATTTCGATGCCGAGGGAACGCCAAACCGCCTCGGCAACCATCGCGCAGAAAGCCGACGCCTATGGCATGGCCGGCGAGCAGGTCGATGGGAACGACCTGTTTGCGGTGTACGCCGCCACCAAAGAGGCGGCTGATCGGGCCAGAGCCGGCGATGGGGCGACCCTGATCGAGGCGGTGACGTATCGGATCGGTCCCCACACAACGAACGATGATCCCGGTCGGTATCGAGACCCCGAGGAAGAGCGGGCGGCCCATGACCGTGATCCGGTTGAACGGGTGCGCCGCTACCTCGAGAATGAGGGCGCCTGGGACAGCGACTGGGAAGAGACGGTCCAAGCCAAGGCGGCCACCACGATTGAGCGAGCCGTCGAGTTGGCCGAGTCGCTCGGTTCTCCGTCTCCTGCGGACATTTACGGGGCCGTGTATGAGGAGATGTCGCCAGATCTGCGTCGCCAGCTAGAAGGGATTGAATCGTGAGCGAACTAACCCTCGCTGGAGCCATTACCGATGCCCTCGCCACGGCACTCGACAAAGACCAGCGGGTCCTGGTAATCGGGGAAGATGTCGGCCAGACCGGAGGAGTGTTTCGGATTACCGACGGTCTCCTTGGTCGGTTCGGCGATCAACGGGTGATCGACACGCCAGTTGCCGAGTCCGGGATCGTCGGGGCGGCGTTTGGTATGGCGGTTGCCGGCTTGCGTCCGGTCGCCGAGATTCAATTCATGGGATTCTCCTATCCGGCATATGATCAGATCCTCAGCCACGTGGCCAGGATCCGGAATCGGTCTCAGCACCGGTTCACTGCACCTCTCGTAATCCGAATGCCTTGTGGTGGTGGATTCGGGGCCGCTGAACATCATTCTGAATCCACCGAAGTGATTTACGCCCACCTACCGGGTCTGAAGGTGGTGATTCCGGCCACCCCATATGACGCGAAGGGGTTGTTGCTTGCCGCCATCGATTCGCCCGATCCGGTTATTTTCCTTGAGCCAATCCGGCTGTACCGGCTCGTGCGAGAAGAGGTTCCTGAGGGCTATTACACCGTCGAAATCGGCAAGGCCCGAATCGAGTCGGAAGGCACGGACGTCTCGCTTATTACCTGGGGAGCCATGACCCATGAGGTGCGGGAAGCCGTCGGGGTTCTGGCCGGCCACGGGATCTCTGCCGAGATGATCGACTTGCGAACCTTGCGACCCCTCGATGAAGACACGATCATCGAGTCCGTTCAGAAGACCGGCCGGGCGGTGGTCGTCCAAGAGGCACCGAAGACCGCCGGATTCGGGGCGGAGATAGCTGCTCTCATCGGGGAGCGGGCGTTGTATTCGCTCAGGGCGCCAGTCGAACGGGTGGCCGGCTGGGACACCACCATTCCGTTGAAGAAGGCTGAACACCGGTACATGCCGACCACTGAGTCAATTGTCGCAGCGGCGCGGCGAGCGATGGAGGCATAGTGCATACCTTCACGCTCCCCGATATTGGAGAGGGACTCGTCGAGGCAGAGATCGTGTCGTGGCTGGTCGCCGAGGGCGATCCAGTAGGACTTGACGAACCGCTCGTTGAAGTGGAAACCGACAAGACGGTCGTTGTGATGCCGGCTCCGGTCGCCGGAATCGTGGTCCGTCACGGCGCTGAGGCCGGTGAAACCATTGCGGTTGGAGCTGTTCTGGCGGTGATCGACGATGGGTCGGGCTCATCTGAGAGTGATGATGCCGGGTCGGCGCCGACTGAGACAGACGATCTTCGTGAACGCGTCGAGGAAGATCCCCCGTTGGTCGGCAGCTTCGGCAGTGGATCCACGATTCTCGGTCCCCGGACACAAGGCTCCGGCGAGTCGGGAAACCCCGTTCTCGCCCTTCCGCTAGTCAGGAAGCTGGCCAGGGATCAAGGGGTTGATTTGGCAGCCCTCACCGGGACCGGACCGAACGGTCGGATAACCAGAGCTGACATTATGGGTGCGGTTGAGCAAAAGGCCGATGTGGCGGTGCCGGCCTCGGTGCCCCACCAACCGTCGCGAGTCGTCGTCGCCTCAAGTGATTCCGAGGTGGTCCCGATGACGAAGTTGCGCCGCACCATCGCCGATCGAATGAGCCGCTCCTGGGCGGAGATTCCCAGGGTCACGACGTTCGATGATGTGGATGCCACAAGGTTGCTTCAGGCTCGTAAAGCGCTATCGCTCCGCCACGGCCAGAACGTCACCCTCGAGGCATTGGTCGTCAAAGCGGTGGTTCCCGTCCTCGGCGAATTCCCGGAGTTCAACGCAACGGTAAGCGGCGACGAGATCATCCTTCATCGTCGGTTTCACATCGCGGTCGCGGTTGACACGCCGAACGGTTTGATGGTCCCGGTGGTTCACGACGCCGGGGAACTCACTGTGCTCGAAATTGCCGGCGAGATTATGAGGTTGAGTGCAGGCGCCAGTGACCGAAGCCTCGCTGCGGACGATCTGTCGGGTGGGACATTTACGGTTTCGAACATCGGAGCGGTAGGGGGTGGCCACGGCACCCCGATTGTTCCGTTGGGAACGACAGCCATTTTGTCGGTTGGCCGGGCCAGGGACAGTGCCGTGGTGCGTGGCGAAGCGGTGGTGGTCGCGCCGATGATGCCGTTGAGTCTCTCGTACGATCATCGGGTGATCGATGGTGCGCTTGGCCGGAAATTCATGGCGCGTCTTATGGAGAACCTTGCCGAGCCTGCGCTGTTTCTTGTTTGAGTTCCGACTCAGCTGAGAGAATCCCATCCGGTAGGCTGGCTGGATGAGAGCAGTTCTGTGTACCGAGCACGGCCCACCCGAAGCTTTGACGATCGCCGACATACCGGACCTCCAGGCCGGCCCTGGCCAGGTGGTCATCAAGGTCGGCGCAGCCGGGGTCAACTTTCCTGACACGCTCATCATCCAGAACCTCTATCAGTTCAAGCCTGACTTGCCGTTCTCCCCGGGGGGCGAGGTAGCTGGAACGGTTGGCCAAATCGGCCCTGGGGTCGATCATGTGGCCGTTGGTGATCGGGTGATCGCCTTTCCCGGATGGGGCGGATTTGCCGAACAAGTCGTCGTCGAGGCTCGTACGGTGATCCCCATTCCCGAGACGATGCCGATGGACGTCGCGGCCGCCTTCGTGATGACCTATGGGACCTCCTATCACGCACTCAAAGACCGCGCCGACCCCCAACCGGGCGAAACCCTGCTGGTTCTCGGGGCAGCCGGAGGCGTCGGCCTGGCGGCTGTGGAGTTGGGCAAGGTCATGGGTTTGCGGGTAATCGCTGCCGCATCGACCGATGAAAAGTTGGCCGTCTGTAAAGAGCATGGTGCCGACGAGCTCATCAACTATTCGACCGAAGACCTGAAGGTCAGGGCCAAGGATCTGACGGGCGGCGCCGGAGTGGACATTGTCTATGACCCGGTCGGCGGTGATTACACCGAGGCGGCCTTGCGGGCCACGGCCTGGGAGGGCCGGTTGTTGGTGATCGGGTTTGCCGCTGGGCCCATCCCGAAGATACCGCTCAATTTGACGCTATTGAAGGGATGTGACATCCGGGGGGTGTTCTGGGGTTCCTTCGTAGCCCGGGAGCCGAAACGGAACGCTCAGAACCTGATGGAACTGGTCGCGATGTTCGACGAAGGAACCATCCGGCCCCACATCTCGGCTCGCTACCCGCTCGAAGATACCGGGGCCGCCCTGCGAGCACTCATGGATCGAAAGGCGACCGGCAAGATCGTCATTGAACTGTGACGTGTCGAGTAGTGCACGGGTGGTGGGGGACTCCCGAAGAACGCCGCGGGTTCGAGTTGGTTGGCCGGTGGGCGCTCGATCTGGGTTAGTCCTCCTGCAATAAAGCGGGGATCACCACGAGAGCCGCCAAAGCCGCCGTGATCATGGACACTTGCATGATCACGGACA
>JAHEDI010000086.1 GCA_024641305.1 bacterium | reverse complement strand
ACTATTGGAGGCGGAGGGTGTCCACCCGTGGTGGTCGTGATACCACGATCGGCCGGCCTCGATGAGGCGCTGGTAATAGTCGCGGTTCATGTAGCCCCAGTCGCCCTTGGCGAGAAAGGCCCGAACCTCTTCGACGATGACGGCCGCCGGAGGAAAATCCATATCCGCTACCCAGGCGGGAATGACGTCATCATCGAATTTGGTCCATTTCACGCCGACCCGACGACGGAGTTCGGCGACGGATGGTTCGATCATGGGAAAAGCGTAGCGGTCAGCCTTCCGACGACAGCCGGCTAGGAATGGGGAACCGGAAAGAGGCCTGCCCGGGGCAGGAGGGCCGGGATCTGTTTGCCGAGCGGACCTTCCAACCATCGGCTGGTACCCATGAGCTGTTCGAGGTCGAGACCAGTCTCCAGACCCATACGACCGAACATGTAGCCAAGATCCTCCGTTGCGATGTTGCCCGTTGCGTTTGGGGCAAATGGACAGCCGCCGATTCCGCCAAGGGAAGCGTCAAAGTGGGTCACTCCTACGGTATAGGCCGCATAGGCATTGGCATACCCCGTGTTGCGAGTGTTGTGGAAGTGGGCCCCCAGCGCCGTAGACGCCGTATCGACGAACGGAGCGATGGCGGAATAGCGCTCCTTAACGTCGGACGGGCCAGCCACCCCGATGGTGTCGCCCAGGTTCAGCCGGACCGGGCGGGCCACCATCACCTCTTTGACGACTTCAACCAGACGACTGACCGGGACTTCCCCCTCAAACGGGCAGCCAAAGGCGGTGGCCACCGTTACCGAAGGATCGACTCCGGCCTTCCGGCACGCATCAGCCAGGTCGAGGGCCACCTCGACACCAGCCAAGGTGCCTACACCCTGGTTCTTGTGAGAAAACGTATCAGAGACGACAACGACAATATTGGCCTCATCAACCCTGGCTTCCAGGGCGCGGTCGAGTCCGCGCTGGTTCATTACGAGACCGATGTACCGGACCCCGTCGATCCGCGGCACCTCACGCATGAGGATATCCGAGTCGGCCATAGCCGGCACCCGGGTCGGACTGACAAAACTGGCGGCCTCAATCGCGGTAACCCCACCGTTGATCAACCCTTCGATCAGGGCCAATTTGTCGGCAGTCGATACCGTCGCAGCCTCGTTCTGCAAGCCATCACGCGGCGAAACGTCGATGAGGTTCACCTGGCCTGATGCTGTCATGGTGTCGGTTCCGATCGTTGATCCGGAGGGCCGTGGCGGGGATGTTTTTTTCAAATGGCATGATAGTTACCGCCTCTGTCGCCTCACGTTGGTAAACCCTCGGCTCCACCGGGAATGGCCCTCTCCGACTACACCAAGAGGGCTCCTTCATGACGCAGCAGCCAGAGCTTGCGGTCGAGGCCTCCCCCATATCCTGTAAGCGATCCATCTGCCCCCACGACGCGATGGCAGGGGACGATGATCGAAATCGGGTTCTTGCCGTTCGCCCGGCCGACCGCCCGGCTCGCCTTACGGTCGCCGAGACGACCTGCCAGGTCGCCATAGGAGAGAGTCGTCCCGAAGTCGATCTCCAACAAGCCGGCCCAGACCCTCTGCTGGAAGGCACTACCGACTGGACGCATCGGCAGGTCGAACACCTGGCGATCCCCGGCAAAGTACTCGTCCAGCTGGGACATCACATGATGGAACGCTTCGGGCAACTCGCGGGTGTCTTCCGAAATCTGCGGACCATCGACATGATCATCAAAGTACACACCGGTCAAAAACCCGTGCTGACCCGCCAATCGCAATCGCCCAAGCGGCGATTCATAAACAGCCGTGTCCACCATGAGCTGACCTTACCCTGGGCGCTGTGTTGGAGATCCGCCTTCGTTACCTCTTGGCCCAGGATTGATTCATCGAAAGACCGTTCTCAAGGTAGACGTAACAGAGATAGCCCCGGTCGCCCGATGACCACCCCTCCTCGGTCGGGATCAAGACATCGAGGAGCAGTTCTTCCGGAATAGCCTCAAGATCGAGGTACGACTCGGACAGTACAAAACACCGGTCCAACCCGATATCAAACAGTATGTCCGAATAGGGCTGGTCGCCGATTAAATCGGCCCGGGCACCATCTCAAACTGGTGCGGTTCTTCACACGGCAGCACGTCGGCCGCTCCGACTTCAAAGATCTCCGCGTTGGTATATTCAAAGAGGTCATAACACTGGCCAGCCCGGAGTTCTTCAATCGACGTGTAGTTCCCGGCTCCGGTGAGAGACCGGTAGGCCTGTGTAAAGATTCCCACGCCAAAGACGGCGACCAGAACGATCCCGACTCGCAGGCCGATCCCCAACCCACCAAAGGTCGACTTCTTGCCCATGGAAGGCTCCTGCTGGCCGGTACCAAACGGTTGGTGTGTCCGCGGTTCGGTATCAACCGCCTGTTCAAACCCTCCGAACACGCTCTTTGTTGCCGGCCTCTGCTCGAAGCCACCGAACACGCCGCCCGGGGTCACTGGCAGCGGCGGAGGGGTGGGAAGCTTCGCCAGACGGTGCGGGCACATGGTCGCCAACGAATCGACAAGCTCACGCTCACATCGTTGGCAAACCATCGGACCCCATCGGTCGGAATCGGCCAAATCCTGAGGAAAACGGCCATCCCGGCCACGGATTTGGGCCTTTCGAACCAACGGACCATTCAAATCAGCGGGTTGCTCAAGCTAAATATCCACCACCGGGCGAAAATCGGGGAATATGACATAGGGTCACTCAGGTTATAAGATAGTAACCAACTGAGAAACGAAATTCCTGAAAGGAAAATACGATTATGGCACGGGCAGTAGGCATTGACCTCGGTACCACAAACAGCGTCATCGCCACCCTCGACGGTGGCGAACCAACCATCATTCCCAACGCCGAAGGCGGCCGCACCACCCCATCGGTAGTCGCTTTCAAGGACGACGAAGTCCTGGTTGGAGAGGTCGCCAAGCGGCAGGCAATCACCAACTCCG
>JAHEDI010000033.1 GCA_024641305.1 bacterium | reverse complement strand
TCTGGCGTTCCGCGCGTTGGCGTACCCGATTGACCGTAGGCAAATAGAAGACCGAAGACGAGGCAATACCTGAAATGGCTAGTCGGGACATAGGCCGGCAAGTGATATCGATCTCCCTAGGCCGACGGCTCGGTCTCGCCGGGAGGTCGAACATCGGCAACTACGCAAGTTTTGGCCACGTAGTCGTGGATCGCCCGGTGATGGGGGTCGACGGCCATGGTGAGAACGGAAGCTAATACTACGAGTTGGGAAACGATCGCCAGAACAGCAAATACAGTGGCGGTACTCCCTGCCACGAGCTGGAAAACGGCGGTGTGGGCCAACTGCCAGGGAGCGAACTTCACGGCCGACCGTGCCAGTGATCGGCGGGGCGTGAGCCGGTTCCCGATTACGTCAACAACCCGAATTCTGACACGACGCTTACCGGGGGTGGCCTGGCGTTGAGAGGCTTCGAAGAATGCGAAGGTAAGTGCGACGGGCAGCACGAGGGTGGTGAATGCGTATACATCCCAGGCGGTAGGCGTGTCGAAATCAAGTTTGAGGAGACGCAGCGCCCCGCCCGTGAGCCCCGAGAAGATCGCCCAACCTGCGACGATCGGCAGATCGAATGCCAGCGCCTCTATTCGACGCAGAGCACTTGCCGCGGATTCTGGGGGCCTTGGGGTGTATTGGTGATCGGGGTTCATGTGACGATTCCGGACGGGATGGCTCCGGCTTCAGTCTCGTCCTGGCGTTGGCAGTCGGGGCACCTTTGGATGCGTGAAAGCGTGTTCTCCGGCGCCAGAACCGGGCTTCAATGGTTGGTCGCAGATCTACCGAACCATGTCGTTTGCTCGGTAGCACATCGCTCACGATCGATCGTCCTGGGTTCGCTGGTCGGATACCCGCTGCCTGGCGGGGAACCGGCCATCGCATAGACTCGTCATATGGTCGTGAAAAGTTTCGTTGTCTGCATCGTGCTAGCTCTGGCTGGGGCAGCTTGTGGGGAGGGCGAGGTGACGGTCGATACATCGTCGTGGCCCCGGCCAGACGGTGTCTGGGAGCTGTCCGCGGGTCTGTCGATGGTGGACGGTTACCCCATCACGATGTCAATCGACCACGCCGGAGTGACAGGAAGAGCCGCGTGTAACGCCTACTTCGGGACGGTCACGGTGAATGGTTCTTCCATATCGTTCGGCGAGCTGGGCCAGACCGCCATGGGATGCGAACCAGCGGTGCTGGCTGCCGAGAATGCGTTCTTGACGGTGCTGCAATTGGTGTCCCACTTTGAATTCGCCGAAGGTGCGCTCGTGCTGTCGTCGCCCGAGGGTGACCTTGTGTTCAAGCCAGTCGCGCCAGTTCAGACGGCGGAGCTGGTGGACACCACCTGGGTGCTTGAGACCATTATCGAAGGCGAGACAGCCTCTAGCGTTGCCGGGGACCCGGCAACGCTACTTCTCGGTACCGACGGTTCTCTGACAGGATCGACGGGATGTCGGACGCTGAATGGCCGCTGGCATGAGAGCGGTGGCGTGGTGATCGTGCCTGAGTTGTCCGCCGACGGCTACTGCCCCGAGCAACTTTCCGACCAGGATTCGCTGGTGGTCACCGTGGTCGGCGACGAGTTCCGGGCCGTGGTCGATGGCGAGATCCTTACCCTCACCTCGATGGGTGGGGACGGGTTGGTCTACCGGGCTGCGCCGTGATCAACCGGGCACCACGAGGCAGCCCTATTACACGGGTACTTCAAAAAGCCTGACGGGATCGTCAAAACCTTTCAGGGCGATGGGTCCCCGGTCTTGAAAGACGATCGGCTTACCGACTGACAGCTCGCGTATGGCACTTGAAACGAGGATTTGTCCGGGACCGGCATGTCCACAGATCCGGGAGGCGAGATTCACTACCGCTCCGAACAGGTCCTCATGTTGGCTGACCGGTTCCCCGGCGCTGATGCCGATACGAACACGCGGATCGCCTGAATCATCCGGAACGGGTTCTCCGAAGGCCCGCTGAATCTGCAACGCGCACTCGACGGCCGTACTGACGTAAGTAAATGATGCAAAGATGCCATCGCCGGTGTGCTTGACCTCCCGACCGTGACAGGTCCCGAGAGCGTCCCGGACGATCTGATCGTGGCGGGCCAGCACTTCCATGGCCCGAGCGTCACCCTGGCGACTGCTGATTTCGGTCGAACCGACCAGGTCGGTGAACATGATGGCCCGCAACCCAGTATCGACCTGTGAGTCGTCGAGGCGGGCCATGTTGGGGACGCTTTTCTCCCAATCGCCCATGAAATGACTGACGGTTGGCCGGTCGACCTCGACCATATTGTTGGGTACCAGACCGTGGGAGTTTTTGTGAACGGCGATCGCCGCCGCTTTGCTCGGAGCGTCAACGAGGCAGAAGGCCTGACCATCGGGGCTGTTGAACCAGAACGTTAGGAACTGGACACCGTATTCTTCCTGTATGGCGAGATCATGCTGGTGGGCATTCTTGATGTCATCCTCCGTGACATCGCCCAGATTCTCGTGAATATCCATGAAGATTGGCATGGAGCGAGACTATCAGGGTGCTGCTAGGACCGCTCGGAGTCTTCGATGGATGCGACGAAGAGACGCTGAGCAACGAAGAGATCGATTCCGACTGGCTTCTCGTCATCGATGGTCACGGTCATCGCTCCGCCCGGTGCGCCGGCGATGACGCTGAGCAGCGCTCCTGGCCGGAGCCCGGACTCGTCGAGGAACCCCATGATTTCAGCGTCAAGTTCTAGTTCTTCCGAGATTCGTTCGAGTGGTCTTGACTCACCATGTTCAAGCGTCGAGAGCGCTTGGATAGGCGGCGGCTTGTAGCCGGCTCCCGGGATCGGATTCCCGTGGGGACAGGTCTTCGGGTTATCGAGAGCCTCCCACATGCCGGCCTCGACGTCATCGGAGATCACATGCTCCCAGACCTCGGCTTCGGCATGAACCTTCACCCAGGGCAGACCGAGCACCTCCGACAGGAATCGCTCAGCAAGTCGATGACGGCGCACGACTACTTCGGCGAGATGGCGCCCTTCGCCGGTGAGTTTCAGGCTTGGTTCAAGCGTGATGAGTCCGTCGTCGGTCATCCGCTTGATCATTTCCGATACCGAAGCCCGAGAAACGCCAAGCCAGTCGGCAATGCGCGCCTGAATAACCGGGATTCCCTCCTCGGCGAGTTCAAAAATGGCAGCAGCGTATTCCCGGTAGGGCATCCGGTAGTCGGAGGTTTCCATGCTTTGAGTATACGTTCGGGCTTTCGATTCAGGTTTCTGACCCACCCCCTTGAATTTGCACTATCCAGATAGTAGAAATACTGTTAGGCACACCTAACGAACTTGTTGACGGAGGACATCAAATGGCGGCGTTTCTGGTTATGTTGCGTGAGGGCGTCGAAGCAGCTCTTATTGTTGCCATTCTCCTCGCGTTTCTCGATCGGACCGATCGACGGGAGCGTAATACGGCCGTTTGGTGGGGCACTGGAGCAGCTGTTGTGGCTTCGTTGGTGGCCGGCTTCGTTGTCTGGCAGACCGTGGGATCCCTCGAGGGAACCGCAGAACAGTTGGTCGAAGGTGTCGTGGCAGTCCTCGCGGCCGGGCTCTTGACCTGGATGATCTTTTGGATGGGAAAGCAAGCGCGAGGTCTCCGATCAGGACTTGAATCTCAAGCAGATTCCGCGCTTGAGGCTGGCGGCGCCGCGCTGGGAACCGTGGCTTTTGTGGCTGTCGCCAGGGAAGGTTTCGAATCGGTCCTATTCATGTTGTCGACAACGATCGGCGAGACATCGGTTCGTGGCCAGATCGTCGGCGGATTGCTTGGTCTCTTGGCCGCCGTCGCCATCGGCTATCTCGTATATAAGGGCAGCCATCGAATCAACCTACGGTCGTTCTTCAGATGGACGGGCTTTCTTATCATTCTGTTTGCTGCTGGTTTGGTTGCAAAAGGAATCCATGAGTTTCAGGAGTTCGGAGCGCTACCTACGTTTGTTGAACACCTGTGGGCGTTGGATATACTCGATCCGGCGACGTCGACTCCCGGCGCATTCCTGAAGACCATGTTCGGCTGGGATCCCGATCCGTCTCTTCTGCAGGTATTTGGCTACCTCGCCTATGCCATTCCGATTGGGATCAGCTTCAGTCGTAGGACCGCGCTCGTTAAGCCGAACAAGGTTGATGCGAGCACGCCCGTTGCTCCTTAACACCCTGGTTGGTGCCCAGCGTGGCGATTGAGCTCGAAGATCTCCCCGCATCAGGTGAGCCTTGCTTGATACATCGACCGGGTACTCGCGATTGATGTATCGAGTTTCGGTATCGGCTCATCAGAGTCCCACGTTGGCCGAGGTTACTCGTCCGCTCGCTTCTCGCTGGTGAACCCCGGGTTGCCGCACCCGTTTCTGGGCGTTCGAACCCCGGGTGGCATCACCCGTTCTTGAGCATTTCAACTGTGGGTTCCGGCGGGGCCGACGAGCGTTCTAGTCTGCTGGATGGAGAAAACCTCGACCGGTTAGGAATCGTGACCTGATATGCAATGGTGGGAGATGCTGCTGCTCGCTGGGGGCGGCTTGCTGGCAGGGACGATTAACTCGATTGCCGGGGGTGGTTCTCTGCTTACCGTTCCGCTTTTGGTGTTTGCAGGGGTTCCCGGCAACCTGGCCAATGGATCCAATCGGGTCGGGATCCTGACGTCGACGGCAGCGGCAGCTGCTGAGTTTCGTCGGCTGGGGATCGTCAGTCTCAAGCAGACCACCCCGATCCTGATCCCGGTGATGATCGGCTCGTTTGCAGGTTCGTCGTTGGTCGGTCTGCTCGCCGACGCCACGTTTGAGAGGGTCTTCGGCTTCTTGATGGTCCCGGTGCTGATCTTGTCGCTAAGAAAGCCCAGGCCCAAGGAGGCCGGCAAGTCATGGCCGGTCTGGGTCACGTTCGTTGTGTTCTTCTTCATCGGTATGTACGGCGGCGCCTTTCAGGCGGGGATAGGACTCCTGCTGATCGTGGCGCTGTCCCATACCGGCCTTGGGTTGGTCGTCGCCAATTCCGTGAAGGTTCTCGTCAACCTGGCCGTAACTCTGGTGGCGCTCCCGACGTTCATTGCCAACGGGAACGTCGATTGGCAACCTGCGCTTATCCTGGCCGTCGGGCTGACCATTGGTGGGGCACTCGGCGCCAACGCCACGGTACGAGGCGGTGAAAAGATCATCCGCCCGGTCATGATTGTTGCCGTGATTGCGTTCTCTGGTCGGCTACTTGGCCTTTACTAGGCCGGCACACCAATCAAGCGTTTGTTTACCCGGGACTTTCGAATGCCGGGAGATGCACGAGTGGCGCCAGGGTGCCAAGCGACTCGGCGACGACGACCGCGTTATCTCCTGTCTCAAGGACGAATCCGGTCGGTGGATTGAGGTGGGTCGTTCCGTCCCGACTAACGGCGAGCAGGGTGGCGCCGTGATCCGAACGCATCCGGGCTGAAAGCTCGTCGATCGTCATGCCGATGTAGGTTTCGGGCAATGCGACGCGATACAGCTCGGATCCCTCGCCACCTGATACCAGGTCCGTGACAAGGTCGGTGAGGCCCGGATAGAGCGAGGTTCGAGCCAGTAGGTGGGCGGTGAGTTTCGAAGTGATGAGAAGCTCATCGACGTCGGCTCGCTTGAAGTGTTCGGCATGGCTGGGATTGTTCACCTCGGCGACGGTGCGAACGTGCGGAGCAATCGATTCGATCGCCAGAACGACCAGGATGGATCTCATGTCGGCTTCGTCTGAGGCGTCCTTGGGACAGATAATGGCGGCCGCCGCGTGTTCGATACCGGCCCGCTTGAGGTCGTCGGTTTTGGTGGTATCCCCTCGCACGAAGTAGACGTCGCCGTCCGACGGGTTGCGATCCGCTTCGTGGAGTACCACCACTTTGTGGTTGTAATCATCAGAGCGAAGCTCCTGTACAAGCGAACGGGCTGTGCCATTCCACCCGCAGATGACTATGTGGTCTGTGTATCCCGATGCACCCATGCCCTGTCCCTCCTTCAAAAGGAAATCGATAACAAAACCCAGTAGGGCTCCTGTGATGGTGGCGACGATCCCGACCCCGAACAGTACAAGCAGCCAGCTGACAATCCAGCCGCCCCACGTAGTGACATGCGAGGCGTCCCCCTGACCCATCACTGTGGTGATCGCCCAGTAGAAGGTCTCACCGAAACCAGTGAAGCTGCGTTCCTTTTCGATGAGCATCACGGCGAGGGCTGCTACTGCAACGATCACGATGAGCCCGCTGAATAGGGCAATAAAGAAGTGTGGGTCGAGGTTCTTCCCGATCCGTTTGAGATGCCAAGAGATTCGCTGGATGAGGGGATGTCGGTAGAGGCGGCGATACCTCTTACGCACGATCAGATTCCTTTCGCTGGTGCTCGTCGTCTGCGACTTGATCTAGTTGCGCGTTGAACCTACCTCCTGCTATCCGCCGATGTCCTTGCTAATTGCATGCCTCGTTCGCTTGGAGCAAGTGGGGGTCGATCATCTGGAGTATCGGGTGGGTTTGGCGCCGCTCGTTGCACCCGCGCATCTTCACAGAAGCTTTATAAGGCTGCCGGTCGTTCCTTCATGTCCATCGTCGATGCTGCGTTCAGAAAGGAAGTGGTGACAATGAACAAGCAGTATGTGGCAGTAGCGGCAGTGGTCCTCGGTCTGGTCGCAACACCGGCGATCGCCTCGGCAGTCGGCAATCAGCAGGAACCTAACCAAAGTGTTGATCGGGTCGATCAGGGCTGGATGAACGAGATGCATGATTCGGTGTGGGGTCCTGATGGTGTGCGGCCGGGATATGAGTGGATGACTGAGATGCATGATTCGGTGTGGGGTCCTGATGGTGTGCGGCCGGGATATGAGTGGATGACTGAGATGCATGATTCGGTGTGGGGTCCTGATGGTGTGCGGCCGGGATATGAGTGGATGACCGAGATGCATGATTCCATGTGGAATGGTGACACCAACGCCGGATACGGCTCGATGATGGGTGGTTCGACATCGGGAAGTTCCTCATCTCAGCACTTCAATGGAACCAGGATGGGCGCTGGTTCGTAAGCGCTTTGCAACGACCTAGGCGACAGCCTGGAAAAAGGGTTCGGGACTTGCCGGGATCGGACGGCAGGCCCGGACCCGTCAACTGTTATTAGCCCTGCGTGCCGGGCTCGTTGGTTCCTGACCCAGTTTGGCTATGACACCACGCATGCAGATCGCAGACGAGTGAGCCTTTCTCTAGGAGTGGGTAGTCGTCGTCTTCGGCGTTTGAGGTCGCCAACTCCGATGGCGAGGAAGGAATGATTACGAGTTCGACCTGGCCGGGACCCGGCATTGGTACGACTCGCCGCCATCGCCTCGCCAGTTCTCTCGTTGAGCGCATACGACCACCAAGGTGGTGACCGACGTCTTTGCGCCGGTGGTGCTGGCTATTCAGGCGATCCCCTGAATGACGTACCGGCCTGGACATCGCCTGTCCTGTCATCGGGAGCGTTTACCTCCGTTGGACTCTGACGACGCGATGAAGCCCGCCGTACATTTCGCTTAGGCGGTGGCCTTACTGTCACCGTGGGTTTGGGACGATCCGAAAGGAGTAACCATGGGCGTCGAGTTGAAACCACCGGTTGGAAAGAACCGGGCAACAGTCGTTCCGAATTCCGTTCTTGGAAAATGGGCGGTTGGACTGGGCGTCGGATATATCCTGGGCACGTTCGCATGGAGCATCCTGCCGGGAGGTGCCTGGCTGGGCTTCGCCGCCGGGTTCGCCGGCGGGATAGCCGCACTCGTGGCATTGGTTCGCAGACACGATCGGGCCGTGCTCGTTTATGTGGCGGTCCTGCCACTGGTGGCCGTTGTCGCGTTCCTGGCTGCCGAACTCTTGATTGGCCACGAATAGTCCTCGGAGCGCGGGTATTTACCCGCAGGTACCGATGCTCGACATGACCCTGACCTCTGGGACAAGGTGCAACGCATCAATCTGCGAGGCTTGGCCTTCGTTTCGAAGGCCTTCGCCACGACAATGGTCGAACAGGGCGTCGGCGGCTAGATCGTGAACATTGCTTCCATCGATGGTTTGCATCCATCGATGGTCGGCCTGGCCGCCTACGATTCGTCTAAGGGTGGCGTGGTCATGTTCACGCGGAACTTCGCTCTTGAACTCGCACCGTACAAGATCAACGTAAATGCCATCGCCCCAGGGGGAATCGCCACTGAGGGTATGGCCGCTCCGCTCGAAGGGTCCGGCATGTCTCAGGCAGAGACGGATGCCTTCATAGCCGGCTACATCAAAACCAAGATCCCGATGGGGCGGATGGGGGAGCCGGACGACATTGCGACTGCCGCAGTTTTTCTCGCCTCTTCGGCCGCCAATTTCATGACCGGCGAGATTGTGGTCGTCGATGGAGGCACGCTCCTGACCTGACGGACCGGAGGAACGTCCTCCTGATCGAGGATCGTTCTCTGGTGATACGGTGATCGTATGGAGGTGAGTCGCCACGAGTCGGTCGGTGCTTCCCCGGCGGCCGTTCGGGCGTTCGCGATCGATGTCGAGCGATGGCCAGGGGTGATGGATCATATCGACCGGATCGATCGGTGCGACGAGGGTCAGTTCGGCCTGGCAAGTTCGGCGGCGCTTACACAGCTCGGCCTTCCGACCACGATTTGGACGATGGACCGGTTCATACCCGGCGGGAGCTTCCGGTGGCGGGGGCGACCCCTCGGTATGGCGATGACCGCCGATCACATCATCAAACCGTCTCAAGTGGGTCACACCGAATTCACGCTTTCAGTGTCCGCTTCGGGATGGATGGCGGTGGTGCTCGGCCCGGTGGTGAGAAAAGCAGTCGAACGGGCACTTGTGAAGGAGTTCTCGGGATTCAGAATGGCTTGCGACTAGCGGGGAGGTCGGTGTTGGAGTGGATAATCTGCTGCCAGCAGGCGATCAATCGATTCAGATGCTCGCCCGTGGATTCTCGGCGAGGAATCGGAGGTTGAACTTCGCGGCAACCCGGGCGATACTGACCACCTGAATCCGCTCATCAAGAGCGGTGGGGGACCCGCCATGTGAATCCGCAGCAACGGCCCTAGCGGTGCCAATGCCTGATCGATGAGCTGCCCTCGGGCGCCTCGGAGCGCGGCTACCAGACGAAGGAAGAGGACACGAAGTATGAGTGATTCCAGCGATCCGCGCCATCGGGCCGTTCATTTTGTGGGAACAGTTCCGGCTCCTGATGCTCAAGCTGCCTTTGAGACCTTCGCGGCAGGTGCGGGTGACCACCTACCCGTTTGGATACCCGACGGAGAGACCGGGGATCGCCAGGACTGGATCAAACGAATCGTCGACGGGCTTCGTAGTCACCCGGATCTCCAATTGGTTCGTGATGGTGATTGGAGCGATTATGAGAGCACCCCATCCTTCGAGGTGAAGTCCGGTCACAAGTTGACCAACATCGAACTCGACTACACGTCGTATTTCAATGAGTCATGGCCGGCTTTTTTGGAGTTCCGCAGCGCGGCCGGGAGCGACCATATCTTTCAGGTCGGTATCCCCAGCCAGCTCGATCTGGCGCTCGTTGCGTTTGGATTCAAGGCGGCCAAAGGACTCCGTAATCTCGCCCCGTTTCGCGACGCCACCGTCAGGGAGATCACCAAGATTCAGGCCATCGGAGGTGACGACGTCGTCTTTCAGATCGAGATCCCGATTCCGGTCATCCTGCTGACGAAAGTTCCGGCTCCCGCCCAAGCGATCGTTGCCAAGCGTCTTGCCTCTGAAATTGTCAAGGTGGTGCGCCGATCGCCTGGTGGAACTCGCTTTGGGATTCATCTTTGTTATGGGGACATGAACAACGAGTCCATGGCAGACCCTTCGGACTCGTCCGCTCTCGTCCTGCTGGCCAATGCCATCTTTGCGGCCTGGCCCAAAGGACAACGCCTCGACTTCGTTCATGCGCCGTTTGCCAGAGGGAGCATTGCGCCGACACTTGATCCGGTGTTTTACGAGCCTCTTGCGCGTTTGCGGCTTCCCGAGGGCGTTCGTTTTGCCGGTGGGTTTGTGCATGAGGACCTCTCAGTTGACCAACTGCGATTTATTCGTGATCGAATCGAAGGGCTTATCGGGGCGACCATCGACGTTGGATCCGCCTGCGGACTCGGCCGTCGTGATCGTGAGCGAGCGCTCAAGAATATTGAATTGAGCCGAGAGGTTGCCGAATAGGTATGTTATTGAGATGCGTTTATCCGGTCGTCACCCACGGGGGTGGGTCACCGGGGTTGAGGTTCTCCATGAGGAGGCCGCAAATCTCGCCGAGTTGTTCTACCTGCTCAGGCGTTAGTGCGTCAAAGATGGCTTGCCTGACTGATTCCACATGGGCAGGAGCAACTTCGACGAGCTTGGCATAGCCCTCGTTGGTCAGCGTGGCGAGTGTTACGCGTCGGTCGGCGGGCGAGGTCTGCCTGCGAATCCAGCCTCGCTTTTCGAGCCGCGTGGCCGCGTGCGATAACCGGGACAATGAACCGTTGCTGAGTAATGCCAGCGAACTCATCTGGATGGTTCGCTCCGGAGCGTCTGAGAGGGCAGCCAGCGTTGAGTACTCGAAGAAGTTCAGCCCGTTGCATTGCAGGGCTTCTTCGAGACGGCCAGGCAAGATCAGCGTGACGAAAGCGAGATTGCGCCAGGCAACAAGTTCTTTCGGGGAGAGCCAACGTGGTTCCGTCATGGTCTCAGACGATAACCACCAGCACTTGACAGTTCAAGTAATTGGCGAATGGGCAGGCAATGACGAGTGTTCATCTGGATGGGCAAATGTACCGAAGAGAGGAGCTGCCAAACGGATCGGACACCGAGGTACTGATCGGGTCCGGCTCTGACGTGGGGCGTTATCAATCAGTCCGGCGATCCCGTGGCAGATCTCATTTGAAGGCGGTGCTACCAGTCGCTCCGAACGACCGGGATTAATTCCTGGCGGGGAAGCGGTATCACTGCGCCCCAGCACCCAGGACCTTGCGACACGTGGGGCACAAAAACAGGTATCCCTGTCCGATTCCGAATGGTCCCCTGGGCTTATTGACGTAAATCTCGGGAAGTTCGGCCTCGCAATGCGGGCAGACGGCAACCAGGTCCTCGCGGCGGGTGATTTCGATACGACTCATACCATGTCCATCATTACGACCGGCGCCGGAGCCGACCAGAGGATAAGCGCCCATTGCCGCTCCACGTGGACGACACTCGAAGTTGCCGACCGACCGCCAGTTTCGAGCGAACGCCTCGTTCCCTCATCGGTACGCAGGCTTTCCAAAGAGCGTATGGTTCTAGCTCAAATGAAATCTATGGGAAGGTAGGGTCGATGAAGGATTCGAAGCTGCGGGCGTTGCTCGACGGTGCCACCACGATCGCGGTGGTGGGGGCGTCGGCCGATCCCGATAAGACCGCCAACCATATACCAGCCCTGTTGATACGAGCCGGCTATACGGTTGTGCCGGTTCATCCGGCGGCCGCGGAGATCCTTGGCCAACCCGCCTACCGGACTCTGGCTGACGTCCCGGTTCCGATCGATATCGTGGACGTCTTTCGACCGTCAGGTGAGGCTGCTGGTATCGCTGAGCAAGCGGTCGCAGTCGGAGCAAAAGCGTTGTGGCTCCAAGCGGGGATCTCGTCCTCCGACGCACGTCGGATCGCAAAGCGGGCTGGCATCACGTTTGTCGAAGACCTATGTATTGGCGCGACGTCAGAGAGGTTGGATACGCATCCTCCAGAGTAATTTGAACCGTCAATAGTTGACACTTCATGTAAAGTGTGGTTAGATGTTGAACATTCAAGTATCTTTCCAAGGAGATCGAAATGTCAGCTCGTACCATCGAAAGCAAGAACGTTCCGGCTGCCGGAACATGGGAGATCGACGCCAGCCATAGTGATCTACAGATCACGGCCCGTCATCTCATGGTCACCAAGGTTCGGGGCACGTTCGCCGACCTTTCCGGCACCATCGTCGTTGCCGAAAATCCGACCCAATCGACGGTAAGTGTCACCGCGCAAGCTGGGTCGGTCACCACCGGATCTGCCGACCGCGACGGTCATATCCTTTCACCAGATTTCTTGGATGCAGAGAACTTCCCGACTGTTACATTTGTTGGTACCCGGGTCACTCCGCGGGGCGACGATTGGGATCTCACCGGCGACCTGACCATTCGCGGCGTGACCAAACCAGTGACGTTCGCGATGTCGTTCGAAGGTATCGCCAACGATCCCTTCGGCAATACGAAGGCTGCGTTCGCGGCAACCGGGAGTATCGATCGGGAAGACTGGGGTTTGACCTGGAATGTTCCACTCGAAACTGGCGGAGTGCTCGTTTCTAAGAAACTCCAGGTTGACTTCGACGTGCAGGCTGTCCTCCAGGCCTAGCCACGTAACATGAAGTGAGCTCCTGGCTGGCGCCGGCGCACTGTCGTCGGCCCCAGCCAGGGCCAAACACACCGAGAATCGTGTCAGTTTTTCGATTGTCCGGCTCCGTATCACGACCCAGCTCTGCGAGCTACAACGCCGCCAGTTCGATGCGTCGTTCGCAAAGTGGCTAGGTTGGCATATAGCTCTGTTGCTTTCGATCACCCGGCGGCGGCGCTCGGGACATCAAACGAACGGGACACAGACGTATGGGATTGACCACATCGAGACCGGCCATTGTCGCCCGGCGACAGTTGCAGAACTGATATGGCGCAACGAGGTCAAGAGGGGATGGCCAAACGAGCTCGTGAGCAGGCTCGTCAGGTCAAGCAGGAAGCCAAGAACCGCCGGCGAGAACTTCTTCAGCAGGACGCAGACTCGAAAGGCGATGGGCCTGACGAGGCCGCTCTCATGGATGAGTTCCGCAAGCTGAGTGAGAAGCATGCCGCCGGTCTTATCAGCGACAATGTGCTTCTCGAAGAAAAGCGCCGGATCTTTTCGGAATTGGGCATCGAGTCCGACTAACCCCCGTGGGTGAGTCGACCAGGCTGTCCGTCAGCCTTGAGTCTCTTTCCAACTGATGATCTGTCGTTGGACGTTGGCGGCATCGAACCAGGCATTCTCGAAGCAGATCAATCCATCTCGGAGTTCGAACACGTGGAGGATGCGTACCGACACCGGCGCCCCTCCTCCGTTCATACCGGCCCACTCGCCGTGGACGTGGCCCGACAGGATGGATTCGTCTACGACGAAGCGGTCATCTTCACCACTGAAACGCTTTACAGAAGTCAGCACGATGTCAGGAATGGCGTCAATAATGGACGAGTAGATGGCGGCCACCGCCGCCTTCCCGTGAAACGGGGCATCGGGGTGCGTGACGTCGTCCCACATGATGTCGTCGGTATAGGTGTCCAGGGTTGCCTGAACGTCATGGGCGTTCTCGGCGGCAAAGTGTCTGTCGATGATATCCAACGGCATCTCCCGATAGGGTGGGGCCTACTCTACGGTCCGCCGCGCTCGGGGAGCCTGGCAACGCCGCAAAACCGAGTACAGCTATTGGATGGCACTCGGATGAATTGCCGGGACGAAGCCATGGCGCAGCGCCCCGACGGAGGTGGGTGGGGTCAGCACGTCGACCGCTTGCCTAACTGGTCGGGAGCTCGGCCTTGTCCAACCGGTGAACGCAAACTCGACGAGGCGATCGGGCAGGACCAGTTGGGCGACCCGATCCACGATGATCACCGATCCGGTAGGAAGTTCGTTGATGTCCTCAACCCAAAGCCGGCGGTCAGCCGCTCGATCCATCCCCCTACCTCGTCGAAGCCGTTCAGAGGCGAGTTGTCTATTCAGATTGCTCGCCGTCGGTGGTGTCAATAGAGCCTCCGCAACCATGACCGCGCGCCTGTAGGAGTTGTAGTCCGCCCGTCTGCAGAGACCACACGGCCGGTGGCCCGCCGCCAGTGCCACCGCATCGTCGAGGAAGAAGAGCGGGGTCCAATGGTGAGGGGCGGCGAGCGGGGATCGCCAATCCTGGTAGGTGAGCATGCAAGTGATCCAGAGGTTGCCGGAGTGATGACGCACGATTTGTTGGTTCGAATCGACAAGGCACCCGCGGTTTCCCGTGAACAATCCTCGCCCGGACACGGCGTGGAGGTCTCCAAATGGGTCGACACGATTACGGCGGGGCACCCTGGCAGTGTCGCATATCAGGCCAGGCGCTGGAGCGACAGATTTCTTACGCGACCTGGCCACAACGTCGTGCTATATGTGGCATCGTTGTGCAATAGTTCTGCCGGATGACGACGAAGGACGACCATCAACATGACAGCGAGACGTATTGGCATTGTTGGATTGGGAGTGATGGGAGGGGCGACTGCCGGTCATCTCATCGCTTCGGGCTACGAAGTGCACGGCTTCGATGTCGATCAGGACAAATGCAGACAGCATCGGGAAGGCGGGGGGACGGTACATCGGTCTGTGGCAGATCTGGCCGGTGCGGTCGACACACTCATCACGTGGCTTCCGAGTGCTCAAGCCCTGGCGGAAACTGTGGACGGCATCGTGGAGAGCGGGACGACGGGTCTGGTCGTGATTGAGATGGGAACCCTCTCATTGGCTACAAAACAGATGGCGCATGACCGGCTCGCCGCAGTCGGCGTTTCGATGCTCGATTGCCCGGTGTCCGGCACTGGCCAACAGGCAGCAGATGCGACCCTCGTCGTTTTTGGTTCAGGCGACCCCGATGTGTTCGTCAGCCAGGCTGAGATATTCGGGCGTCTGGGAACCCACCGGTATCTTGGGGCCTTCGGTAACGGCTCTGTGATGAAATACATCGCCAACCTGCTTGTGACGGTGCACACGCTCGCCGCCGCGGAAGCTCACAACCTCGGGGCGGCGTCGGGTCTCGATCCGATGCTGGTTCAGCAGGTCATCTCCGAGGGGGTCGCCTCGTCGAGGATGTGGGAGATTCGAGGCGCGATGATGGCTGCTTCGAGATATGAACCGCCCGCCGGACGTCTTGACATCATCAAAAAGGATGCCGGACTCATCTCTGAACACGCCTCAGCAGTCGGAGCGAAGACTCCTGCGCTCGAACTAGCTCTCAGCTTGTTCGCCGCCGCCTCTGAAGCGGGACTGGGATCGCTCGACGCAGCGGCGATCCGGATCTACCTGGATCAGATGACGTAGGAACAGCGGTGGATGTCCTAAACGGCGAAACGGCATGGGGCGGTCCCTTACCCGCGAGTCGTGTGCCGACCTACAGCAGCGACCCGCTACTCGGCGTGAACGTAGGCGTCTAGCTCGGGCATGGTCTTTCTGATAACTAGCGCGCCGAGAATGCAGGCGATGCCTCCGCTCACCACCGAAAACGGCACGGATACCAGCGAGGCAACCGTGCCGGCTTCGAAGTCTCCGAGGCGGGGACCGCCACTGGCTACGCCGACGTGTATCGAGCTGAGTCGTCCCCGAAGATTGTCGGGGACGGCTAACTGGAGGATCGTGTTCCGGAATACGGCGGAGATGACGTCGGCGCCTCCGGCGATCGCCAGGAAACCCAACGCAACCCAGACATTCCGGCTGAGTCCGAATGCGGCGATACCGGCCCCCCAAACGATTACCGAGATGATGACGGCCCGACCCTGACGGCGGATTGACCCGACCCATCCCGAAGTGACGGCGGCGGCCAGCGCCCCGGCACCCGGCGCCGCGTATAGGAGGCCGACCGTCGACGCATCACCTCCCAGGATCGCCGTTCCGATGGCAGGGAAGAGGGCGGTTGGCATTCCGAAAACCATGGCATTGAGGTCGATCGCAAAATTCGCTTGGAGGAGGCGACGATGCCGGAGAAACTTCCATCCCTCCTTGATGGACTGGAGGCCGAAGCTGGCAATTTCGCCTTCAGCCGGTCGATGAGAAACGCCAAGCATGAATGCCGCTCCGAGGGTGAAAGCGATGGCTTCGATGACGAAGGTGGCTGTGAAACTCGAAGAGACGATGATGATGCCTCCGAGCGCCGGGCCGACCATCTTGCTCACGTTCTCAAGCGTCTGAGTGAGTGCAGTCGCCGAGGGCAGGAGACGGCGTCCGACGATGGCGGAAACGAGCGTGGCTCGAGTCGGGTGGTCGATCGCCGAGATGCCGGCGTTCAAGGCGCTCAGCACGAAGATCAGCCAGACCATCGGCGCGGCGAGGGCTGCGTTGATAGCCAACCCGACAGCGGTTGCCCCGGTGGCCAATTGAGCGATGATGAGGAGTGCCCGGCGATCGACGGCGTCAACGAGTGAGCCGCCGATGGCCGAGACCAGCAGGAGTGGTCCGAGTTGAGCGAGACCCAGGAGGCCTACCAGGAGAGTTGACCCTGTTAGTTCGTAGACCTGGAACGGCACGGCCACCACCGTCAGCTGTCGCCCGAATCCGGCGACCGCTAGACCCGAATACAGCCACCGGAACTCCTTCGAGGCGCGGAGTGGCTCGGTGTCAACTACGAGTTTGGAGAACCGGGCCATGAGAGTTTCTTCGGCTTACGTTGGGGGACTTCGAGAAGCTAGCACCAAAGAGACGGAGGCCGACCCGTGATCCGTTTCCTGGTCGAGTGTGCATCCAAGTTCGATTATGCGAACTGTAGGCACACTCGACGCAGAAAGGGGATGACGGCCGGTTATTGGCGCGACGGGTTTTACGGGCGGGGGCCGAAATCCGGGCGCTCGGTTCGGGTGCGTTTGAGTTCCCAAAAACCCGGAACCGTCATCACCGAGACCAGGCCATCCCAGAGCTGAAGCGACAGGTCGCCTTCCGGAACGCGAGTGATCACCGGTCCGAAAATGCCTACCCGGTCACCGGCCGCGTCGTCGAACGCAATGATGGGCGTACCAATGTCGGTGCCCGCCAGTTCCAATCCGACGTCCATCCGGGTTTGGATCTCGGCGTCCCAGGCTTCATCGTCGAAAGCAGCGGCATGAGACACGGCGAGGCCCGTTGACTCAAGCGCATCGTGAACAGACAATTCCATCAACGACTTGTCGTGATGGATTCGCCGGCCCAGTTCCCAATACAGCTTGAAGACGCCATCGTTGCCGTCGGTCGTTCGAACCGACTCGATGACCCTCAACAGGCGGTGGGTGCGCCAGTACCGTTCGTAGGAGTCGCTATCGGGATCCGGGTCGTTCTTGAAAAACAGACTGATCGGCTCCCACGTGACGTTGAGGTCGCGTTCAGGCTGTACTCGCTCGACGACCCACCGGGCCGTCACCCAACACCACGGTCATATGGGGTCGATCCAGATGCTGATATCCACGCGGTACCTTTGATAGCGTGAGAAGACTCTAACCGCGGCCGCAGAAGGCACGATCGGTCGCGCGTTTTGCCATCGGCAACCGGGCTATCGTCACAAGTGCCAACCAGGAGGAACTGATGGCTAACAAAGACAAAGGCAAGAGCAGTCCCAAGAAAGCCGCCGCGAAGGGCCTGAAGGAGAAACGCCTCGATAAGAAAGCCAAGAAGAGCGGTGGCGTAAAGAAGCCGCTCGACCGCTCAACCGGGAGCTAGAAACCGACGGGATCGGGATTTTGCTCGTTGTGGGTCGGCGCGACAAGATATGGTCCGACGACACTGAAGAAGCTCCGACCGATGGGTGACGACATACCGCCAATTCGGTTGAGCGGTTCATAGGAATCAGAAGCTCATCGGCATTGGTGGAGTGTTCCCATCTCGGGCCCCGGTCGAGAGGGTCACTCGCTATCGGCCTCGATCATGAGTTCGTCGATTGACTTGACGATGGCGTCTACGCCTGGCAGCCACTTCTTTGGAGGCTCGCTGGCGACCAGTACAAAACCGGCAGCTGGAGCCGAGAGCGCTGCTTCCCGGTCGACGTTCGAATCCCCCACGTACAGGGTTCGTTCAATCGATACGCCGAGGCCGGCTGCGCCGAGGCGAAGCGGTTCGGGGGAAGGTTTGGGAGCAACGGCATCGTCCCCGGCCACGATCACGTCGACGAGTTCGCTGATTCCGAGCTGGTCGAGGGCGTCAAGGGTGGCTCCTCGATCGTCGGAGGTGACGACACCGATCTTCGCCCCGGCGGTTGCCAGCCGTTGCAGAGTGCCGGCCACTGTTCCGATCGGGGTCAGATGTTCGTTGGTGATACGGGCAGCCAATTCCCGGGCGCGGGTGATTCGACCTGCGACGTTGACGATCCCGTGGTGTTCGAGGACTGCTCTCGTCTCCGACTGGAGCTGTCCCATCGTGCCGGCCGCTAGGAGCCCGTTGGCGACAACCTCGCCGTTGTGAACCCCGATCACGTTTCCAAGTTCCTCGGCAAGTTTCGTGTCTCCGCCCGAGGCCACCTCGATCCATGCCTGCCCGGCCGGAGACCACGAAGCGAGTAGATCGATCAAGGTGCCGTCTTTGTCGAAGATAACGGCATCGACGTCAAATCGGGCGCCACCAGCTCTAATGATCATCGAAGTTCAACCGTCAAGCGGATGTCAGCTCAAGACCCAGCAGGCGTGAGGCGGGAACGTCACCTCGACGATGTCCCCGACCGATGGCATATCCAGAAGCCGTTCGTTGAAGATGTCTACGGTCAGCGGGATCTTGCCCGCATCAACAACAACACGGACGATCGAGCCAAGGAACGATACGGTCTCGATCGTCCCTGGAATGCGATTGGTGTGCGAACCGTTCAGCTCGAGTTCTTCCGGTCTTAACATGATGTCAACCAGAGACCCTTGCGGTCTCTCGATCTTCGCCCCGGTGGTGATGACGGTTTCGTCGATACCGACCGTTCCCAGGCCCGCATCGATGACGGCGGCACTGACCCGGTTGAGACGCCCGACGAACGAAGCTACGAATTCGGTGGACGGATAGTTATAGATCTCAAACGGTTTGCCGACTTGTTCCATCTCGCCCTTGCTCATCACGACCACCCGGTCAGAAAGCGCCATTGCCTCTTCCTGGTCATGGGTGACATAGATGGTGGTGATTTCCAGGGAACGCTGAATTCGCTTGATTTCGTTTCGAAGTTCGTCCCGGATTTTGGCGTCGAGCGCCGAGAGCGGTTCGTCGAGAAGCAGGACTTTGGGTCGGATCGCCAGGGCGCGCGCCAGCGCCACGCGCTGTTGCTGACCGCCGGACAGCTCAAATGGGAACCTCTTGGCCTTCTCCGGAAGACCGATCAGGCCCAACAGTTCGTCGACCCTGGTGTGGATCTCATGTTTGTCGACGTTCTTCACTTTGAGGCCGAAGCCGATGTTCTCTGCGACAGTCATGTTCGGGAATAGGGCGTAGGACTGGAACACCATTCCAACGTCACGAGTGGCGGGTCGGGCGTGGGTGATGTCCTCACCTGCGAGGGTGATGCGACCGGCGGTCGGCTGTTCGAAGCCGCCCACCATCCGCAGCGTCGTTGTTTTTCCACAACCTGACGGTCCGAGGAAAGACACGAACTCGCCCGGTTCGACCGAGAGGTTGAAGTCCGAAACCGCCACCATGTCGCCGAAGGTCTTGCGGACACCTTCCAATGTGAGATATGTCATGTTCTTCTCCCTGCCCGATTGGTGACGTACGAAATCATGCCCAAGGCGAGCCAGGTGACCGAGAAGGCGATCAGTGTCAGCGCGGCGGCCTCGAACGGTTTGTTGCGAACGATGTCGGCCATGAACGGCGCCAGAGTCCGCTGAGCCATGTAGAGGGCGATCGTCAGTTCGCCAAGGACGATGGCGAACGTGAGCAAGGCCCCGGAGAGGATGGCCAGTCTGATGTTGGGAAAAATCACCTTCGTCACGATCGTTGGCCATCCGGCGCCCAAACTTTGCGCTGCCTCGGTCAGCGATCGCACATCGATCGAGCGGAGACCGTTGTCGACGGACCGGTACATGTACGGGAACGAAAGAGCGGCATACGCGCAGATCATCACGATGCGCGTCGAGTTGTAGGTGGAAGTCAGGAGGAGCGGCGGAGCCGAGTAGAGCCGGATAAGGGCCAGTACGAGCACAACGCCGGGGATAACGAACGGGAGCAATGTGATGAACTCGATGAACGGCCTCAACCGCGGCATTTTGAGTGCCACCCAGTAAGCGGTCGGGACGATGATGACCAAACTCACCACGATCGTGGCCAATCCATTGACGATCGACTGGCCGAAGGCCGGCCACATTTGTTCGTTCCCGAGTATGAGCCTCCACGCTTCCCAAGTTCCCTTGTTGTGCCTGAGTGAGAGCCGGATGGTCCCGAGCAGGGGTGTCACGAAATACACAACACCTAAGGCGACAATAAGCCATGGCCAAAGTCGTCGTATCAGGCTGCGTTGTGGAGGAACCGGGGTCGGTCCGGTCGGCTTGCCCGCTCCGCCGGTCGCACCATGCCCGGTGAGCGATCCTGATTGCCCGGCGATGGTCATGCCAGCCACCTCTCCGACCGGCGCTGCAAGATTGAATAGATGCCAATCGAGACGGCCATGACCGCCACCATGCCCATCGCCACTGCATATCCGAGGCCGGGGTTCTGTAACACGTCGCCCGAAATCTGCTGGCCGATCAGGATGGTCGCCAAACGAAGGTTGCCACCGGTCAGGGCAAAAGCGGTGGCGTGAGCCCCGAACGCGTTCCCGAACAGCAAAATCATGGCGCCGAGGATCGACGGCATGAGCACCGGCAAAGCGATGTATCGCCAGTACTGGTAGGTCGACGCGCCAAGGTTCTCTGAGGCTTCGCGCCACTCCTCCTTCAGCCCTTCAATGGAGGGCGTGATCACCAGGACCATGAGCGGGAATTGGAAATAGAGGTATACAACCGAGATCCCGATGAATGAATAGAGATCGAATCCGGCTTTGTACATGTCGAATCCGGCAGCTTTGAGCAGGATGGTGAATAGGCCGACCCTTCCCACCGTTGCGATGAATGCGGCAGCCAATGGCACACCGGCGAAATTGGAGGCGACCCCTGAAAAGGTACTGAGGAGTGACCGAACGGGTTTGGGAAGGCCTCCGAGCACCATCGACCAGGCAAGCAAGAAGCCGAAGATCCCTCCGACGAGGGCGGTGATGAGACTGATCTTGATCGAAAGTCTGAACGAATCGATCACGACCGGAGTAGCCAGGCTGCGGTAATTGTCGAGTGTGGTGGATCCGTCAGCTCCCGCCAGGCTGCGGGCGCCGAGGACGATGGTCGGCAGAATCAGTAGCGCACCGGCGAACAGCAAGAAGGGCATGACTCCCAACCAGTTCCACCGGAAACGGAATGGGGGGCGCTTGGCGCCCCCCATGTCCTTATCGACTGTCTCAGCCACCGACATTGAGGCCGACGGTCGCGTCCCATCCATCGACGATCAGGGCTTTGGCGGCCTCGATCTGCTCAATGGTCGGGAACACTGCGCCGACGGTGTCGGGCAGGCTGGCGGCGAGATCTGCCGGGACCACGCCCCGGGCAGCCATATCCTCATACCGGATCGGGTTGCAGTAGCCGCTCAGCCATCCGAGCTGTCCTTCATCGGAGTACAAGTACTCCATCCACAGCTTGGCAGCGTTGGGGTGGGGTGCATAGGCGCTGATCGCCTGGACATACACTCCGCCGAATCGGCCGGTAGCGGGAACGACAACCTGGATGGAATCGCCGTTCTCATCACGGTTCGCCAAAGCGTTGTAGGTCCAGCGAATCGTGACGGGCGTTTCACCAGAGGCGACGGTACCTGACTCGGCGATCAAGGGGACGAGGTTACCTGCCGCGTTGAGTTGCGCGAAGAAGTCCAATCCGGGCTGGGCATCGTCCAGGGATCCACCGTTGCCAAGGGCCGAGGCGTACACCGAGAAAATGGCCTGGTTGGAGGCGCGAGGATCGCCAGCGAGAGCAATCTGGCCGTTGTACTTGGGATCGAGCAGATCAGCCCAGTCGGTCGGGACGTCCGGTTGTACGGCCGTGTTTACCTCGAAGGCCAGCACGCCGTAATAGTCGCCGTACCAATATCCTTCTGCGTCCTTGGCGTCATCGGGGATCGAATCCCAGGTTGACACCTTGTATGGCTGGATGAGGCCGTCGGCCTTGGACGATGGACCAAAGGCAAGGCCGACGTCGATGACGTCAGGGGCCTGCGGACCCGGGTTGTTCTGGTTGGCCTTGATGGCTTCGATCTCGTCGGCTGAGCCGGCATCGGGAACGAGTTCGTTGACTTCGATATTCGGGTACTTGGCCTTGAAGCCGTCGATTACCGCTCCATAATTGCACCAGTCATGGGGTAGGGCGATGGTGGTAAGCATGCCTTCCGCTTCGGCGGCAGCTACTAAGCCGGCCATGTCATCTGTGGCAGTGGTCGTATTCGTCGCTCCCACGGTTGTGCCGGGAGCGGCCGTAGTGTCAGTTGAGGTTCCTCCACACGCTGCGGCGATTGTCGCAAACGCGATGAGAAGGGCAAGGTTACGTTTCATATGGTTGGCCTCCTTTTGGTCCACGCCATCGTAGAGCAAGGCTGAGCGGCCTGCGCCGTAGTTGGGAACAAACCAGGGAATGGATTTCCCCGACTGGCGGCATCCGCAATGGATTAGTTGCCTGTCGAATTCAGAGCAACAGAAGTTGAAGGTACGACCGGGTCCCCGAGAAGTCCGATTAGAAACGATGACGTGGCCGCCACGTGTTCGGACATCGCGGCTCTGACCGCCGCCGGGTCCCTGGTCGTCAGAGCTCTCACAATCTCAGCGTGCTGTACGGTCGAGTGTCCACGAATTTCGCTTGAATGCGGTACGGTTGACATCATTTCGCTCAGGTCCCGATGGCATTCAGCGAGCAACTCTTGGAGGCGTGGGCTGTCGGCAGCTTCGCCGATCATCAAATGGAACTCGGTATCGAGTCGCCGGTACTCGACCGTGACACTGCGAAACTCTGCGAAACGGGGGAGCATGCTCTTGAGGTGGGCTATCTGGCTGGGAGTCGCGCGGATGGCGGCCAACTCGGCAACGCCGACCTCGATTACTTTTCGTTGATCAAGGATTTCTCTGAGCGTCGTGTTCCGGGCGGCGAACATGTCCTGTACCTCGGAGATCGTGAGGGGATCGGGAGTGGCCATGACGAAGGTGCCCCCGCTCCGACCCCGGCGGGCGTCAAGTGTCCCTTGATCGCTTAGGAGACGGATCGCTTCTCTAAGGGTTGCCCGGCTCACACCGATGTAAGCGGCGAGGTCTCGTTCCGCCGGCAGGCGATCTCCCACCCGGAACAATCCGAGTCTTATGGCCGAACCCAACCGTTCTACTGCTATCTCGTAGGCGTTGCCTTCGGGCTTTCGCCGCCCGAGCAATACCACCTTCGTCAAGTTTGAAACCAATGATCCCATGAGTCGAATGATAAGGCAGGCGCCGATCTTTGATATTCGACCGGGTACGAATAGTCGATTTCTGAGGCAAGCGACGTTTCAAAAGAGTTAAGGTCCTACCTCAGACGTTTGACCTTGGAGGAGGCGGCTATGTCAGAGGACAAGAAGGTTCGATCGGGGAGTGCCAGCTACACGAATGTTGACGATGCGTACCTCGAGGCCAGGCAACTCAAGAAGAGCGCCGGCTGGGGCCTTCTTTGGGCGCTCGGGGTCGGGGCGGTCATATCGGGCGACTTCTTTGGCTGGAATTTCGGACTGGCGGCGGCCGGGTTTGGCGGGTTGCTCATAGCAACGGTCGTCATCGCCGTCATGTACTTCTGTATGGTTTTCTGCATTGCCGAGATGTCCTCGGCCCTTCCGCACGCGGGTGGGTTTTATGGCTTCACGAGGAATGCCTTCGGGCCCGGTTGGGCGTTTTTGAACTCGGCGACCGACATGGTCGAATACGTTATTACTCCGGCCGTCATCGTGGTAGGTATCTCGGGTTACGCCGACACCCTGATCGACCTCCCCAACTGGGTGTGGTGGCTGATCTTCTACGGCGTCTTTGTTGGGATCAACATTCTCGGGACCGAGCTTACCTTCAGAGTCTCCATGGTCGTCACAGTGGCCTCCATGGCAGTGCTGGCGATCTTCTATGTGGGGGCGGTGGTCACAGGCGCAGTCGATTTCAGCCTTCTCAGCAATATCCTCCCGAACCCGGATGCGCTTGGATCCTCGACCTTCCTCCCGGAAGGGTGGTACGGAATCCTGGCAGCCTTGCCCTTCGCTATATGGTTCTACCTTGCTATCGAACAACTCCCGCTGGCCGCCGAAGAATCGCACGACGTCAAGAACGACATGCCGAAGGCGTTGATCTGGGGGATGATGACCTTGCTCGGTCTGTCGGTCCTGACCCTATTTCTCAATAGTGCGGTTGGCGGTGGAGCGGCCGAGGTGGGCCAATCTGGGGCTCCGCTGGACATCGGTTTCAAGGCTGTCTTTGGTGAGGGGATGGCGAGTACGGTCCTCACCCTGATCGCGTTGACCGGTCTGGTTGCCAGCTTTCATTCGATCATCTACGCCTACGGACGGGTTCTGTTTGCCGCTTCTCGCTCTGGCTACATTCCTCGCGGGATCTCCAAGGTCAGCCGCAACCACACTCCCCATCGGGCCTTGCTGCTGGGGGCTGTCGTCGGCTTCGTGGTGGCGCTGATCATCGACCGATTCGGTGATGGTGTCGTTGGGGCCGCCCTCTTAACGATGGCGGTATTCGGAGCAACGATCTCGTACACGCTGGTGATGGTCACCTATATCGCGCTCGCCAAGAAGCATCCGAACCTGGACCGCCCCTATCGGAGTCCGCTCGGACTGCCAGGTGCCTGGCTGGGAACTGTTATCTCGGTCGTTGCGCTTGGTGCGACGGTTGCTCTCAAGGACAATCGACCCGGCGTTCTGGGCGCAGCCGTGTTTGTTGGCGTTTTGTTCCTCTATTACTGGTTTGCCAGTCGACATCGTCTGGTCGCTCAGTCGCCCGAGGAGGCAATTGCGCTGCTTCAGGAGGCAGAGCAGGAAGTTATCTGAACCCTCGGCGCAGGAGGTTGTCGGAACTTCCGGCGATAGGCTTATCGCAGCGCGCTGGTACCGCAATCAAACCGGGCGGGCAATGAACAAAGGATGACTTGATGGCCAGAAGAGGAATGCTCACGCTCGACGAACTCCGAACAGAGGTCGAGGATGGGACGATCGACACGGTGGTGGTGGCCTTCACGGATCACTATGGTCGCCAGCTCGGCAAAAGGTTCGATGCTGACTTCTTCCTTGAGGACGGAGCCACGAGTGGAACTCACGCTTGCGACTACCTGCTCACGGTAGATATGGAAATGGAGCCGGTACCCGGATACGACTATGCGAGCTGGGAGCTGGGATATGGCGACTTCCATCTTGTCCCTGATATGTCGACCTTGCGTCGTGCGGCCTGGGCTGATCGCACGGCGTTGGTTTTGTGCGACGTGGTCGACGACGCGACCCACGCCAACGTTTCGGTGGCTCCTCGCAGCATTCTTCGGAAACAGATCGACCGGGCCGCGGCGATCGGTCTGACGGTCAAGGCGGCATCCGAACTTGAGTTTTTTCTCTTCCGGGATTCGTACAAAAAAGCCAACAAGAAGGGTTACCGATCCCTCGAAGCGGGCGGTTGGTACATCGATGATTACCACCTGTTCCAGGGTTTTCGGATTGAAGACTATGTCGGCGCAGCTCGTCGTCACCTTCGGGACTCGGGTATCCCGGTCGAAAACTCGAAGGGAGAATGGGGTCGCGGTCAGCATGAGTTGAACGTTCGGTTCACCGAAGCGCTGGAAATGGCCGACCGTCACGTGGTCTTCAAGGAATGTTTGAAGGAAACGGCTGAGAACCAGGGGGTAAGTGTCACGTTCATGGCTAAACCCGATTCGGCCGAGGCAGGGAGCAGCTGTCACATTCATCTCAGTCTGTGGGACAAGGATGGCAATGCATTTGTTGGTGACCAGGACCTGGGCGCCGGCCTCAAGGCGTCGGACACTTTCCGATGGTTCCTGGGCGGCTGGATGGCTCATGTACGTGAGCTGATGGTCTGCTACGCCCCGACCGTCAATTCATACAAGCGGTACCAGGACGGGTCATGGGCACCGACGAGGATCGCCTGGGCCAAAGACAACCGCACTGCCGGGTTCCGGGTAGTCGGGTCCGGACCGAGTCTTCGCATCGAATGTCGAATCCCGGGAGCCGATGTCAATCCCTATCTTGCGTACGCAGCTGCGTTGGCCAGCGGCCTCGATGGCATCGAAAATCAGATCGAACCACCGCCGGTATTTAAAGGGGACGTCTATGCGGCGGTCGAGCTTCCGCGTATCCAACACACCTTGCGCGAAGCGGTCGACGATTTCAAGGCCAGTTCCTTCGCCAGGCGGGCCCTCGGAGATGAGGTTGTCGATCACTACTCCCATTTCTTCGAGGTAGAGCAGTCGGCATATGATGCTGCTGTCACGGACTGGGAACGGTCCCGCTACTTCGAGAGGATATGAGAATGCGTCTCGACGGCAAGGTTGCATTAATCACGGGTTCAGCGTCCGGGATCGGACGTCAAACCGCACTTCTCTTTGCTCGTGAAGGAGCCCGAATCGCCGCAGTCGACCTCAGTTCGGACGACAACGAGGAAACGGCCGCCCTGGTTCGCCAGGCCGGCGGCGACGTTCTGACTCTGCGAGCCGATGTCTCGAAAGCCGCCGACTGTCAGGAGATGGTCGCCAAGACGGAATCTCATTTCGGAAAACTGGACGTAATGTTCAACAACGCCGGCGTGATGCTGTCCGAAGATGGCGACGCGGTTTCCACCGATGAGCAGGTCTGGGATCTGACCATGGCGATCAACGTCAAAGGTGTGTTCTTCGGTTGCAAATACGGAATTCCGGCGTTGCGGCGAGCCGGCGGCGGCTCAATCATCAACACGGCTTCGTTCGTTGCCCTGGTTGGAGCGGCCACCCCCCAACTCGCCTACACCGCCTCGAAAGGTGCCGTTCTATCGATGACTCGGGAACTGGCCGTTATTCATGCCAGGGAAAACATTCGGGTCAACGCACTGTGTCCCGGACCGTTACGGACCGAACTGCTCATGAAGTTCCTCGATACCGACGAGAAGCGGAATCGGCGCCTCGTACATGTCCCGATGGGTCGGTTCGGCGAGGCCGAGGAGATGGCCAAAGCCGTGCTCTACCTGGCATCGGACGAATCATCCTATGTAACCGGTACCGAGTTCATGGTCGACGGTGGCTTAACCGCTGCCTATGTCACCCCGGAGTGATGATGTTGCGCAGGGGATTGTTGATCGGCGGAGTCGAATCGGACGACGGCGAGATGGGCCCGGTCCTCGATCCGTCAACCGGGGCAATGGTTGCCGAGGTCGCCCGGGCTACGGCTAAAGACGTGGAACGGGCAGTCGAGGTGGCCCATCGGGCATTTGAACAGGCGACATGGAGTCGGACCCCACCACCGGCACGGGGGCGGATTCTCGCACGAGTTGCGGCACTGATCAGCGAAAGGCGCGAAGACCTCGCCCGCCTCGAGTCCCGCCAAGCGGGAAAACCCATATCGGCAGCCCGTGGAGAAATAGGCGCGGTGGCCCGAACCTTTGAGTACTACGCCGGTGCCGTCGACAAGTTTGGCGGGCAGACGATTCCTGGTGGCGCCGATGGCACGCTGCTGACCTTCCGCGAGCCGGTCGGTGTATGCGGGATCATCACCCCGTGGAACTTCCCGATGGTGATTCTTGGATGGAAGCTGGCTCCCGCCCTGGCAATGGGTAACTCGGTTGTAGTCAAACCTGCCAGTGCCACCCCGCTTACTGCCCTGGCGCTTGCCGACATCTGTGCCGAAGCGGGCGTGCCCGCCGGCGTGGTTAACGTGGTGCCCGGACCAGGGTCTATCGCAGGCGACGCACTCGTTGGGCATCCGCTAGTGCGCAAGATCTCCTTCACAGGCTCGACCGCCGTCGGAGCAGACGTCATGAGGATTGCCGCTCCAGATATCAAACGTGTTTCGCTAGAGCTTGGAGGAAAGTCTGCCAACGTCGTTTTTGCCGATGCCAATCTTGACGACTGCGTGCAGTCGTCGGTGTTTGGAGCGTACGACAACACGGGCCAGGACTGCTGTTCACGTTCTCGAATCCTGGTGGAACGATCGGTTTTCGATGAGTTCGTGGAACGGTTTACGGCGAGGGCGGGAACTCTGGTGGTTGGACCTACGGATGAGGAAGATACTGAGCTTGGGCCGTTGATCTCGAATGGGCACCGTGACAGTGTCGAAGACTATGTCCGGATCGGTGAGCAGGAAGGGGCCACGCTGGTTTGCGGAGCAGAACGACCTGGCGGCGCACTCTCGGCGGGTAGTTACCTCACACCGGCGGTATTCGTGGACGTGCGACCGGATATGCGCATCATGCAACACGAGATCTTCGGCCCGGTGGTTGCCATCGTTCCATTTGATGGCGAGGATGAGGCCGTATCGTTGGCCAACGACTCGATCTACGGTCTGAGCGGGTCGTTGTGGACCCGCGACATTGGCCGGGCGCTTCGGGTGGCGCGCCGGATTGAGACCGGCATGATTTCGATCAACACCTCATCCTCCGTGCACATTGAAGCTCCGTTTGGGGGCGTGAAGCGGTCCGGCGTTGGGCGCGAGCAGGGAATGGTCGCCCTTGAGCACTACTCGGAGCTGAAATCTGTCTTTATCGCCAACAACTGAACCAGCATGACTTCTATCGGACTACTTCTGTGCGATGAGGTCGATGAGTCGCTTCGACGATTGACGGGAGGCGACCTTGACGACCTCTACACCCGGTTTATCCGGGCCGCCGACCCGACCGTCGAGATCCGCTCGTACCGTTCGTTTGTCGGCGAGCTTCCCCGATCGACTGATGAGTGTGATGGGTGGGTCATAACCGGTTCTCGATTCTCGGTGTACGACGGCGAGCCGTGGATTGCCGATCTACTCGAGTTCATCAGAGAGCTAGACGAGGCGCGGGCCAGGACTGTCGGGATCTGCTTCGGGCATCAGGCGATCGCCGAAGCTCTGGGCGGCCGAGTCGGTCCGGCAGGCCTTTGGAAGGTCGGTGTGCAAACAATGGACATGGAATCACAACCGTGGTTCACGGGTGCCACGGTCCGTCTTCATGCAATGCATCGTGATGTGGTGTTCGATTTGCCACCGGGCGCAGTGCCCATAGCGAGCGGATCCACGGCGCAGATCCCGGCCTTGCGGGTCGGAGAACACATGCTGAGTATTCAGGATCACCCCGAGTATGACGCTGGCTACGAACGGCTGCTGATCGAGCGGCGCGTCCATCTCATCGGGGCCGAGGAATCGGAAGCAGGCATCGGGAGCCTGGGAGGTGTTACTGACGGAGGTCAAGTCGGTGAGTGGATACTCGCTTTCCTTCGGGATATTCGGCCCGAAGTGGCGCGTTAAACAAGATCTGCACACGAATCTGGGCCTCGTTCTGTCGGGTCAAAGGTCGCTCGATCTCATCGACCCCACCTACCATGCCCGTGTCTAGCGGAGTCACATGAAGCGCAGCGTTGCCGCCATCGTCACTGCATTGGTAATTCTTTCGCTCACAGCGTTTGTGGATTACGGCGCCCGTTCGGCCAACACTGCACAAGTTCGCGCCGAAGTTGCGGCCAACGCCGACGCACTGGCCAGGAGGCTGAGTGACGCGGTGGTTCGAGAGTCTGCGTCGGTCGAGACGCTGTCAGCCATCGTTGAACTCAGTGGGGGTGATCCCGAACAACTGGCCTCGAACTTTCCGGTATTTGCGGCCGCCCTGATGGAGGTGGCTCCAAAGATCCGGTCCGTCCAACTCGGGCCGAACTCGATCCTCGAATACGTGTTTCCACTGGAAGGCAATGAGGCTGCGCTGGGACTTGACCTGATGGCAGATCCGGATCGAAAAGCGCTTCTCGAGCCAGCCATGGTCTCGGGCGACACGGTGATCCAAGGCCCGGTCGATCTCGTCCAGGGTGGTTCCGGTTTGATCGTGCGCCGGGCGGTATACAAACCCGACGGGGCGTTCTGGGGGTTTGCAGCCATCGTTCTTGACTGGCCTGCCATTTCCGCCGAGGTCGGCCTGGACCGATCCTCAAGCTCGGTCGTATCCGGGGTGAAGCGTCTTGGCGAATCGAACATCATTGCGGGCTCTGCCGCGGCCTTTGACGGGGATCCGGTTACCCGGAGTCTCCAAATTGGGGCGACCGCGACCACCTGGATTCTGGCGATGCGGCCCGATGACGGATGGCCGACTTCTGCGCCGACCACGGACACTCTGTGGGTTTCGGGGGCATTGATCGCACTCCTCGCAGGCGCCGGTCTCTTTCAACTGTTAGGGCGCCCCGAGGCGCTGCGTGCTGAGCGCGAGAAAGCACTCAGTGACTTGGCATTGGCCGAGGCTCGCTACGAAGCCACTTTTCAACATGCCGGCGTCGGGATTCTTGTTGCGGATTCTCACGGTGAAATCGTGTCGGTCAATCGTGCTTTGAAACGTATTGTCGGCCTCGATCCTGATGCGGACATGTCCGGCCGGAGGATCGCTGATTTTGTCCGCCCGGACGATCTCAGGGCGGTTGAGGAAGTCTCAAAGAGCCTGATGAACTCCGGTGGGGTCGTCGAGGGCGAGTTCCCCCTGATGAGGAACAACGAGGAACGTTGGTCCCGGGTTCAAATGACCGCTTTTCATGACGAGACCGAATCGTACTTTGTGGGGGTCATCGACGATGTCACGGCTCGCCGATCAGCCGAGTACGCCCTGATCGCCAGCGAGGATCGATATCGACATCTTTTCCAGTCCGCACCGATTGCCATCCAGCGGGAGGACTTCTCTGAGGCCAAGCAGCGCCTCGATGAGTACCGGGGGGCCGGAGTTACCGACCTTCGTTCGCTGCTTGAAGATCCGGACGTCCTGGCGGATCTCGTTGGCCGTATATACGTTACGGATGCCAACCCTGCGGCGCACGAGTTGAACAAACAGCTTGGCTCGGATTTGGACGATCACGACCTTCGCGACCTTTTATCCGACGAGGCACGGGAGAGCTTCATTGCGAATCTGCTGGCGATCTGGGACGGTGCCGAACTTGCATCGATGCTTGTGTCGCCGATCACCGCCGACGGTCGCCAGCTTCACCTCGACCTCCGGTGGCAGCCGGTACAAATGGATTACGGACTCGACTACTCGCAGGTGATGCTGACGATCAACGATGTCACCGGCCTCACAGAGGCCCAACGCCGACTCGAGGACTTGTTGGCTTCAAAGGACCGTTTTCTGGCGTCGGTCGCTCACGAGCTGCGAACCCCACTGACGGCGGTGGTTGGCTTCTCACAGGAACTGAGGGACAACACCGAATTGTCCGACCCTGAGCGACGAGAGTTCGTCAGCCTGATCGCCCAGAACGGCGTAGAGATGTCCCACCTTATCGAGGACATTCTCGTCATCGCCAGGTCAGAAATCGGGGAAGTTCAGGTCGTTTCGAGAAGCTTGGATCTGGCAGCCGAGGTTGCGGCCGTTCTTCGCCTTCTCCCCAACCACGGTTTGCGAGTCGAAGAGCCGGACGTGCCGGTGGTCGCTCAGGCGGATGCGTCACGAGTCCGACAGATCGTCAGGAACCTGGTGACCAATGCGCTTCGTTATGGTGGTCGCGAGGTCTCGATTGACATCGGCCACTACGACGCTGGGGTGTACGTGGACGTCAGTGACAACGGACCTCCCTTTCCGCCGGGTGACGCCAATCGGATCTTCGAGCCATATCAAAAGCTGCGTGGGCCGGCCTCGGTCCCCGGGTCGATCGGTCTCGGACTCACGGTATCCCGGGCGCTCGCCAGAGCTCAGGGAGGCGACGTGACTGCTGGTCGCGTCGGCAATTACAACGTCTTTCGCCTGGTCCTGCCCGCCCCGCGGGCCGAGGTATCCGAGGCCGGCGCGGTTTCATAGCCAAGGTTCTTGTCAAGCTCTGTTTCATTATGTCCGATCATGTCGTAGTGAGGCGGCCCATTGGCGGCCGATCGGCGATTGGATCGGACAAGATGAGGGGCGTCAGTGAACGACTTTGACCATGAACCCGTAGCGTCGCAAGACGGGGGGTCGGTCCGTCCGGCCGGAGCGTCCGACGAGTCCATTCCACCAGACGAGCCCATTCCACCAGACGAGTCTATTTCGCCCGATCTGAGCTCGTCGATCCGGGCTGCCATCGGAGGATCTGGTCTGAGAATGCAGTTCCAGCCCATCTTTCAACTGGGAAACTGGCTCGTAGGGGATAAGTCGCCGGTGGGGTACGAGGCTCTGGCTCGGTTTGATTCGCCGGTTTCTACCGATGTTTGGTTTCGTACCGCCCGGCAGATGGGCCTGGGTGTAGAACTCGAACTGGCGGCGATCCGGGCGGCGGTCGAGAGCCTGCGGGACGTCCCCTCTCGCTGTTACCTCACCGTCAACGTGTCGCCCGAGGTCGTGGAGTCACTACCGTTTTCCAATATCCTGACCCGCTTGACTTCGGGCCGTATCCGGCTCGAGATTTCGGAAGAGGCCGTGATCGAAGATTACGAGCGCTTCCGAGCGACCCTCGCTCAGCTTCGTCGCCGAGGGTTGCAAATTTCAATCGATGATGTTGGGGCAGGCATGGCAAGCCTGAAACATCTGGTGCTTCTTCCTCACGACTCCATCAAATTGGATCTTGATGTCGTGCGCGGCGTCGATGCCGATCCGAATCGACAGGCGATGGTGGCGGCCCTCGTAGCCCTGTCGAAGGCGACTCAGTCTGAGGTGGTGGCCGAGGGTATTGAAACGATGGCTGAGCTTGTGACCCTGGTGGAACTCTCCGTGGCCTACGGGCAAGGGTTCTACCTCGCCCGGCCGGGACCTCTTCCGGTGATGGCTGGAACCCTGGGTTCCAGTGTTCGGCCGGCATCGTTCTCGGGGCCCCAGCGCCCGTTTTCGGGTGTACGAACCCTGGGTTGAACGCTGGGTTCTAGTGCTCGGCCGACATCGTTCTCGGGGCTCCAGCGCTCGTTTTCGGGGGGTAGGAACCCTGGGTTCCAGTACTCGGCCGGCATCGTTCTCGGGGCTCCAGCGCCCGTTTTCGGGGGGGTACGAACCCTGGGTTAAACCCTGGGTTCCAGCAATCATGGCGGGTTGTTCGTAGGGAATAACCAAGGGCCGGACCCATCGGGTCCGGCCCTTTCACTATTGCTGGGAGATTGGGGTTAGCCGTTGGTCGTCTCAGCAGCTTCGCTGGCATCGTCTGCGTCGGCTACGCCGTCACCGTTGTTGCCCGTTTCTTCGCCTTCGAATTGGTGATCGACTCCGTCGATGGCTTCGTCGGAAACCGACTCGGTTTCAGTCGAATCAGATTCGGCTTTGATCGATTCCACCTCGTTGGCTTCGTTTACGTCGGCTACGCCGTCGCCATTGTTGCCAATCTCTTCTCCCTCGAATTGGTGATCGATTCCGTCGGCTTCGTCACCCGGGGTCTCGACCTCGGCCGTGGTTTCGGTCGAGTCCGTCACCGCGGGGACCTTCGTCACCGACACGCTGGCGGGAGCAACCGGAGTGGGTGTGCTGGCCGAAGCGACCGCAGCCATCGAGGCCATTGCCAGGCCGATGGCGGCGGCGAGTGAGTAGATGCGTTTTCTGGTCTTTGGAACGGTTGTCATCGAAGGTTCTCCTGGTCTAGGGCCCGGTTCAGTGTCGACCGGTATGAGGGCATCATGCCGGTTGGTACCTGTGAGGAGCCTGAGAGAACCTGAGACCTCGCTGAGAGCTCAGGTCTCAAGGAAACCTGCGGCGGCTACTTGACGGTGGTTCGATCCAACAAACCGAGCACCTGCCTCACGACGATTTCCGGATGGGACCAAATGATCCCGGAAGAACCGGTTCCCAGGGCCGTCATTGCTCGCGAGTCGCTCGACAGACCCCCATAGAATGCCAGACCATCTTGCCAATAATCGTTGATCGACCTGGCGTTGTCCTCGCCAACGAACGCCATGAATTGGTCCGATAGGTACGTTGCTCGGGGGTCCTGTCCGATCACAACCAGCGGTATGGTGCCGAAGTCTTCGAGAGACGTTGACACATCTACTGGAAGGTCGAGCCATGGTGGGTGACCACCTTCGACGCCTATTTCGAATAATCGCGAGTCATAGAACGTTTGGAACCCAAGTGGGGTCGGGTCGACCAAAACGACGCCGATGATGTCGGATCGTCCGTTCGCAAAGAGGCGGACGGTGTGCACGCCGTCTCCAAAGCCGACCAGAAGGTAGGGACCAGCGATGCCCTGGCCCGCGAGGTCTCTCGCCAGGTCGGCGGAGCGCTGTTCGGGACGAGGGTCGCCGTCGAGATAGCCATCCGCGCACACCCGGTACCCTTCCTCCGAAACGAGAGCTTGGACCAGTGACCACGATCCGTAGTTCATCCAGGCCTCCGGCTCCAGGATGACCGTCGGACTTGCGGTCGTGGTTGGATCTCCGCCGGTGCAGATGAGGTGATGGCCATCGGTCCCACCGTATGTGACGGGCTCGGCCGTTTCGATGAGATCAGAGGTGATGTCCAAGCGGAGGAGGGAACCCGGTTGATACAGGGCCACCCACAGAGCCCCGTCGGCAACGAGAATGGCTCCAGGTTTGCCTGGCAACGGGTAACGGCGGACATCGCCACTCGTTGGATCCACTCGCACCAGGAGGTTGTCGAACCGAGACGTCATCCAGAGGTATCCGCCAAATTCGGTCGCAGCCCATGGCTCGGTGGCAACGGCGAGGGGTTGCAGCGATAAGGTTTCAAGGTCAAAACGGACAACGGCGCTCGGGCTGGAACCAGCCAGCGTCAGCCACAGGTAGCCCGACGCTTCGGTTACTTCGCGGATGTCCGTCCCGGTTGGTGTGACGACACCATCGGTTGGAATGACTACTTCCCCGAGTACTCCGTCGGTCGACAAACTCGAGATGAGATTGGTGGAAGGATCGTTCACCCAGAGAAAACCGAAGCCGGTGCCCTTCACCTGGCCCGTTTGGCTGGAAAGAATCTCGCCTTCCGGAGATATCTGAAAGAGCTCGGACCGGTCGGTACTCACCCACAGGCTGTCGCCGAACCAGGCGGCCCCCGCCGGCAGCCCTCCGAGCGCAATGGTCCTGTCAACCTGCCCGCTGGTCGGATTGAACCGGAGAACCTCGCCTTCGTTGTCGTAGCTCATCAACCACAGGTAGCCGGAGTCCGAGCGGACCCCCTCCACATGAGCGCCGATGTCGTAGATCGCCAGGACTTCACCAGATTGGGCTGAAATCTTCTGGAGTTTGTTCTGCAGGGCGGTGACAATCCAGATGGTGTCCCCATCGACGGCGCCGGTCTGCACCCCCCCGGAGGCCAACGGCACCATACGCTCGACGCCTGGGAGCTCGATGAACTCGTTTCCAATCGGTAGGTCACCTGGTTCGTCCACGAGGAATGCTGGAATCGCAACGGCGATGACTATCACTGCAAATCCAGCCAGAGCCAGCAGCCAGGGGCGTTTGGCTTGAGCCGGAATAGGCATGGGTCGTTCGAACCCGCCAATCCGATCATCAACCATCGCCCGGAGTCGTGCCCTGTCGGTGTTGGATTCTGCAGCAGGATCGTTCAAGTCCATAAGGTCCGTCATGTCGAGGCCTCCTCGGCTTCCTGTTGGGTCGATGAACCGCTCAGCCGATCGAAGCGTGTCCGGAGTCGGGTTCGAGCCCGGTGGAGTCGCTGGTCGACGGCGTTCTCGTTGATCCCGAGTACGTAGGCGATTTCAGATCTCGTGAGTCCGTCCCATGACCAGAGTCGCAGGAGCTCCTGATCTGCCACTCCAAGACTCGATAGTGCGCGGTAGAGGCACCGAACTTGCTGGGTTGGAGCGGATTCGAACCACGGGCGAGAAACCAATACCGCCGTGTCGGATTTCAGGCGATCGGACAAACTTCTCTGCCGGCGTCTACTGCGGTATGTATTTCCTATGACCCGGTAGGCAACCGCAAAGAGCCACGCCCGGCTGGCCTCCCCGGCAGGAATCTCGTGGAACCGACGCCACGCAACCGCAAAGACGTCGGCGGCCGCATCCTCCGCATCTGCGGACCCCAATCGCCGAACGCAGTAGCGGAAGATAGCGACGTAGTTGGCCTCAAAGAGGTCGTCGAAACGATCCTGTTGATCGGTTGAGTTGTCCACCACTGGGCCTGTCGCCACGTCCACCTTCCTGCAATGCTACGTGTCCGCCAGAGGCAGAACGCTTACAGGCGTCTTCATGGGGATGCGGAGCCGTTTTCAGGCGTACGAACCCTGGGTTCCAGCGCTCTCGTGAGTCGCGTTAGCCCTTGACCGTGATCGAAGCCTTCATATTGGGATGGATCGCACAATGGTATGGAAACGTGCCCGGCGTCTGGAAGGTGAACGAAAACGTCCCATCGGTTGTGATGTTGTCGGAGGCGAATTGACCGTCGTCGGCGGTGACCGTGTGTGGCGACCCCTGAGCGTTCGTCCAGGTCACGGTTGAGCCGGGAGTGACCTCGAGCGAGTCAGGCATGAAGGCGAAATTGTCGATCGTGACGCTCGCCGCTCCCGAGTTGTTGCTGGTGTTTGAATCGGTTGGCTCGCCACTTCCCGAAGAACAATTGGAAAGCACTACGACGAGAAGCATGACGACTGTGATTCTTCGGTACGTTGGCATGAGGTGTTTTCCTCCAAAATGTGTGAGCTGATGCTAGGAAGAATCGCGCCATCCGGTTGGAACTTTCAAGGAGATTCGATCACGGTAGGGACGAGCG
>JAHEDI010000060.1 GCA_024641305.1 bacterium | reverse complement strand
GACCTGCTGGCAGGGCCGACCGAGATCATGATCATCGCCGACGAAACGGCTGACCCCGCCATCCTGGCCTGCGACCTACTTGGACAGGCCGAACACGGCCCGACTTCGCCCGGGATCCTCGCAACGACATCCGAGGAAATCGGCTTCGAAACGATCCGGGAAGTCGACCGATGGCTTGAAACCTGGCCGACCGCAGAGATGTCCAGCCGGTCGTGGCGCGATTACGGGACGGTGATCGTGGTGGATGACGACGAAGAGTTGCGGCGGGTCGCCGATGAGATCGCCCCCGAGCATCTTGAGGTTCATACCCGCAATCCCGACTGGTTCGTGGAACGACTCACCAACTACGGAGGTCTCTTTATCGGCACTCATTCAACGGTGGCCTACGGCGACAAGGCCATGGGAACCAATCACACCCTGCCGACCAAGAAGGCGGCCCGCTACACCGGCGGACTGTGGGTCGGAAAGTTCCTCAAAACCGTCACAACCTCGCGTTGCACCCCGGAGGGCTCGTACATGGTGGCTGAGCATTCGGCGGTCGTGGCTGATGCCGAACTCATGATGGGCCACGCGGTGAGCGCCCGGCTAAGACTCAACCCCGAGTATTTCCCTGACATCATCGAGTACATCCGTGACTGACGAACGTCGCGTCACCGTGGTTACGGGAGCCAGCCAGGGGATCGGCGAAGTAATCGCCAACGCCTTCGGCTCGGTTGGAGACGCCATAGTGCTGGCCGCCCGCAACACGGAGAATCTCGAACGGGTCGCCGAGGAAATCCGCAGGGCAGGCGGAGAAGCCCTGGTGCTCGCCACCGACGTCACTGAGCCTTCCAGTGTCGAGTACACGATGGCCAAAACCGTCGAGATCTTCGGACGGATCGACGTGGTGGTCGCCAATTCAGGAGTCGGTGGTCCGAGTGGAGTTCTTTGGGAACTGAACCCCGACGAATGGGACTCGGCCTTTGAGGTCAACGTCAAGGGCGTATTCCTGACTGCCAGGGCGGCCATCCCCCACATGATCCACGGTGGGTCAGGTTCGTTCGTGATCATCGGATCAATCTCGGGCAAGCGGCCCCTCTTCGGACGGACCGCCTACACCTCGACCAAGGCGGCCCTCATCGGTCTCACCCGCACCCTGGCGCTCGAGGCTGGACCACACAACATCCGGGTAAATCTGATCTCGCCAGGATTCGTGGCTGGACCGAGAATCGAGTGGGTCATCGCCGCACAAGCGAAAGTTCGCGGCATCACTGCAGATGCCGTGCGAAGAGAATTCGAGGCCGAATCACCGCTTGGCCAGCTCACCTCACCACAAGCCATCGCGGACGCCGCCGTCTACCTGGCGTCGCCACAAGCCGCATCAATCACCGGAGCCGACTTGAACGTCAACTCCGGTGTCGTCATGTACTAATCAGGAGGAGCGCCATGCCACGACTCATCGATCTATCCCAGCCAATCTACGAGACCATGAAGGTGTACCCGGGCCACCTCAAGACCGTCACCTTCCAACACGTGACCCACGAAGAGACCGCTCCCCGATTCGACAGCGAGTTCTCGTTCCAAACACTTGGCTTCATGCTCAACGACAACGGGCCGACCCACGTCGACTCGTTCTCGCATCTTGATCCTGACCCAAACGCGCTAACGATTGACCAGATGGGCCTCGACTTGTTCTACGGTCCGGCAGTATGCCTGGATGTCTCGCATGTTCCCGAGATGACCGACATCACGGCCGAGCACCTCGACGAAGCCCTGGCCGACTCTGGACTCACGATCAACCCCGGGGATCACTGCTTTTTCTACACCGGCACCTACGACAAGTACGCCGCGACCAACGAATACCTAACCAACTTCGCTGGACTCGGCGAGTCCGGCGCGAAGTGGATTGTCGACAAGGGAATTAAGACGTTCGGCGTCGATTCACCAACCCCGGACAACCCGACATCGAAGATCTACCCGGTCCACCTCATGTGCCGGTACGAGAAGAAGACCCATTATGAGAACCTGATTCTCACCGAGGTCGTCGGTACGAAGTTCACGTTTGTTGGTTTCCCATTGAAGGTCGTCGGCGCCCACGGTGGTCCGACCCGCGCCGTGGCCATCGTCGACTAACAGCGGCGCACCCCTACAACATCAACTTTTCTTCGTACTCCACCCTCGACAGAAGGTGTGGGGCACCGTCGGTAATGAGCACCATGTCTTCAATTCGGACACCGCCACCGCCTCGCACGTTCGGCACCCATACGAGTGGCTCAACCGCGAATACCTGGTTGGGCTGGAACTCGTAGACCGTTGAGCCGGGCAACGTTTCGCCGATGTACGGTGGCTCGTTGGCGCCCATCCCGATACCGTGTCCGATGAATAGCGAGAACAGATGGTCGGCCAGGCCATAGTCACCGACCTTGTTGATGATCGCGTCGGCGCAATCCTGGTTCGTGTTGCCTGGTCGCATCTTGTCGATGCCGGCCATGAGTCCTTCGTACACGGCGGTATAGATCTTCTTCTGATCCTTGGACGGCTTTCCTACGATGGTCGTTCGGCCGATGTCCGAGAAGTACCCATTCCACATCGCACCGATGTCGATGAACACGAGGTCAGAGTTGCGCACGATCTTGTCGGTGGCGAGTCGATGCGGGGGCGACATATGCTCGCCGGACGCCACAAATGGCGTGGTGACGTGAGCCATTTCCCCACCCAGGTAGAACAACGTCTGCATGGCATCGCCGGCAATTTCAAGTTCACGCCGACCCGCTTTGGCTTCGTCGAGAGCCCGTTGGGTCACCGAGTCGCCAATCGCGCAGGCCTCCTCAATAATGGCTACTTCGAGATCGGTCTTGAGCCATCGGGCCTTCTGCATCACCGTATCGCCGTCGACCAATTCCAGGTCCGGCAGGTGCGCCTGGAGGGAATGAATGAAGGAGATGTTCGCCTGGTCAACGGCGAGCTTGCCCGATGTCAGACCCCGATTGGCGAGGATCGGGGTGAGAATATTCTTGACGAATCCATCCACCAGTTCGCGCTGTTCCATGATCGGAACGGCATGGGCTTCGGCGATCCAGGACATGCCCATTCTGGCCTTGTCGATCTCGCCACCGGAGCCAAGCAGAATCGGATCTTCGCCCGGCACGAGGATCGCACCGTTGAGTGAAGTTGTCTTTCCGGCGATGAGTTGGGCTCGAAGGGCCGTGAGGTAGCGAACGTTTTCGTCCTTCCACACCAACATCCCGTCTGCTTCGGATTCGGCCAGCGCCGCTTGAGCCTTGGCAACCCGTTGCCTACGAAGCTCTGCGAAATCGTATCGATCTTCCCAGTCGACCGCGAACGGACCTTTGGCATACCTGCTCATGCTGCTCCTCGACGACGGATCACTACGTCATACACAATATAGGATTATTCCCGGCCCGCGTGATTTCTGTCTGGCAGTTCCCTAAATCGACGAATTGATGTGATGAGTGGCGATCGTGACGGTTACGGGCCGAGACGGGTCGTCCTGGCTGACCAATCCTGAGAGAACCTCGTCGATATCGTCGGCTGGTAGCCAGTTTTTGGCATACCGGACGACGCCTTTCTTATCGACCACATAGGCCATATTCGGCAAGGTACCGAGGTCAAGGTGGTGCTTCTGGTCGATGCCATCGACAACGACCGGAATCTTGAGGTCCTTGATGTCTACAAGCTCCCTGGCGTAGGCCAGCTTGTGCTCGTATGTCTCGTGTTGGCCGTATCCAGGGAATCCTCGCTCGTGCGGATGCGGTTCTCTGACATACATCGAAACGAACTCGACGTCCCGGTCGAGGTACTTCTGTCTAAGGAGTTCCATAGGCGGCAACTGCCGCCTGAACGGCGGTCAGGTAATCGCCCCCGTAAAGAGCACGAAATGCTTCCGACCGAGGAACGATCGGGTATCGATGGTCTGGCCATCGGTCGTTTGAAGTGCAATCTGCGGAAACTCGGAGCCGGGCGGATGTTGGTCGGGAAACGCCTGGTAGGTGACCTTGACCCGCTTACTCATCACCATGCGTGCCGTCTTGACGATGTCGAGGTACTGCCACGACCACAAGCCTCCCGCCGGCCCGGGCGGCGGGTGGATGCCGACAAGCTGGAAAGCCCGCTTGACCAGCTTCCAGAAAACCTTCATCAACTACCAGGCGGGAACGACATCACGCGTTCAGGGCGTATCTTTACGAGCACCCGCTCTGACTGGATCGGGTTGGGATAGCCGTCGACACCCATGTACTTCTTGGCAAGCTTGTCGATATGGTCGCGCGCCTCGGGACCGGTGACGGTTTCAACGACCTTGCCCCGAACCTCGGACCAACTCCACGGATTTCCGGTCTCCTGAACGAGCACGGTGACGTTCGGATTACGTTGCATGTTCTTGAACTTTGCCCGATGCACTTCGGTGTTGATCAGGATGTGGTCGTCGTCGATGTCGCACCACATTGGATGGCTTTGGATCGAACCGTCCTGGTTCAGCGTGCTCAACACGGCAAAGTGTTTACCCGAGGCCAGCTCGCGCGGTTTTCCGTCCAACATCGTATGACTCTCCTTGATTCGTCTTGCTGGTGCGAGCCTAACCATGCCGGTGAGGACTTGAGGTCAGTGTCGGAATGCCGATCTTCGGCAGGCCTGTTCAGGAATCGTCCCGGACTGCAATCGTTTGGTAGCTTCCGTGGTCGTCTATCGAAAGAATGCATGATGGAGCCGGGTGTCGCATGGGCCTTGCTCTCGGCGTTGGGCTTTGGGTTCACTCAGATGATGAACCGAAAGTCCAATCTGCTCACCGACGCCTTCCGCACGGCCTTTGGGCTTTTGTGCTTCGTCGAAGTAGTCCTTGTTGGCCGTTTGTTTATCAGCGGCGATTTCCGACTTCTTGCCGACGCCCCCATCAAGTCGCTGGCTTTTTTCGCCGGAAGCGCTTCCATCCACTACGGGGTGGGTTGGACACTCCTGGCCCTGAGCCAACAGAAGATCGGGGTGGCGCGGACGGGCGCCCTTGTATCGGCCGCTCCGATCGTTGGCGTGTTGCTGGCGGTGCCAATCCTTGGCGAGTCACTCAGTTGGCTGACGTTTGTCGGCGTACTTGCCAGCGTCGCCGGAGTGACCCTCATCTCGCTGAGCCGTGCTCCGGGCGGTGGTGTCTGGACCCGTCCCTGGCTGGCCCTCATGGTGGCCAGTCTTTGGGGTACCTCGCCGATGCTCATCCGCAAAGGCCTCGAAGGCCTGGACGAACCGATCATCGGGCTGACCGTCGGTCTTGGGGCGGCCCTCATTCTCCATGCCATTGGACTCACGGCCGCCGGAATGTGGCAGTGGCCCACCATCCCGCGGGAAACCTACAAGTGGATGATGCTCGGCGGTCTGACCGGGGCAATCGGCATCGGCGCTCAATGGGTCTCGTTCGGCCTGACCACCATCGCTATCGCCATCACCGTCCAGCAGCTCGCCACCCTCGTGATCGTCGCCCTGGCCCCGGTGGTCTTCGACGCCAAATTCGAGAAACTGACTCCGCCCTTGATCTTTGGCACCTTGTCCATGCTGGCTGGTTCAGCCATCGTCGTCTGGCTCGGATAACACGAACTGGCGATGCGAGCTCGCTCAGCTCTCACGCCATTTACGGCCGGGCATGTGGTTGTAGATCGAGGCAACGATCCCGCCGTCGACTACCAGCGGGTGGGCGGTAACCCACGACGATTCATCCGACGCCAGGTAGACGGCCGCCGCGGCCACATCTTCGGGTTGGCCGATGCGGCCGGCCGGGGTGACCGCCTCCCGACCGGCGCGGATCACCGGATCTTGTAAATAGGCGGTCAACGGGGTCTCGATATGACCCGGGCAAATGGCGTTGGACCGAATTCCGTATTGCGCCCACTCGAGCGCTTGTTGTTTGGTGAGCATGATTACGGCCGCCTTGCAGCTCGAATATGCGCCCGCCCCCGGATAGGGAGCGAGTCCGGCATTCGAAGACAAGTTGATGATCGAACCACCCCGCCCGAATTGCACCATCAATTTGGCGGCCTCACGACCCACGACAAACGTACCGAACAGCGCAACGTCAACGAGCGATTTCCAGTCATCGCTTGAGAGATCAAGCAGAAGTCCCGGGGCGGGTTTGAGGGCACTATTGACCACGATGTCAAGTGACCCGAACTGCGTCGCCGCCTGCTCGAGTACATCGATCACCCCGGCCTCGTCGGTCACATCGAGGTCGAAGCTCAGTCCGTCCACTTCTGCGGCTACCGCTCGAGCTCCCTCGACATCAACGTCCGCCACCGCCACCGCGGCACCTTCCCTGGCGAACCAACGAGCGATTTCGGCACCAATACCCGAGCCGCCACCAGTGATGAACGCAGATTTACCTTCCAACCTCATGTTCGGCCTCCTAGGTTCTGTGTATGGGAGCCTAGGAAACCAGGAAGGGCAACATGCGAGCTGCGCTGATGTATGGGAAGGGCGACATCCGGATCGAGGATGTTCCGATACCCGAACCGCGCCAGGGAGAGCTCCTTATCCGGGTAACGGCCGCCGGGATCTGCGGTACCGATCTCAGCGAATACACCTACGGTCCCAAGCTTTTCTCGATCGAGAACCGTCATCGACAGACCGGCCATCTTGGCCCCCTCATCCCGGGCCACGAGTTCGGGGGGCGAATAGTCGCCGTCGGACCTGATGTCGAGGGATTCACCGTCGGTGACCTGGTGGCAAGTGGGGCGGGCGTGTCGTGCGGAGCCTGTTTCCAATGCCGCGACGGAATGACCAATCTCTGCGTCGACTACTGGACGGTCGGTTTGAACCGCCATGGCGGCTTGGCCGAGTTCGTTACGGTCCCCGCCTCATGCTGCCTGGAAGTTGCCTCGCTCGGACTCACCGAGACCACGGTCTCGCTGCCTCAACCGATGTCCATCGCGGTTCACGCCATGCGACGCGGCCGACCGGAACCCGGAGCGGACGTGGTCGTGGTCGGCGCCGGAGGGATCGGAGCGTTTCTTATCTACGCCCTGGCCGCCGCCGGGCATCGAGTCACAGCCATCGACATAGACGAGGGCAAGCTGAACATTCCATCGGCTCTCGGCGCCACCACGACCACGGACCCCGACGAAGTCGCACCGGTGAGGGTTGTTTATGAAGCCAGTGGAAGTGGCCCGGGACTGCGGACCGCAATGGCCGCCACTTTGAGCGGAGGACGAACGGTGGTGATCGGCCTCCAAACGACCGACCCCACGGTAGATCTTCACGCCCTGAGCATCGGGGAGCGGGAACTGGTCGGGACCAACGCCCACCGGTTCGCCGAAAGCTTTGAACCGGCTGCGCGTCTGGTCGGCAACCGCCAGACAGGATGGGCCGACTTCATGGCCGACCTGATCCCCCTCGACGATCTCACCTCTCGCGTACTGCCGGAAATGGCGGATCGTTCATCGAACCGGATCAAGCATGTCTTCGATCCCGCCGTCGGGATCTGAGTCCGACGCTACGACCTGACCGCCGCGCTCACCGGGGTCTTGTCGTCGATCGGCAGGTGAACGATGGCGGCCACCACACCCAGGACGATCGCAATGACCCACACCGTCTGATAGCTGCCGGTCGCGTCATAGAGCCGACCGCCAAGGTATACACCGAGGAATGCCCCGACCTGGTGTGAGAAAAACACCAACCCGTAGAGGGTCGACAGATAGCGAGCCCCCAGCAGTTGAGCAACCGTTGACGAGGTGAGTGGAGCGGTTGCCAGCCAAACGACTCCGATGGATGCTCCAAAGACCAAGGCGGTGGCATTGGTGATGGGCAGGATCAGCAGCAGGCTGATGAGGACGGCCCTGGTGGCATAGATAACCGACAACAGCGTGCGTTTGCGGTATCGGTCTCCCATCCATCCGAACAGGAGCGAGCCAACGATATTGAAGATTCCGATCAAGCCGACGGTCAACGAGGCGATCCCGGTACTGATGCCTTCGTCCTCTAGGAAGGACGGCAAGTGAGTTGCGATGAAAGCGACATGAAACCCGCATACGAAGAACCCGGCAACGAGCAGCAGGTAGCTGTTGTTGCGGGCGGCGCCCTTGAGGATGTCGATGAATTTGTCGTCCACGACGGTCGGACCCGCCCTGGTGATCTTGCGACCGGGCACGAACCCGGTGGCAACGATCATGAGAATGGCCAGACCCGCGAACAGATTGAATGAGGTGCGCCATCCGAAGGCGGTCAGAAGCTGACCGGCCGTTGGCGTGAGCACAGCCATACCCAACGAGGTTCCCGCGGTGATGAGCCCGAACGCGAACGTCCGTCGTTGGGCGCTGACGACTTTGCCAACCGCCCCCAAAATGGTGGAGAGGGACAGAGCGCTGAACCCGGCACCGGCGACCAGCCCGAGTGTCAGATACAAACCCGAAGCCTGGGTCAGGCGCGAGGTAGCCATCAGCCCTACGGCAAACAGGACTGACCCGACAACCATGACTCGCCGATGCCCCACCTTGTCGGCGATCATGCCGGCGATGGGTACGCCCATCGCCAGATTCAGGATGGCGATGGCCAGGCTGAACTGTTCACGCCCGGTTTGCAGATCGGCGACGATCGGCTTGAGAAACACTCCAAAGGCCTGCCGGGTACCCATCGCCAGGAAGGCAATGGAAGCGCCGGCGGCGATGACCACCCAGACGGCGGCTGTCTTGGGCTTAGGAGAGGAGTCGGTTAAAGCGATCTCGGCAACCTACCCGGGAATCACCGGGGTGAGGACGTGGGCGGGTCGATCCGGTCCAACATGGATGGTCGTCGTTCCACCAAACAGTTCGGCCGGTCGGTCGCGTGGGTCATTGTGCAGGAAGGGGCCGCAGCCGGTAAACACATTCTTGAAGTTCGACAGGGTGGCTTCCTCCATGACACCTTCGTATTCATAATCCTTGCCCTTGACCTGCAGCGCCACCGTGTAACCGGCCGGTACCACGATCGACGTCGGCCAAATCTCGATGTCGAGTTCGTAGACCAAACCTGGTGTCAATGGCTGTCGCTCGTCGTGTGTGTGATAGGGCCGGTAGGGCTCGGAAATGGCCGGGTCGAGCTTTCGATGCGAAGCGCGCAACCAACCCTGAGCCAGCGGCGTCAACGGATCGAGCGCTCCCTGGAACGTGACCTCATTTCCCTCCGGATCGAATGCCCGGAAAATGAGAAACAGATCAGCATCGGCGGTTGACGACGAGATCCACAGCTTGGATGCAAGCGGTCCGGTGAATTCGGTGTCCGTCGTCAACGGTGTGGAGCGAAAGGTCAGTCCGTCCCCCATCGCTTCGAACGGTATCGTCGAAGATTCTGACGGCGGTTCGGTCGACAACGAAAGGTCCGGGTGCAGATACATCTCGGTCCACTTCGTGCGCGGAATCGGCCAGTCGGCTTCCATCCGCTTGACGAACCGTTCGCCGGGGTGTCGGATGAGCAGCTGGGCCCGGGGACGTTCGCCCCAACCGTTGGTGTCACCTTTGAGAAAATAGTCAAAAAAGGCGAGTTGTTGCTCCCGGCCATAGTCCGTGTAGAACTCGGTCCAATGTTCGATGCCATGCGCCTCAAGCCATTTGTCTTTCGAGGCAGCCCGAACGTATCCCTCGAAGTTCCCACGCGGATGAAGCCCCTGTCCGCCCCAGTTGGCCGCCGAGAAGATGGGGACTGTCACGTTGTCCCATATGGGCGAGCGATCCTTGTGATATTGATCGTCGAGCGGATGGGATACGATCTCGGCACCAAAGTCGCACCGGTTGGCGGCGAGTTCATCTTCGGTCAATTCTTCGTCACCGCAGATATTGAGTCCCGAGTTCGGATCGATCCCTCCGCGACTACCCAAGCCGTATTGGACGGTCTTGACCTGCATGTCGTACCAGTTCTCCCAGAAGGTACAGACGATGCCGCCGTGATGGGTCATGTCGCGGTACCAGTCGGCCGCCCCTTCCCAGGTGCAGATAGCCGCCAGATGAGGCGGCTGTAACGACGCCACATGCCAGGCGTTGATGGCGTAATAGGAAATACCGTTCAGGCCGACTTTGCCATTCGACCAGGGCTGCACACCCGCCCATTCGATGGAGTCGTAGAAGTCTTTCGTCTCGCGCGGTGAGAAGTGGTCAACGTATCCGGGCGACCGACCGGTTCCTCGAGAATCAACCCGCACGCAGGCATAGCCCTCCGGAACCCACTTCTCCGGATCGACGACTTCCCAGTTCTGATATTTGTTCGATGAGTTGGCGGTGACATCCGGGTGCTTTTCGGCCATGCGATTCCAAGCACTCGGGTAGCCGACTTGGAAAGGAAGGCCTTTCGCATACGGCCCATACGAAAGAATCACCGGATGGGACTCATCGTCCATAGGACGATAGATGTCGGCCCGCATGACGACTCCGTCGTCCATGGTGATCGGGACATCCCAGTCGATGCGCATGCCGTCTCGGTCTTCAGTGCCCATGATCAATTCCTTCCACACACAATCAGCTCAGTTGGATACTTCTGAATCACATCGACGCCCGCGGCCATCAATTGCATGACATTGCCAACTTGCACACCAGCCGCTCCGTCGATGACATTTGGCTGAACGACGAGCAGGGTGCCCTCAGGATATGCAAAGTCGTCCGGGTGGGTAGCGCCTCGATTGGCCCTGGTTCGGACGATCGGCGGAAGGTAGGCGCCTCCAAATCCGTGTACGAGGTCGTCCCAGATGTCGAACCCCTGGCGGGAAATGATCTCGGCCGCATCGAGCACCTCGCCAACGGTCGTCCCCGCCTTCAACACGCCAACGATATCTTCATAGGCTTGTACGGCTAGTTCGTGCAGAGCCCGGTAGCGCTCGTTGGGTTCGGAACCGATCGTGAATGTGCGGAGAATCTGGCCGGAGTATCCCCAGAAGGTCGTGGAGATCTCCGTGACGAACACATCGCCTGGCTCGATGACCCGGTCGGGATGGTATTGATGGGGAACGCAGATATCGGGTTGATCCATCTGCGTCGTAAGGCTGAAGTGGATGAGGTTGGTCCCTCGATGTCCGAGATAGACGTCCTCGACGATTCTGGCCACCTCAGTTTCGTTGATGCCCGGTCGTAACTGATTGGCCAGGGCTTCAA
>JAHEDI010000032.1 GCA_024641305.1 bacterium | reverse complement strand
GGAATAGTCAACGAGATCTATTACCCGCGGGTTGACCACGCATGCACACGTGATTTTGGCCTGATCCTGTCGACCGACGGCGGTGATGTATGGGAAGAGAAGCGGGTCGCCGAAACCGAGATGCTCCATATCGCCCCGCGGGTTCCCGGGTTTGTAGTGTCGAGCACATTTCCACATGGGTATGTAATCGAAAAGCGAGTTATCACCGACTCGCAGCGAGATGCCCTACTCCAGCATGTGAGCATTACGGCCCCTGACGGCCTCCTCTCGGGGCTTCACTTGACCGTGCTTTTGGCTCCCCATCTCGTCAATCGAGGCGCTGGCAACACGGCCTGGCTGGGTGAGTACAAAGGCATGCCGATGCTGTTCGCCGAAGGCTCCGGGGTCAGCCTGGCGTTGGCCTGTGATGTTCCGTTTCTGTCTCGTTCGGTCGGGTTTGTTGGCGTGTCGGACGGATGGCAGGACGTTCACGATCATGGGCGCCTGACGTGGGAATACACCATGGCCAAGGATGGCAATGTGGCGATGGCTGCCGAACTCGACCTATTGGCCGCCACCGAGTTTACGATGGCCATCGGGTTCGGGGCCGGTTGGGCCGAGGCGGCTCACGAAGCCCGGGCTTCGCTCCTTGCCGGGTTCGACCACGCCGAGCGCCAATACGTGGAAGGATGGCAAGCGTGGTCGTCTTCGCTTCTTGACCTACACGATGAATTTGCCGCAGAGTCGGCGACGGTGGTCAGGGTGCACGAATCGCAGTCTTTTCCTGGCGGCATCATTGCCTCGTTGTCGATTCCCTGGGGATTTGCCAAAGGTGACGATGACCTGGGCGGGTACCACCTGGTGTGGCCGCGCGATCTGGCCGAAAGCATGGGAGGGCTGCTGGCGGCGGGGGCATTGGCTGACGCTACGAGGGTGATCGAGTACCTCCGAACGACCCAAGAAGCAGAAGGATTGTGGCCCCAGAACATGTGGCTCGATGGGACCCCTTACTGGGGTGGCATCCAGATGGACGAAACGGCGTTCCCGATTCTGGCGGCCGACGCTGCGATCCGCCACGGATGTCCGCTCACTGCCGCCGACTACTGGCCAATGATGCGATCGGCGGCCGGATTTGTCATCCGCAATGGCCCGGCGACCGGCCAGGATCGCTGGGAGGAAGACGGCGGGTACTCGCCGTTTACCTTGGCGGTGGAGGTGGCAGCTCTCGTCGTGGCGGCCGACCATGCAGATCGAGCAGGCGAGCCTTCTGTGGGAAGCTTCCTGCGGGAGACGGCCGACGTGTGGAACGCGGCCATCGAACGATGGACGTACGTAACCGGCACCCAGATTGCCGCCGATGCCGGCGTCGACGGGTATTACGTTCGGATCGCTCCACCTGACTCGGGTGAATCAGTCTTGCCGGTCGATCGGTGGGTGCAGATCAAGAACCGGCTACCAGGATCATCACAAGCCAAGGCCGAAGAGATCGTCAGCCCCGACGCTCTGGCTCTCGTTCGTTTCGGCCTCCGGACGGCCGACGACCCACGCATCCTGAACACGGTCAAGGTCATCGACCATCTCCTCAAGGTCGAACTACCTGAAGGCCCCTTCTGGTATCGGTACAACGGCGATGGGTACGGCGAACATGACAATGGCGAACCATTCGATGGCACTGGGGTTGGACGACCGTGGCCCCTCCTGGTGGGCGAACGTGCCCATTATGAACTGGCCGCCGGCAACGTCGCAGAAGCAGGGCGACTTGCCGACGTCTTTCGGGCGTCGGCAGGTTCGGTCCGACTGCTGCCGGAGCAGGTCTGGGATGGTGCTGTACTGGCCGACAAGGACTTGTTCCCGGGATGCGCCACCGGGTCGGCACGACCCCTGGTCTGGGCACACGCCGAGTACATAAAGCTTCGGCGCTCACTGATGGATGGTCAGATCTTTGATCGGCCTCCTCAGGCCTACGAGCGATACGTGGCTGGAGCCAACCGCCCGGAGCGGACGATTTGGAGCTCCAATCTCCGGTGCCGGGCATTCGCGAGCGGAGCAACTCTCCGCCTACACACTCATCGGCCGGCCTCGGTTGTCTGGACCACCGATGCATGGGCAACGACCAACGAGACGCCCACGGCGGACACAACGCTAGGGATCCACTTTGCCGATCTCGATACCGCAGCTCTGGCGGTGGGGTCGAGCGTGGTGTTCACGTTTCACTATGTCGATGGTTCATGGGCCGGCGAGAACTACCGCGTCGAAGTAACCGAGGGAGCGGCCGGAGTCGACCGCACCATGATCGTGAGGCAGTCATGACAGGAAAACAAACAAAATCCGACGCGCTGGTTTGGTTCGGATGCACCGGCGACCTCGGCCTGAAGATGACCTTCCCTGCGCTATTTCGAATGGAACGTCGGGGGATGCTCGAGATACCCATTGTCGGTGTGGCTTCGTCGCAGTGGACGCACGACGACCTCGTACAACGTGGGAGGGAGTCTGTTGAGCAATTCGGTGGTGGGCTGCATGACGATCGGGACGCGGCGGCCTTCGACCGGTTGGCTGCCCGGCTGGCCTACGTCGACGGGGATTACGGTGATGACGCGACGTTTGTGCAAGTCGGCAAGCTGCTGGACGCCTCGAAGGCGATCAGGCCGGCTCATTACCTTGCCATTCCGCCTGGCTTGTTCCAGACAGTGATTACCGCTTTGGGCCGAGCCGGGTTGGCCGACGAAGGGCGGGTGATCGTGGAGAAGCCGTTCGGGAGAGACCTTGATTCGGCTCAAGAGTTGAGTCGGGTTGTCCATACGGTGTTTCCTGAAGAGCGGGTCTTTCGGATCGATCACTACCTCGGCAAGGAGTCGGTTCTTGGCATCATGTATGCCCGTTTTGCCAACTCGATGTTGGAGCCCTTTTGGAATCGCGACATGATCGACAGTGTGCAGATCACGATGGCCGAGGACTTTGGCATTGCCGGTCGCGGGAAGTTCTATGAAGGTGTCGGGGCACTGCGTGATGTGGTTCAGAACCATGTGCTCCAGATTGTGACCTTGTTGGCGATGGAACCCCCGGTCGATATCGAGGCTGGATCGGTTCGTGCCGAGGCCGACAAGGTTCTCCGGGCTATCGATCCGCTGGCGTCGGGTGACCTTGTGCGTGGCCAGTTTGATGGCTACCGATCAGAAGCAGGAGTGGCCGCCGACTCGGACGTCGAAACGTTTGCGGCTCTTCGTTTCGAGATCGACAACTGGCGCTGGGGGGGCGTCCCCTGGTTCGTCCGGGCCGGAAAGAATCTCCCGGTGCGTGCCACCGAGGCCCGCATCCGACTACGGAAGCCGCCGGCCAAGATCTTCCCTGGCGATCATGTCCCAACCGGTGGATCCGACTACGTGCGTATCCGGGTCACCCCCGACGGTCAGCTTGCTTTGGGCCTCCGCACCAAGGAACCGGGACCCGAGTTCGTAGGGGAGATGGGCGAATTGTTGCTCCACAGTGAAGCCGGCCCCGAACTCACCGCCTATGAACGGCTCTTCGGAGACGCGCTGGCCGGGGACCAAACTTTGTTCACATCCGTGGCCGGTGTTGAGTCGGCCTGGGAGATTGTCGACGGTGTTACTCGTGACCATGCCCCGGCTGAGCGCTATCCGATCGGGACCTGGGGCCCGGTCGAAAGCGTTGATCGCCTCATCGGCCGCCACGGACCCTGGTACGACCCCGAACCTTCGGCGACCTACTAGTGCTTACCGGAAGCCCTATGAGTTCGGAGATGCTTCAACGTCAGATGTTCTGAACCGAGAGCGGCCAGGAGCAAGATTGCCAATGTGGCTATTGCGGCCGGGTCGTTTTTACCGGTCTGGAGCAATAGGACACCCAGTGACCCGGCGCAGGCCAACGCTCCTGTTGCCGCCAGCAGCCGATTTGCTCCAATGTCAGCAGCGGCGCGAAAGGCCGCGGCATTTACGACAGCAAACACGAGGAGGAAGATGGCGCTCGCCACTGCTGAAATGCTCGCGAGGGGCAGCAGGACGGCCATGGCCAGTCCAGTCCCGGCGGTGATGTGAAGTCCAACCGGCTGCGTCCACTTGAGCTGCTCGAACCGGGGTGGAAGCTCGCCCTCGGTTGCCAGCGTGAAACTGAGCCGGGCGGCACCATACAGAGTGGCATTGATGGCCGAAAGAGTTGCCAGCATGGCTGACACCGCCACCAGCTTGAAACCGACGGAGCCGAGGCTTACCGAAGCCGCCTGGGCTAGGGAGAACTCCGCTGATCGTAAGATTTCGGCCGCCGATAGCGACCCGACCACGACCCCAGCGACGAGGACGTACAGGCATATGACAACTCCGGTCGCCGCTCCAAAGGCTCTGGGCAGAGTCCGTCGAGGATTGTGGACTTCAGTCGACGCGTTGGCGATCAGTTCGAACCCCTCGTAGGCGACAAAGATCAGCATCCCGGCACCAATGATGGCGGAAGGCGGTTTCCAAGCTCCCGGGTCGAGTTTGGCTGTATTGACGGCGGGGACCCCGGCACCGATGACGATCGCCAGGATGATGAGTTTGAAGGCAACGATCCAGCTTTCTGTTCTCGCAATGAGGGCTGCATTCAACAGATTGATTGCCCACGGGCCGGCGATGCCAGTTACGACGAGCGCCGTCACCAGGAACGGTGATCCGCTGGCGCCGCCCGGGAAAAGCGTCGCCGTATAGTTGCCGAAAGCCGAGGCGTACAGCGCGGTGGTGGCGACATATCCGACCCACAGAGCGACATTCAGGCTCCCGGTGAGCTCACCTATGCCGAAAATGCGATCGACGAACGCCACGGTTCCGCCCGCGCTCGGGTAAGCCACCGATAGTCGGCTGTAGCTGGTGGCGGTGAGCGCCGCCACGATTCCTCCCACGATGAAAGCGATGGGCGTAGCGCCGCCAGCTTTCGTGGCGGCAACGCCGAGAACCGCGAAGATACCGCCGCCCACCATTCCACCGATGCCGATGGCTGCTGCACCCGCGACCCCGATTTTCGTTCGGTTAGTAGCGGCCTCAGCACTTTCTTGCATGGGCGGGAGCCTAATTATGAATGCGACCAGACCGCTCGATCCGTGGGTTTGCGTCTAAACAATTGTCCCGAAGGCAGCGCCGATTAAGGCAGTGACGGCCATGGCTAAGGCACCCCAGAAGGTGACCCGACCCGTGGCCCTTCCTAGCGGAGCACCTCCGGCTCGGGCGCCGACGCTTCCGAGCAAGGCGAGAAAGAAGAGCGACATCACCGCCACAACCCACACTCGGGCAGCGTCCGGGGATAATGCTGCCGTTGCCAGGGGAAGGGCAGCTCCTGCGGTGAATGTCGCCGCGGACGCCAGCGCCGCCTGGATTGGGCGGGCCGTCATTATTTCGGAGATGCCGAGCTCATCGCGTGCGTGGGCCCCGAGCGCGTCTTGGGCCATGAGCTGGCTGGCAACCTCTCTGGCGAGATCGGCCTCAAGCCCGCGGGAGCGGTAGATCCCGGCTAGTTCGATAAGTTCGCCTTCGGGATCGTCTGCCAGTTCCTTGGCCTCTTTGGCCAGGTCGGCGGATTCCGTGTCAGCCTGGGAACTCACTGAGACGTATTCTCCGGCGGCCATTGACATCGCACCGGCCACGAGACCAGCCATGCCGGCTATCAGAACTGCGCTTTTCGTTCCATGTGCCGCGGTGACGCCAATTACCAGGCTGGCCGTCGAGACTATTCCGTCGTTGGCCCCGAGTACGGCCGCCCGCAGCCACCCGATCCGATGGGTCATGTGGGTTTCCGGATGCTTGACGATGGGCAAGTTGAACGACCTTCTTTCAGCCATCGGTCCGATGTTCCCGATCGTCGGACCTACGCCTACGTTACTAAGGCGATTGGGCCTCGTTCGAATCGTGGACGGAACCGTTCACGATGGTCGAGTCGTGCTGCTCAGCGGCAGGGTCAGAACGAACGTTGAACCTTCGTTTTGGCCGGGGGACGAAACGGTTAAGTCCCCTCCGTGCAGTCGAGCCAAACTCAACGCAATCGTTAGTCCGATCCCGGTGCCACCTGGCAAGGATCGGTCGGCCCGGTAGAACCGTTCGAACACCATCGAGGTCTGGTCAGCGGATAAACCCCGCCCGGAATCGGAGACTGTTACCCGGGCAAGGTTCTCATGTCGATCGGCCCTGATTAGTACACGACCACTGGCCGGTGTGTATGACAAGGCATTTCCGACGAGGTTGGTGAGGACCTGGCCGATCCGGTCGCGGTCGGCGGTCACCGGTAAGGGGCCGCCCGACGTTACAGAGAGCGCCACGTCTTGATCGTCGAACTGCGGTCGGAGCCGGGCGGCGACTTCAGCGGCCAATCCAGCGAGGTCGATCTGTTCAAGATGGAGTTCCATCTGGCCTTCCTCGGCCCGCGATAGTGTGCTTAGGTCAGAAGCGAGGCGCTCCATCCGGCGTGCCTCGCGCACGCCCGCCGCCAGCGTTTCGGGGTCCGCTTCGAAGACACCATCGAGGAGCCCCTCCAAGTAGCCAGTGAGCGTGGCGATGGGAGTCCGTAGCTCATGGGAAACTTCCGAGATGAGACGAAGTCGCCGCTGCTCGGTCTCCTCCAACGCCTGAGCAAGCGAATTCACATCTGTGGCCAGCGCCGCCAATTCTGCTTCTTTGGGGATTGGGACCCGTTCGGCGTATGAGCCTCCGGCCAGGCGGCGGGCGACCCGCCGGACCTCCTCAAGTGGTCTGAGCATGCCGCGGGCTGCCAGTGTGGCGGCTCCCAGGGCGGTTACGCCGCTGATGGCGGCCGCCCATAGCAAGGCACGATTGAATGCGGCGGTGATTCCGTCCTCCAACTGCATGACATCGCCGGAGCCCATTCCCATCATTCCGGTCATTGACCGCAGGTGGTTGTCGACGAAGACGGGGCCAAGTCGTCGGCCGGCGAGCACCAGAACCATAACGCCGATGATGACCACCGTCAGGTGAGACAGCAGCAGCCGTGCTCGAAGCGTTCCGGTCAATCGTTTCATGTGTTTTTGGAGACGAATTTGTAGCCGACCCCGCGAACTGTTCCGATAAACCGGGGGTCGGTGGCGTCGTCCCTGATAGCTTTGCGCAGATTGCCGATGTGTACGTCCACGACGCGTTCGTCACCGAAGTAATCCCAGCCCCACACCCTTTCCAATAACTGTGCCCGGGTGAAGACCCGCCCGGGAGCTGAAGCAAGCGCCGTGAGCAGGTCGAACTCGAGTGCACTCAAGTCAACCTCGTCCGAATCAACGAGAACTTGACGGCGGGTGGGATCCAGGATTAGTCCCTGAAATTCGAACCGTTCATTAACGTTCGAACGGTCGATGCGTCCCCGTCGGAGGACAGCTCGAATGCGAGCGACGAGTTCGCGGGGGCTGAACGGTTTTGTAAGGTAGTCGTCCGCCCCCATCGTGAGTCCCATCACCCGATCGATCTCTTCGGAGCGTGCCGTCAGCATGATTACGGGAACTTCGGAGGTCTTGCGTACCTCTTGCAGGACGGTAAATCCGTCCATGTCAGGCATGCCGATGTCAAGCAAAATGAGGTCGGGGGTCGTCTTTCTGAGTTGTGCGAGAGCGCTTTCGCCGTCGGCGACGTCAGCTACGTCGAATCCCTCGGCCTGCAAGTAACGACGGACCATTTGTCGAAGGTCTGGTTCGTCATCGACGAGGAGAATCCGGTATTGGTTCATGCCGTTCATGGTAGACCGGTGGATTCATCAATCTTCGGCCAGGTATCCCGTGGTTATCCCTCGACAGTCAGGGTGCCGATCATTCCTGCGCTGGCGTGACCCGGGAACGAGCAGAAGATTTGATACGAGCCGGCCGCCTCAAGAACGATTCCGACTGTGGCCTGTTTACCCGGACCGGCGACCACCCGGACGTTCAAGTCGGGGATCGAAAAGTCGTGGCTGACCCGTCCATCGTTTACGAACACAAGATTGATTGACTCTCCGGCAGTCGCAGTTATCTCAGTTGGTGAGAAACCGAATTCTGTGGCGGATACCATAATTTCGCGGGCGCCTTCAAGTTCTGAGCTGGTGACTCCTGAGTTGGCGGCCGACCTCATATGACCGAACCCGTTCATGTGGTGGTAGCCGTCCGTCTGGTCCAGGCCGTTCATGGGGTGGTAGCCGTCCGTCTGGCCGAAGCCATTCATGTGCTGGGACCAGGGGAGCAATGATTGGCTCTGCGAGCCCTGCACAGCCGGGCCAATGATCGCGGTGCCAATGAGTAGCAGGCCGGCGATGAGCAATGTTGGTCTCCGCATGAGTTAGCCGCCCAACTGTTGCCGACGGGTCTGAAGCTCGTCGCCATCGATTTCTCCACGAGCGAATCGCTCCTCGAGGATCGCCAGGGCCCGATTGTCGGCTTTGGCCTTGCCCTGGGAGTCGTTGCGGCCATTGATCGCCCAGATGGCGAGTAGTACGACGCCGACCCAGAAGAGCATCATCCACAGGAATCCGAATTGTCCGTAACCGTACATCATGGTGTGTCCCTTTTCGTTGACTTGGCCCTAGTTGACCAGAGCTACATGAAGGGCACCCACGCCCGCGCATCAAGCTTGTGTGAAGCCTGGCCCGAAGAGGTTCCCGATCCGGCCTGACCAATCAGATTCGCTCTGAGGGATTCGGCCATCCTGGGCCGGGCGAATACCGGTTTTGAGCCCATAACGTGATAGAATTGTCTGGCTCGATTGATTTCGGTCTCGCAGCTTCGACCTCATACTCAAGGTCGTTCCTCCGGTTCAGCCAGGTTGCTGCGCGAAAACGTGGCATCCGTCCAGGGCGAAGTTCCGCCTCCCTCGACGGGATCTGGCCTGGAAACGATCGCGCATCGGATTACCACCATTCGACGGGTTGGTCACCAGTTGATCATCCGTCGGCCTCAACAACAATTTGAACGCAAGGGGCCTCAATCGGGCCCACGAAAGGAGTGCCATGCAGGCACATCAAGGGACGCAGATCGCTGCGACCATCGACATCAACCACCTACGGGTAGGTGGCATTTACGAAGCGACTACCCAATCGGGTCGTACCGCAACGGGTGAGTACCTCGGAATCGAAGTTGCTCACGACGACTGGATGATCATTTTGCGCAACCGTGGCGGAGCCGAATCCATCCCGGTTACTGTCCTGGCGTCAGTTCAGGCAACCGCCGCCTAGTCGGTCCGGATCATCCAACCCGGGTAACCATCCCGAAAAGCCGCTGCCGCACTTCGCTAGCTCCTGGAGCGGACTTCGTCGAGATCCACCACCCGTCCGGTGGCGGCGCTTTCGACGATGCCTTCGAACAGGGCGACGACTTCAAGTGCCTCTGGACCACCCGTCTCTGGTCGGCTGCCCGTGCGAATGTTGCGGGCGAATTCTTCGAGTTCGTCTGCGACGGTATCAAGCGTTGCCACGGGTTGGCGCGTTCGCACTTTCTCGCCGACCGGCTGAAAATAGAATTCTTCGCCGTCGTTCTCGTTCCAGGCAGCAGCTTCGGTGCCCCATACCGCGGTGCGGGCAATGTCGGGGATGACCATGGCCGATCCAAGAAACGCCAACGGTCCGCCCTCGAATTCGATATTGGCGGTAGTGACATCGTCGAGGTGACGAACGGCGATGATCTGCTTGCTGAAGGCGGCCACCCTGGCGGGACGCCCGAGCAAATAGATGAGATTGTCAGCCATGTGGACTCCCAGCCCGGCCATGCCTCCAGCCGGACTCTCTGCCGGATCGCCCCGCCACCCGCTCCGAGGAGTGAGCCCCTTGGGGTATGAGAGGTTGGCTTCGGCGTAATGGATCATGCCGAGTGTCCCCGCATCCACCATCTCCTTCAGTCTTCGGGTGGCCGGTTGGCGACGTCGATTGTGCCCAACCTGAAGCACGACCCCCGCCTGCTCGGCGGCGCGGATCGCTCGTTTGGCCTCGGCGACCGTCAGCGTGAATGGTTTGTCCACAAACACGTGCTTGCCGGCGGCGGCTACTTCTGCAACCAGGTCGGCATGAGTGGAGTGAGGAGTCGCGATCATGACCGCTTCGACATCGGGGTCCGAGAGAAGTTCATCGAGTGTTGCGGCGGGTCGGCCTCCATGGGCGGCGGCGAATTCGTCCCGGCTCTCCGGCGTTCTGGCATAACAACCGACAAGACTGATACCAGCCTTGGTCGCCTTTTCGGCGAGCATGGCGCCCCACCAACCGAGTCCAACTGAGGCCACTCTCAACGATTCCATCATGCTCCATTCGGTAGGTGGGTGGGGATCGCTCCGATCGTCCACCTGGCGCTTCCGCCTGCCACATTCGGGCAACGGGAGGCGATCTGGCTGATCCCGTTCTGTCTGTCTGATCAGATTTGAGCGTGTTGTTGCGACACGCCGGCCGTCCGCCTCGTATCATGCATCATATATGATGGCGCCGCCTGGCGTGTGCCGAAGCCGACCGGGTCCCGATGCGGGTACACCCCGGGTACGAGGAGATGACTTTTGAAGATCACCAAAGTGGAGGCTATGCACGTCACCATTCCGATGACGTCTCCGTTTCGCAAGGCGGGCCGTGTCCAGCACGATGCCGATAATGCACTCGTCAGAATCGAAACCGACACGGGCCTGGTGGGATGGGGAGAAGCAGCCTCTGCGCCCCTCCTAACCGGTGATACAGGCGCCCGGATTGCGGCTTCGATCGCCTATCTGGCCGATCTGGTCATTGGGCAAGATCCGCAGTCGGTATCGGCAATCCATACCCGGATCTCAGCTGCCCTGGCCAACAATCAGAGCGCGGTTTGCGCCATCGACATGGCAATTTACGACATCGCCGGCAAACACCTTGGTGTGCCGGCCTTTCAACTCATTGGAGGGAGGGCCAGGGACACGCTTCCTGCCTCACTTGGAGTGAACGCCGACCCCAACGATGCCCAGAAAGCCGGCGAGTGGAGACAACGAGGGGTCCAGGCATTCAAAGCGAAAGTGTCAGTCGCCGATCCAGCCTTTGAACAAGCTGCACTCCGAGAGATTCGGGCGGCGATCGGTCCCGATGTTCCGTTTGCCATCGACGCCAACGGCGCCTGGTCGCCAGCCGAGGCGTTACGGTTCCTCGAAGCTGTTGCTGACGTCGACCTGGCATTTTGTGAGCAGCCGATTGCCCCGGGGAGTTTGAGCCGGTTGAGGTCGGTCGCCGAACGCAGTCCGGTACCTATCTACACCGACGAGTCGTTTAATGAACCTGCCGACCTGATCGCCCACGCGGAAGTTGGGGTGGCCGGCGTGAGCATGAAGACCATCAAGATGGGTGGGATCACGGGGTTCATGTCTGCGGCCTATCTGGCACGATTGTTGCGACTGGGCGTAAACGTTGCTGGTAAGTCGGCGACGTCGAGCATCGGGGGATCGGCCATGCTTCACATCGGCACTGCGCTGCCAGAGATGAGTGGGGGGATCGGTCTGAGCAATCACAAGCTGGTTGATGATCTGGTGTTCAACCCTGTCGGGTTGGCGAACGGGGAATTGCGGGTCCCCGAGGGCGCCGGCCTGGGTGTAGAGGTTGATGAGGCCGTCGTAAAGCGATACGTGAAGTGGAGCGAGCAGGTCTCGGCGTGACGGAGAAGGGGAGGGCTCGTGGCCCGGAATAGACGCGATATTGGAATTGGTGTTGTTGGTACCGGAAAGATCGGACTCCAACGAGCCCGGCTGGCCGCTCAGCACCCATCGGTTGATTTTCTGGCTTTGATGGATGCCGATCACGGCAGAGCCGTTGGCGTCGGAGAGGATCTTGATGCCGATCTGGTAGCAGAGACGGTCGAGGAGCTGGCTTCAGACGAGCGAGTTGACGCCATCGTCATCTCTACGTCGGAGCCCCATCACACCGGACCCGCTCTGGCAGCAATTGCTTCTGGAAAACCGGTGCTCATCGAGAAGCCGCTCGCCCTGACACTTGACGATGCCGATCAGATCGTCGCTGCGGCAGAAGCAGCCGATGTAGATGTTCGGGTCGGTTACTCGATGCGATACCTGCAGAAGTATTCAGTTGGCTGGGACAACGTCGCCTCCGGGATGATTGGCGAGGTGGTCGGCCTTACCGGTCGGGTTTACAGCTCCCGCGCCCAGGGTCTCGCCATTCTGAACCGTTCGGCAGACGCCACCCCGGTCGTCGACATCGCCACATATCTGGTGGATGTGGCGTGCTGGTACCTCGCCCCGCAGGTACCGGTCGAAGTAGTGGCCCGCGGCCACGGCACCGTCTTTCGGGAACACGGATTTGACGTCGATGACGTGGCCTGGGCGATGATCCGTTTCAGCAACGGAACAGTGGTCGATATCGGGGTTTGTTATATGTTGCCGATGGGGTTTCCAACGACCGGACAGAGTATTCGTTTCGAGGTCTTCGGCACCGAAGGGGCCCTGCTGATTGATGACGACCATCGCGATCAGATGTTGTTTTCAGAACGCGGCTATCGAAACTCGTATGCAACCAACCAGGAGCTCAACTTCGCGTTCCTCGGTAGTCGGACCACAGGTGAATGGGTCGGCGACACCATGTTCGGTCGATTGGCCAACGAAACCAGGTCGTGGATCGATTATCTGGCGAGTGGATCCGATTGTCATCTCACCACGGTCCAGGAGGCTCGCCGGGTGGTTGCCGTGACGTCGGCCATCGAGCAGTCCCTGGCCACGGGTAAATCCGTTCCGATCGACCAGGGCTAATCGGGATGGCTTTCACAAAGATTGGTGTGGTCGGAACAGGCGCGATCGGTTCGAGTGTTGCCGCCGACCTCACCGACGCCGGCCACGATGTCACCATAATTGACCAGTGGCCTGAGCATGTTGAGAAGATGCGGTCGGACGGGCTCCGTATCAACATGCCAGACCTTGACCTGCATGTTTCTGTCAATGCCAATCACATTTGTGATTTGGCTTCCATCAAACCGCTGTTTGATCTGGCCATTATTTGCGTGAAGTCGTACGACACCAAATGGGCCGTGCAACTTATTGAACCGTATCTTGCGAAAGACGGCGTACTGGTCGGCATTCAGAACTCGATGAACGACGATGCGCATGCTGAGATCGTTGGACGTGGTCGGACAATCGGATGTGCCATCGAGTTGTCGGGCGACATCTATGAACCAGGCATCGTGACCCGCAACACCTCTCGTTCGGGTACCTGGCTAACCGTTGGGGAACTGGACGGCTCCATTACCGCTCGGGCTGAGAGGCTGGCCGACCTTCTGTCGGCGGTTGCCAGAACCGAAGTGTCGACGAACATTTATGGCTCAAAGTGGACCAAGCTGGTCGCCAACACCATGGTCATGGGTCCGTTTGGATTGTTCGGACTGCGCAACGCGGAAGCTGCCCGATTGCCGGGTATGCGAGAGATTTCGGTGAGTTTGGGAAAGGAGTCCGTTGCGGTCGGAAAAGCCCTCGGGTATCGACTTGAACCCGTGTTTGGTCTGAGCGCTGAAGAGTTCAGTGGCGGAACCGACGAGGTTCTCCTCAAGGCAATGGACACGCTCAATGCCCATGTTGGCGAAGATGCCGTAACCGCCGTCGTGCAAGATCAGCGAAAGGGGCGACGCAGCGAATATGAGTTCATCACGGGTCTCATCGTCAAGAAGGGTGCTGAGGTTGGCGTTCGAACCCCCGCCAACTCGGCGGTCTTCGAGATCTACGGCCAGATTGACCGTGGGCAACTCGAGATGAGTCCCGACAATCTCGACCGGCTCAAGATGTTGATGAGCGAAGATTGATCAGGTGCGCCTCTCGTGAGCGACGCATGTGGAGTAGGGCGTCCCCCGGTGCTCGGGGCTCAGAGGGCTGCCAAACGCTCTGAGGGAGCGTGGACAACTATCCGTATTTCCAGCCCCTCCCCGATTCGCATCGTATATGATGCACGATATTCGGGGCCTCGATGGTTTGGGTCTCGCAACGCGGCAGACCGGAGGAGAGAACGGGGTGGTTGTCGAACCACGATAAAAGTGCCACCCATTCCACTCTCTGGCTTGTTGTCGGAGTACGTTTCAACGCAATCGAGAGTTCAGACGTCGGCGAGATAGGTACGCGACGTAAGCAAGATCCGGAGTCCGGCAGACCCTGACGGACGCTGATGAAAGGGAAACTGAGCGAATGACTCGTTCTACTGGAAAATGGACACGGATTGTGGCGTTGTTCGCAGTCCTATCGATGGTGGTCGCCGCCTGCGGCGGGTCATCGTCCGATACAACGACGGCAACCGGAGGTACCAGCGGAGGCGACGAGCAAATCGATCTGCTCATTTGGGCTTCCCGCGATTATTACCGACCACCGGATTTGTGGGCCGGGTTTATGGCAGAGCATCCGAACATCAAAGTGACCGTGCAGACGGAATCGAACGATGATATTTTGCAGCAGCTCCAGCGTATGCAAGACGCCGGACAGCGACTCCCGGATGTCATCCAGGACGACACGTTCCTCATTGAGGCCTACCAGAACGCTGGGCTGCTGCTTGACATGACGGAGCAGAAGAATCTGTGGGAGCAAGAAGATCCTGATGCCTACAACCAGATTCTCCCCATCGCCTGGGAAGAGAATATGTTCGGCGACGGGATCTACGGGGTGTCGTTGACGGCCAACTTCGATGTCATCTATTACAACCTCGCAGCGTGTGAGGCAGCCTCAGTCGACTGTGCGAGTATCACAACACTCGATGGCTTCCTTGACGCGATGCGAGCCGTGAAGGCATCGGACCCTGACATCATTCCGTTGACCGTTCAGGCAAAGCCGGGCACCGGCATCACCACGCTGAAGACCCTCTTTAGCGCGGCCGGCGCACCCTTTGACGGTGCCGTACCGGACCTGCAGTCCGAAGGTGGTCTGTACGTTTTGAACTGGTGGCTGCAGGCATCCGATGAGGGCTTGTTGCCACCACAGGCGATCTCCTGGGGTGAAGACGAGGCTCGTGGCGCCTTTGCCGGCCAGCGTGCAGCGTTCATTCTCGACGGGTTCACCGTCGCTGGTGAGTTCAACGAACTGGAAGGGTTCAATCTCGGCACCGAATGGAACGTCATTCCATCGCCAACCTCAGGTAGCGGTAACCAGATCTCGAATGCCCGCTCCTGGGCAATTACCTCTTCGACCCCGTATCCGCACGAAGCGATGCAGGCCATTGAATGGGTCGGGACAGTGGATCAACTCGTGGATGCAGCCGCCGGCGGTTCGGTACCGATGCGCAACAGCGTTGCACTCGCCGATCCACGGTTGGATGACATCTGGCCCTTCTTCAACGAGGGCCTGAGAGCCGCCTACTCGGGGAGCGACTCGGTGCCGTCCGGTCTCAACGGTGGCGAGGTAGAGCTCGTCCTCGAGCAGCTGTTCGGTGAGATCGTCGTGGGAACCGACAAGACGGCTCAAGAGTTAGCCGACCAGTACCAGCCACTACTTGACGACCTGTAAGCAATTCAACGAATGACCCGATGCCCGGGCAGGCCGTTTCCACCTCAATGGACGCGGCGTGCCCGGGCTATCGAACCGGCGAGCGCCTTCGGCGTGGCGTCGGGCCAAGCGAACGGAAACGCCGGGACGGGTAGATGACCGCCACACAGGAACAAAAAAAGCGTCCGGAGCAGTCAAAGGCTCGCGAACGGAACGGCGCCCAGATCGGCCAAGGCCGGGCTACTCCATATCTCTTTTCGTTCCCGGCCATATTCGCCGTCAGCGCGGTTCTGGCGTTTCCGGTGCTTTACGGAATCTGGCAGAGTCTGTACCGAGCTCCTGAACTGGGTCTCCCCGAGGAATTCGTCGGTGGTCTCAACTATTCCGACATGTTCGGCGACCCTGATTTTTGGAGCGCTTTGTACCGGACCGGATTCTTCGTCGGTGGCTGTCTTGTCGTTGGCACCGCCCTCGGATTGCTGTTTTCATTTGCCCTCTACCGTTCCATTGGGCGCCTTCGATGGATGCGGGCGGCGACCCTGGCACCGTATCTGATCTCGAATGTGGCTGCCGCCGTCATGTTTCGACTCTTGTTCAACTCTGATCTCGGCTTGATCAACAGTGTTCTTGGAACGGTCGGCATCGACGGACCCGCCTGGCTTTCCTCGACAACCTGGGCGATGACCGTGGTGATCTTCACGCAGGTTTGGACCGACATCCCATTGACGATCCTGCTTCTCTTGGGCGGTTTGATGACGATCGACACGTCCTACCTCGACGCCGCCCTGGTCGATGGTGCCTCGGCCTGGCAACGGGCTCGATACCTCACAATTCCCTTGCTCGCCCCGCAGCTTGTCATCTCGACTGTTTGGCTCAGTTACTCGACCCTCACCGGTCTCGGGGTTGTGCTCGCTCTAACCGGTGGTGGCCCGATTGGGTCGACGACCACCTTGGCGATGGAGATGTACAACGTCGCCTTCCGGGCATTGAAATTCAATGAGGCATTGGCCATCGCTACCTTCATCCTGATCCTGAACGCCGTGCTCACGTTGGGTTACGTGAGGGTTGCCCGCCGCTACGAGATCGAGGCCTGATGGCTGAGCACTTGATTGACGCAACCAAAGTAGGTAGCCGCGGCCACATGGCCGGCAAACCGCGAACGGAACTCGCCAAGTTCGGGCATCGATTACTGGTCGGGTTGCCGTTGTTCATGCTGGCGGTTTGGACGTTCATTCCCTTCCTGGTGACCCTGTCCGTTTCGATCAAGACCAAGATCGAGACGTTTGCCAACCTCGGGCTGGTTCCTCAACAGCCCACACTCCATGCCTACAAAGAGGTCTTCACGGATCCGAACTTCCTGAATGCGTTCGTAAACAGCGTGGTGGTTGGGTTCGGGACGGCACTTTTGACGATCGTTATCGGGCTTCCGGCCGCCTACGCATTCGCCAGGTTCAAGTTTCGCGGCCGACACCTCTTGCTGCTCTTCACGCTGCTACCCCGGCTGGTCCCGAGTATCGGCATCCTGGTTCCGATCTACCGGTTGGCGGTGGCGACCAACATGCTGGACAAGCGGATTACCTTGATCATTGTCTATGCCGGAACACTGGTCCCTCTGGCGGTCTGGCTCATGGTCGGGTTCTTCCAACAGATCCCGCGCGAGATCGAGGAAGCCGCCGATGTCGATGGTGCCAACCTATGGGATCGCCTGCGGTTCATCGTTATGCCGTTAGCCGCTCCGGCGCTTATCACCATTGCCGTGCTGGCGTTCCGGGAGGCCTGGAACGAGTTCACCCTCGTGTTGGTGCTCACAACCAATCCCACCACCAGAACTCTGCCATTCGCGTTGTTCAAAATGGGACAGAGCGAAGGGATTTCGAACTTCCCTGCCGAGGCGGCCTTCGCCGTCATCACGGTATTGCCGTTTATCCTCGTATACACCCGGCTCGAGAGATATGTCGTGTCGGGACTTACGGCAGGATCGTCCAAATAGGTGCTGCGGTCAGGTTTTCTCCGGTGGCAAGATGAGGACCGGGCAATGGCTTCGCTGAATACATTGGTGAGCCACCGAGCCGAGGAGCATTCCACCAAAGCCCCCGCGGCCTCTTGTACCAATCACGAGCATATCGGCCGTTCTCGACTGTTCGATGAGGGCCTCGGCGGGATGACCGGCGGTGATCGCCATCAAGCGCGGCTCCTGGGCCGGTGCCTCGCCGAGGGCCTCAGCAACGAATTGTTCAAGCTGGGATTGGGCCTGGTCATGAGCCTCTTGTTCCCTACTGGGAGGATGGTGGGCTGGGCCGTCGTCGGTAACGCTGCCGATGGCCGAAGCCGCCCCCACCGCCAACCCGATCAAGTCATCGGACCAGCTCCGCTGAGCTGGTGGGTAGACGTAGATCGCATCGACCGACCCACCTCGCAACTCGGCTTCTTCCACTGCCCGGCGCAGCGCCCGGCGCGAGTTGGGCGAGCCGTCGACCCCGACCACTATTCGAGTCATTTCACTCCGTTGATTGACATACGACTAAGTATGGACGACGCAAACTCGACTTGCAGACCAGGAGCCGGTCATTGTCGAAGAATTCGGAACCCGGCGTTTACGCAGGGACGTGGCCAAAGAGAGGAAATCCAAAGATGAGCGATGACGTCATCGATGTCCACACGCATATCGTGCCTCCCCGACTTGCCGAAGCAGCCCAGCGCGGTGGCTTGCGTTACGGAATCGATTTTGGACGCGACTCGAACGGCAAGGTAACGAGTTCGGTCGGTGGAAAACCGTTCGCGCTCCCGTGGCCAACTCCGCTTCAGACCCCGGCCGAACGGGTGGCATCGATGGACGCCATTGGGGTGGATGTGCATTTGCTTTCGCTCAGCCCGTCCATGCATTGGTACAACACGGATCCGGCCGATGGCCGGTCGTTGGCCACCGAGACCAATGATGACATCGCAGAAATTGTCAGCAGCTACCCGGCCCGATTCAGAGGCATGGGCTTTCTGCCGCTTCAGGACCCGGCCGCCTCGGTCAAGGAACTTGAACGGTGTGTACGCGATCTGGGCTTCGCCGGGGTCCTCGTCGGTACCAACATCGATGGACTCGATTGGGACGCCCCCGAACTCTTTCCCGTGCTTGAGGCGGCCCAGGATCTCAACACTCTGGTGTTCGTTCATCCGGCCCGGGGCAGAGCCAATTCGTTCCTCCCGAACTACCACCTCAAAAACCTCGTCGGGAATCCGCTGGAGACCACGGTGGCACTCGCCAGTCTCATCTTCGGGGGGGTGCTCGACCGGTTGACCGACCTCAAGCTCTGCTTTGCCCACGGGGGTGGCTACGGCTGTCTTGGCATTGCTCGCATGGACCATGGATATTTGGCCCGCGCCGAGGCGCAAGGCATTGCCCGAATGCCTTCCGACTACCTGAAAGGTCTGTTCTTTGACTCGCTGGTGCATGGTCATCGCACGCTTGACCAGATCATCGATCTGGCCGGCATCGACCAGATCGTGCTTGGCAGTGACTACCCGGCCGACATGGGAGAACCCGATCCGGTCGAGTTCATCCGCTCTCATCCCCGGCTCGACGACGAACAGCGTCTGAAGATACTTTCCAGGAATCTCAGCGGACTGCTGGGCTGAACCGCACCCAAGGAGTCTGCATGCCAGATCAGGAATTGCTCGATGAGATGTACGCCAAGCGGGGCTACCTGTTCGAGTGGCAAGTACTTCTGGCCGAAGAAGCCCCCGATTTTCTCCGGTCTTTTGACGCTACCTGGACCCAGGTCAACACGGATCGACCGAACGGGCTTCCTGCCAAGTATCGAGAGCTCGTCTATGCAGCCACCGCGTCTGTTTTGGGCGAAGACACCGTTGCCAAGAATCACATGCACAAGGCGCTTGATGCGGGAGCCAACCGCACTGAGCTCATCGATGCCATTCTCGTGGCATGGACCCCGTCCGGGTCGCGCACGCTTATCCACGGCTTGCGCTGCGTGGTTGACGTACTCAAGGAACGAGGAGAGTACGAGCCACCCGATGTCGGACATCGAATCTCTGATCGCCCCGAGCACGAACGGCGCACGTATATGGAGGACAAGACATGAGCCAGCTTGCCGAGGAATTTGCCGAGCGGCGCGGCAAGCAATACCCGGCTCACGCCTGGATAGCCGAACGGTTTCCCGATTACACCGAGACGATGCTGCATCTCGACGACATTATCCGGCGCCGGCCACGGCGGTTCGACGAGAAGGGCCACGAGCTGTTCCATATCGTTGCGCTGGCAGTACTGGGCTCGAACCCCCACAACCAGCCGCATTTGACCGCCCATATCAAGAAAGCCCTTCAGCTCGGAGCCGATCCAGAAGAGATTGCAGAGGCTCTCATGGTGGCGGTGAATCCGGCGGGCGCCCGGGTACTCACCTACGGGGTCACCTGCATGCTCGAGGCTCTGGCAGAGCTTGAAACGGAAGGCTGGCGACCCGAGGTTGCTAACCAATGACCAAAGTTATCGACGTCCATGCCCATTTGTTGCCACGATCGGCGATTGCCGCAGCTGAAACGGGCTCTGGCTGGTTCGGATCGGAAATCGAAAATGACGATCTCGGACGGCCGATCATCGTCACCGGTGACCGTCGGGAGGTCATGGGGGGCAAGGCCCACTACGAGTCGATGGAACGACGAATCGAACGGATGGACGAGGGGGGCGTCGACATGCAGATTCTATCGCTCAACCCGATCTTCTTTCGCTATTACCTCGGCTCCGACGATGGTGCCGCCGCCTCCCGTTCGATTAACGACGAGATCGCCGGTTTCATCACGCAATGGCCGGATCGGTTTGCCGGCTACGGGGCGTTACCGATGCAGGACCCGAATCGAGCCATCGAGGAGATGGAACGGGTCATGCAGATCCCCGGCATGGTCGGGGTCTCGGTAGGAACCCACGTTGACGAGGCCAACTGGGATGAGCCCCATCTGTTTCCGGTTCTTGAGGCTGCTCAAGAATTGGGAGCGCTGGTTTTCTTTCATCCGTCTGACCGTCGGCTCGAAACACATCTCCCTCGCTACCACCTGCACAACGCGATCGCCAACCCCACCGAAACCACCATCGCCATTGGATCTATGATCTTCGGCGGGGTCTTCGACCGGCTGCCCGATCTCAAGACATTGTTTGCGCATGGCGGCGGATATGCCTGCTGGGCAGTGGCCCGGTTCGATCATGCCTACGAGGTCCGCGCCGAAGCGCGCCAGCACGCGGCCCTGTTCCCATCCGAATACCTCAGTAGGCTCTGGTACGACTCGCTGGTGCACAGCTACGAAAACCTCCGTCGTCTCGTTGATGTCGTGGGGGTAGATCGAGTAATGCTTGGCACAGACTTCCCTGCTGACATGGGTCAGGTCGATCCGGTTAGCTGGATCGAAGGCAGTGACTTGTCCGACGATGAGCGAATCGCTGTGCTGGGCGGCAACGCCGCGGATTTACTGGACCTCTGAGTCGACGTGGACTCGTCACCGAACGAAACGCCGGTTGAGATGTTTCTTCCGGAGGCTGGTGAACGACTGAGTCGGCTCTTCGGCCGCATTGATCCCGATTTTGCGGTCGTCTGGTCCAAACATGTGTCGAGATTGTTGGCGCGAACCCAACTAGACGTCCGGACCCGATTCCTGATCCTCACCATGCAGTACACGGTGACGCAACGGTTTGGGCAACTCAAGGAGAACCTGGCAGCGGCCCAAAGAGCTGGGGTGCCACCCGAGGAGCTCAGGGAGGTCATTCTTCAAGCGTATGTGTACACCGGACCGTGGGTTGTGGCGGAAGCGTGCCAGATTTACGAAACGGTGATTGAGTCGACCCCGGAGGTAGAGGAGCGCCGGTCGGAACCGGCCGCTGAACGGGAAAGACGACTCGCCGACGAGCGCCCAACCTGGTCGGCGGATGATGCGGCTGATCCCCGGCTCAACGACCTGCTGGAACGGTACGGCTGGCACGGCATATCCACGGGCCTTCGGCTTCGCCCGAGCCATCACCTCAACATGTTGGATACCCTCGATGCGCTAGATCCTGACTTCCTCCAAATCTGGCTCGACGCGGTGTATGACGGCATGTATACGCGGGGCGTTGTCGACGACCGGACCCGTCTCCTGTGTGTTGTTGGTGCGACCCTGGCAGTCGGGGAAACCCATCAGTCCAGGCGGCATATGCGGGCGGCGATGCGCGTGGGTGCTGGACCTCGTGAGCTGCTTGAGGTGATCTTTCAGACGACCGCGTTCTTCGGACACCCGTACGTCATGCCTGCGGCGTTCGATGATCTCATCAGGATTGCTGATGATGAGGGTCGCATTTTGGAGCTGGTTCCGGCTGACCGGGTAGACGAGACTAGGCGTATCGTGGCGGCTCGGGTCGCAAGGCGAGACGGCATCCGGGACGATCTGGGCGGCGCCTGACGAGGTCCTAGCGTGACCCCAAACCGGCGTCCCCGTTCGCCTGACGCCATCGCATGAGAATGGCTCCGCCCATCGCCAGAGGTAGTCCGGCTACTGCAAAGGCCAGGCCGTACCGAGCACTGTCCGCCAGTAGTCCTAGGGTCACCGGTCCGACCACCCAACCGAGATCATTGGCCATGCGATATACGGCGCTGGCTCGTCCTTCGGTTCCGGACGGAGCGATATCACCGATCATGGTCGGGAGCGCAACCGCTGCCAACCCGATCCCCAAGCCCAGCAGAGCCGAGATGACCATCATGCCTATGGCACTGTCGGCCAGGCCGAACAGGGTTACCGTTGCTGCGGTACTAAACGCCCCGGCCAGTGCCACCGGGATTCGCCCGAACCGGTCAGCGACCTGACCGGCGATAGGCATGGCAATGAGCGAGGTGATCGACCCGAGGGAGATTAGGAATCCGATCATGGCTGGAGACAAGTCGAGTACCACGTCAGCGAAGGCGGGGATGAGGACACTGATCGCACCAGCCCGTAAGAAAAACAGGCCGAAACCAAGGAACATGATCACCTTGAACCCACGGATCTGAAGCACGGATCGGAAGGATCGAGTTTGCGCTGGCGTAGCTGCATCTGTTCTCGCCGGGAGGGCGCCATCGCGAATGTACTGACTGCTCACAATGGCGAGCAGCGCGGCGATGGTGGCCTGCACATAGAACGGAGCGAATATTCCGAACCGTTCAGCGACTATGCCACCGACGAGCGGGCCGATGGTGCTTCCCAGGAGGATCCCGCCCTGGAAGCCAGCGGTAGCTCTACCAAGCTCCGCCTTGCCGGTGACGACCAGTAGGTATCGATTGATCGAGGTTCCGAAAAGGGCTGATCCCATTCCCTGGATGGCTCGCGCTGCCAGGAGAAGGCTCAGGCTCGGGGCGAAGACCGCTAGCAGCGCGCCGACTGTTTGGACGGCTCCGCCGCCGATGCAAACGATTCGAGACCCGTAGCGATCGGCCCATGAACCGGCGGTCAGACGAAGACTCATACGAGCGAGGGCAAAGACAGTAACCAAGGTCGAAGCGGCGGCAAATCCGACTCCGAAATGGCTGGCATAGGCGGGGAGCACTGGCGCGATCAGGTTCACACCGATCACGTTGAGGGCCACCATCCAGGGGATCGGCGAACCAAATCCTCGCCGGGCAGATTCCATATCTGACATTATGTAATATCGACCGGTATTCATGAAATACCGGTGGTCGGCAGGCTGCGGACAAGAGGGGATAATGATGACGGGTCCAATCGATACGCAGCAGAAGTCGGCGCACGTGCGCAGGCAGGTTGGCCTGGCGATCGTCGGATCGGGCCGGATCGGGTCGTTGCGGGCCCGACTTGCGTCGGAACATCCGGCTGTTGGCTTTCTCGCCGTTTCCGATCGTGACGCGATTGCCGCCGGTCGGTTGTCAGAATTGGTCGGCGCCGACTTCTCGACCGGCAATATTGCCGAAGCGATCGGTCATCCCGATGTCACCGCGGTGGTTGTGGCTACGAGCGAGGGAGAGCATGTCGAGGCCGTTCTGCTCGCTCTGAGCCTCGGCAAGTCGGTCCTGGTGGAGAAACCTATCGCGCTGACCCTGGCCGATGCCGACCGGATTGTGGCTGCTGCTGCGGCGAGCGATGCCGAGCTGCGGGTCGGCTACAGCCGGCGATTCAGGCGCCGGTACCACGTCGCCAAAGAACAGATCGTGACCGGTCGGATGGGAACCCTGCTTGGGGGAGTCGCCAGGGTGTACAACTCGCGTTCGCAAGCGCTGGCGATGCTCGGCCGGAATCCCGGTGCCACCCCGGTCGTGGATGCCTTGACCTACTACGTCGACCTCATGAACTGGTTTTTCGAAGGGCGGCGACTGGTCGAGGTCAGTGCCGTCGGCCAGCGCGGAGTGTTGGAAGCCGCCGGGTATCAGACCGATGATCTGACGTGGGCGATGTTGCGGTATGACGACGGTGCCGCCATCAACCTTGGTGTGTGCTACTCGCTACCTGAGAAGTACCCCGCCCTCGGCCACTCGGCGCGCGTGGAGTTGATCGGTACCGATGGTGTCATGTTGCTCGACGACGACCACACCGATCAGGTGATGTACAGCGATCATGGCGTGCCACATGTCTACCTGCCGGACCACAACGTCAACGCGGTGTTTCTGTCGAGCGGTACTCCCGGAGATTGGGCGCTTGGCGAGTTCATCGGGCCTCTGGCAGCAGAGACGCGTGCCTGGCTCGACCACCTGGCCACCGGCAAAGCCTGCCAACTGGCGACCCCCCAAGAAGCCAGGGCGACGTTGGAGGCAACTCTGGCAATCGAGCGGGCCGCTGCTACCGGTCTCACGATTCGTCTGCCCCTCGATTGAGTCCGCCCCGTCCACGTCCGGGTTCGACCAACCCAGAGGACCTACCAGAGGTTTGAGAAGCGCTCCTTGGTGGCGGCAAGTCCTGACGTGATCAGCTTCACATCATTGGTCGGCGAAATGAGCGTGCAGCCTTTCTCGATGAGCAGCGAGGCATACTCAGGAGTCGGCGTGACCGCTCCCCACTGTTTGCCGTGGGTACGACACGCTGCGGCGATTTCGTCCACGGCGGACAGGCACCGCTCATGCATGAAGTCGCCAATGACTCCGAGGGCTTGGCTGAGGTCGGATGGTCCGACAAACAACATGTCGACACCGTCGACTGCCGCAATGGCCTCGACTTCATCGACCGCCTGAGCGGTTTCAATTTGCACCGCCACCATCGTCTCTGCATTGGCGCGTTCGGTGAATTTGGACATGGGGATGGTTCCGTAGCGTCCGTCGTAGCCCATCGGGTTGAGTCCCCTCCGGCCGCGTGGAGCGAACTTCGACCACCGAACGAACTCCTCTGTCTGGGTTGCTGAAGTGATTTGGGCGGCCATCACTCCCATCGCTCCGCTTTCGAAACACCGGGTCACGGTGGCGTAGTCGGTGGGGGGAACCCGTACGAAACTCTCCAGGCCGTGGGCCCGTCCGGCAGCCACCGCGGCTTCGATCTCGTTGACGGTGAAGCCGGCGTGCTCAACGTCGATCCAGAAACCGTCGAAGTCCCCGGTCATCCCGAGGTATTGGACGATGTTGGGATTGTGCATTCGTCCGATGGCGAACACGACCAACTGGTCACCCGCCTGAAGGCGCTGTTTGAAGGGTAGGGCCATGTGATGGTCTCCTTGAGAGAAGCCCTACGACTGGGGAGGGCCGTTGGTAAACAATATAGAATGCATCGTACATCCCGGGTGGGGATCCCTGATGGAACGGAGCCAGTCGAATGCCGGTGATCGATACGCATGCCCACGTGACACCCGAACGGTACAAGCAAGCCATTCGGACCCGTGGAGAGTGGTACGGCCTCGACGAGCATCCCGGTGAACTCGGATTCGGCAAGTTTGATATTTCGCTTCCGGACCGACTGGCTGAAATGGATGCGCTGGGCGTCGACATGCAGCTTGTGACGCCCACCGTTGGGTTCTACCAGTACGCCAACGAGCTATCGAAGACCAGGCTCATCAACCGCGAATGTAATAACGAGATTGCCGAGATGGTCGAACAACATCCGACCCGCTTTGCCGGCATGGGAATCGTCCCGATGCAGGACCCGCCAAGTGCCATCGCCGAAATGGAACGGGTCATGCTCGAGTTGGGCATGAAGGGAGTGGTCATCAGCGACCACGTTGCAGGCCGCACCTACGACGATCCGGACTTCCTTCCCTTTTTCGCCGCTGCCGAGGAGTTGGGAGCGATTGTGTTTTTCCATCAGAGCCAGGACACCATCATTGCCAAGCGGAACAGTCGGTACAAGCTCCCCAATGCGGTCGGGAACCTTACGGAACGGGCGCTGGTGTACGCCACGCTCGTGTTCGGTGGAGTTCTCGATCGGTTTCCTGATTTGAAACCGCTGCTGGCCCATGGGGGTGGGTATACGGCGTACGGGGTGGCCCGCATGGACAAGGTAGCCGGGGCGCTTGAGGCTGGCGAGGGAATGACGCCCGTTTTCAAAGGCAACGATGGGTTCTCCCAGCAGCTGGCTCCGAGCGAATACCTCAGCCGCTTCTACTACGACTGCTGCACATACAGCGGTTCGGTGCTTCGCTTTCTCATCGATGCGGTCGGTATCGAGCGAGTGGTGCTCGGCACCGATTATCCAGCCCCGATGGTGCTGGCGGATTGTGTGAATTGGGTGCGAGGACTACCTGAGCTTGAGCATGACGAGAAAGAGGCGATCCTGTCCGAGAATCCTGCCCGCCTGCTTGGTTTCTCGGGATGAGCGATGTGAGCCTCGGATGGGGAATCATCGGTATCGGTGACATCGTCAAAGGCACGATTGCCCCAGCCATGATTGCCGAACCGTCCTGTGAGTTGGTGGCAGCGGTAAGTCGCGATCAAGCCAGGGCTACGGATTTCGCGACCACATTTGGTGCTCGCTACGCCTACACGAACTACGACGAGATGCTCGCCAACCCTGAAGTCGACGCGGTTTTCATCGCTACTCCCAACGGGTTGCATGCCGACCAGGTCGTAGCAGCCGCCCTCGCTGGGAAGCACGTTCTGTGCGACAAGCCATTGGCGATCAACGTGCCGGAGGCGATTCGGGCAGTCGAAGCCTGCCAGGAGGCCGGCGTCAAACTTGGCGTGAACTTTCATAATCGGCACCTCAAGTGGGTCGGTGATGTCAGGACATTGATTGGCGAAGGCACGATCGGCACCGTCCAGGTCGTCGAGCTCGAAGTGAGCTCAGGTGCTCGTACGTGGGACAACTGGCGTACGGACCCTGGCATGGCCGGCCTCGGATCGATACACAACGTTGGTGTTCATGGACTCGACTTTCTCAGGGTCATCCTGCAGGCTGAGCCGGTTGAAGTGATGGCAATGTTCGACCGGTCGGCGACCGCCGGCGTCGTTGAGTCACTCGGGCTGGTCCTGATCCGGTTCGACACCGGAACGCTCGCCTACTGTAATTTCAACGAGAGTGTTGCCAATCCGGTCAACGAACTGCGCATCTTCGGATCGACCGGTCGCATGATCGGAAGCGGGTTCACCCGGTCGCGAATCGACGGCGACCTGACGGTTCTGACCCGGTCGGGGGAGCAGCGGACTCATTACCCTGCCCCCGACGCCCACCGCCTGTCGGTGGCGGCGTTCACCGCGGCGGTCTTGAACGATGAGGAACCCAATGCCTCGGGATGGGACGGTTTGCGAAGCGCACAACTGTGCGACGCCATCAAGCGGTCGGTGAACGAACGCCGACTCGTCGAGGTCGACTATCTCCATTCATCGGGTACGGCATGACAGATCTTGCCGATCTCAAAACTATCCGTCAGGTGATTGCCAGGGCCCGAGAGATCGTGGACCCCAGCGCCTTCGCCTGGGGAGCCGCCGGTGCGGGCGACGGGGTGACGGTCGCGCGGAACAGCATTGGCCTTAATAGTCTCGCGCTAGTACCGCGGCACATGCGCAATGTCGAAGACGTCGATACCGCCAGCTCGTTTGTGGGGATTCCGCTGGCGTTTCCGGTCATGCTCGCCCCAGTCGGAGCGTTGGGGATCTACGACACCGGCGATGCCCTGGCTGCTGCGGCCGCCGCCACTCAGGTTTCGACGGCCATCATCTGCTCGGAGCTGACCACTTCGCCATGGGAGGACGTTGCGGCCACCCATCCCGGCCATCACATCTTCCAGATGTACGTGTTCGGGGACCGCGACTGGATGCACGAAGTTGCGGTTCGGGTAAAGCAGGCCGGGTTTGCCGCCATCTGCGTCACCGTTGACACTCCGATATTGTCCCGTCGGGACCGAAGCATCGAACAGGTTTTTGGTTGGAGCTCTCCCAGCCCACCCAACCTCCAGCAGCACGGATCTGACCCCAGGTACCGGGCGAGGTTCACCTGGGAAGACCTGCGCTGGCTCGTCGAGAACTCCGAGCTGCCGGTAATCGTGAAGGGGGTCATGACCGTCGAAGACGCTGTGGCCGCGGTCGAGTGCGGGGTGGCGGCCGTTTATGTCTCCAACCACGGCGGTCGAGTGATCGACCACGGCATGAGCACCATCGAGGTATTGGGTGAGATTGTCGCGGCGGTCGGTGGGTCGGTTGACGTCGCGGTTGATAGCGGGTTTACGAGTGGTGCCGACGTCTGCAAAGCGTTGGCGCTAGGTGCCAAGGCGGTCGGCATTGGCCGGCTTCAATGTTGGGGCCTGGCCGTTGGCGGGACTGACGGCCTGGTTCGGGTGCTCGACCTTCTCAAAACCGAGATCAGCATCACTATGGCAAACATCGGGTGTCGGGAGATTGCCGACATCACTCCTGATCGAGTCCGGTGGTCGATTCCGGTTCCCCCTTCGGGGCCGGCCTTTCTGTGAGGAAGCGTCTTCAAAGGTTAGGGCGGCTCGCAGTCGTCGACGTCACCCCCCTTCGGGAGGTGCCCGGCTATCGATGGCTGTTTGCCGGCATGTTTTTCGTCCAGGCTGGGAGGCAACTCCTCGTCGTCGCAGTTCCCGTCCAGGTGTACGCACTCACGGGTTCCACACTTCAAGTTGGTTTGCTTGGCCTGGCCCAGTTGATTCCTCTTCTGGCGGTTTCGTTGGTCGGTGGGGCTCTGGCCGATGCGTTCGATCGGAAGCGGTTACTCGTGATCGCTCAGGTCACGCTCGCCGCAACCGCCGCCGGTCTGTTCTGGAACTCGGTGGCGGCGAACCCGGCTGTCTGGCCTCTGTTCGTCCTGGTCGGCATCAATGCCGGGGTGTCGGCGATCGACCACCCTTCCCGGCAGGCCCTTCTTCCCGGATTGGTTGGCAGGAAGCTGTTGCCATCTGCCCTGGCGATGAACCAGACGCTCAGCAACACGGCCAAAGCGGCCATCCCGGCTGTCGGTGGTTTGCTCATAGCCGGCGCCGGTCTCGGACCGACCTATGCGGTTGCCATTGCCATGTTTATGGTCGGAGCAAGCCTGATGTGGCGGACGCCCAACGTTCCGACCGAGGGTGGTGGCCGCAAGATGGGTTGGTCCTCGATCGCGGAAGGGTTGGCCTTCCTCAAATCGCGCCGACTCATCCAGGCAGCCATGCTCATTGACCTCAATGCCATGGTCTTTGGTATGCCAACCGCACTGTTTCCTGCCTTCGGTACGGCGGTTCTGGGGGGCGACGCCGTTACGGTTGGACTGCTCTATGCCGCCCCGGGAGTCGGGGCGCTGGTGGGTGCCCTCACCTCAGGATGGGTGGCGACTGTTCGACTTCAGGGCCGGGCCGTCATCATGTCCGTGATCGCCTGGGGCGTGGCGATGACCGCGTTTGGGTTTACGACCTCGGTGATGTTTGCACTGGCGATGTTGGCGTTTGCCGGTTGGGCAGACGTCGTGTCGGCGATTCTGCGCCAGGCCATAATCCAACTGTCCGTTCCAGACCATCTGCGGGGTCGGCTGTCGTCGATCCACGTTGCTGCGGCCGGGGGTGGCCCCCGGCTTGGCGACCTCGAGGCCGGGGCGGTCGCCGAACTCACCTCGGTGCGTATCTCGGTGATTTCGGGGGGAATCGCCTGCGTTCTGGGCGCGGTGGCTCTGGCCCGGTGGTCGCCCGGGTTCCGGAACTACATTTACGATCCCGGCCAACCTGACCCACATGTGCAGGCGCAGACATGATCCCGTTCGCGCGGGATTTGATTTGGGAGCCCGGGGAGAGTTCGGCGGTGGATCGCAGGCTTACTCGCCGGGCGATATACCTCCTGCTTGTTTTGGGCATTCTGATCCTCGGCCTCAACTGGCCGATCATGGCCGTCGGGCTTCGGACCCTTACCCCGCTGTGGATGGGGGCGTTCCGGGTGCTCGGAGCGGCAGTGATGGTGATCGGCATCGGGCTGGCCACCCGAAGCATGCGAGTACCGCCAGCGAGGGACCTGCCGGTCATCGTATCGCTGGCCGTTTTCCGCCTGGCGGCCGTATTCTTCCTGGTCTTCACCGCTCTCCAACTCGTCCCGGCCGGACGATCGGCTGTCGTGGTGTGGACGATCTCTTTGTGGACGGTCCCTCTGGCTGTGATCTTCCTTGGCGAACGGATGAGTCGCCAGCGTTGGTTGGGACTCGGGATCGGCATCGCCGGTGTGATTGTCTTGTTCGAACCTTGGGGTGTGTCTTGGAACCAACCGGGAGTAGCGCTTGGTCACGGGCTCCTGATACTGGCTGCCATCACGGATGCGGCGACCGCAGTCCATATTCGGGCGCATCGGTGGACGATTACTCCGATCGAAGCCCTTCCCTGGCAGCTGGCCGGTGCGGCTGTCGTTCTGACAACCCTTGCATTGCTCATTGATGGTCTTCCCGTCTTCGAATGGACCGCCCAGCTTGTAGGGGTGGTGGCCTATCAATCGGTCCTGGCCTCGGGGGTGTCTTTCGTGGCGCTGGTAGTCGTGCTGCGGAATCTGGCCGCCGTGTCCACCAATCTCACGCTCATGGCGGTTCCGGTGGTCGGAGTCGTCTCATCGGCGATCTTCCTTGGCGAACAGGTCACCGTCGGACTGGCTATCGGGCTGGGTTTGGTGCTGGCCGGGGTCGCAATCAATCTTGTGTCAGATCGCGGTGGTGCGAATCGTCGCCCTGACCTGGCCGAGGTGATCTGACGCGACCAGGCGCTATGTGGAATCAACGAATCGACAAGAGGAGAGTGAACAACGATGAGAACCGCCAACCTTGGGAACCTCGAAGTTTCAGTGATCGGACTCGGGTGCAACAACTTCGGTCGGGCGCTCGACGTAGCCGGATCGACGGTCGTCGTGAATGCTGCCCTTGATGCCGGCATGAACTTCTTCGATACGGCGAGTAACTATGGCGGCGGCCAGTCGGAGTCGTTCCTTGGCGCCGCACTCGGCAGCCGTCGATCAGAGGCGATTATTGGAACGAAGTTCGGTATGCCTGTTCCCGGAATAGAAGGTAGCGGTGGGGCCCGTCCGGCCTATGTTCGTGAATCGCTCGAACGGAGTCTGTCGGAGCTTGGAACCGACTACATCGATCTCTTCCAACTGCATTACCCGGACCCTGAGACACCGATAGAGGACACCCTGGACGCGATGAACGGACTCGTACAGGAAGGCAAGGTTCGGCAGATCGGCTGTTCGAATCTGAGCACGGCCCAACTCACCGAGGCCTTGAAGGTTTCAGATGACCTGGGTTTGGCCGCGTTTGTTTCCAACCAGGTGGAATACAGCATGGTTCACCGAGACCCCGAGACCGATGGGCTGGCCGATCTGTGTGGGGCGCGTGGGGTGGCTTTGCTACCGTTTTACCCTTTGGCGAGCGGGCTCCTGACCGGGAAGACCCAACGCGGGACCGTCCTTGAGGGTCGACTGGCTATGGACCGGTATCAGCGGTTTCTCACTGACGAAAACTTTGATCTGGTCGACCGCCTGACTGGGTATGCGCTCGAACGCAACGTCAGCCTGGTTCAGGTGGCGCTCGGCTGGTTGTTATCTCACGAGGCGGTACCTTCGGTGACCGCCGGGGCAACCAAGCCCGAGCAAGTCATGAGCAATGCTCTCGCCGCCGAATGGGTTCCATCGGCGACCGACCTCGCGGAGTTGGATGGGGTCTTGGTTGGAGCGGTTGATTGAGATCTATTGGGTTGCTCGCGACCGAGAGGCGAGTTGTCGTGAATCGGGCATCCGTGGACATGTTCGGCGACTCCAAGCGATATCTTCCAGTCCACCGCTTGATGGCCCTTAACGGGACGTGGTCTGGAGGGAGTCGCTAGCGTGGCGGACATGGTTCGTGTGGCGGTTCTTGATGACTATCAACAGGTGGCGGCCAGCCTGGCCGACTGGGGCTCGGTAGCTGCCGAAGTCGACTTCTATACCGACCATATTTCAGACGCGGACCGGTTGGTGGAGAGGCTGGCCGGCTATGACGTTGTCGTGGCGATGCGCGAGCGTACGCCTTTTCAGGCCGATCTGTTGGCGCGCCTTCCGCAACTGCAGCTCCTCATTACATCTGGAATGAAGAACGCCGCGATCGACATCTCGGCCGCCAACGCAGGCGGCGTCACGGTCTGTGGAACCGCCTCGCCGGGGCACGCCACCGCCGAACTGGCCTTCGGCCTGGTCCTGGCCCTGGCCAGGCGCCTTGTTACCGAGTCTGTTTCGGTTGCATCGGGTGGGTGGCAAGTGGGACTCGGTCGGGATGTTCGGGGTGCCACGCTCGGACTTTTCGGGCTCGGGCGTCTTGGAGGTCAAATGGCCGGGTTCGGACGGGCGTTCGGTATGAACGTCGTCGCCTGGAGCGAGAACCTCACCGAGGAACGGGCCGAAGCGGTTGGGGCGCGGGCTGTCTCAAAAACCCAGCTACTGGGGGAAGCAGATTTTGTCTCCATCCATCTGCGCTTGTCCAACCGGACCATCGGTCTCATCGGTTCCGATGAACTGGCGACGATGAAACCCGACGCCTACCTTGTCAACACGTCCCGTGGCCCGATCGTCGATGAGGTCGCGCTGTTGGACGCCCTGCGAGCAGGCGAGATCGCCGGAGCGGCGATTGACGTGTTTGAACATGAACCGCTGCCAGTCGACCATCCTTTCCGATCTGAGCCCAGACTGATCCTGACACCACACATCGGATACGTCACCCGCGAAACCTACGAAATCTTCTTCAGGGAAGCGGTCGAGGACATTGCTGCCTGGCTGGCCGGCTCGCCCGTACGGGTGCTGGCTCCCTGATCTCTCTGGCCGCTACTTGGCGATGAGACCGAGACTGGCCAACGCCGCAGACATCATATGTCGCTCCTCGGCGAGGAACGCTCCGGTAGCCGCTGCGTTCAGGGCCGTCGATTGCCATCCGTGTTGGCGCAGTGATGCCGCCCACCGGTCGCCAGTTAGCGCACTGGCGACGGTGGAGTCCCAGAAGGCGATCTGGTCCGGGGTGAGTCCGGGAGCCGCCACCACGCCGCGCCAGGTACCGATGACAGCGTCAACCCCTTCCTCGATCCAGGTCGGCACGTCCCCGAACGGGGCAGCCAGGCGAGCCGGGGCCGATACGGCGATCGCCCTCAGCTTTCCCGCCTCAAGTTCCGGGACCACGCTGGGAGCGGACACGGCGACCACCCCGGCATTTCCGTCCAGCATGTCGGCCACGGCGTGGCGGGCCGACTCGAAGACCCGGATGGGTGTCGTGTCCGGGTTTCCGCCACCTGCCATGGTCACTCGACCGAGGGCGATGTGGTTGACGTTGCCGCGCTCGGTCGCCAAGGCAGTGGTTGGCGGGTGCTGTGAAACTAGGGCTGCGCCAAGTGTTGCCGCCGATGTGATGGGCGATTCGGCGGGAACTGCGAAGAGGATGTATTCGGTATACAGGTTCCCGATCGCCGGGAGGTCGCGGTGGTCGATATCAGCGAGGCCGAGCAGCAGGTTGGTAATGAGGGTTGGCGAACTGATAGACAAAAGATGGGCGTTGCCCTGTCGAGAAACCAGGCTGTCCCAGGCGTTCCCGCCTCCCCGTCCAGAGATGTTCGACACGGTGGCGCCGAAAGGAAGTAGAGGTTCGAGAGCGTCCGCCAGTGCTCGAGCGGCCCGATCCTGTCCACCGCCCGGCGGGGTGCCTGCCACGATCTCGACCGGTGCGGATGGTTGCCAGACTTTTCCCATGACTTGACGATAGGCCATCCGCTCCAGCCCGGGTCGCGTAGATTGGCGTTCTCACGATCCGAGGCTCCAGAATGGCACAAAGCACGATCCAATCCGTCGAAGCGACCCCGATCGCCATACCGCTGACGAAACCGATCGCCAGTTCGCTCGGTGTGTATTCCCATGCAACTGGAGTGGCCGTCACGGTTAGAACCGTAGATGGCCCGGACGGATTCGGGTTCAATCTCGGTCTGGGCGGATCGCCCAGCCGGGCATTGGCTGCCTACTTGGAAGATGAACTGGCGCCGTTGGCCATCGGACAAGATGCATTGGCCGTCGAGGCCCTCTGGGAACGTATGTGGAGCCCGAATAAACCACGTGTTCGCGCTGGCCTCGGAGCGTGGGCGTTGTCCGCCATCGATGTGGCTGTCTGGGATATCGTCGGCAAGACAGCTGGCCTTCCGGTTCACACCTTGCTGGGCGGAGCCCGAACGGAGGTGCCGGTCTACGGCAGTGGTGGGTGGTTGTCGCTGACCGACGATGAACTCGTCTCTGAAGCTCAGGCGTTTGCCAGTCGGGGAATCAACCAATACAAGTACAAAATTGGAACGGCTCGGGATGAGGAACGAACTGCCCTCCTGCGGAGGGAACTTGGCGACGACTTCACCCTCTATGCAGATGCCAACCAACGGTTCCGGGTGCACGAAGCAATCGAAGCCGCCTATATGCTGGATGGCTATGGGGTGGCCTGGCTGGAGGAGCCAGTACTCGCCGACTGCGCGTCGGATTTGAGGGCGGTTGCCGAAGCGAGCCCGGTCCCGATCGCAACCGGTGAAAATGTTTCATTCCGGTGGGGGTTTCGGGAAATCTGCGAGCAGCGGGGAGCCGCCTATTTGCAGCCGGACGTGGTTCGGTGTGGCGGGTTCACGGAGTTCCGCAAGATTGCCGACCTGGCAGATGCTCACAACCTGGCCGTGACCAGTCATCTATGGCATGAGTTGTCGGTGTCGGCGGTGGGGGCCTCTCCGGCCGGAGTGCTGGTCGAATTTGCAGAACTCATCCCAGCTGATGTCTTTACCCGCGACTTTTCGCCGGTTGGTGGCGCAACACGGATGATCGATGTACCCGGCCATGGGGTCGAGATCGCTGCCGAAACAATCGCCCGATACCGGGTGTAGCGGGGAAGATTCGTCATGGAGCGGAACGATCGAGGACTTTTGGTCGCCTATCGCCGCCTAACCCGGCATGGATGGTTAGGTTTGGGTTACGAATCGAACGGACGGGGCAACAGGAAATGAAATTGGGTTGGATCGGGCTTGGCGATATGGGGCATGTGATTATTCCGCGCCTCATCGAGGCCGGGCATGACGTGACAGGCTGGAACCGGACCAAGGCGAAGGCCGACGAGTTGATCGCCCTCGGTATGTCCTGGGCGGACACTCCTCGACAAGTGGCGGCCGCTTCAGAGTTTGTGTTCTCGATGGTGACTGACGCCAAAGCCGTTTCGGCCGTTGCACTTGGGGACGACGGGATCATCTCAGGGTTGCCGCGGGGCGGGGTCTACCTCGATATGAGCACGATTGACCCGCAAGTCAGCAGGGAGACAGCCGCCCTGTTTGCCGAGCGAGGACTGACCATGCTCGATGCTCCCGTCTCGGGTAGTCCGATAACGATTGCGGCAGGCTCGGCATCCACGATGGTTGGTGGAGACTGGGCGGCGTATGAACGGGTCGAGCCGGTGCTCTACGACATCGGATCGAAGGTCAGCTACATCGGAGCTTCCGGGACCGCCGTCCAGATGAAGGTGGCCATCAACCTCACGCTCATCGTGGAGATGGTCGTGTTCTGCGAATCGGTGTCCCTGGCTGAGAAAGGTGGGGTGGATAGGGCTGTGGCCGTCGACGCGATGCTGAAGAGCGTCGTCGCTTCACCCGTCATGGGATATCGCGGTCCGTTCATCCTTGAAATGCCGGACAAACCGCTTGCCGACGTGACCTTGCAACAGAAAGACATGGTGCTGGCCTTGGAAGTTGCCCGGCGGCAGGGTTCGGCCGCGCCGCTGGGAGCGGTGGCCAACGAACTGCTGAACGCCTGCCGGGGTCTTGGTATCGACCATCGGGACTTCGTCACCGTGTTCGATGTGTATCACATGCTGTCGGGGGGACGATGACCGAGCGATTCCAAACCAACCTGGCCGACGTTCCGCTCGTCGGTGGCCTTCGGGAGGACGAAGGCTGGATCGATATGCAGGTCCAGTTCCTCATAGACAAAGCCAAGGTGGGAACCGATGACTTCCTCCTCGGCTGGACCGTTTTGCCGCCCGGCGCACGCCACGATCGGCATCTTCACCGCAACGCCGACGAGTTCTTCATTGTGCTCTCCGGAAGCGGTCGGATTTACGCGGATGACGGAACGACTCCGGCCAGAAAAGGTGACGTGATCTGGACGCCGCGCGGAAAGATGCATGGCTTTGACAACACCGGAACCGAGGATGTTGTTCTCGTGTGGGGTTGGAGCGGTTGCGGTTCGCTTGAGGATTCCGGTTATGAAGCCGACGAAGCGATGCATTCGTGAACCCGTGGGAGGATCCCCGGGTCTCGGCCGGGCTGGAACGGCAGATTCCCAAACGCCGCGAGATGCTCGCCAATGGAGCCAGGAGTGTTGGCTGGAAGGTGGGTTTCGGTGCCCCGGCTTCGTTGGAGCTCATGGCGATAACCGCCCCCTTGCTCGGCTTCCTGACGGATGCCACCGTGTACGGATCGGGGGAAACGGTCGACAGTGACGGGTATCAACGGGGGGTAGTCGAGTTCGAGGTAGCCGTGTACCTGGCTCACGACCTCGGGCCGGGTGCTTCGGATCAGGAGGCGGCGGCGGCCATTGCAGCCATCGGACCGTCCATTGAGGTTGCCAACATCAACCGGCCGATTGGTCCCGACGAGGTTGAAGGCATTGTGGCTGGAAACATCTTTCATACCGCAGTTGTCTTCGGTCAACCGGACATGTCGCGGGCGGGACTCGATATCTCGGGCTTGCATGCTCGGATCCTGGTTGACGGCGACGAGGTAGGCGCAACGGACGATCTCGAAGCGATCACCGGCCGCTACCCGACGGTGGTCCGCACGGTTGCCGATACGCTGGCGGCCAAAGGTCTTCTGCTCAGTGCCGGTGACGTGATCATTACGGGTTCCGTCATCCCTCCGATCCCGGCGGTGGCGGGAACCGAGTACACCTTCGCTCTCGACCCGCTCGATCCGATCTCCATCCGGATCGTCTAGCCAGGCCGCTTCTGCCCGTTTTCCTTACCTCTCGGCATGTTTCTGCCGATACCTGGAAGGTGCTGAGGTCCGGCCCGAGGGCCGTCCTCAACATCTATTCGAGCGTTCGGAGTCGGCGTGCCAGAGATATTGTTTGTAGTCAGCGGATTGAACCTGCTGCTATTCGGCGTCCTGGCCGTCACTGCTGTGAAACGCACGCGTGTCGAGATGTCTCCACGGATGCAGTCTCTTGGCTGGGTGGCGGCTGCCGCGGCTTCTGCCTTCGTCATGGGTGCTGCCCAGCGGATGATGCTCCAGGCCACCCGGGCCGGTTGGATTGAGAACCGGGTATCGGACTTCATGTTGTCCGAATGGCAGCTGATGCAGTCGCTCGCCGCCCTCGTTATGGGTGTGGCGGCCCTGAAGGCGATTACGCGAGTTTGGGGTCCGTTGGGCCGAGCCGACCGTATGGTTACCGTGTTGACCGATCGGGTTGTCCCGGAAGACGTCGCCCTTGGTGAACTGACGGAACGGGAACGAGAGGTACTCGACGCGATCGGCTCAGGGCTGCTTACCGATGCCGAACTCGGTGAAGCGTTGTTTATTGCGCCATCGACAGCTCGCACCCACGTGAAGAACATCCTGCGCAAGACGGGGCTTGGTAACCGGCGCGAACTCATGCTTGTGGCTGCCCACACTGAGTGAAACTGAATCACCCCGAATGACGATACGGCTACCCCCTTGGGGGTAGAGACACGGATTCGGGTCCTTGATATAACTCCCGAACACCACGATTAGTGGTTAGTGGGATGCTCATAGGGACTTCCCACTCGGAGTCGCCGCACCTCAATTGGGACGGAGAAGGGCAACTGGGAGGTTGACATGAAAGGTATTCACCGGCGAGCGCCCAAGCGCGGACCAATCGTCGCACGCCGAGGCATCGCCCTCGGTCTTGTTGTAACA
>JAHEDI010000059.1 GCA_024641305.1 bacterium | reverse complement strand
GGAACGCTCGATCGTGCATGGGTCAGCTGGCGATGGGTAGCGGCATCGACAGCCCGGTGGTAGGCCCGAACGGCGTCCTCGCGTCGGAACATTCCGATCAGTTGGGTGGGGTGGTCAGAATCCATGACCGGTAGGCGCCCGACTCCGAGCGCCGACATCCGGTGCATGGCTTCTGATACCGGAAGGTCCGCCGTGACCGTCATCGGGTTGCGGGTCATCGCTTCTCTGACAGTGAGGCGGTCGTGGTCTTCGTCGGAAGCCTGGATGTCGGTCATCGAGAGGATGCCTACGAGGCGCCCGTTTTCGACGACCGGCGCGCCGTGTAATCGAAGATGATCCAGTTTCGCTTGAGCCGACGCGGTGGTGTCGGACGGGTCCAGGACCAGGTTAAGTGGAGAAATGACTTCCGCGACGGTTACCTGATCGAGCAGGTCGGTGGCATCCAGGGATTTAAGCGGTACTCCGAGTCGCGCCAGCACCATGGTGTACACATTCATGGCGTGGATCCGGTCGGCGAGCACCATGGCGATGAGGGTGGCGAGCATCAGGGGGAGAACCAGGCCATAGTCACGGGTCGTTTCGAACACGATCATCACTGCCGTGAGCGGGGCGCGTGCGGACGCCGCGAACACCGCCGCCATGCCGACCAGTGCGAAAGCTCCAACCTGCAACGTTGAGATCGTCCAGTAGGGGGTTGCCAGAGTGGCGAGGGCCGAGCCGAGCGTGGCACCGATGAACAGGCTCGGCATGAGCACCCCACCGGATCCGCGGGCCCCGAACGTGGCAGACGTCGTGACTGTTTTTGCGAGGGCCAGCATGAGGAGCAGGCCCCAAGCCAGGGTGATCTCGTTCCGCAGCAGTTTGCCGATGAACTCTTGACCGGTGCCGAGTGCTTCGGGTCCAAGGTATCCAACGGCTGCCACCGCCAGCGCCACAATGACCGGTCGGGTTCGTTTCGAGAATCGACCGGGGGTTCGTTCCCACCAGGCCAACTGGCGAAGGAAGACATAAGCCGCTCCGGCGGCCGCAATCCCCAATAGTCCGTACAGCAACAACTCCCAGGCGGAAGTCAAGGGATAGGCAGGCACGCTGAACGTCAGGGTTTCGCCGATCAAGGTGCGGCTCACGACCGCACCGGCCAGCGAAGCGATGACCACCGTGCTCAGATGGGCGGCCGAGAAGCTGCCCAGTACGACTTCCAACGAGAACAACAAGCCGGCCAGCGGAGCGTTGAAGGTGGCGCTGATACCGGCGGCCGCTCCAGCGGCGATCAAGCTGCGAGCGACCGGTTCGCTGAGCCCGAGCCGTCGACTCGTTGCCGATCCGATAGCAGCCCCAATCTGGGCAATGGGACCTTCTCGACCGGCTGACCCGCCCACCCCGATCGTGATGGCCGTGGCGGCGATTTTGAGGGGGGCGATCCTCATCGGGATTCTGCCGCCCCGAACCCTGATGGCAGCAATGATCTGGGGCACGCCATGGCCGGCGGCTTCCGGGCCGAACCGGTCGGTGAGCATTGCGGCAACCCAGATACCGGCGGGCAATGTCAGGAACACCCAGAATGGAGCGCCACCAACCAGCGAATGGAGCTGTTCGACACCTGACGTGACCAGTTCGATGCTCTTGATGAGTACGACCGCCCCCAGGCCGGCGCCGACTCCGATGACGGCGGCCACGACCATCAGGCCAGGATTGGTCGACAGTTGACCTCGTTGAGTCCATCGGGCTACCCGGCCCACAAGGCTCGATGTGCTTGCCGATTCAGTCAATGGCCATCGCCTCCACAGGCGAGCCTAGACCCGGCCCGGCTTGCTTCGGTGTTGATCCTCGAATTGCGCCCTGATTCGCCCAAACTGCTCCAACCGAAAGAAATGCGAGAGAGGCGTTGCGGCTCGACCGAGTCGTCCGTTATACCGGATTCCGGGTCCCTGGTCGGCTTGGCAGCCAAGGTCGAAGTGGCGGCTTGAAACCGCCGTTATGGCATTTGGCGGTATCCCATAGCTCCCACGCGGGCGGGTGGCACTAATCCAAACGGCGCATCTTCTTGGCTGTTGGGTCTTGCGGCCCAGCTCCGGGCCTGAGTGTTATTTGATCCGATCGAGCAGTTTCTTGGAGCTGGGATGGTAAACCGCCGGCTCCCGGCTGAGCCGAATCACTTTCTGCCACGGGCGAGTCAGATACCCGAATGGGACCGTGATGATGTGCACGAGCCTCGTGAATGGGAATGCCACGAGAAACACAAAAGCGGTCAGGACGTGTGTCTTGATCACCCATGGCAACGCTTCGACCAACTCGGGCCGGGGCTGGAATATCAGCAGTGACCGCACATAGGGAACGAACACGGCGGTGCCCCAGAATGAACCCCATCGGTACCCAATGGCGGTCCATAGGCCGGTAATGATGGCGACGGCAATGATCGCCAGAACCACCATGTCGGCGCGGGTCGTGACTGCCCGGACTCGAAGGTTGGTCATCCGTCGGTAGAGCAGAACGCCCAACCCAACTCCGGCCGAAACCGCCAGCGCAATGCCGGTACCCTCAAGAAGGTAGAGCCGGACCGGGGCGCCGTTCCAAAACCTGATCCCGCTTGGGATGATGAGTACCACCAGATGCATCAAGAGGATGACCGTGATGCCCCAATGGAATGACACCGAACCCCAATACAGTTTGCGCTTTTCGAGGAGTTGCGACGACAGCGCCGAAACCGAGAATGGATGGCGCCTCCACCGAGTGATCGTCACAACGATCGCCAACGTCGCTGCGATATAGGGAAACACAACAAACAGCAGATTGTTCATCGGGAAGCTCCAGTCTCATTCTGGCTGTCGACTGACCGATCGACCGCATCTGCCGTGGCAGCCAGCAGATGTCGGTACGGATTTGCAGATTCGGCCTTCTTCAGCGTCGTCCGCATGATGCCAATAGCTTTTGGAAGGTCGGTCATCAGGTCAGGGAGGGGCGATTCAGTTGCGTCGAGGTAGCGGAGAACCGGGTCGAGGTGGTCAGGCAACTCGCCGCGCAGGTCGATTCCAACGCGTTCCATGTCTCGTTTCAGATCGGCCATGAATTCACCCCGACGGTAGTTCTCTCCCCACAGCACATACCCGATGTACGGGATGAAAAGCGGCGAGAGGTCGAGTGTGCGGGTGTGCAACTCTTCCCACTCGCCCAGTTCAAGCTGCCCGACAGCGGCAACGAACTGGCGCATGTGTTTGCCGATCGGGCCGTCGAGGTCGGCTACCGATGTGGTGAGGGCGTCATGGCTCGTTGGGGTCGGATACCGATAGCCGGCAGCTACCACGGATCCGGGCCGCACTGTGGTTGGTGGGGATCCCATCAGGCGCCTCTTCTCGGTGGCTCAATCTGGCCAAACCCCGTAGCACCCTTGTAGGCAAGTGGATCATTGAGCGTCTCGATCGACATTTCCCGGTGATAGGGCGGCAGGACGAACCGGTCCTCAATCGTGGGAATGGTGGTCAGTTTGTAGATCGCTTCGACCTCTTCGGGGGTGGTACCTGCCGCCTTGAGCAGAGCGAGCGTTGCTTCGCTGATCTCACCGTCGACGCTCTGCCGGCGTTTGTAGGTGCGTACCGCCAGCATCTTCCTCAACACTTTGCGGATGACCTCCTCATCGCCGACCGAGAACAGATTGGCCAGGTACTGGACGGGAAGACGCGCTTTATCGAGATCCTCGAGCAGTTCGAAATCTTCCCGTTCGTCCGGAAGGTCGAGGCGGGTGAGGTTTCCCTCGATCGAACTGATCACCGGTGACAGCGGCGGGATATAGAACATCATCGCCGCGGTGCGGTACTCGGGGTGAAGCGGGAGCGCCATGCCCCACACTTTTACGAACTGGTACACCGGCGAGCGGCGAGCGGCGTCGATCCAATCGTCGCCGATGCCTGCCGCGGCCGCGGCGGCCACCACCCGGTCATCCCACGGATCGAGAATCATGTCGAGCTGGGCATTGAGCAGTTGATCCTCTGGCATCGAAACGACATCGGCGATGCGGTCGGCGTCATACAGCAACACACCCATATAGCGGATTCGGCCAACGCACGAATGAGCGCAGGCAGGCGCCTGTCCGGTTTCGAGGCGCGGGAAACACAGAATGCACTTCTCGGATTTGCCAGTCGACCAGTTGTAATAGACCTTCTTGTACGGGCAGGCTGCCACGCACATCCGCCACGCCCGGCACTTGTCCTCGTTCACCAGTACGACGCCGTCTTCGGCGCGCTTGTAAATGGCGCCACTCGGGCAGGCACCGACGCAAGCCGGGTTCAAACAGTGGTTACAGATCCGGGGTAGATAGTTGAACACGACCCGCTCGATTTCACTCATCTGATCGCGGATCGCTGCGTCGATGCCGTTCATGCTCGGGTCGTTGGCGGCGTAGATATCAGAACCACCTAGATCGTCGTCCCAGTTGGGACCCGACGTGATCTCAACCGGCTGCCAGGTGATCTTCGAAACCGGCTCGGCGGTCGGCTGCTGGTCACCCTGGGGGGAGTCGAAGAGGTCGCCATACTTGAACGTGAAGGGTTCGTAGTAGTCGTCGAGTTCTGGCAGAGCAGGATTGAAGAACAGTTTGGCAAGCCCGCTGGCTCTCGAATGAAGCCGCAGTTTCAGGCGACCATCCTTGTCTCGTTTCCAACCACCTTTGTAGTGATCCTGGTCCTCCCACCCGGTGGGGTAGCCGGTGCCAGGGCGAGTCTCGACATTGTTCCACCACATGTACTCGGCGCCCTTGCGATCGGTCCATAGGTTCTTGCAGGCAACCGAGCACGTATGACAGCCAATGCACTTATCGAGGTGGAACAACATGCTCATCTGGGCACGCACTCTCATGATGTCACCTCCCCGTTGTAGCTGGGTTTGTCAATCCTTCGCAGATAAACGAACGTGTCCCGGTTCACGCCCGTCGGACCCCAATAGTTGAAGGCGTACGTGAACTGGGCGTAGCCACCACTCATCAAAACCGGCTTGAGACGAGCCCTGGTCAGTGAATTGTTCATACCCGCCCGTTTCTTGCGGCGCGGTGAGATCGGGATACCAACGGTGCGTTCGGTAGCGTGATAGACAAAGACCGTGCCGCGGGGGATCCGGGCAGAGGTCGTGCAGCGTTGTACGAAAACACCGTTGTCGTTGTAGAGCTCTACCCAGTCGTTGTCGACGATTCCCAGATTGGCGGCGTCCTTGTTGTTGATCCAGATCGGATAGCCACCCCGGGACAGGGTCATCATGCGATCGGTTTCCGAATACGTCGAGTGGATCGACCACTTGCCGTGTGGGGTGATGTAGTTGAACAACTGTCCGTCCTGGCCTTCGGCGAGTGATTCCTCGGTCTCCGACAACATGGCGTGATCTGGTCGCGGCTTGTAGACCGGAAGGCTTTCGCCCCACTCCAGGTACTGCTCATGGTCGAGATAGAAATGTTGCCGACCTGTCAGCGTACGCCAGGGGATGAGCTGCTCGATGTTCAGGGTGAACGGGTTGTATGCCCGTCCCTTCGTGACGATACCGCTCCAGGTTGGGGTGGTGAGAATGCGTCGGGGTTGGGCAACGATGGACGCAAAGTCGGTCCGGATGTCACGCTCGCCGGCCGCCAGGTGGGTGAGCTCCAGTCCTGTCTTGGCCTCTTCGGCCTCGAAAGCTCGGTGGGCAAGTTCGCCGTTGGCGGCCGGGTCGAGCGCCAGAATCGCCTCGGCCACCTGTCGTCCTCGTTCAAGCGACGGCATGACAGGGCTGTCTGCTGAAATCCGGGCACCGGGCTGCTTACGAGCCAGTTCGTCATAGAAATCGGCCACCGGGATCGTCAAGCCGTGGGCGGCGACCCCATTGTTCCGCACACCTTCGCCAAGGTTGATCATTTTGTCGTAGATCCGACCGTATTCGCGCTTGACCACCTTGAACTTGGGCATGGTCTTGCCAGGGATCGCCTCCACCTCGCCCGTCCGCCAATCGGCTACTTTTGGCTGCGCCAGCTCGTCGGCAGTGTCGTGAACCAGCGGTTGCATGACAACGTCTTCTACCACGTCGGGCAGGTTTCCGGCCGATAGCTCTGACACCTTCTTGGCGATGGCTTTGAAGATGTTCCAGTCGTCTTTCGATTCCCAGGCGGGCGGTACGGCGGCTTGCATCGGGTTGATGAACGAATGCATGTCGGTGGTGTTCAGGTCGTCCTTTTCATACCAGGTCGCCGCCGGAAGGACGATGTCCGAATAAAGGGCAGACGTATCCATCCGGAAGTTGAGGTCAACGACCAGATCCATCTTGCCGATGGGAGCATCCGGGCGTACCGTCACCTCGGCAACTCCGTGATCGGTAGGTTCGGCGGCGATGGCCGTCGAATGGGTTCCCAGGTAGTGCTTGAGGAAGAACTCGTGACCCTTGGCCGACGTACCAATGGCGTTGCCGCGCCAGATGAACCACGTGCGCGGCCACGATTCGGGGGCATCAGGGTCGTCGATGGCGAACTCGACATCACCAGATTTGAGTCCGTCTACGACATGCTTGACCACGGCTTCGTCGGTTTCGGCACCATTACGCCGGGCCTCTCGAACCAGGCTGATCGGGTTCTGCTTGAACTGCGGGAAGAATGGCAGCCAGCCCTGTCTAACCGCCCGAGCCTGGTGGTCGATCGTGTGATCGAACCGTTCAGGATGGTTTTCTGGCAGTGAGTCGTATTCCCGGTAGCCCCGTTCATAGCGCCACTGGTCGGAGTGCACGTAGTGGAACGAAGGGGTGTTCTGATGGCGAGGCGGCATGCCCCAGTCGGCGCCCATGGCAATGGAGCCCCAGGAGGCGTGGGCGACGAGTTTCTCCTGGCCGACGTAGTGGGCGAGGCCCCCGCCATTGACTCCGACCGAACCGGTCAGCATGAGAGCCGTGATAGCTGAGCGATACAGCAGGTTGTTGTGGTACCAATGGTTGGCGCCGGCGCCGATGATCACCATATTCTTGCCATTGGTGAGCTCGCCGTTGCGGCCCCATTCTCTGGCGAACTTGATGAGCGTGTCACGGTGGATGCCCGTGTACTGCTCCTGCCAGGCTGGCGTGTAGGGCACGTCCTCATCGTCGTAGCTTTTGGCATCAAAGCCAGGCAGCCCGCGCTCGACTCCGAATCGAGCCATAAGCAGATCGAAGGTCGTCGTCACTTTGATTGGTCCGTTGGCAGTTTCGATGATTCGAACGGGAACCGAGCGGGTGATGGTGCCGTCGTTCCCGAAGAAGTCGAGTTTGACCTCGGCCACTTCGTCGTGCTTGTCGATGAAGCTGAGTTGCGGTTTGATGGCCTGGCCGGTGACCGCGTCCTCAAGTTTCAGGTTCCAGTTGCCCTTCTTCTCTTTGGCCCACCGGTCGCCGATGGCGCCGTTCGGCATGCGGGGTGCGTCCGTCGCCTCGTCCCACATGAGGAGTTTCCAATCGCCGTTCTCAATGTCCTGGTAGCCGTCCAAAACGTTGGCGCGTACGTATTGGCCGGGAATTCCGTCTTCGACCTCGATCAGGAAGGGGAGATCGGTGTACTGCTTGGCATAGTCCTGGAAGTAGGGGACTTGCCGCTGGGCGTATAACTCCGTGAGCAGCACATGGTCGACGGCGAGCCAGAAGGCGGTGTCCTGACCCGGATTTGACGGGATCCACCAGTCGGCGTACTTGGCCACCTGGGAGAAGTCGGGACTAAAGACGACCAGCTTGGCACCGGCATGGCGCACCTCAGATATGAAGTGAGTGTCTGGGGTTCGCGTCATGTTGAGGTTTGATCCAACCACCGCAATGAACCGGGAGTTGTACCAGTCGGCCGACTCAGGGACGTCGGTCTGTTCTCCCCACACCTCGGGTGAGGCGGGTGGCAGGTCGCAATACCAGTCGTAGAAGCTCATGATGACGCCGCCGATGAGTGACATGAACCGACTCCCGGCTGCGTAGCTCACCTGGGACATGGCGGGAATCGGCGAGAAGCCGGCTACCCGATCCGGTCCGTGCCGTTTGATCGTGTGGACCGTCGAAGCTGCGGCGATTTCGACGGCTTCGTCCCAGCTGATCCGACGGAATCCACCCTTGCCGCGAGCCGTTTGATAGCGACTCCGCATTTGCGGATCGTCCTGAATCCGTGCCCAAGCCGCTACCGGGTCGTCGAGTGACTCTTTCTTGGCCTTTCGATACATGTCGATGAGTACACCGCGGGCATAGGGATATTTCACCCGGATCGGCGAGTAGAGGTACCACGAATAGGAGATGCCCCGTTGACATCCGCGTGGTTCATAGGGGGGAAGGCCCTCCTCGAGCTGCGGGTAGTCGGTGGCCTGGAGCTCCCACGTGACGATGCCATCTTTGACGTAGACCTCCCATGAGCAGCTACCGGTGCAGTTCACCCCGTGGGTTGTCCGGACGCGCTTGTCGTGCGCAAATCGGTTGCGATAGAACTCTTCCCATTTGCGAGCGGCCGGGTCGACGGTTTCGTTGATCCAAAAGTCGTTCATGGGGTGCTCCTCAGTCGCTCTACGTACGTTCGTCGCAGTCCTCTCGACGCAATTGCCAGCCCGATAAATAGGACTGCGGCTCCTGCCAGTCCTGAGGCGGTCATGAAATCTGCGTTTGAAGTCGGTGCCTGGTCGGGGGCCTTGGCCAGGAAGGCAACGACATCGACGATTTCCTGGTCGGCCAACGGCTTATCTGAGAAGATGGGCGTCATGACCGGCGATGGCGGCGTTGACAGCCAACCAACCAGTCCAGTTTCGCCGCCGAAGCGATCCAACGCGTGTGTGAGGTCGGGTCCCAGGGTCGGCCCGCCCAGCCCGTTCACTGCCCCGGCGACATGACACGCCGCGCAGGCCGGTCCACCGTTGCTGAACGCTGTTGACCCGACAAATAGCGCATGGCCCCGATCCGAGTTAGGGGGGCCGGCCGCGCCGCCGGAGCTTGACGCAACGGGAGGTGCTTGGGCAAGTGTCGCCACATAGGCGACAACTGCGGCCACTTCGGAGTCGCTCAAGGTTACGGCAGGCATCGTGCCGTTGTAGGCAACGCCGAGCGCCTCAATTGGCCCGGATAGTCCCTCGCGGATGACCGATTCGACGAATGTGGGGTCTGTGGCTGCCGGGTTACCGGCCAACTGCGGGAAGGTTCCGGGAATGCCCTGCCCGTAAGCCTGGTGGCAGGCCGCACAATTGTCGGCGAAAATCTGGGCACCATCTTCTGCAGGCTGGATGGCGGTTGCGGTCGCCCCGGCCGCCGGGGGGCCCTGGATGAAGGCCGCAGTGCCGAGCAGCGCAAAGAACCCTACCAGCGCGAATTGGGCGATACGGGTCATGAAGCTGTCCTCTCCTGGGTGGTGACTTCGAGAACCGGGGTTTTGGCAAGTTCCATGAGCAGCGCTGAGCGCCCTCGCACCCATGCCTCGTGCATTGCGCACTGGTCGACGATGGGACATGGGGTTCCCTGGAGGACGCACTTGCCGTTGATGGTCGGACCTTCGACGGCTTCAATAAGCGCTAGCACCGAGACCGGGGCAATGTCGACTGCAAGCCGGTAGCCGCCCGTTGGGCCGCGATCGGATGTGACCCAATCGGCGTCCACCAACGGTTTCATGATCTGGGCAATGAACGACGCAGTGGTATTGATCAGTGCGGCAAGGTCCTTGCCCTTGACCGGGCCTCGGGCCGTGGCGAGCACGCGAAGCGCCTGAAGCGCCAGGTCCGTTTTGCGGGTCATCTCCAACCTCACCTGATGGCCTCCCTGAGCCTGGTTGGCGGGATCCGTCGGTTCACGAGGCCGCCATCCCGTCGGCGAAGGCACCTTCCGGTTCCCTCAAAAAGATCAACACGTAAAGGAAGCTGAACGCGGCGCCGCCGGCCAGCACAAAGAAGAACGTCCGGGCATCCACCATTGAGTAAAGCACCAGATAAAGGACGGCACCCACGTTGCCGAAGGCGCCTGCCATACCGGCGACCTGGCCCGTCATGCGGCGGCTGATAAGGGGGATGATCGCGAAGGTGGCCCCCTCTGCCCCTTGCACAAAGATCGAACAGGTCACGGTTATGACGATCGCCAACCAGATCGGCCAGGCAGAGTCGATGAAGCCCATGCCAAGGAATCCGAGCGAAATGCCGACCATGTAGACGGTCATGACCATTTTGCGGTTCTTCATCTTGTCGGAAATGAGACCGCCCATCGGTCGGGCGAACAGGTTGACGAACGCAAATGATGAAGCGATGAGGCCCGCGGTGGCCGGTGTGACTTCGAAGGTACCTTCAAAGAAGGTGGGGAGCATGGACACCACGGCCAGTTCTGCACCGAAGTTGGCGACGTACGTGGTGTTGAGGGCGGCCACGCTGGCGAAAGGATACTTGTCCTCTTCGGGGACTCCCTCCTTGAGAATCGGCAGGTTGACCTGGAGCGTTTTGAGGACGTGGGCGGCATAGAAGACGGTCAGGCCACCGTAGATCAGCCACAAAGAACCGCTGGGGATGAGGGCCGAAACGACACCATCGCTGTGGGTGATTTGGATGCGACTGATGCGCCAGGCGAGGAGGCCCAGTGCGCCGAAGATCGGGAACGACCACACGATGTATTGAATGAGGTCGCCATACGAACTGACGGTCATCGGTTGCGTCTTTTTGGTGCCTACGAACGGGGTACCTTCGGGAGTGTCGCGCACGGCGTAGTAGTAATAGATGCCATACAGCAGGCCGACCAGTCCATTCAGGAAAAGTGCCCAGCGCCATCCGTCGGCGACGTTGAACCACTTACCAAGGAACGTAATCGCAAACCACGGTAACGTCATGGCCGCCCATGCCGACCCGAAGTTTCCCCATCCGGCATAGAACCCTTCGGCCCGCCCGATCATCTTGGGCGGGAACCACTGGGCAACCATTCGGATCCCGATGACGAATCCAGCCCCGATTGTCGAAAGCAGGAGTCGGGAAACCATCAGCTGAATGAGTGTGGTACCGAAGGCAAAAGCGAAGGCCGGAAAGGCCATCGCAACAAGAAGGCTCGAGAAGACAATCCTTGGGCCGTACCGATCAATGAGCGCGCCAACCACTATGCGAGCCGGGATGGTGAAAGCCACGTTGATAATCGCCAGGACCTTAAGATGTTCCGGTGTGAGCCATTCGACTTCCCGCAGCATCGTGGTCGCCAGGGGGGCCATGTTGAACCAGATATAGAACGTGATGAAGAACGCGATCCACGTCAGGTGGAGGGTTCGAATCCTCTCCTGCTTGAAGTCGATCAACTCCGGTCGCTTCATTCTCGCTCTCCTTGGCGGTCACTGCCGGTCGCCCTACAGGTAGCCGGTCGTCTTCGATTCTGAGTTGCTTAGTTGTTGACTACGTAAATCAAGGTACCTTCGCGTTTCTTCGCTGAGCCAGAGTCGAAGGTCCCTTTCGGCTGCCGTTATGCATGGAATGGGCTCAGGGGTTCTGGTAC
>JAHEDI010000085.1 GCA_024641305.1 bacterium | reverse complement strand
GAACGACGATTGCCGGCCGCCGGTGGTCTGGTGCGGGTGATCGCCGGACCGCGGGTGCTCGATCTCGAAATGGCGTTTTCTACCGGTTGAATCGACCTCATGTCTCGGACCGGCGGCGTACCTTTAGGACGTTGAAGGGCGCGGCGTCGCTGACCGGCCCACTGGGAATCCGATAGAGGAGGTACCCGATGGATATCCCCAAGGCACATCTGGTCGACATGTACGAGACGATGGTGCGGATCCGGCGATTCGAAGAACGCATCCGGGAGCTGTACTTCGCAGACAAGCTTCCCGCTTTTGATATCGCCGCCGGGCTCATCCCTGGCGAAATGCATCTTTCCGCAGGCCAAGAACCCGTGGCCGTAGGGATGCGACCGCATCTGCATCCCGGTGACGCCATCACGGCCACCCATCGACCCCATCATGTGGCCATCGCCCAGGGGGTGGATCTCAACAAGATGGCCGCTGAGATCTTCGGCCGGGAAACCGGGCTTGGGCAGGGCAAAGGCGGACACATGCACCTGTTTTCGGTGGAACCGAACTTTGGTTGTTCGGGGATCATCGGCGAGGGTATGCCAGTAGCCGTCGGAGCGGCCATGGCTTTCAAAGCCCGGGGCACCGGCAATATTGCGTTGTCGTATTTCGGTGAAGGAGCCGCCAACCAGGGGGCGTTCCACGAGTCGCTAAATCTGGCGGCCCTCTGGAAGCTACCGGTCGTCTTCATCTGCGAAGACAACGCCTACGCCATTTCGGTTCCCAAGGCGTCATCGACGGCCATTCCCGATAACAGTGATCGAGCCTCTGCCTACGGCATCCCTGGCGTCCTCGTTCCCGAGAACGATCCGGTGGCCGTGTACGAGGTGATGGGGGCGGCGATGGATCGGGCCCGGAGGGGCGACGGCCCGAGCCTGATCGAGATCAAAACCGACCGTCTGTGGGGCCATTTCGAAGGAGATGCCGACGCATATCGATCAGATGAATTCAAAGAGGACATGAACGAGCGCGACCCCTTGGTGGCGTTCGGCAAGCGACTCGTCGAGGAGGGCGTCCTGTCCGAAGCGGAGCAGGCGGCCATCAAAGAAACGGAATATGCCACGGTCGAGGCGGCCATCGACTTTGCTTTGGCCAGTCCCTATCCGGCCCCCGAAGCCGCCCTCAATCACGTTTTTGCATAGAAAGGAACGAGTGACATGACAACGATGACAGATCGAAAACTGACTATGCAAAAAGCGATCGCCGAGGGTATCGCCCAGGAAATGGCGGTCGACCCGAGCGTGTTCGTCATGGGCGAAGACGTCGGAGTGTACGGCGGAATCTTCGGCGCAACCGAAGGCCTGCTTGACAAGTACGGGCCGGAGCGGGTCGTCGACACCCCCATCTCCGAGACGGGGTTCATCGGAGCAGCGGTCGGAGCGGCCGTCAACGGTATGCGGCCGATCGTCGAACTGATGTTCGTCGATTTCTTTGGCGTTTGCATGGATCAGATCTACAACAATATGGCCAAAATTCACTACTTCAGTGGCGGCGCCATCAAGGTGCCGGCCGTCATCACCACCGCGGTGGGTGGGGGTTATTCAGATGCGGGGCAGCATTCCCAAACCCTGTGGGGCCTGTTTGCCCATGTACCCGGTCTCAAAGTGGTGGTTCCGTCAAGTGCCTACGACGCCAAGGGGTTGATGATCTCGGCCATCCGGGACGACAATCCTGTCATGTATATGTTCCATAAAGGTGCGCTCGGCCTTGGCTGGATGGTCAACAATCCACATGCCACTGGACCGGTCCCGGAGGAGTCGTACACGGTTCCGATCGGGAAGGCCCGGGTGGCTCGCGAAGGTGACGATGTGACGATCGTCACAGTAGGTCTGTCAGTGCATAAGGCTCTCGATGCCGCTGCCCTCCTCGAGGTTGACGGTGTTTCGGCCGAAATCATTGACCTGCGGTCCCTCGTTCCTCTCGATCGGGAGGCGATCGTGGCGAGCGTGCAAAAGACCCACCGACTGCTGGTCGTTGACGAGGACTATCAGAGCTTCGGCATGAGCGGTGAAGTCATCACGACGGCCGTGCAAGGGGCGTTCGACTATCTTGATGCCCCACCGGTGCGGGTGGCTACCCCGGATGTTCCGATTCCGTACAGCCATCCTCTGGAAACCTGGACGCTGCCGTCGGTTGATCGGATCGTTGCCGCAGTCACCGAAATGGTGTCGGGCTGATCCATGGCCGTTGATGTCCTGATGCCGGTGATCACCGAGGCCGGCGAGGAGGCCGTCATTACGGCTTGGTTCGTCGACGAGGGCCAGGCGTGTAGCAGCGGGCAACTCATCGCCGAAGTGCAGGCCGAGAAGGTTGCGTCGGAGGTGCTGGCAACAGCTGACGGGTATGTCGTGAACCGGGTCGCCATCGGCGACCCGGTTCCACAAGATGGTGCCATCTGTCAGATAGTCGATACGGTTCCGGTGGCGTCGACCGCTGTGGTAACTGCACCGGTCGCATCTTCAAACCTGACCCGTCCGATCAAGGCGTCGCCCGCTGCCAAGCGACTGGCCCGCGAACTCGGCGTTGAACTAGACGGAGTGGCCGGGTCCGGTCCCGAGGGACGGATCACCGAAGATGACGTCCGGGGGTTGGCCGTTGGAGCCGAAGGCTTTACCGGCCTGCGGGCGGTGATTGCCCGCAACATGCGTCGCAGCCACACGGCGACGGCGCCGGTGACACTGTTCACAACGGTTGACTTCGGAACTGTCGCTCCGAGCAACATCACGGCTCGGGTAGTCCAGGCGGGCGCGATGGTTTTGGCCCACCATCCTCAACTTAACGGGACGAGGAACGGCGACGCTTTTACATCGGCAGGCCGGGCCAATGTGGCCGTGGCGATCCAGACCGACGAAGGTCTGGTGGCTCCGGTCGTGGCGGACCCGGCCGCCCAATCAATCCAGGCTCTGGCCGAGACGATTCGCGGCCTTGCCGATCGCGCGATGCTCAAGACTCTGGACGCCGGTGACTACGAGGGTGGCACGTTCACGGTCACCAACCTTGGCAGCTACGGAATTGACGGGTTCACTCCCATCATCAACTTGCCCCAGGTGGCCATTCTGGGGGTTGGTGCGATACGAACGGTTCCAGCGTTCGATGCGAGCGGTGGCGTGGTGGCCAGCCATCAGGTGGTGT
>JAHEDI010000031.1 GCA_024641305.1 bacterium | reverse complement strand
CCGAAATCGCCGGGCCATGGGCCGATGGGGTATTCGAAATGATGGAGCGAGTCGAGTTTGGCGTAGGTGAGACGATCATCGCCGAGGGGTCGGTCGGACATCCGATCTATGTCATTGAGTTCGGTCGCGTCCGGGTGGTCCTCGAAGCCAGTGGTACCCGACTCAGGACGATGCGACCGGGGGCCATTGTTGGCGAAATGGCGTACTACACCCGCCAACCGGCAAACGCCTCCGTCGTCGCGGAGACCGAGGTGGTGGCCTATGCCCTCTCCGAATCCAAACTTGAGGGCCTGCTTTCCACCAATCCTCGCCTCGCCGCCGAGGTCCACCGCCGGATGGCGGGGTCGTTGTCACGCCGGGTTACCGAGACGAATACCGCACTTCGAAAAGCGATGGAGTAGCGATCTAACGAACTGCGATTCCCTGATGATGGCGGTGCCGTTCCCAAAGGGCATAGCCCATCACGACGACAAGCAGTTGGGCTCCGATACCCCGATACATCGATGTGTAGCCGGCGGATTCGATGACCCAACCGAGAAGCGGGGCGCCGATCAACGATGCCAGTGGGAAGAACGACAAAAAGCCGGAGAGTGCCGCTCCCCGCTCTTCGGTGGTCGAGCGTTCAACCACGAGTGAGTTGAGGATCGGGAATGAGAATCCATGACCGATTCCGGCAGTCGCACCGGCGATTCCAATGGCCAGACTTGTCGTGGCGGACCCGAGCAGGACCATGCCGCCCGACATGATGATCAGGCTTGCGCTCAGCACTGGGATTTCGCCAAATCGCTGTGGAAGCTGTCGGCCGCCCAACCTCACGACGATAGCCATGGTCGAATAGGCCGCAAAGAACACGCCCACAGAGCCGTATCCCGTCGTGTCGACGAACGTTTTAAGGAACGTGAAAATCGAGATGAGCGTCAGCGAGAACGAAGCCGTGATGAGCCAAATTGGTGAAAGTTCGTGCTGGCGGATGGCCACCAGGAAACCGAGACTTGGCCGGGTGTGAACGCCTTTCGACTCATGAAGAGGCAGCGCCATGGCGAAGGCGGCCGTTCCAAGCCCGACCGCCACCCAGAACAGCGTGGTGTAGGTGCTCGTCCGGAGAATGAAATCACCGAGGAGCCCGCCGAGTGCCAGGGGCATTTGTCCGGATACTCCAAATAGCGCCATGCCTTCAGTACGACGAGATGCCGGGACGATGTCGGCCGTGTACGTCACGAAAGAGGTGAATAGTACGGCTTCGGCGATCCCGTGGATGATGGTGAGGGCGTAGACCCACCAGGAGATCGAGGTAACGGTGGTCAGAGCGGCGAGTCCGGCGACGTTGATCAGGTTGCCGGTGTGGATGAGCGGTCGGCGACCGATTCGATCCATGAGGTGCCCAACGTACGGACGAACCACCAGCGAGCCGATCGATCCGACCCCGACGATTACACCGACCGTCCGCTCGCTGGCTCCGAGGGAGACGAGGAATCCGGCGTAATGGATGAACAACGCGAAGGTCAACCCCATGAGCAGGTTCGATGTGAAGGCGAATCCGAACGCCCGGGTGACCAGTTTTTCCATGAGCCGATGAACCATACACCCGGTCGCTACCGGTTCTGTTGGGGTTGGACGCCGAATCCGGATAGGACTTCTTTGAAGTTTCGCTCAGGTTCTTGGCCTTAGATGGCGTTAAAGGGCAAAAGGGGTGAGCACCACTTCAGGAGAAACCGTCTTCGGATTCCGGCCTGATATGGACGCCATGAGTACGCTCACCATGTGAAGGACCGCTCCTGCGGTCCTTCACTGTGTTAGGGAGTCTGCGTTTGTACGAATTTCGGGGGCTATGCCACCGACGGAGTGCGGAACGTGGTGAGGGCTTTCATGTAGTTGTGGCGCTCAAAGGCGGTCGGGTCGGGGGCATTGACTTGGGAAAGGCTGCCCCGTAGTTGGGACACCGATGAGTATTCGTTTTCGTCGAGCCACCGTTCCAGATCGCATACGAGATCAGTCATATGGCCCGGACCGTACTTGAGTAACGAGGCGGTGGTCATGGTCACGTCGGCGCCGGCCAGCAACAGCTTCACGACGTCTTCGGCTGAATGAACCCCGGACGTCGCGGCGAACTGGGTCTTGATCCGTCCGAACAAGATGGCAATCCAACGTAACGGAAGTCGGAGGTCGTGAGGCGTCGATAACTCCAGGTTGGGTGTGACGCCCATCTCCTCGATATCGAAGTCGGGCTGATAGAACCGGTTGAACATGACCAGTGAGTCCGCTCCTGCGTCGACCATCTGTTTCGCCATGTTGGCGAACGCTGAGAAGTACGGGCTGACTTTGACAGCCAGCGGGATCTTGATCTTTTCCTTGACGGCTTCGATCAATTCGAGGTATTGGGTTTCCATGTCGGATGCTGAGAACATCGGGTTGGCGGCCACGACATAGATATTGAGTTCGAGGGCGTCGGCACCTGCGTCCTCGATCAACCGGGCATAGTGAACCCAGCCACCACGGGTCGACCCGTTCAGGCTGCCGATGATCGGGATGCGTAGTTCCCGCTTGGCATCTTCGACCAGACGAAGGTAGGCGTCCGGGCCCGTGTTGTAGGTGTCGAGTTCCGGGAAGTATCCGGCCGGGGATTCGACGAAACTGCCGGCCAGCGATTCCACGAGGTGGGCAAGCTCGGCCGCTTCGTGGACGATCTGCTCCTCAAACAGTGAAGGAAGCACCACGGCAGGAGCGCCGGCTTCTTCCAGCTTGTGGAGCGTGCCGAGTGATCCGGTCAGCGGCGAGGCCGACGGGATGATCGGGTGAGCAAGCTCAAAGCCCAGATAACGGGTGGTCAGATCAGCACTCATTCGTGATCCTCCAAGTCAGGGACCCGACGTTCGACGTCGGCCATTTGTTCGTAGAGTTTCCACCGGGCGTCGATGTCGTCCTGGGCCAGACCGAACAGTACCTCGGCTGTTTCGGGTTTCGACCTCGCCAACATGGCGTAGCGGGCTTCGGTTGTAGCGAACTCTTTGAATGAGATCGTCGGTGCTCGACTATCAAGATGGAACGGATGTTTGCCTTCACCGGCCGCCCGGGGGTCGTACCGGTAGAGCGGCCAGTAACCCGACGTAACGGCATCTTTCTGATGCGAGAAGCCGGTCGACATGTCAATGCCATGGGCGATGCACTGGGAGTAGGCAATGATCAGCGACGGACCATCGTACGCCTCGGCTTCAGCGAAGGCCTTTACCGTTTGGGTGTTGTTGGCACCGATGGCCACCTGGGCGACGTATACGTCCCCATACGCTGAAGCGATCATCCCAAGGTCTTTCTTGCCGACCTGTCGGCCGCCAGCCGCAAACTTGGCCACCGCCGCACGGGGGGTGGCCTTGGACGCCTGCCCACCGGTATTCGAATAGACCTCGGTGTCGAGCACGAGGATGTTCACGTTGCGCCCGGAGGCGAGCACGTGGTCGAGACCGCCAAATCCGATGTCGTAGGCCCAGCCGTCGCCACCCACAATCCAGATCGTCTTATGAACCAGAGCGTCGACGACGGTCTTGAGTCGGCTTGCCCGGGGATCATCGATGCCGGTGAGGGCGTCTTTGAGTTGGAGAACCCTGGCGCGTTGGGCTTCGACCGAAACTTCGTCGGCAAGACGACCCGTCTGGAGTTCGGCAACCAGGTTGTTGGGTAGGTATTTGGCGAGGTCTACCAACAGGGCGTCTGCTTCGACAATTTGCTGGTCGAGGGCCAGGCGCATTCCCAAACCGAACTCTGCGTTGTCTTCAAAGAGCGAGTTGGCCCAGGCAGGACCCCTCCCCTGCTCGTTGGTGGTCCAGGGGGTTGTCGGAAGATTTCCACCGTAGATCGACGAGCAACCCGTGGCGTTGGCCATGGTTAGACGGTCGCCGAACATCTGGGATAGGAGTCGCAGATACGGCGTTTCACCACATCCCGCGCATGCGCCAGAGAATTCCATGAGCGGCTGAAGTATCTGGCTCCCCTTGACGCTGTCGACTTTGATGAGCTTGCGGTCCTGTTGCGGCAACCCGAGGAAGAAGTCGAAGTTGGTTCGCTCCTGTTCGAGCACATCGTCTTTGCGGATCATGTCAAGAGCCTTGTGCTTGGCCTCTTCCTTGGATCGAGCCGGGCAGACGTCGACGCAGACTCCACACCCGGTGCAATCGTCCGGTGCGATCTGAATGGTCATGGTGGCGTCCGGGAAGTCCTTGCCGGTCCATGGTTTCGACTGGTATCCGCTCGGAGCACCGGCGAAGAAGGCCGGGTCGTAGACCTTCATCTGGATGGCGGTGTGGGGGCAGACGAGGACGCATTTGGCGCAGTCGATGCATAAGCTGGGATCCCACGTTGGTATCTCGATGGCGATCGATCGCTTCTCGTACTTGGTGGTGCCAGTCGGGAACGTCCCGTCGGCAGGCAGGGCACTCACCGGCAGCAGGTCGCCCTGGCCGGCCAGCATGGCAGCGGTGACCTTCTTGACGAAGTCCGGACCTGCCTCGGTCAATCGTGGTGGGCGGGTTGTTACGGACGGGGCAACTTCAGGGATGCGGATTCTGCGATGGCTGATAACGGCGTCCTCGACGGCCGCCTCGTTGTGAGCAACCACTACTTCGCCAAATTTGGCATACGTCTTGCGAATCGATTTCTTGATCTGCTCCATGGCAACCGGTGGATCGAGGATGCCGGCGATATCGAAGAAACAGGCCTGGAGAACCGTATTGACCCGACCACCGAGTCCGGCGTCAGATGCCACCTGGTTGGCGTCTATGACATGAACCTCGAGCTGTTTTTCGACCACCGTGGCGATCACTTCGGCGGGGAGGTGGTCCCACAGGTCGTCACCATGCGGAGAGTTGATGAGGACTTTGGCTCCTGGGGCGGCAATGGCCAGCGGATTCATCTGATGAAAGAACTCGAACTGGTGCACGCCGACGAACTGAGCAGAACCGATCAGGTAGGTCGAATCGATGGGCTTTGGACCGAAACGAAGATGCGACACGGTCTGCGAGCCCGATTTGCGTGAGTCATAGACGAAGTACCCCTGAGCGTACATATCGGTGGCTTCTCCGATGATTTTTACGGAGTTCTTGTTGGCGCCAACCGTGCCGTCTGACCCAAGGCCGTAGAACACGGCGCGGTGGACGGTGGCGTCCTCAAGATATCGGTCGGGGTCGTACTTGAGACTCAGATGGGTTACGTCGTCGATGATGCCGACCGTGAAGTGGGGTTTGGGATGCGACTCGCGGAGTTCGTCGAGCACCGCCATCGCCATCGGAGGCGTGAATTCCTTCGATGACAATCCGTAGCGTCCGCCAATCACGCGTGGGGCAATGTCCCAGGCAGTACGGCCCAGGGCGGTCTCTTCGGCGAGCGCCGTTACGACATCCTGGTAGAGCGGTTCGCCAACAGCCCCCGGTTCTTTGGTCCGGTCGAGGACGGCCAGGCTGATGACGGTCGGAGGGAGCGCCGCGATGAGGGCTTGCGGTGAGAACGGTCGGTATAGACGTACCTTGAGTAGGCCGACCTTTTCGCCGTCGGCGACGAGTCGGTTGACGGCTTGTTCGGCCGCGCCGATTCCCGACCCCATCATGACGATGACTCGCTGGGCATCGGGAGCTCCGACATAGTCAAACAGGTGGTAGCGGCGGCCGGTCAGGTCGTAAAACCGGTCCATGGCAGACACGACCAGGTCCGGGACGGCGTCGTAGTACGTATTGGCAGCCTCACGACCCTGGAAGAAAACATCGGGGTTCTGAGCCGTGCCGCGAATGACCGGTTCGTCGGGGGTAAGACGACGGTTCCGGAAGGCCAGGATTGCGTCGTCGTCGATCATCGCCCGGAGGTCGGCATCGAGGAGGCTGTCGATCTTGGCAATCTCATGCGACGTGCGGAATCCATCGAAGAAATGCATAAAGGGCACTCGCGAGGACAGGGTGGCGGAGTGGGAAATTAGCGCCAGGTCCTGGGCTTCTTGAACCGATGACGAAGCCAACATTGCAAACCCGGTCATGCGGGCGGCCATCACGTCCGAGTGGTCTCCGAAGATCGATAGAGCGTGGGTTGCCACCGAGCGAGCCGCCACATGAATCACCGATGGGAGCAGTTCGCCAGCCACCTTGAACATGTTGGGGATCATGAGGAGGAGGCCCTGGGAGGCGGTGAAGGTGGTGGTGAGGGCGCCGCCTTGGAGCGCTCCGTGCAGCGCCCCAGCGGCGCCGCCCTCAGATTGCATTTCGATGACTTGAGGGACGGTCGACCAGAGGTTGGGTCGATGGGCTGCTGACCAGGTATCGGATAGTTCGCCCATCGGCGATGCCGGTGTGATCGGATAGATTGAGATGACTTCGGACAAGCGGTAGGCAACCGAAGCTGCAGCTTCGTTGCCATCAACGGTGATATAGGGCACGGCACTCCAAGTAGTCGAGGCAAGGTACATCTTGGTCTCTTTGGTGACCCTATGACCAGGGACCTCGTGCCATAGTGCCGGAGCAGTAAGTCAGCATTTAGGGGAATTGTGCCCTAGAGGGGTGAGGGCAGCTGTCGTAGGATTCGATCTAATTCAAGCGAGAGCCGGACGAGAACGGTGCCGGAGGGGCTGGCGTATCTGTCAGTAACCTTGACCGGCCGTCGCCCCTTGACATGAGGTCCATTGGTCGAGGAGCCGTTCCCCGGCTTTCGCCGTTTAATCAGGTCTTCCTACGGAGCCAAAGGTAATCCCGGATGGGGTCAGATTGGTGATCCAGGGTCAGCTGCCTTAAGAGGGCAGTACCGGATTTGGTCTCGACTTCGCTGGGCTTCCGTTGATTGCGGAGTTCTTCTTGATGTTGCCGCCGTAACCGGGTGATCGGTGCCGGCTACGGAGGATCTCGTCGTCTTCGGTAGGTATGGCCGAGGCGGGAGGTCCAGATGTGGTCCCCGTTGGCCGCCCGCTGGTAAGTCCAACCGGCCTGGTGGCGCACGTAATGATCGTGGGCGCAGACGGGATTGAGGTTGGTGGTTCTGGTTGGTCCTGCTTGTGCCCAGGGTTGGGTGTGATCCATGTCTGAGGTGGTGGCCGGTGCCCGACAGCCGATCGCCACACAGGTCGGGTGGTGGATCTCCACGTGTCGACGTTGGGTGGCGGTGGGACGGCGCCGGGTGATGCCGTGGTCGATGATCTCGCCGGTTTGGTTGGCTACCCGCCAGCGCCATTGTTGGCGTTGCCGGCTCTCGGCGACCTGGCGGGCGATGTCGGCGATGACTGGTCCGTATCCGGCAAGGTCACCGGGATGTTTGGATAGGCGGGTGAGGGTTTCGAGGTCGACGTGGAGGTCGACGATTCCTCTTTTGCCCGTCATGGCGAGTTTCCCGCCGTCGAGCAAGTCCAGGAAGACGTCGGCTCGTAGCTGGTCGATGGTGCGAGTTTCTCCGTCAACTCGCAGACTCTCGGCAATCCGATTGATGCGGGACATGACCCTGGCTGCCTGGTCGGGCGGTAGGTCATAGCCGCCGAGGTTGGCGGTTCCCGCTTCATTGGGACGCAGCTCGATGTGGCGTCCGTCGACGGCGTCCTCGTAGCGGTCTTTGGCTTCCTCAGGGTCGGCTTGGATACATAGTTTGCGCAGGCGAGCAGCGATTTGTCCGGTCGTCCACCCGGCGGCCGGTTCGAGGATCAGGTCGACCACTTCCCGGGCGGTTTCGGCTGATAGATGGTCGGTGCCCTCGGTGATCGTGCGTACCCGCCGAACATCCAGGGTTCCCTCCACCAACGTATCCCACACGTTCGGAAGGCGCTGGCGCAGTGTCTGCGCCAAATCGAGTTCCTGGTCGGCCGCCCGGCGGGTCAGGTTCAAGGCGCAACGGATTTCGGCCGACGCAGCCAGGTAGGCGATCTCGGTGTCACCGTCAAACAGGTCGGCGCAATGGTCCTCTATCGAAGCCATTGCCTCGTATAGGCGGGCCTGATGGTGGTTGACCATCTTCTGGTGGGCCCGCAGCACGACGACCCGGTCATAGCCTGACAGGTCGGCCACCTCGATCGACGACAGCATGGCTGCCAGGAACAGGCCCGGTTCCATGTCATCAAGCTCTTCGGGAAGCCCATCAGAAGCCACTCGTTGAGATGTCGGATCAATCACGATGTCGAACATACGTTCGATCCTAGCTCGACCCTGTGACAGAAAATGTGCCCTCCTCGCCCGACAGGCGTGGCTCCGCCATTCATCGAATGGTATCCATTAGCTTGAGGCCAGACCACGATGACGGAACGAGGGCGCGATGGCGACAGAAACCAGCGAGAAGAAGCACCGGATCTACTCCACGAGCGTTGGGAGTGTCTATCCGCTCTACGTGGCGAAGGCCGAGAGGAAGGGGCGGACGAAGGCTGAGGTCGACGAAGTCATCCGTTGGCTCACGGGTTACAGCCAGAAGCGTCTGGAAGCGCAGTTGGAGAAGGAGACCGATTTCGAGACGTTCTTCGCCAAGGCGCCGATGAACCCGAACCGGTTGCTGATCACCGGCGTCGTCTGCGGAGTCAGGGTCGAAGATATCGAGGAACCTACGATGCGCGAGATCCGCTATCTCGACAAGTTGGTGGATGAACTGGCCAAGGGGAAGGCCATGGACAAGATCCTTCGGAAATCTTCTTAAGCTCCCCAACGCGGGGGTGGGTGTTGTCCGGTATGGGGTGATCGATTCTGACGGTTCCGAACTGGTCGTCTTTGAACGAGGCGTCGGTTCGATGGTCGAAACAAACCGTCACGACCCTGGGCGGGTGGCAGATCTTGATCTCGGTCCGGCGCGCTTACAGATCGACCTGGCCCAACTCAGTGAGAGATTCCGGTCCCGTGGATACTGCCACGAGCTAGGTCTGCTTGAGGCGAGAAGACGTCAGCAACACGCTACCGAGGACCAGGGCGAGGCCCGCCAGTTGGATGAGCTGGACGTGTTCGTTCCGGAACGTGATGCCGAGAATGACGGCGACGATCGGGATGATGTAGGCAACGATCGATCCTCGGGGGGCGCCGACCCGGCCGAGGATGGTGGCGTACATGGCCCGGGCGACACCTGTCCCGAAGACCCCCAGGATGAGCACGGCGAGAACCGAGCCCCAGGCGAAGGTAGATTCGCCAAAGTCGGCGATACCGAAGGGGAGCAGGGCGAGGGTGCCGATCATCTGGGCCCGGGCGATCACCGCAATACCACCATATTTCTGCTGCAACGGCGGCAGAACGTTGTTGGTTAGGCCGTACCCGAGCAACGCCAGGGCAACCCAGCCGACCCCGACGACTCCAGCGCGGGCTCCTTGCATGGTCGGCCATATCAGAAGGCCGACCCCGGCCAGTCCGACGGTGAGGCCGGCGACATGGCGACCGGTCATTGATCGGTTACCCATGGCGAACGCTATCGACAGAGTCACGAGTCCGACGGCGGCATTCAACATGCCGACAATCGACGAACTCACCGATTGTTCGGCCAGCGCAAAGAGCAGCGCAGGCGCGGCATTGCCGGCCACACCGACGATGGCGATAGCCAGCCAGTCGGATCGGGCGATAGTGACCCTGGAAGCCCGCAGGGTCGACAGAGACGCCGCTCCGAGTGCCACCCGGACCGTGGCGATGACTCCCGGCCCGAGATGGTCGAGGCCGATGGCGATCCACAAGAACGATGATCCCCAGATCACCGAGATCGTCAGCAGAAGGCCCCAGTCGCGCGCTGAGATGCGACCGGGATGACTTCCGGCATTGGTCGAAATCATCCGGCATCCTACGCAGGGCGGGACGTGATCGATTCACTCGGATGGATTCCCGAACCGTGAGGAGAAGCCTGTTTAGGGTGTCCGATTACCATTGCATGATGGAAGCAGCAGAAAAGCCGCGTGGGTTCTGGTTGGTGACCTGGGATTGGATCACGACTATTCCCACGCTTTTGTCTTTCGGCGTGGTCTTTGCGGTTGCCGACGTGACTCTCCGGGTGGCCCGTCTGTTTGGAGAGCATTCTGTGGAAGTGGCCGCCGGGGTAATGCAGCGGGTTCTCATTTGGGCTTTTTTCCCGTCAGGGGTGCGAGTCAAGATCGAACGAGATCCGGAAGTCCGCAGCGACCGCCCGTACATTCTTGTGTCGAACCACCAGTCGTTCTTTGATGTACCGATCATTGGTGGCGTGTTGTTCTCCAACTTCCCTAAGTACATCGCAAAAAAAGAACTCAGCAAGTGGATCCCGTTCGTCTCGTACAACCTGCGCCGCGGTGGCAACGCCATCATTGACCGGTCGGCAGGGCGTGATGCAGTACGAGTGATCCGCGAATTCGGTAAACACTGCCAGGAGAGGGGAGTTTCCGCAGTCATTTTTCCGGAGGGTTCCCGGTCCCGTGACGGCCACCTCAAAGAGTTCAAGCCGGTCGGGGTCGTGCAGTTGATGAAAGCCGCCCCGGATATGGACGTTGTTCCGACCACCATCGATGGGTCGTGGCGACTGCTCACCAACAAGATGTTCCCGATTCCGTTCGGCACCCGGGTGCGGGTTTCCTTCGGCCGGCCGATTCTTCGGGAAGCCGATCAACCTGCCGAAGATGTGGTGATTGAAGTCCGCGATGTCATCGCTGCCAACCTCGATCGATGGCGAATCGAGTCGGCTACATAGGCGATTTGGCCCCTAACCGTGCGGGTTTTCAAGAATCCGTAATTGGGTCTTGACAAGTTGACATCATTATGACATCATTGTGACATCACAACAGACAGGAATACCTGTCAGGAGGGTGTACCATGATCAATACGAATCTCAAACTGGCAAGCGGACTTCACGAAGCACGTATGGCCGACATCAATCGTCATCTCACTGCCCCCAGCCGTTTCGCCGTCCGGCGGGCCCAAACCACCAGGAAGAATCACTGACATGGATATCGAAGCTGCGGTCGCTTCCGTCGAAGCATCACTTACCAACCAACTCGTTCTCGCAGGTAATGACCCCGAAATCGCCGCCCTGGCAAGTGCGGTGATTTCGGCATTGGAGCCAGCCATTCGCCAGGTCGCCATGGAACTCGGCCAGCAAGCCGCCACCGAGGTATCCGCCCAACTTCCCGACTACGAGGTATCCGTGGTCATTCAGGACGGTGACCCGACCATTCAGATTCGTCAGCCAGAAGGCGTCAGTTTCAGTGCCGGTGACTACGAAGCCCGCCTCACGCTGCGGCTACCCGACACGCTCAAAGAGATCATCGAAAGCCAGGCAGGCGAGTCGGGCGACTCCGTCAACGCCTGGGTTGTCAAGAACTTGTCTTCGAAGGCTTTTCGGAAGACGTCGAGCGGTTCAGGTCGGATGCGCACCAGGATCGAAACATGAGTGATCGTCGCGAAGTATTCGAAGTCATTGGTCGTTCGCAGATAGCGGTCAGCTTTCCAGCCGGCCGCCTATCGGTGCAGACCGGGGATGTTGATCTTGTCGAAGTCATGATTACCGGACGTCGATCGTCTGAATTCGAAATCGCCCAGGTCGGAAGCACGATTACCGTCCGGTTCGAGGGGCGCGGCATTGCGAGCGGAAGTCACCAGGTCGATCTCATCGTTCCTTCGTCTACTCGTTTGGACATGGCAGGCGCTTCGGTCGACGTCGACGTCGAACGGATCGGTGAACTCGACGTCCGTCTCGCCTCGGGCGACATCCGGGCAAGCCAGGTCGACGGCGATGTTTCTCTAAAGACGGCCAGCGGCGACGCCAATATAGGCAAGGTCACGGGGCGGCTCTCGGTCGCCAGCGCGTCTGGCGACGTGACCGTCGAACGAGCCGAAGGCGACTCCACCGTGACGACGGTATCGGGTGACATCGACATCCAGATCGCCTCGCACGATTTGATCACGAAGTCGGTCTCAGGGGATGTGAAGGTCGTCCAGTTTGATGGGTCACGCTTCAGTTCCAAGACGATGTCCGGCAACGTCTCCGTAACGGTGCCGCGCGGGCGGATCCTCGACGTGGACCTGTTCAGTCGCTCGGGTAACTGCCGAGTTCCCGAAGGAGGTAGCCCCTTCGAGGGGGAACGTAAACATGTCGACATCACCTGTAAATCGGTGTCGGGTGATATCAAGATCGGAACCAGAGGATGAGCAAACTTCTGGCGCTGCCATTCAAACTGGCCGGGCATTTGGTCATGCTGGTCATTGGCTTCATCCTTATGATCGCGGGAGTAATCATCAGCCTTACCGTCGTCGGCGCCATCGTCGGCGTGCCCATGATCGTCATCGGTCTCATCCTCGCCATCCGCTCGGTGTTTCCGTAGCCAGGAGACTTGCGGTCTCAGCGCACTTCAAAAACGAGTTTGCCGCGCAGATGACGCGATTCGCTTACCCGGTGGGCGGCGACGGCTTCCGACAGCGGATACCTCGTGATCTCGGGTGCTCGCACCGCACCGGCCTCCACCAGTTTCACGATCCGGTCAAGGTGAGGCCGATCCCGAGTGACTTTCGGTCTGAGGGAGCGCACGTCATCTCGATCTGGTTGGGGCGCCGTCAGGCCTGAGGCATGAAAGGCGGCCCGGCCACCCGGTTTGAGAACCGCGAAACATCGACGGGCCACCTCACCACCCACCGTGTCGAGCACGGCGTCGCAATCTGTTACGACCTCGGAGAAGTCCTGCAGGTTGTAGTCAATGATCTCGTCGGCACCCAGGCTCCGAACGTAATCGCGGTTGACTGCGCTGGTGGTCGTGATGACCCTTGCCCCGATGTGTTTGGCTAGCTGAATGGCGAAACTGGCCACCCCGCCCGCACCTCCTTGGATCAAGATCTTTTCACCAGATTGAAGTTCCAACGTGTCTTCGATGGAAACCAATGCGGTCAGTCCGGCCAGTGCCATGGCCGCAGCGTCGACATGGGATATGTCGGCTGGCTTTCTGGCGACGATGTCGGCTTTGATCGAGATCTTCTCGGCATAGGCGCCTTCCTGGCCAACGTCGCATACGGCGAATACGGCGTCGCCAACTTGAAAGTCGACCACTCCAGCACCGAGTTCGCTGACAGTTCCGGAGAAATCCCGCCCCAAAATGTATGGGAAATCCGATATTGAGGCGGTGACCCCCGACCGCACTTTCCAGTCGGCTCCGTTGACACTGGCGGCGTGTATATCGACGACGATTTCACCGGGTCCTGGGGTTGGATCGGGCATATCGCCATATTTGAGAACCGACGGATCACCGTGCCGTTCCATGAAAACAGCTTTCATGGTCTTCCTTTGCTGTACGTCCCAATATCGACGGATCGGCGGATTCTAGGCGCCAGGTGATGCCGGCTTCCGGCGGGTCGCGAAAAGTGTCGGTGGAGGGCGGTAACCTGACGGCATGGTTGATGAGAGCGATATCGAGGTTCGGCGCGCGACGGAAACGTCGGCGTTTGGGGTGGGCAAACGAGAGAACCACAATGCTTCGGCGTTCTACGCCCGCTTCACGCCGCCGGATGTTTCCGATGACGACGAGCTAGGACCCGCTCCTGCCACGCTCATCCTTCCGGATCCTCCTTGTGTGCATGGCGACTCGCGACATATGGACATCCTCCCCGACAAGTCGGTGGCATTGGTCGTTACCTCCCCGCCGTATTTCGTCGGCAAAGAATACGAACAAGCCGTGCTCGGCGCTGACGGCGGACACGGCCCGACGCCCCAGATTCCCACCTCCTACTTCGAATACCTCGAAATGCTCAAGGACGTGTTCGCGGAATGTAAACGAGTTCTCGAACCAGGCGGTCGCATCGCTGTCAACGTCGCCAACCTTGGTCGCAAGCCGTATCGGAGCTTGTCGGCCGATGTCATAAAGATCCTCCAGGATGACCTCGGCCTGCTGCTGCGGGGTGAAATTATCTGGCACAAGGCTGACGGGGCCACAGGATCGGTGGCGTGGGGTTCGTTCCGCAAGGCCGCCAACCCGGTGTTGCGCGACATCACCGAACGGGTCATCGTGGCTTCGAAAGGGCGTTTTGATCGGGCCCGGAGCGCCAAGCAACGCGAAACCGAGGGGTACCCGCACGAGAACACGCTTTCGACCGACGAGTTCATGGAGGCCACGCTCGACGTTTGGCGGATCGACCCGGAAAGCGCCCGGAGGGTTCATCATCCGGCGCCCTTCCCGGTGGAACTGCCCCGCCGACTCATCGAGTTGTACACGTACGAGAATGATCTGGTACTCGACCCATTCATGGGGTCGGGAACGACGATGGTGGCGGCGATGCGGAGCGGACGTCGTTCGGTCGGCTTCGATCTTGACGAGGACTACGTCAAGATTGCGTCTGAACGATACGAAGCGACCAAACATCGCAGACCTGCCGGTCGGGCATTTATGCCGATCGACAACGAACCGCTCCCGATCGATTTGTTTGAAACCCACGAGGATCGAGCCGAACACTTTCAGGAGCGGGCCACGCGGGAGGGCAAGAAGGCCCAGGATCTTGCCCAGGCGGTGCTCGAGCAGGCCGGCTTCAAGATCATCAAGGAAGACGTAAAGCTCCCCAAGGCAGGTGTGCAGTTCAACTTTCTCGTTGAGGACGAACCGGGCGAACAACTCTTCTATGTGGACGTGTCGGGCGCTTTCACCACCGTCCGGCCGGGATTGATCCGAACCGACACCCTGTGGAAGACGCTCGGTCGGGCTCACGTGCTCAAAGCCAAGGAACCATCCGCCAAGCTGCTTATCGTCACGTCAAACCTGCCCAAGGCCAACAGCCCTGGTGATAAAGCGCTTCATGCGGTCGGTCCGTGGAGCGTGTTCGATGCCATCGAAATGTTCGACCCGACCGGAGTCGCCCGGTTGCGGGCCTACGCCCAGGGAACCGACGTGCCCTTGCCCGGGTTCTGGTCGGACGACGATATCGAAAAGGGCTTTGACCTTCTGCCTCCTGCCGAAACCGACTGATGTCGGGGGTCGCCTACGCCGTGGTTGCCAACGACCCGCCCGACGTGTACCTCGCCGAAGATATCGAAACGCTGCACCGGGTCCTGGCGATCGAATTGGTCGCCCAGACGAACGCGGGTGAACTGGGAGAGGTTGGAGCCGAGCAGGTTCGCCAGGCCCTCCTCGAAGAACGATGGGGCGATGCCGTGCGGGCCTGGATGGACCTGCGAGGAGTCGAGATCGACGTGTACACGTACCGGCACATCTTCACCGAAAAGGACCTCCCGACCGACCTGATCGGTGCCCAACTCCAGTTCACCAAACTGTTCCGAAGCGATGCCCGCGCTCAAAACTGAAATCACCGAAATCGTCACCGGACTTGCCATGTTCGGGTTCTCCGACCTTCGCCACGGCATGGGTGTCCGCCCCCCGGGGTTGCGCAACGTGGGACTCGACGAATATGAACGTCTTGAAGGCGCCTACCGGACCGGTACATACGCCAGCCTGTTCGAACGAGCCTGGCGGAACGGAAGCCAGTTCGCCGCCTCCCCGGAAGGCCTGCGGGGTCGACCGCCGTGGGTGGTCGAATGGAAGGGCGGCCATCGCCCTCCTGGATACGAACAAATCCCCGCCGATCTGCGGGTCGATCACGTGTACCTCGTCTCGTGTAAGTACGGATCGAACATCCTTACCAACTCGTCGCCCTCGAATCTGTTTGATCGACTGCTGGCAGACCGGACCGAGATAACCGGGGACTGGTTCGCCGAGGTAGCGGGCGAGCCGTATCAGGCGTTTTATGAAGCGGTTCGTCTCGAGGCGGGCGCCGACCTTCCAACGCTCGTGACCGACCTTGATCAGGACCACCGGGAAATTCTCAAGCGGAGCGTTCCCCGCCAGTTGCCCGGTCACCTGGCTGTCGTGTACCGGGAGTTCGCCGAAGCGGTCGCCGCCGAATCGTCCGCCCGGTGGGCTGCCCAGCTCGGGCGAAAGTCGGCCAGAGAGCAGCAGGTCTGGAGATTGCTCCGCCTCCAATCGGCCCCCTACTTTGTGCTCGGCGAATCGGCCGATGGGCAGGACATGCGCTATCGGGTTTCGACTCCATGGGATCTCCGGGAGCGATATGACTTCGTTGGGTTCGACCAATCGGCCGATCTATCGCGCGGGCAGCCGGTTGTTCAATGGGCTGCCCGCTTCAAAGATCGCCTCGATGGGAGACCGCACGAGGTAAACGGCCACGTCGAGATCCGTTGGAGTCATGGCCGGTTCGCCCAGGTCCCCGAAGCGAAGGTGTATCTCGACACTCCCCATAACCTGGTGCCCGGCTACGTTCCGGTGGCGGCGGGCCGTGACGAGACCCGTCTGTTCGATCCCGCTCAGCGGTCGATTTAGGTACCGCTAACGAGCGAGACCGATCTCTAGCACGATGGCAGGTGTCTCCGCACGAACCACGCTGGGAGTCGAGGCAGGCACGAGAACTGTGGATCCGATCCCGGCGCTTACCGCCCCGATCGCCACGGTTCCCTTCAGCACCATGAAGACTCTGAGTCCGGGACTGGCGTCGGTAGTTAGTGTTCCGATGGGTGATCGATGTTCGTGGATCCAGTAGTGGTCGGTGTGGATCAGGGATCGAACGGCAGGCCCGAGCTCGATGGGACCTGCCTGGGGCGGATCGGCATAGTCGAGGCAGGCGAGCGCTTCGGCGATTTGAAGAGGTCGCTCGGGTCTGTTGAGTTCTTCCGTCCAGTCGTAGAGGCGGAACGTCGTGTCGCTCGGGGTTTGGACTTCGGCGACCAGAACTCCGGCTCCCAGGGCGTGGATCGTGCCGGCGGGGAGATGGTGGATGTCCCCGGCCGAGACCGGGACCTTTTGAAGATATCTGACCAACTCCGGAGTCCCGGCGGTGCGGGCGATATCGGATGGTTGGGTCCCTGGCCGGAAACCTTTGAAGATGACCGCCTCTGGTTCGGCTTCCACCACGTACCAGGACTCCGTCTTCATGTGCGTGTCGGGATGATGAGCCACGTAATCGGAGGTGGGATGAACTTGCACCGACAGGGGTTCTCTGGCGTCGAGCAGTTTGACAAGCAGCGGGAACTCTTTGAACCGGGCTGCCGTGCCGAGGAGCTCAACGCCATGCTCGGTGATGAGTCCACGGAGCGTCTCGCCTTCTAGCGGCCCGTTGACGACCTGCGACTTGCCGAACGGAACGGTACCGAACTCGTCGAGATCGAGATCGGCGACCTCCCAGCTTTCCCCGACGCGATCCCCGGACGCGACTGCTTTCCCGTAGGTGGCGAGGCGATCGCCACCCCACGGTTTGGGAGCCAGGATCGGTTGGAGAATCAGCGGGTAGAGCATGAACTGATTCTGGCACGCAGGGGCACTCACCGAACCCCCGATCAGTCAGGTTTGACGGCGCGCTCAACCCGCCGGGCGAGGTCGGCCAAATGCAGGTTGATCTCAGAGGAGAATCCGTCCCGTCTCATCGCTGATCGGTAATGGGACGAACCCGGCCTATTCGAGGGCGGATTGCAGGTGGAGTTCCATCTGCGCCAGATTGATGCGGTTCAGGAGGTTCGAATAGGCCATCCATGAAGCGAGCGCGCTGAGATCGCTGACATGCGGAGGGACGATCTGAGGCCCGATCACCAGCCCTTGGCGCACCAACTCGGCCACGGCGCCCATTTCTCGGACGGCCAACTTTCCCCCGAACAGCAGTGGTAGCCGGTCAACATGGCCGCGCCGGACGGCAAGTCGCATGAAGTCGTATACCTCCAGGAAACCCCGGCTGTAGGCAAGGTCCTTGGTAAACGGCCCGTAGGACGGTCCGCTGCCCCGGAATACGCGCACCGACGATGACCAGGCGTCGCCCTCCGACATGCCATCACCCAGGAACCACCGATACACCTCGAGAAAGCTGGCGCCGTCATATGCCATGGCTATGGCGGTAACTCGACGGGTGACCTTTCGGATCCGATCAGGGGTGGAGGACAGCGTCGTGATCTCGGTGAACACCGCCAGACCCTCCTGGGTGGCGGTTGTCGAAGGTGTCCCCTTCCCGAGGAAGGTACACCATGGCTGGCTCCGGCCATTGAGGGTGGTAACGACATGTACCCATCCCTCATGGACCTCCAGGATGCGCAGATCTCGTTCGGAGAACTGAGCGTCGGCTCGCAGCTTGATGTAATCAGCCCCGGCGGCCGCATCAGCCACGATCCCGTCATCGATTATGACCCGCACCTGCTCGGTTCCACAAACCGTCTCTAGTCGAGTTTTGAGAATCTCGACGCTGGCATCGGCATCCAGCATGGTTCCTTCTGGAGACTCCCACGCTCCCGAGTCGATGTTGGAAAGCGAGTCGGTCATCAGCTCGCCAAGCTCGGCCAATGTGGGTCCACCCGGATGTAGCTCGTCGGTCGGGGCACCGTATAACTCGGCAGAGATCGTTCCAAACTCCGGCGTCCCGCGTGCTTCGAGGAGATCGATGACCCTGAGGTATTCGTTGATGCGGCCGAGAAGCAACGTGGCGACCGGGGACCCTCCCAATGTGGTGTTCACGTCGGAACGCAAACTTGCCAGTCCCTCTCGTTGGTCGGCCGGTTCGAACCGCAAGGGTTTGCGGTTCCGGTAGTAGTCGGCGTCGACGTCGGGCTGGGAGCGTTGCCCATCTTCGAAGAACCGGGCCGCGACATCATCGCCCCATCCGATCGCATCGAGGATGCGAATCGGTTGCTGGAGGGCAACCAACCGGTCTGAGAGGGCTCGGATCTTCTGACGCATGTTGCTGATTAGACCACAATGAGACGAGTTCATCGTTCCACTTGATCACTCGTGATGACCGGCGACGATCCGGCCATCGTGGTCAGGCAATAGACTGATAGAGACGATCTGCCGCTCTGGAGGCCTGATGGCTACGCAACCTGACCCGCTCGACTTTCTCGACCTTCGATCACAACTTTCCGACGAAGAGCGGATGATCCAGGACACCGTGCGTCAGTTCGTATCGGACCGGATTCTGCCCGACATCGACGACTGGTTCGAGGAGGGGACGTTCCCAATCGAAATCACCAGGGAACTCGGCCAACTCGGCCTCCTCGGCATGCACCTCGAAGGCTATGGCTGCGCTGGAACCAACGCGGTCAGTTACGGACTGGCCTGTCTCGAACTCGAAGCTGGCGATTCGGGATTACGGAGCCTGGTGTCTGTACAGGGTTCCTTGGCCATGTTCCCGATCTGGAGATATGGCTCGGAGGAGCACAAAGAGGAGTGGCTTCCCAGGATGGCGACCGGTGAGGTGATCGGATGCTTCGGACTGACCGAAGCGGACAGCGGGTCCGATGCCGGGTCCATGAAGACCAACGCCAAACGCGTCGGCTCCGACTGGATTTTGAACGGGTCGAAGATGTGGATTACTAACGGCAACATCGCCGGAGTCGCCGTCGTGTGGGCTCGCACCGAAGACGGAATTCGCGGTTTTGTTGTACCGACCGACACCCCTGGATTTTCAGCCAACCTCATCCACAAGAAGATGTCGTTGCGGGCGTCGGTGACGAGCGAATTGGTTTTCGACAGCGTCCGACTTCCCGAGTCGGCCATGCTGCCTGGCGTGGCCGGCATGAAAGGCCCGCTGTCGTGTCTGTCCGAAGCCCGATACGGGATTGCCTGGGGCGCAGTTGGCGCAGCCCGGGCTTGCTATGAGGCGGCGCTGAACTATTCAAAGGAACGAGAACAGTTCGGGACTCCGATCGCGGCGTTTCAGCTGACCCAGGACAAACTGGTCGACATGATGATCGGCGTGAACCAGGCGACCCAGGTTGCTCTGCGGATGGGACGATTGAAGGATTCGACCGGTCTCCACCCCGCCCAGGTGAGTTTCGGCAAAAAAGCCAATGTCCGTATGGCTCTGGATGTCGCCCGTGAAGCCCGCTCGGTGCTCGGTGCCAATGGCATCACGCTCGAATACCCGGTGGTGCGTCACATGAACAACCTCGAGTCGGTGTACACCTATGAGGGAACCAACGAGATGCACACCCTCATCCTCGGCCAGGCGATCACGGGTATCCCGGCGTTCCACGCCCCCCGGTAACCAGCGCCGGACATCTCGCCGTTTCTGTCACAGACCCGAGATACGTTTCTCAGACCAAGGTATGGAGGTCCGGTGAAAGTATTTGTTGCGGTTCGGGTCGGAACCGAGGAGTTGTTCGACGGCGTTGAGGGAGAGCTGGTGCGTCCCGCCCGGCCGTTCCAAGAATCTCCAGCGGACGGACCAGGATTCATGGGGATTGCAAGTGGGCGGGCCAGTCGATTCGCCCGAGTGGCCGACCTCGGTCATGTTGGTCATGCTCCCTTCCGGTCGGTGTTTTTTGATGCGCTCGTGCGGGACACCGGGTTGGAGGCCACGAACGACAATCAGCGCCGGGCCATGGAGTCGGCCGAACAGGTGCTGTCGGCAGCCGACGCCCTTGATGAGGGGGTCATTGTGATGTATGACGGTTGGCGGATCCAGGAGGTCGCCACCCGGTAGCGCTGGTCGGTCGGGGACTAGGAGCGGGCTCGCTCAGCGTGAAGTTTGGCAAGCTCATCCAGCATCTGGTCGGCCCGACGCAGGTGACCATGGGCTGCGAAGGCGTGGGCAGAACCCTTGGGAACGTCCATCTCCATGAGCCGCACTGCAGCGGTCCGAGCTTCCGACGCGGCGAGTTCGCACTCGTCAGCTACCCGGCGAAAGTCCTGGGCTGCCTCGGCGATGTGGGGTGCGACGTCAATCGTCTGGGTGACGGTGTCCCGGACATAACCTTCGGCGATCACCGCCTTGGCCTCTTCAAGGGTAAAGCGACCGTGGGTGACCTCCCGGCCGACGACGACCCCGCTGATGTGATGGCCTTCTTTTTGGATGGCCATCAACGATCGTAAGTCGTCGAGGTGCCGCACCCCGCCGGCGGCGATGATCGGTTCCTCAACGATGGCCAGAGCGTCGCGCATCATCGAGTTGTCTGGTGGCTCGACCAGGGCGTCGCGCCCGGCTTCGCTGATCAGGAAGGCGGCGACTCCCGCAGAGGCCATGTCCAGAAGGACCTCCTCGAGGAACCGTCCGCTGTTCTGCGTCCAGCCCCGGGTGGCCAATTCTTCGTTGGGGCGAACATCGAGGGAAACAGCGATGTGCTCAGGATATTTCTGACAGAGTTCATAGACCATGGTCTGGTCTTCGATTGCGGCGGTGCCCATCACGACTCGCCACGCCCCGGACTCGATGAGGCGAGCGGCTTCGACCTGAGATCGAACGCCACCTGCCACCTGGACGGGAACTTTCACCTCACCGATGAGGCGGTCGATGAGATCGCGGTTTCGGTAGTCGCGGTTGGCAGCCGCGTCGAGGTCGACGACATGAATGAAGTCGGCGCCCTGGCTGACCCAGCTGAGGGCCCGTCCAACCGGGTCGTTATCGAGGGTAATGGCGTCGGTCATTTTGCCGCGGGGAAGCCTGACTGACCGGCCATCGAGAATATTGACGCGCGCGTATAGATCCATGTATTGAACCTACCACGGGCGGCGCCCTGACACGACGGGTGATCTAGTGTTGAACTTCCAGCGAGGAGATGGCATGAAGTACCGGAATATCGGCAAATGGGGCATCAAGGTGTCCGAAATCGCTCTCGGGGCGTGGACTACCTACGGTGATTCCGTCGAAGACCTGACGGTCATCAAGCAGATCGTGCGGGTGGCCTATGAGGGTGGCGTCAACTTCTTCGACAATGCCGACGTGTATGCGATTGGCAAAGGTGAGCAGGTCATGGGGATGGTCCTCGCTGACTACCCACGCCACACCCTGGTTATGTCTTCGAAGGTCTATTGGCCGATGTCAGATGACATCAACGATCGTGGGCTGAGCCGTAAGCACATTCGTGAATCGATCGATGGTTCGTTGCGGAACCTCAAAACGGACTATCTGGACCTGTATTTTGCGCATCGTCATGATCCGTCCGTACCGATGGAGGAGATCGTCACGTCGTTCAGTGGTCTGGTCGATTCAGGCAAGGTGACCTACTGGGGTACGTCCGAATGGCCTGCGGAGCAGATCGCCGAAGCGGTTGCCTTTGCCAGCGAAAACGGTCTCCATCCGCCGATCGTCGATCAACCCCAATACTCGATGCTCCATCGGGATCGGGTCGAAAACGAGGTCATGCCGGTCACCAACCCGGCAGGGATGGGCCTGGTGGTTTGGTCACCGCTGGCGATGGGCATGCTGACCGGCAAATACGACGAGGGGCTCCCGGAAGGCGCTCGTCTGTCGGATAATGACGGATTCCGCGAACGCATCATTACTGATGCCAACCGCGCCAAGGTCATGGCGTTGAAGGAGATCGCGGATGGCTTGCATGCCACGCGGGCTCAGCTAGCCCTTGCCTGGGTGCTGCGGACCAAGTCGGTTTCTGCAGCCATCACCGGAGCGACCCGACCCGATCAAATCGCCGAGACGATCGAGGCGACCAGCATCCACCTCAACGACGAGGCGGTGAGCCGCATCGAGTCGATACTCGGCGGGTAGCGCCATGAGCTTATTCGACCACCCGATTCCTCGACCCGAAAGGGCGTTCTATCTGAATCGCTCGACCCAAAGCTCCTCCGGCCCGGGCACGATCGTGGCCTACAGTTTCGGTCTGGCTGTGGCCTCTTCCGTCAGACAGACGAGTGGCCTTCGTCGCCTACTGGCCAGCGGGGCGGGCTTGCGAGCCGCCACCGCCAACGTCGAGTTCCTCTGGCCGACGGCAGGCGATTGATCGGAAAGTTTGGCGCAGGACGGCATCGAGTCGGTTTCGCCTATAGCTATTATCTTTCAATGAGCCTTTCGTGGGAGCAGGTGGTCGTCCACACGATCTCGCCGGTCGATCTCGGCCGCTGGTGGTGCAATGCACTTGGCTGGATCGTCGTGTCCGACGATCATGAGGAGTTCGAGATTCGTCCGGAAGCCGATCAGATGCCGGGTCTGTTGTTCCTTCGCACCGCCGAGACAAAGACGACCAAGAACCGACTCCACATTGACCTTCGACCCGGCGATCGTGATGCCGAAGTCGACCGACTGATCGGGCTCGGGGCTAGGCGGATCGACATCGGCCAGGGCGACGTGTCCTGGGTTGTCATGGCAGATCCCGAAGGAAACGAGTTCTGCGTGTTGTCCTCCCGCTGACGGGCCGGGCTCCAGGATGGGATTGTGGCCGGCCTGGTCCGGCGGATGCTGTTGACCTAGTTGTCTGACCAGACAGCAAGTTCATTTCCGCCCGGATCGTGAAAATGGAACCGACGGCCACCGGGAAAGTCGAAGGTGGGGCGGGAGATCGTACCACCGGCGGATGTGACGGATGTCTCGCTCGCTGCGAGGTCGTTCGAATACAGGATAATGAGCGGTCCGTCTCCGGAGGGCCGCCGTCCGTCCGGGTCATGTTCGAATCCACCGTCGATCCCGGCTCCCTCGAACGCTACATACGTAGGGCCGTAATCGGTGAATGTCCAACCGAAAGCCGAGCCGTAGAAGGCTTTGGTGGCGGCGATGTCCGTGGACGGCATCTCGATGTAGTTGATGGTGTGGTGCACGTTGGCGTCAGTCATAAGGCGACTCTATCGACATGTCAGTGTCGCCAGTCAGGATTGTCAGATGTAGCTCGAATCTGAGAGTTGCCGTTTACGCAGGAGCAGAACCAGTGCAAATGTGATGCACCAGATTATGAGTCCGAGGAATGAGGCGAGCTAGACGAAGTAGCCGGCGTCCGGAGCGATGCCGAGGGGGCCAACCACTCCTGCGAGGACCAGTAAAACCGGAAAGGTTCCCATCACGCTGATTGCGCGGGGAAAGGTTCGTCGCCGAGCAGACCGGGCACTGGTACCGATTGCCCAGAAGCTAAGAAACACTGCACGATTTCAACGCCGTGTTCCTCAACGAACTCCACCTCGCCATCGACACGCCCGCTCCCATGTCGATCCGCGGCTGATCGCGCCAAGGTCATTTTTCCATCGATGATTCCCGGATGATGAGTGGTCCGCTTCCGAATACGGCGAAGCCTCCAGGAGGCAGATCGAGCGATCGCAGCGCCTCAAGAAGATCGGCATAGGCACGCGTGGCTATCGGACGGCCATCGCCTGTCGAGTCGGTACCCCAGCCAGCGATGTGTACCGGACCTGGATTTCTGAGAAGCCGGCTACCTTGAGATGCTCGGCTAAACCGTCGAAGTTGATGGCCATTGGATGCTCCTCGGAGCCGGTCTGACGGCCCTCCGGATGGCCCTCATGATCCGGAGGTTCCTTCTCATGTGCGTGTTCGCCATGTCCGTGTCCGCCATGGTTTTGATGTCGGTTCATCATCTGCTCGTACTTCGGATGGCTCTCATTGGTGAAGTCCTCATCAACGATGAGAATCCTGCCTCCCGGTTTCATCACCCGTGCCAGCTCCGCCGATGCGGCGGCCAGGTCGCCGATGTGGTGGGCTACGTTGATCATCCATGCCCGGTCGATCGATTCGGACGGGACCGGCAGGTGCTGGGCACCCGCATTGAGCACTGCCACCCGTAACCCGAGACGCCGGGCGGCCACCCGTGCCTTGAGAATCGCCCGCATGAACGCGGTCGGTTCGACCGTGACCACTGTGACGCCGCCCCGTTTGACCGCCTCGAACGCTGCCGCACCCATGCCGGCACCGATGTCGAGGACGGTCATATCTGGTTCGATATCGGCGAGTTCCACCACCGCTCGATTGAGGTCGCTTTGCCAGAACTCGAAGAAGTGCCTGCCGTAGAGGAAGGCTGCCTTGATTGCTGACCGGTCGTGCTCCATCCGAGCTTGGTGGTCATGGGCCATCTTTAGAACGGCACGTTGACGGCGTCACAAATGAACTTCATGAACGGCACCGTTCGGGTACATAAGTCCGTGAAATCCTTGAGAAAGTCGGCCGATGTAACCTGTTTCTGGGTCAGGCGGGTCGAGGCGATGAAGTCTTTGCGCTTGAGGTCGTCGATGAGCGGATGATCGGCGTCGTAGCCCTTCGGGGGGCGGGTCAACGAGTCACCCCCGATTTCGAAGTAGTCAGTGAACCGCTTGTTCGTGGTCGCCTTCTTCCATCCGGTCGGATCGGCGTCGATGGCTTCACGGATTTGATATGCCACTTTGGTCTCGGGCCGCCACAGACCGCAACCCATGTAGTTCGCTCCCGGTTCGAGGTTGAGGTAGAAGCCGGGGGCATGGGCGTCTTTGCCCATCATGTGGCGGAACTGCATTCCCGTGTTGGTCTTATAGGGAGTTTTGTCTTTGGCGAATCGAGTGTCGCGTTGGATGCGAAAGAGTGATCCGCCCACCCCCCGGGTATCGGCCACGAAGTGGGGACTGATCTTCGACAGGTGCGGACCGAACGCCTCAATGAAATCAAGCGCCGGGTTCTTGATGTATTGGTCGTATCGGTCCTGGTGCGCTTTGAACCAGTCCCGTTCGTTGTTGGCTTCGAGATCGTGCAGGAACGTGTACATCTGGGGTGAGAACTTGACCGTCATTCGACGACCATATCGCACCGGACGGACAAAATCGAGACCAACGTCACGTCTATGGGGATAGGGGTATGCCAAGCCACCCGGGAATCGAGACTTCTTGGTCGTAGCACCTGTGGATGCGAGTCTACGCCATCGTCGAACCGTAGACCCTGAAGATTCACGATAGGGCGGGCCCCAGATGGGCCCGCCCCATCGATTGCTGGTCTTTGTTCAGAACCTGAACACGAACCAACCCGGAGTGCCGTGAGGTCTATTCGTCGTCTTCGAAACGCCCGCGGATGCGGGGGAACTTCACGGGGGCGTGGATGTGGCAGGCGTCTCGCTTGTTGTAGCGGGAAAGGATCGTCTGGCAGGAGAAGTCCGTACACACTCGATCGGCTCGATAGGTCTTGGGTCGACGAGTACGGCCGGAGGGTCGGCTGGCAATAAATGTCGTGTCCATGTTGGCGGTTCCTTTCGTGTCTAGCGGTCGGAACGGGCGGCCTTGTGGGAATCAGGCTGGGAGGGCCGAAACCGCCCGTTCCGGTGACTTTCAGATCTGGTAGGCAAGCGCCTCCTGCAGTTGAGCTGCGAGCTCTGCGTCGACGGTCGTATGAAGGAGTCGACCGTCGAATCGTCGGAGTTCGGCAAGCAAGTGGGCAAGTTGGAAATCTTCGAGGAGGACAAACAGCGCGGCCTGGCCGTCTGTGAGGCTGTCGCCGAGGTCGCGCATCTGGGCATCGTCGATGCCGATGTCGCGTAATTTGGCGAATAACCCACCGGCCGCCGCGCCGATGGCTGCGCCAATGAACGGTGCTGCCACTGCGAGACCGACAAGGGCGCCCCACATGCCGCCGGTGGCAGCTCCCTGCCCGGCGCTCATGTCACGTGTCTGGTGGATGTGGACCCGCCCATCGGTTGTCTTGTTGACGATCGCCATGTCGTCGATCTTCAAGGATTGGCGCCGCTCAAGGCGGATCATGGCAATGCTGGCCTCTTGGGCAAGCAGGGGGTCCGAGAAGCTGACGGCAACCAGACTGGTCACGGGGGTGGTGTCTTCTTCGTTTGTGGAGGTCATTGTGGTGCCTTCCATGACAGAACGATGGTCGATGTACCTAAACGTACGGGAAACAGAATCTAAGAAGACCCTAAGAACCATTTTCTCCCATCCTCCCCGATGTATCAGGGTTCTCAACGTCCGTGCGACGGGTCGAGCGCTTGAACGAAGAGCAGCCCAACCAGCCCTTGTCTCGGTGACGTTCCGGTGGGTAGGCGACTCGACGAAGCGAGATGTGGTGAGTGTCGCGCCACGCCCTTTTGTCGACCAGAGTCTTCGGCCCCGGACGGGCCGGCGGGCTATGAGGCGGCTTTTACCCGGAAACCGACGATGGCTCCGCCATCGGGAGCATCCTCGACGATCGTGGTGCCACCATGGAATGCCACGATTTCATGGACGATGGCCAGGCCAAGACCTGATCCTGGCAGCGTCCGGGCCTGGTCAGAGCGGTAGAACCGATCGAAGACGCGGCTCTTGTCGGCGTCGCTGATTCCCGGGCCGTGGTCGCGGACGCGCACCTCGCCGGCCGCCACGGACACCTCGATGGGCTGATCGGGTCCGCTCCATTTGTGAGCGTTGTCGATGAGGTTCGAGACGGCTCGCTCGATGAGGGTGGGACGACCGGTGACGTGTGTGTCGTCGGATGTAACTATCACCGCCCGGTTGTAACGGCGTTCGGCCCGCTCGGCGACCCGGCCAACCAGAGCGCCGAGTTCGATCTCCATGATGGCTTCGTCGCTTGTCTGGTTGTCTTTGGCGAGCTCGACCAGTTCCGACACAAGGGTGGTCAATTCCTCAAGCTCGAAGTTCACGTCGCGCAGGATGTCTTTTCGCTCTGACAGCTCAAGACCGTCGGCTCGTTGAAGGAAGTCGATATTGGTACGGAGGGCGGTCAGTGGGGTCCGTAACTCATGAGAGGCGTCGTCAATCAGTCTTTTCTGCTGGCTGCGCGACGCCGCCAGCGCCGCCAGCATCGTGTTGAAGGCGCTTGACACCCGACCCACTTCGTCGTAACGGCGAACCTGGATGGTGGCATCAAGGTCCTGGGTGCGTGCGACGTTCTCGGCGGCGGCAGCCAGCGATCCCATCGGACGGAGTGAGGCAGCGGCGAGGCCCGAAGCGATCAGCCCGGCGACTGCCGCCCCGATGAGACCGATGATGACGAATTGTCCCTGAATACGATTGAGAAACTCCTGCTGTTCGAGCAGGTTCTCCGCCAGCATGAGGCCGCCCCCGTTCTCCAATGGAACGGTGATGATCCGGTAGGCCCCCCCGGCGGTTTGTTCGGTGTGGATGATCGATGGCAAGCCATTCTTGATGGCTGCGATGTCGATGTCGCTGACATGAAGCGGTTCTTCGATTCCGTAGGTGAGCAGCGGGGTGCCTAGGTCGTCGATCACCTGGACCGGCTGATTGGGACCGAACAAGCCGCGCAACGGTGGGTTGTCGGCCTGACCGGGGCCGAACCCGGAGCGGAGGCGTTCGGCGCGGGCGCTGAGCTGCCGATCGGCGTCCCTTTCGATCTCATGAACGGTCGAAATGAACGCGATGGCTGCCACCAGCAGCATGCAGACCGCTACCGAGCCGGCAACGAGTAGGGCAATCCGACTGCGGAGATTCATGAGCGCAGGACGTAGCCCACACCGCGTACGGTGTGAATGAGCCGGCCGGCGCCGTTGTCTTCGGTCTTCCTTCTGAGATAGCCGATATACACGTCAAGCGAATTGGATGACGTCTCGAAGTCGTAGCCCCAGATGCGGTCATAGATGACGTCGCGGGTGAGAACGATCTCGGAGTTACTCAAGAGCAGTTCTAGGAGGTCGAATTCGGTCTTGGTCAGGTCCAGTTCATGGTCGCCGCGTTTGACGACGCGCGTGGACAGGTTCATGGTGAGTGAGTCGTAGCCGAGTTCGTCGCTATCTCCTTCGACCGGCTCGGTCCGGCGCAGGAGGGCGCGTAGGCGGGCGAGTAGTTCTTCGAGCGCGTATGGCTTGGGCAAATAGTCGTCCGCGCCTGCGTCGAGACCAGCCACACGATCGGAGACGTCCTGGCGGGCGGTCAACATGAGGATCGGCGTTTGGATGCCTTTCGCGCGCATCCGCCGGCATGCGGTAAGTCCGTCGATATGGGGCATCATGATGTCGAGAACGATCACGTCTGGCTCAGCCGTGCCGACCGCCTCGAGCGCCTCGGCGCCATCGAACGCCAGCACCACGTCGTAGCCTTCGAACTTCAGGGCTCGCGACAGCGCGGTACGAACACCTTCATCATCTTCAGCGATCAGGACGGTACTCATGTGGGATCAGTTTACGACGGTTCGGTTCAATACCCGATGAGCTGATCCTAAGAACGGACTAAAACATGTTCTCCGATTGGCAAACAACGGCTCTAGCGCAGCTTTCGGTAGAGATCGTGTTCTGTTGCGATTCGGTAGACCACCTGAGTAACGTGGGCACGTCGTGGAACGGGTTCCACCCGATCTGCGGCCGAGGCCTGACCTTTTACACGGTCCAACGCAATGCTTCGATCGGGTAGTGAGGAGTAGGCTGGTTATTCGAACACTGCTGAGGCGGTATTCGTTCCCCAAGGAGGATGCATTGAAGAGAGTACGATGGATAGCAGTACTAGCGGTACTGTCAATTGTCGCCGCAGCATGTGGCGGTGGCGGAGACACGACGACAACCGCAGGAGCCAGCGGGGATTCCGCTGCCGAGTTCACATTGTTTGGCGCCCCAACCGGTGTCGAAGGTGACGCCCTGGCGGGCTTCGTAGACGTTTACAACAAAGAGACCGGATCGAATATCACCTACACGGGGTCAGACGATTTCGAGTCGCAACTCCGAATCCGAGTCGATGGTGGCGATCCGCCCGCCGTGGCATTTACGCCCCAGCCTGGTTCGATCTGCACGTGGGCCGATGAAGGCGCACTCGTCTCGCTTGAGACGATGGGCTTCGATATCGCTCAGATGGAAGCGGACCATTCCAAGTACTGGATGGACCTCGGTCTTTGCGCCGATGGCCAGCATTACGGCGTTCCGTGGTTCCCGAACTTCAAGTCGATCGTGTTCTACCATGAGCCGACATTCACCGCGCAGGGCTATGAGATTCCCCAGACGTGGGATGACATGTTGGCTTTGTCGCAGCAGATTGTCGACGATGGCATGACGCCTTGGTGCTTCGGGTTTGAGTCTGGCGGTGCCACTGGTTGGCCTGGTACGGACTGGATCGAAGACATCCTTGTTCGCCAGTCAGGGTCGGCCACGTATTCCGACTGGGTGAATCACAAGATTCCGTTCAATGATCCAGCGGTGGTTTCGGCGTTCGATACGTTTGGCCAACTGTTCCTCACTCCCGGATTTGTGCTTGGTGGAGCCGAGAACGTGGCGGGCGTGGCCTTCCAGGACTCGCCGGGTCCGTTGTTTACCGATCCGACCCCGGGTTGTTTGATGCTCAAGCAGGGTTCGTTCATCTCGAACATGTTCGGTGATCAGCCTGACTACGAGGCCGGGGAAGAGTCCGAGATCAAGACCTTCGCCTTCCCAAGCATCGATGGCAACGTCGGCGCCATGGGTGGCGGCGACACGATCATCGTCTTCGACGGCGCAGCCGAGAACGTCCAGGTCGTGAAGGACTGGATCTCAGCCGACTGGGGTTGCACCCTCGCTTCGGCGTCCGGTGGTGGCATTGCCAAGTACGGTGGCCACGGCGTAGCCGGCGTAGAACGTCTACCTGGCAACAAGGACGTCGATCCGAACTGTTACGAAACGGATGCGGGCAAGGCGTTCGCAACTTCGGTGACCGCTGCTCTGGCAGCCAACACCTTCGTATTCGACGCCTCGGACCTTATGCCGGCCGTAGTCGGTCAGGGTACGTTCTGGACGGCGATGGTTGACTGGAGCCGTGGAGCCTCGTCGCAAGATGTGACTGCCACAGTTGAGGCCAGCTGGCCGTAACCCGATTCCTATCGAACAACATAAATAACAGAGGGGCGGCCGACAGGCCGCCCCTCTGCGTGACTAGGGTTGAAGTGTTGGATTTCAAGGAGGTGTAGTGACCACCCCGCCCATGCTCAAAGAGGAAATCGCCCCCGGCGCCGGGGGTGGTAGTCCGGTAGGACCGGATGCATCCAAAGGTGTTTTGGCGTGGCTCATAAGGATCACCTCGGCCCTTATTCTGCCGATCGTCATAGCTGTCTTCTTTTTCGCTTTCGGTTTTTTGAAGCGGGACGACGTGAGCAAGTCCGTTCAGGTGTTGGTCGCGGTGGTGGTTGGCATTGTCGGAGTATGGGCAATGTATTGGGGAATGGATCGCTTGATCAACCTGCTCCCCGATAGTCTTGGGGCGTCGGTAAGACCGTTTGTGTTCGTGGGCCCGGCGATGGTGATTCTTTCTTTTTATCTGATCTATCCGGCGGTCAATACGACCATCATCAGCTTCAAGGATGGACGCAGCCAGAACTGGATCGGGCTCGATAACTACACGCGGATTTTCACCGAGAGTCAGTACCTGATCTCGATTCGCAACAGCCTCATCTGGGTGATTGTGGTGCCGGTATTGGCGGTTGGCATCGGTTTGGCGTTTGCCACCATGGCCGACAAGATCTCAGCCAGGTCCGAGTCGGTATCCAAGTCGGTCATCTTTCTGCCGATGGCGATCTCGTTTGTCGGAGCTTCGGTTGTGTGGACCTTCGTGTACTCGTTCCGGCCCGAGGGCTTCGGAAATCAGATTGGTCTGCTGAATGCCCTGGGTGGAGTTGCGGGGATGAGTCCGGTCAACTGGCTTGCCCAGAAACCGTGGAACAACCTGATGCTCATGGTGATCCTCGTTTGGTTGCAGACTGGCTTCTCCATGGTGATCCTTTCATCAGCGATCAAAGGCGTCCCGGACGTTCTTCTGGAGGCGGCCCGCATCGACGGAGCCACCGAATGGGAGGCTTTCTGGAAAGTCGTGTTTCCCTCGATCCTGTCCACGATTGTGGTGGTGTGGACCACGGTTCTCATCACCGTCTGGAAGGTGTTTGACATCGTTTGGGTCATGACCGGAGGAAGGGACGGGACCCAGGTGGTAGCTCAACAGATGGTTCAGGAGTTCTTTACCAATCGCAACAACGGGGTCGGCGCGGCGCTCGCCGTGCTGCTATTCGTTGCAGTCCTTCCCATTCTTGTCATCAATATTCGCCGATTCCGCGCCGAGGAGGCCGTTCGATGACTGCGAGAACCGCTGCGCCTTCGAAAGTTCGTCAGAGCTCGCCGTGGCCCATCTACCTCACCATTGGCCTGGTTTCGACCATGTGGGCGATCCCGGCCATCGGCCTGCTCATCAACTCGTTTCGCGAGCCTCGTTCAATCCGTGCGTCGGGATGGTGGACTGTATTCGGTCACCTTTTTGACTCGACGGCGTGGACCTTGGGCAACTACACCCGGGTCCTCGACGAAGGTTTCGGGAATGCGTTTGCCAACACGTTGGCGGTGAGCATTCCATCGGTGGTCATCCCTATCACCATCGCGGCGTTCGCGGCATACGCCTTCGCCTGGATGGACTTTCCCGGCCGTAGTTGGCTGTTTGCGTTGGTCGTAGGCCTCATGGTGGTGCCTCTCCAGATGGCGCTCATTCCGATCCTTCGTATCTATACGACCATCGGGGTTACAGGAACGTATCCAGCCGTGTGGCTGGCTCACGCCGGGTTCGGATTGCCTTTGGCGGTCTACCTGCTCCGTAACTATATGGGGTCCCTGCCGTCGTCGATCATTGAATCGGCGAGCATCGATGGCGCTGACCACTTCGCGATCTTCTGGCGGCTGATCGTTCCCCTGTCGGTGCCGGTGTTGGCTTCTTTCGCGATCTTTCAATTTCTGTGGGTCTGGAACGACTACTTGGTCGCCCTGGTCTTTTTGGGTATCGAACCCAACGTGAGGGTGGTGACGGTCGAACTTGCCGACCTCGCAGGCCGTGGGGAGGGGGCGCTGAACCTCATGCCGGCCGCTGCGTTTGTCTCAATGATCCTGCCGCTAGCCGTGTTTTTTGGGCTGCAACGATTCTTTGTCCGGGGTATGACCGCCGGATCAGTGAAGGGCTAAGCCGTCACAGAATCCCCGTCGGACGCCGATCGATCGCGCTACCGCCGCTGGATGGCCATCACGGTTGCCACGGTGGCCATGATGTTTAGTTACTTCCCCTATGCAGCAGCCTTTGCTGGGTCTGATGACATGGACGGCGGGTTGGCAGCGATCGCACTGGCACTCGCCCCATTGGTATTTGTTCTCCTCGCCTTCATTTCCCGCAACCCCAAGGCTCCCCGACGTGTTCTCGAGGCGATGGTGATTCTGTTGGGGGTGGGGTTCACGGTGGGCCTCTTTGCTCCGGTTCTGGGGGCTGCCGCTGGATTCGGAGCGGGCGGAGCGATCTGCTTGCTGCCGCCTGATGTCCCCAACGTCGCCAGGTGGCGGATCTCAGCTGTGGTATTGATGACGTTCTATACGCTCATTCTGCTGCTTTTCGCCACCCCGGCCGGCGTCTTCTCGGGAGGTCTGTTGCCGCTGATGATGGTTGGATTTGGCGATGAATACGCGGCATGGAGCGCTCGTCGCTCCCAAGCCGCCGGTGGTTATCCGGCCTGAGCGATGACCCGGCGCATCCGCCACGAGGCGATGGCCATGAGGACGAACGCAAAGCCGGCCAGAGCGCCCAGCTGGGGAAGAATATCGACCAATGATGCGTCATGGCGTACCAGTTGTGCGAAGGCATCGTTGGCCCAGTAATGCGGAGTGAACCGGGCAATTCGCAGAAGGGTGTCGCTGAACAGTTCGATCGGCAACATCGACCCTCCCACGGCAGCCAGCCCGATGCCGGCCACAATGGCCACTCCTCCGGCTTGTTGGTCGTTTCGGAAAATCGCCCCCACCAACATTGCTGCGCCGGCTCCAACGGCGGCGAACAGGACCAGGGTTCCGGCGGCGCCCAGTGGGTTGCCCCAACCCACCCCGAACAAAAGCGTCGTGGCCGCCATGATGTAGATGCCTTGCAGGAACACGATGATGAACCTACCGAGCGCTTCGCCCGCCATGATGGTGCGCACCGATGTTGGGGTGCCGGCCATCCGGGTGGTCATGCCGAGATGGCGACTTTGAATGAGGGCCGCAGAGCCCGTGAGGCCGGTCAGGAACATGAACAGCACGAGTTGGCTCGAGGCCCCGATGTCGAACTGGCCCATTGATGCCGGAAACAGCGACTCTCCTTCCACGATCGTTTCGACGGTCAGATTCGGGATCGTTGGTGCTACCGCGGCTGCGGCAGTTGCGGCAGCGATGGGGTCGGCCCCCTTGGATACGGCGAATCGAACCGCCATTTCCTGTTCGGCCGCGCCCGCCACGGCCTCGCTGACGACTACCTGAAGTTGGGGACCCACCCCATCGGGGCGAGAAATGAACCCGACGTTGCCGGTGTCGCCAATCGCAAGTGCCGAATCAAGGTCATCTGGAATCGAGACCCCCGCCGATACGTTGCCACGCTCCACCGCCAGCAGCAGTTCGTCCTCGGTCTCGAACTCGATCACGGTGATGCTGTCCTCTGCCTTGAGGCGGGTCGCGATGTCTGTAGCGACCGGTCCGTCACCGGCGGCTACTCCAAGCCGGGGCGAGAAGTCGCCGCCGAATTGGGCGCCGATGAGCATGACGATTCCGATCGGCAACACGAATACGAAGAAGACCGTCGATCGATCTCGAAGGAAACGCAACAGGGCGACCCGGGCGATGGCGAGTACTTTTTTCATGGCTTCAGCATCTTCCCGGTTATGTAGAGGCCGATTGTGCCGGCCACCGCGGCGATACCGACGAGAACGAAGAAGGCGGGGAGCGCGGCGCTGATTCCGCCTCCGGCCAACTCACCCAGGCCCCGCATGAACCAGGCATTGGGTGTCATGAGCGATAGTTTGCCGAGGAACCCTTCCTGGGTTATCGGGAAGAACGTACCGCCAAGCATCCCCATCGTGACGGCCACGATCGACTGGAGGTTTCCGGCTTGCTCGGCGGTTTTGGCAAAAGCACCGGCAAAGGTCATGAGTGCCACGACGGCCAGTACGGCGCCCGCTACCAACAGAGCCACTCCGATCGGCGCTCCCCATTCGGCGCCCATGATCAACGTCGACGTAACCACCAGCACGGTCATCGAGACGAGACCGATCAAGACGCTGGCGATGGACTTGCCAAACGTGATCGACTTGCGGTTGATCGGCGCCGCCAGAAGTCGCATGAGCGTGCCTTCCCGTCGCTCCTCAAGCATGGAGGTCACAGCCATTCCGGCGATGAAGAACAGGAAGAAGATCGACAGGCCGGCAACGAAGTATGTCGCCGAGTCGATCTGACGGGTGGCAGCTTCGACGGTGCCGATTTCGATGGCCGCCGGGGCGGTGCCCGTCTCACCGGCGGCAGCAATGGCGTCCTGGGGTGAGAGCACGCCCGTTGCCATTGCGGTCGCTACAGAGAGGTTGGCGGTTCTCACCCCGAGGCCGAACTGGTCGGCGATAGATGAGGCCACCTGGGTGGTAGTGGGAGCGTCGATATTGCCGACCACCTCGATGGTGGCGTCTGCGCCTCCGAGGATGCTGTCCGAAAGTCCTGCCGGGAGGATGAATGATGCTCCGACGTCGCCTTCGTCTGCGGCGGTTCGTGCCGCGTCTGCCGAATCGAAGACGGTGACGTTCAATAGGCCGCCGGATGCGATCGAATCGAGTACTCCCGCGAAGGCTTCACCGATCGGCCCGCCGTCGAGGTTGGCCACTCCCACATCAAAGGTGATGGTTTCTCCGACGTCGCTGATGCCGGCCCCGAACACCAGATTGAAGATGAACGCCAACGCCAGCGGAGCTGCGAGTCCGATGATAAAGATGGAACGGTCCCTGGCCCGTAATGCCAGGTCGTTCTTGGCGATGGTCCAGGCGTGGCGCATGTCAGTCTCGGAGCGCCTTGCCGGTCAAGTGCAGGAACACCGCTTCGAGATCGGGTTCTTCCACGGTAACCGACGATACCCCCGAGCCGTGGGCAGCCAGAACTCGCATCGCTTCGGGGAGTGCCGCACCGGCGTCACTCACCAACATGTCCAGCGAACCATCGGTCGGTGAGACGTTGTCGACCCCGCCCAGGCCCCGCAGGTCGGCCAGAGTCGCGTCATTGACCCCCGTGGCGGTGATGCGGATGCGGTCTCGTTGGCCGATCAACTCGATAAGCTCCCGGCGAGTGCCTTCGGCCTTGATCTCGCCCTGGTCGATGATCCCAACCCGATCGCACAGTCGTTCTGCCTCTTCCATGTAATGGGTCGTGTACAGCACGGCCATACCTTCGGACGACAGATGTTCAACGGACTCGAGGATGGCATTGCGAGATTGGGGGTCTACGCCGACGGTTGGCTCATCGAGTACGAGCAGCTTGGGTCGGTGCAGGAGTCCGATTCCGATGTTCAGGCGTCGTTTCATGCCGCCCGAGTATTCCGATGAGCGGTCATTGGCCCGATCGGACAATCCGACCACTTCGAGGACTTCGTCGATTCGTTTTGATAGTTCGGCCTTCGGCATCGAATAGAGGTGGCCGAAGAACCGCAGGTTCTCGCGAGCGGTGAGGTCCGGGTAGATGGCCAGGTCCTGGGGGACCAGGCCGATCTCCTGTTTGGGAGCCAGGGTGGTGGTTGTCATGGACTGGCCATCCAACAACACCTCGCCGCCGTCGCGCTGAAGCAGGCCACTGACCATTGAAATTGAGGTCGTTTTGCCGGCGCCGTTCGGGCCGAGCAACCCGTAGGTCTCGCCGACGCCGATATGAAACGTAACGCCGCGGACCGCGTGAATATCACCGAAAGACTTCTTGAGTTCGGTCGCCTCAAGCACTCGCCCGTTGGTCATGTGGGGCCTCCTCCTGACCTGGCGTCCAAGTATGCCTGAAAAGAATGGCCGGTGCGCAGGATTGGTGCGAGGAGTTGTGACGGGCGTCGTCGACGTTTGGACCATACTGGCAGCGTGTTTACGCCCACCCGTCTCGCCTATGCCGTTCGCCCGAATGCTCCAATGTCGGTGGTGGCTGCGGCAGTGGCCCTGGCCGCCATGTTTGCCGCCACGCCCTTTCTGATCCCGGAGATCGCCGGACGCTATGGCGTGTCGGAAGGCTCAGCCGGTCTGATTTCAGTTGCCCAGGTTGCGATGTTCGCCTTGTTCAGCTTTGCCCTTCCTAAGTTCACTGTCCCATCGGGGGTCTTGCTGAGAACGGCCGCCGCCCTCTTTCTGGCTGTAAACCTGGCCAGCGCGTTTATGTCCGTGTTTTGGGTACTCATTGGCCTGCGACTCGTTGCGGGTGCCGCCGCCGGGACCATCACCTGGATCGTGTGGGCCGAAGCGATGGGTGATCGGCGATCCATGGCGTCGATTTCGGCGACCGGTCCCATGACTGCCTTCCTTGGATCTCCGATTCTGGCGCTGGTCGCTGGCCACGGTGACCGGTGGGTCTACGGGTTGCTGACGGTCATCGCGATTCCCGCGGTGGTCGTGAAGGTCGGCAATGTTCGGGTGCCCGAGCGAACCGGCCGGGTCAGTAAGTCGCGTTCAAACCGGGTCTTGTTGTTTGCGCTCTTTCTGCTGGCGATGGCGGGTTCGAGCCTGTTCATCTTTACGGCCACTGCTGCGGTGAGTCTGCTCTCGATGACGACGACCGCCGTCTCGTTCGGGTACAGCCTCAACGCGGCGGCGGGTCTCCTGGGGGCCCGCTTGGCGACCCGGCATCGGCGGCCGGGATGGTGGCTGGCCTCCACCGGTCCGGCGGCGGTCATTTGCATCATGGGCGGAAGTCCGGTCTGGTATTTCTTCGGAATGGCCTGGTGGGGTTTTGCCTTCTGGATGGGAGTTCCTGGTGTCCTGCAAATGCTGTCGGATCGGTCGTTGGATCCGGCCGAACGGGCCGGCGATGCCCAGGCGTTCATGGCGATGGGGAGGTCGTTCGGACCCTTGGTCGGGGCGGGGTTTGCCGACGCCGGTGCGTACGCATCGTTGGCGGTGGCGGCCGGGGTCGGTCTGGCCGTGTCGGGAGCCACGGTTATCGGGGTGCAAGAGGGTCGTCATCGTCTCCCGCCGACCCCGCTGTAACGGTTCCGGAGAACGGTCACGACGGCTGACCGGCAGTGGCTACGTCTCGGAATCGTTGGCCGGGGAACCGTCTCAGTAGAGTCTCGGGACCACATCGGGAGGGCAACATCGGGGTCGAACCCTCTGTGATCGAAGAGACCGGGGACGAGTTCGAGACCGGCCGGATCGCCACCATCGCAGGCGGCCATGCGGTGCACGACACCTTCACCGCGTTTCTTCCACCGCTCCTGCCTCGTTTCATTGAAACCCTGGCGTTGTCGAATACGGCGGCCGGGATGCTGTCGGCGTTTATTCAACTGCCGTCATTGCTCCAGGCGTTTATCGGGCATCTGGCTGATCGGACTGCCTTGCGGTGGATCGTGGTGGCGGCACCTGGCGTGACGGCGACGGCGATGAGTCTGCTGGGTTGGGCGCCCGGTTACCCGGTCCTGGCCCTGTTGCTGCTGGTGGCCGGGGTGAGCGTTGCCGCCTTTCATGCGACCGCGCCTGTGGCGATTGGCTATCTCTCTGGCCACCGGTTGGGTCGGGGCATGGGGTATTGGATGGTGGGCGGCGAACTCGGTCGAACGCTCGGTCCGTTGGTGGTGGTCACCGCTCTGGCTGTGATGTCGCTTCGTTCGATGGCTTTCCTGGCGTTGGCGGGTATTGCCACGTCAGTCGTCCTCCACGTCCGTCTGCGCCACGTACCGTTGCGAAGCCGGGGCGACAGCGAACCGATCCATTGGAGAAGCGCGGTTCGTGCCATGCGTGGCGTCATGCTGGTTCTGGCGGGTCTGGTGGCGTTGCGGAGCATGATGATGATGGCAACGACCATCTTCCTGCCAGTGTTCCTCACGGAGGAGGGCAGCAACTTGTGGGTGGCCGGTGCGGCGCTGTCCATCGTGGAGGCCGCTGGAGTGGTCGGAGCTTTCGCTGGTGGCTGGATTAGCGATCGAGTGGGCCGGCGTGCGGTCCTGGCGTTCAGTCATGTGGCCGCCCCCATCGCCCTTCTGGCGTTCATGGCGGCAGA
>JAHEDI010000084.1 GCA_024641305.1 bacterium | reverse complement strand
ATGACACGGACGTCAGACCTCGATGATCCCTCCTCACCCAACGGCAGGGACGTATTGACCCCTGCGAGCCGGGCTGCCTGGCGACGTTGGCTCGCTTCGAGAACGGACCGGGATGAGGGCCTGTGGATCGTCTACCGCAAGAAGTCGAGCAGCCTCGAGGGTCCGGTATACGACGACTTGGTTGAAGAAGCACTGTGCTTCGGATGGATCGATAGCCAGTCGCGGCGGGTAGACGGCGACCGCATGATGCAGTGGTTCTCCCCGCGTCGAAAGGGCGGGCTGTGGTCTGCGCTGAATAAGGAACGGATCGAGCGCCTCGTTCTCGAAGGACACATGGCCGATGCCGGTCGGGAGAAGATCGACGAAGCCAAAGCCGACGGCTCATGGTCCCAGACCGACGAAGTCGACGCACTTGTGGTTCCTCTTGATCTGGAACGCGCTCTTGACGCTGCACCGCAGGCATTGGTGGCCTACCGGGAACTGATCGATTCGGCCAAGAAGCAGTACTTGTGGTGGATTCACTCCGCTAGGCGGCCGGCCACTCGCGCCGACCGAATCGAAGAAACCATCCGCAGGCTCTCATCAGGCGAAAACCCCGGCTCGATGTAGGAAGCCCGGCGTGCGCTCGTCGGTCGCACCTTGGACACGCAGCCCATAGATGAAGTCACGACGGGGGAGGTCCCAGATGAGTGGAAATGGGGCAGCTCGTGACGGCCGCCTTTTCTGGTGGGGACGGCGTACTCATGGTCGGCAACTGAGGGTACCGGCCTGGTCTGAGAGTAACTCCACCCACACCCGAAGTGTCCCGATTGGGTGAGCTGGAAGTCAAGCGATTCACCATGGTTGGCGGGTCGTCAATCTTCATGGTTGTGACAGAACGGTTACGTGACTGCGATGTGTGTGTGACCTGGGGATGCGACGGTGATTGCGTAGCGCGATCGGATTGGAGAGTGAAGTTATGCGCCTCATCGCAGCGGTCGTCGTGATGGCCTTGACGGCCACGGCTTGTGGAACCGACACCACAGAGGTAGCCGTCGGTGATTCAACCGCCCCAACGGTTACCGCCACAACGAGCGCCGTGGTTGAGGTGTCGACGCCAACGGAATCGACGGATTCTGCAGTGGTGTCGACCTCGACCTCTGTTGGATCCATGTCGTCTGTGCCGGTGCCTTCGCCGCCGATCGATGGTTGGCGGTCGACGGGTGCCGACCCGAGCGCGTTCGGGTCGGTGACGATCACTGATGCGGTGGCCGTCGGTGACCTGGTCATTGTGGCCGGTTGTACGACGATTGGTGTCTCGGAGTCGGAGTTTCCGGTATGGGTGACCGAAGATGCGGTTGTTTGGGAGCGGGCTACCGGCCCCGAACAGATCGGACCATTCCCGGTCGACTGTCTGACCGACATGGTCGCTACTCCTTTCGGGATCTTCGCGCATGGCGTTGGCCTGGTCCGCTCGACCGACGGGCGCCTGTGGGAACCTGTTGAGTTCCTCACCGTCAACGGCTATCCGATCGGCAATGTGGACGCCATGTTCCCTACCGCTGATCGGTTGACAGTGCTCTTGCGGCATGGGTCGTTGAACGAGAGCACGATCGCCACCTTGTTCACCACTACCGACGGGACGAACTGGCGGGAGGGACCGGCCGGCTCGGCTTCCCTCTTTGACAACTCCGGGTTGGGCGATGTGCTCGCAGTCGAAGAGCGACTGATCGCGGTGGGAGCTTCCCCATGGGGAGAGTTTGTGCCCACCGCGGCCGTATGGACTTCAGCAGACGGGCTCGTGTGGCGGCTCGTAACCCCACCAAACGGTGGGTTTGCCGACGCGTACATGCACGCGATCATCAACACCGGAGACGAGTTCGTTGCGGTTGGTGGAAACCCCTTCGATACAGGCCTCATGGCCACATGGACGTCCCCCGATGGGGTCAACTGGCGTCGCCTTCCCTCACCCTACGAGGCGACCGACCCCAACGTGGCCTACATGGAGGCAGTAGCCATCACCCGGATCAAGGACACGATCTACGCGGCAGGAACGGACTTCGATGCCCGCCGACCAGACGGCCGCCGAGCATTGGCTGCACTTTGGACGTCGAGCGATGGCACCACATGGGAGCGAGTCGACCTCGCAGCACTACCCGGTCCCATACCGTTCACCATCATCGACTTCAAAGACGAATCGATCGGGTTCTGGCCACCCCCCTTCTGGCCCAACCAGGAACCAGTTCAAGTATTCACAACGGAGCAATAGATCGATCCCCGACGTCGGGCGGCCGATTGATGGATCCCTACATCGCAATATTGCTATACGTGATTAGGAGAAATGGAACCCGTCGCCTGTTCGGTCGACCCCGGCAAGAAGGACCGGGACCTTCGGGGTGGTTCCGGTCATAAACGTATTGCGCGACCGTCTGATAACCGATCCGACATGTCCGTCGTGTGCCCCGCCGTCAGTCCGCAGGGGTAGACGAAGACAAACCGACTGAAGTCGGGGGGCCAGATGTAGTCGGGGCCTGAGTTGTATCCACGAAGCCAGAGGCGACCTTCCGTTCTCCTGAGATATAGGCCGTTGGGGAATGAGTCGTCCGGGCGTAGCTTCTTGGAGGCAACTGTCAGGTAGGGCCCCTCGGGTTGGTCTGGGTATTGGAGCCTGAGATGCGGAGCCAACTCCAACTCACACTGTTGGAGACCGAGGTCGACTGCCCGATCAACAATGTCTGCGTACAAACCGCCGTCAGGCAGGCCCAACTCTGGAAGTGAGACTGCGGCGATCCGCACCTCATGCTCTTCGTCTGAAGTGGTGAAGACGGTGTCGGCAAAAAGGGTCCTCGCGTAGTCATTCAGAGATACGTTCCGTCTTTCCAGAATTCGGAGCAGATCGTCTTTGGCCACTCCGCCCACTTGCACTTGCCTGACCCTCTGAAACGCCACGACCGGCATTATGCATAGGCCTCTATTCAACGCGGAGTGAATTGAGGCCCGACGCACACGCGAGGAAACCAGCAAACAGCCGAGCTTCGGTCAAACCGATTCCTCTCCCGCCGGGACCAGGATCGCGGACGAGGCCTCCCTGACCTCTGACGCGCGATGGACGAGCGATGGAATCGACCCCACAAACCAGAGGCCGCCCCGAAGGGCGGCCCTGAACTGGTATTTCTGAGTCGGGACGGCGGGATTTGAACCCGCGACCTCAGCGTCCCGAACGCTGCGCGCTGCCAAGCTGCGCTACGTCCC
>JAHEDI010000083.1 GCA_024641305.1 bacterium | reverse complement strand
GCCGGAAAGCCTCGATCAGTTCCCGATTCTCGGCCTGGGATGCCCATTCGACCCAGGCAGCGGCGATTTTGGGGCCAATACCCTCCAACCCGGACAGTTCTTCCTCACTCGCGTCCATGAGCCGATCGAGGTCGCGAAATGTGCGGGCAAATTCTTTGGCGGCCGCCGGTCCGACGTGACGGATCCCGAGCGCAATGATCAGCCGGGCGAGTGGCCGGTCGCGGGCTGCTTCTATACCGGACATGAGGTTGCTGATTGAGACGTCACCCCAACCGTCGATGTCGGCGAAGTCATCCGGTTTGAGCACGAAAATCCCCGCCGGACCTTCAATGAGTCGACGATCGATGAGTAACTGGATGGTCTTGTAGCCCATGCCATCGATATCCATGGCTGAACGGCCCGCGAAGTACGCCAGCCACTCTCGCAGGCGACTCGGGCATGCGAGGCCACCCGTGCAGCGGGCAACGGCTTCTCCTTCGGGTCTGACGATGGCGTTTCCACAAAATGGGCATTCGGTAGGCATGGCCCACTCTGTTTCCTTGCCGGTTCGTAACGAAGGGACCGGACCGACCACCTCAGGGATGACGTCCCCGGCCCGACGGACCACCACCGTGTCGCCGATGAGGACCCCTTTGGCTTTTACCTGATCGGCGTTGTGCAGCGTGGCCATGCCAACATTGGCTCCGCCGACAAACACCGGTTCAAGCACGGCGAAGGGAGTCACCGCCCCGGTGCGCCCGACGTTGATGGCGATGTCACGCAAGATGGTGGTCTGTTCCTCTGGGGGGAACTTGTAGGCGATAGCCCAGCGCGGAGCCCTGGCAGTGAAGCCGGCCTGTTGCTGGTCCGCCAAGAGGTCGGCCTTGATCACAACTCCGTCGGTTTGATAGTCACGGTTGTGTCGACTTTGATCGGCCTCGTTTACGAAAGCTTTGACGCCATCGAGATCAGATACCGATCGGGAGGCTGGATTGACTTTGAACCCGAGCCGACCGAGGTAGTCCATCGACTCCGTGTGCGTCTGGAGGTCAGGGCCTCGCCGGATCACTCCAATCTGATAGACCCAGATCGACAACTTGCGGGCGGCGGTCATCGCCGGGTCCTTCTGCCGGACCGACCCGGCTGCCGCGTTGCGGGGGTTGGTGAAGAGCCGATCTTCTGCTGCGGCCTGACGCACATTGAGTTCGTTGAAAGCCGCCGCAGGCATGTAGACCTCGCCACGTACTTCAAGCAGGTCAGGAGCATCACCAAACAGACGCAACGGCACGGCTTCGATCGTGCGCAGGTTGGCCGTGATATCTTCGCCGGTCGTGCCGTCTCCCCGGGTTGCACCGCGGATAAACACACCTTGCTCATAGACGAGCGAGACGGCGAGGCCGTCAATCTTCAGCTCGCACGCATACCCCTGCGGTGGCTTTCCCAGGACTCGTTCGAGGCGTGTTTCCCATGCGTCGAGATCTTCTGCCGTCTCGGCGTTGTCAAGCGAAAAGAGGGGTTCAAGGTGAGGAACCGACGTAAACAGTGCTGAGACGTCGTAGCCGACTCGCTGGGTCGGCGAGTCGGGCGTGATGAGCTCTGGATGGTCGGCTTCGAGCGCTTCAAGCTGGCGGTACATGGCGTCGTAGTCGGCATCGGAAACTTCCGGCGCATCGAGAACGTAATAACGGTGGGCGTTGCGACGCAGCTGATCGCGCAGCTTTTCGAGATCGTCCATCGTCGGTTGCTGGTTAGCGGCGGCCATGAAGCGACAGGCTACCCGTGGTGGGAGCTCGGGACCATCAGACAGTTACCACGTCGTAATCATCAAACACTGGGTCCACCGTCATGATCGCCATCTGCTCGATCTGGGCTTGGGCGACCAACATGCGATCAAACGGATCTCGGTGGTGCAGATCCAAGGCGCCGGCAACTTCAGCGTGCTGGGCACTAATAGGAAGCAATCCAAATCCGGCTGCCAAGCATGACTCAGAAATCGGAGCCGAGAACCTGAGCTTGCCCAACCTTCGCTTGATACCAATCTCCCAAACGGACGCCGCACTCACCCACACAGTTGTGTCAGGGTCGGCCAAGAGCGTGGCATGCTCCGTTCGAATGCGAGGTGACGACAGCAGCCACCACAACACGACGTGCGTGTCCACCAAGACTCTCAATAGTCCTGCTCACCGTTTTCGTAATAGGCCTCAAACTCAGGAAGTGGGTCGTCAAACCCTTCGAAGATCTCGATCTTTCCTTTCAAGAGCCCAGGCGTGCGCGGCTCAGTCCGCTTGGAAAGGGGTACCAGTTTGCACATTGGCTCGCCAGCTTTCGTGATGACGATCTCTTCGCCGGCGGCCGCCCGGGCGACCAGTTTCGAGAAGTGGGTCTTGGCCTCGTGGATATTTACCATGGTCAAAACCATGTTAGTCCGACTTAGTCCATGTGTCGCTAGCCGACGTGACGAAGGCGCAGTTGCTCTAGCCAATCCGGTTCTCCTAAATCGAAGGTGAGTTGTTGCCGTTCAACCTCGGTTGCCCGCATGCCGAGGCCGTCCAGTATCAGACCGGCAAGTACCTGACCTACGGTTTCATGTTGCTCACGAGCCAGGTCCAGAACCCGGGAACGAACTTCGTTTGATAACACCACATTTGGTCGCCACATGTTCGGTGCTCCTTTCTGATGGCAGCATCTCATTCGGGTGTGACAAAAAACGCTGCGGTTCGAACGATCAGTCGAACGTGTGTTCGATCATAATCGAGATTTGAGCCATAGGCCACCGATTCTTCGACGTTTCACAACTCATCGGCGAAGGTTACAAAGCGTCGCAATCCTACGAGTTGCAACACCGGACATCGCTGGTAGCGTCACGCTTTGGAGCGCCAACCGGATAGAGTCGATCCGATCGTCAGCCCAAGCCCTCAGCGAGTTCACCATGAGTAACGGACATCCCACCATTCACGATGTTGCCAAGCTGGCCGGCGTCTCCAAGTCGCTCGTTTCGCTCGTGATGCGCGACGCACCGCAGGTGAGCGATGCTCGAAGAGCCGCTGTCAAAAAGGCCGCCGCTGAACTGGGGTATCGACCAAACGCCGCCGCCAAACACCTCGTGCAGGGACGAACATTCGTAATCGGAGTAGTGGTTGCCGATCTTCACAACCCTTTTTACGCCGACATGGTCGACAGCATCGAAGATGCGGCCACCGCCGCCGACTATCGGATTCTGATCGGGTCCGGGTTCCAGTCGGCGGAGCGAGAGGC
>JAHEDI010000082.1 GCA_024641305.1 bacterium | reverse complement strand
TCTGGCGTTCCGCGCGTTGGCGTACCCGATTGACCGTAGGCAAATAGAAGACCGAAGACGAGGCAATACCTGAAATGGCTAGTCGGGACATAGGCCGGCAAGTGATATCGATCTCCCTAGGTGTAACAATCCCTGAGGTTGTTGATGCGGGTGATGGGTGCGCCCTTGACTGCTGAGTGGCGTCGGTGGTGATTGTATTGGTGGATCCAGCGGGTCAGGTCGTCTTGGCGTTGTTGGTTTGAGGTCCATAATCGGGCGGCGGCCCATTCCCGATCGAGGGTCTGTTGGTAGCGTTCTACTTTCCCGTTGGTTTGTGGCCTGTAGCGGCGGGTGAAAATGTGGTCGATCCCGACCGAGTCGAGCGTGTCGCAGAATAGATGAGAGCGGTATCCGGTCCCGTTATCAGTCATGATGGCCTGGATGGTGACTCCTCGGTCAGCGAACCATTGGACGGCCCGTTTGGTGAACTCGAGGCAGGTGAGGGCGGTCTCGTCGTCGAGGAACTCGCGATAGGCGACCCGACTGTGATCATCGATCATCGAATGGAGACAGGTCTTGCCGATTCCGACTGCCTTTTTGACGTTGCCTCGCCCGTGGGCTTTCCATCCGCCCCCATCGGGGATACGAGTGAACTTTTTGACGTCGACATGGACCAGTTCACCAGGGATCTGCTTCTCATAGCGTCTCGGTGGTTTGACCAGTCCCGGATCGAGGCGACGAAGCTGCGAGATCCCGTAGCGTTTCAACACCCGCCACACCGTCGAAGGGTTCATGCCCAGATGCCCGGCGATCTGTTCGGGACCCCACCGGCGACCGAGCCGCAACCCGATGATCCGTCGTTCCCGCTTCACCGACACCCGGCACGGTGACCGATGCGGTGTCGACCGGCGGTCGATCAGGCCGCTTTCACCCTCACCCTGATAACGGTTCCACCATTTCGATGCGGTCTGACGCGAAATCGACATGAACCTGGCCACCTCTGAAATGTCGTAGCCGGCTTCGATCCGACGACACATCCTGAGACGACCCTCCGGCGTCAATGGGGCATTAGCGTGCACGGTGAGCCTCCTCTGGTTCTGTGATGCGTGCAAACACCACTCAACCAGAGGAGCTCACCCCAAACCCGTCAACAACCTCCCGAAATAGAACACCTAGGGCGACGGCATGACCAAGGCCCATGGCAGGCGGCGAGCGCTGATCCATGGCACCACCTCGTTCGGCGAGATGCGAGTTCTTGGGTTCCGTGGTTGGTTGGCCGGTCAACGAAACAGGATGGCCATGGCCAGGGCAAGGATGACGAGGTTCCCAGTTGCAATGGCGATGGCTTGGATGCGGTGGCTGAGGCGTTTGCCTGCAAATGATCCGAGTCCGGCGAGCAGACTTTGCCAGGTGAGTGACGCGGAGAATGCCCCGGCAGCGAAGAGGATTCCTTCGGAGGGGGTCAGATCGTTGGCAATCCCGAGACCGATGATGACTGCGGCGAAGTACACTACCGTGGCCGGATTCACGATGGTCAGGGCCAGGAATCTGGTATAAGTGCCGGTTAGGCTGCGACGCTGCGACGGCGGCATGGCAACGGGTTCAGCCTCCCGGCGAAGGGTGCGAAGGCCTACGCCGGCGATCACGGTGAGGACGATGGCGCTGACGATCCGCAGCGGTTCATCCCAGCTATCGACGAGTCCGCTGAGCGCGGCCCCCCCGATTACGGCCAGACCGGCATAGAACAAGTCGGCGGTGGCCGCTCCGGCGCCAGCGACGAATGAGCTCGAGAATCCCTGCCGGATCCCGGTCTGAAGAATGAGAATGGCGATGGCTCCAACCGGAATCGCAATCCCGAATCCTGCCGCCACCCCGGTCATGAAGGCCTCCATAGCGAACGGCATGGTACGACACGGGCAACCAGAACCCGCCGAACGCCGAAGCTAGGTGGACACTTCGATCAACGACCGAGCGAGAATGTCGACGAATAGGTCGACGTGTTGGCGGGTGGTGACGAGGGGAGGACGTAGTTTGAGGATGTGGGCGTGTTCGCCATCCTTTCCGACGAGCGCGCCGTTCTTGCGCATGAGCTCAAGTAGCTCCCGGGTTTGGGCGGTGGCTGGTGTCTTGGTCTCCCGGTCGGTGACGAGCTCGAGGCCAGCCAATAATCCCCGGCCCCGCACGTCGCCAATGAGAGGTTGTGTGGCGGCCAGCTGTCTCAGCTGCTCGCGTAGGTAGGTACCGGTCGTGAGAGAGTTTGTGATGAGGTCTTCTCGCTCTATGACATCGAGTACGGCCAGTCCTGCCGCACATGACACGGGGTTGCCCCCAAACGTCGAGAACAGGCGCACTTGTGCTTGGAACTCGTCAAGGACGGCCCGACTCGTAATCACCACCCCGAGCGGGTGACCGTTACCGACCGGTTTGCCGAGCGTGACGATGTCGGGTTGCATCCCGAGAAGTTCATGGCCCCACATGGCACCCAGTCTTCCGAACCCCGACTGCACCTCGTCTGCTATTACGAGTCCTCCGGCGGCGTGGATGGTGGACGCGATGGCCCCGAGGAATCCGTCCGGCACGTCCGGGATGCCGCTGGAACACATCGCCGAATCAACGATGAAGGCTGCGAGGTCAATCTCGCGGATACGCAGTTCGGCGATGGCTTTTTCAGTGTCTGAAATCGCCTCGGCGGGCGTGGCGACGGCTCGGCGGTAGTCGTCGGGTGCCGGAATTTCCTCGACGTGTCTGGCAGGTTCGAGTCCTTTTGCGGGTGTCATGGCGATGCCGGCCTGGGTGATGCCGTGATACGCGTTGTGCATCACCAACAATCCAGCGTTCCCGGTCACCACTTGACTGATCTGCCAGGCGACATCGTTGGCTTCTGAACCGGAGTTTACGAACAGACACACATCGAGGTGATCGGCAACCGTGGCGGTGAGTCGGTCGGCATATTCCACGGCGTTGTTGTAGAGGTAGCGGGTATGCGTGTTCAAGGCGGCCAGTTGGCGTGAGATCGCGTTGACGACGTGGGGATGAGAGTGGCCGACGGTCGGAACGTTGTTGTAGAAGTCGAGGTATTGGCGGCCGTCCGCTCCGTAGAGCCAGACGCCCTTGCCACGCTCCAGATGGAGAGTCTCTTTGTAGAAATGTGGCGACCGCTCGCCCATGACTCTCTCGCGATCTGCCCGCAACTGAATGCTGTCGAGGCTCCCATCAATCGGCATCGGAAACCTGAGTGCCCTTCGCAGGCCGATTCTCAGATCAGAAGCGGTCGAATTGACGTGTTCCAGCTGCGACCACATCC